>JADZGF010000001.1 GCA_020854065.1 Candidatus Nomurabacteria bacterium
AAGTCGACCAAAAAGTTTGAAAACCCAAGAATGATCGCCGTATATATAGGCAACTCTCCCCCCGTATCGACCAAAATGGCACCAATCTTCGGAATCACGATCGTGAGCATCAAAGACATCACCGCAATGAAGGTCACAATGATGAACGACGGATACACCAGCGCATTGCGTGCTTTCGCAGTTAACTCGTAGCTGCGCTCAATATGATCAGCAAGGAAGAGGAACGTCTGATCGAGTTTGCCTGATTCTTCACCGGAGCGCACCATGTTTACGTAAAAGTTTGAAAATACCTTCGGGTGCTTGCCGAGCGCAGCCGATATTGCGGTACCCGCCTGGAGATCGTCCGCGACCGTAGTAAGTACGCCGCGCACAAAAGGCTTCTCTGTCTGCTCAGCCAAGAGCCGGAAGATACGCAACGCCGAGACCTGTGCCTCGAAGAGTGTAGCAATCTGACGAGACAGAAGCACTAAGTCGCGAGAAGACACCCCGCCAAAAAACGTAACATTCTGCAGGCGATCTACGATACCCTTTTGTTCACTCGCTGTAATGGAGGTGATGGTAAATCCGCGTTTCTGCAGTGCAACAATAGCGCTGTCTTGAGTAGCAGCATTAACCGTGCCGCTTGCAGCCTTTCCGGTGTTATCAAGTGCTTCGTACTTAAATTCCATAGGTTATAGCAGCCGCTCGAGCGTTTTCGGATTAAGTGAACGACTATAGGCACTCTCAGGAGTAATTTCGCCTTTGCGCACCAAGTCCGCAAGGCAACGATTAAGGTCAATCATGCCTGCCTCTGCACTGGTTTCAATCACCGTCTGTATCTCGTGGGTGCGCTTCTCGCGGATAAGATTCTGTATTGCGTTGTTATTGATCAACAACTCATACGCTGGTACAAGCCCGCCTGAGATGCGCGGTACCAACCGTTGACTAAATATACCTGCCAAGGATCCTGCAAGTTGCACACGGATTTGATCCTGCTGGTTTGGCGGGAAGGTATCAATAATACGATCAATCGTCTGTGCAGCATTGTTGGTATGAAGGGTCGAGAACACCAAGTGTCCGGTCTCTGCAGCAGTGACTGCAGTTGCCATGGTCTCTGGTGTACGCATCTCACCGATCATGAGCACATCGACATCTTGGCGGAAAACACTCGCCAATCCCGTATGAAAGTCTGCCGTATCGACACGTACTTCACGCTGCTCGATAAGTGCTTTTTTATTTACAAACAAATATTCGATTGGATCTTCAATCGTAACGATATGTTCAGCACGCTGCTCGTTAATAAGGTCGATAAGCGCAGCAAGTGTGGTGGTCTTGCCCTGTCCCACTGGCCCCACTACCAAAAAGAATCCTTGTTCACGCGCCGCAAAACTCTCAAGCACTTGTGGCAAATTAAGCTCAGCAATTGTTCGAATTGATCGCGGAATGAGGCGCAGTGCTACTCCAATATGACCGCGCTCAATATACCCGTTGCCGCGGAAGCGCGGCCCTGGTCCTTGAGGACCATCGGGAGCTTGATATGAAAAGTCGACTTCTTGCGTCTCGGTAAAACGCTTGAGATATATAGGATTCAATAACTCCCCCATAAGCCCTTGCATGTCCTCGTGCGTGAGTGCGGGCTCGGTAAGGATCGGGGTGAGTACACCCGAGACACGGATTATAGGTTGCACCCCTTCAGCAATATGCAGGTCTGAAGCAGCTTGCGCCACCACTAACGCCAACAAGTCCGCTAATTTTTTCTTGTAGTCCGCCATAGTTAAATCTCGACCTCCTTGACTGCCGGTTGAGGTGCTTCTTCCTTTCCGCCATCCTCTTTGAGTACCTCTGGCGCGGCAGGTGCAATCGGTGTTGGCGCATCTTCAAGATCAAACTCGCCACCAAGCGTGTTTACCTCTTCGAATGGCACAATACCCTGCGCTGATTTGATCATAGCATCCTCTTTCATCGTGAGCATGCCTTGTGCACGCACTATTTTATACAGATCATCCTCTGATTTACCCTCGAGAATTGCTTTTTCAAGTTCTGGCGTCATATCAAAAGCCTCGAAGCATGCGATACGTCCTTGTGTACCCGATGGGCAATCCGGTGTTACCTCTAGTCGATAAATATTCTCAAGACTTGGAAGATCTTTCCTGAACTCTTCCGGCACATCGGCAAACTGCTTATCCAACATTTTGCGCATACTCTCATCAGGCTTAACCTTCTTCCCTCCCCCCGGACAGAGTGTGCGTACCAAGCGCTGCGCCACACCAAGTGCGAGCACTGGTGGAATGAGGTACGGCTCAACACCCATGTCGAGAAGGCGCGGCACAATGCCAATTGCGTTGTTGGTGTGGATGGTGGAGAGCACCAAGTGACCGGTGAGTGCAGCCTGAACCGCCAAGTTGGCAGTTTCACTGTCGCGAATCTCGCCGACCATGATGATGTTTGGGTCCTGACGCAGTGTGGTACGTAATCCGTTGGCGAAGCTGTATCCGATTTCGGGCCGTACCTGTGATTGCGATACACCCGCAATAGTGTACTCAACCGGGTCCTCGAGCGAGAGCACGTTGTGTTTGTCGCGATCGACTTCGTTGAGCAGTGTGTAGAGCGTCGTTGATTTACCAGAGCCGGTAGGACCGGAGATCAAAATCATGCCGTATGGCTTCTTAATAGCAGTACGGATGAGGCCTAAGTTGCGCTCACTCATACCGACACTGTCGATTTTCCAATCTTTCGTTTGTGCACCCAGAATACGCATCACCACCTTCTCACCGTAGTAGGTGGGAAATGTCGAGACACGAAAATCTACCTTGCTGCCGGAGACACGTGCAGAAAAGCGACCGTCTTGCGGTTTACGCTTCTCATCCAAACGCATATTCGAGAGCACTTTAATACGCGCAACGACGGACGTATGGACCTTCGGCGGAAGCGTAATGTTCGTAATCAACACGCCGTCGATACGGAATCGTACACGAGTGAGATCGGCCATCGGCTCCACGTGAATGTCAGATGCACGCTGCTCTGCCGCATGGCGCAACACCGTCGCCACGATTTTCGTAACTGGGGCATCCTCTGCGATCGCAGAGGATTCTGTCTCGGTAATGAGATCTTCGTCGAGCGTAAGCTTTTTGTTGCCTTTCTCCGAGACTGCTTTTTCTTTAATGTTGGTCTCTACCTCAAGGTCGCCGAGTGCCTGCCCCACTTCGCCTGAGAGTCCCTTATACTGCTCAAGCAATTTATCGAAATCAGTTTCAGAAATGAGGAATATCTTGTACGGCATTCCTTGTTTCGCTGAAATAAACGTCAACGCATCACGTGCTTCAAGATTTTCAGGATCAGTCACGCCAACTTCAAGCACTCCATCTTTTATGCCAAGCGGCGCAAGTTTATAGTGCCGTGCAGATTCTTCGGGCACATACTGCAGCACATCAAAGGGCACAGTGGATTCTCCGAGCGCACGGGTTGGCACTCCGTAATACTCCCCTTTTACTTTAAGGATGTCTTGAAGAGGAACTCCTGCAGCAAGAAGCACCCCCTCTTCGGTAGCACCGGGAGCCGCGAGGGCTTTTTGAAGCTTCGGGAGAGTATCTTTTGGAATACTCCCCCCTTGAGCAAGCGCAGAGAGCAGATCCATAGGTTATAGCGGAGCGAACGGATTTCGGCGACCAGTAGCTTGTGGAGGTATAGCAACACCAAAGTCGGTAAGGGACTGGAATGTCTCATCTACGAAAATAGATTCATCGAGCGTAATGGTGTTAAGGCTCCCCAAGGTTGCCAACAAATCGGTCGACAGTGGCGAAGGAGTATCCTGCGTGAGCACCGGAGAAGAACTTGAGCCGCTCCACCAATACAAGAGTCCACCAATAACCGCCACCATGAGGAGTCCGACCAATAATTTGTTTTTAAGTATTGCCATATATTAACGGAGCCAATAGGTACGGATAGTAACGGTATAGGTGCTCAAGCCCTCGGAATCTGCTGCCGGAGAGGTAAAACCGATTGACTCGATATCGACAATACGAAGACTGTGCTCGAGGTCTTGGAGGAAGGCGAGAAAATCTTCGTAGGTCGCAAGAAGCGCAAAAGTTACCTCAACCGAGCCAACTGCATCACCCGACGTCCCTACCGAAAGCGCATCTCGTGAGATACGGGAGTTAGAGACATCTCCCAGCTCGACATTCGCAAGTGTGAGATTATGACGGGCAGCAATATTGTTGATGTCGATGATAAGGCGGATGTTGTCGACGTTGTCGGGAAGCGCACGCAAGAGGCGCTGACGATTCTCTGTACTAAAGGTGTTGTACTCCGAGAGGAGTGTGTCTCTACGTGCACGCAATTCCTGTGCACGCTCGAGTGCATTGTCGTAAGAAGAAGCCTGTGCGACCAGTGACTTCACATCTTGATACGCGGGATTCGTATACGTGACAAAAAGTCCGATAGAGATCGCCAAAAGAATTATGGGCATCAAAAGCTTAATCATGGTGTTGTGGTGGTCGCACTCGGAGAAGTCGAAGTCGCTTGTGGTGTTGTCGGTAAAGACTCTTCAGAAGAAGACTGCGGAAGGACGAACGGCTCGCGCAATTGTCGCGCATAGGAAATTGTTGCCGCAGACACTGTGGCGTCAACCGTAAAGGTAACCCGCCCTATCGCATTAATGGTGATGTCTGAAAACACCACATCGCTTAGGTGCTTGCTTGCACCAAACTGATCAGACTGGAGCGCAACGCTCGAGAATGAATCAGCAATGCCGGTAAGTTTGATGCTCGCAGCACCGCCTTCGTCAAGAATAAAGTTAAAGGTGTCATAGCGCACGCTCGTTAAGGTGAGCTCTCCTAAGAGCGCGAAGATTGCAGACGGCGCATTATGCTTGCTCAATAATCCTTGCACTTCTTCAATACGGCGGTCAGTCCGCACCAGAGTCTCAATCGCATCTGCATCAAAGGCTCCTTCGGTTCGCTTCAGTGATTCATCTTTCGAAGCAATTGTTGTCTTCAAATATCCTTGATAGCCAAAGACTGCACCTGCAGCCGCGATCGAGGCAATAAACATAAGAAGTGCGAGGCTAAAGAATATGCCCCCACCTCCGCTGCGTGTTTCAACAAGCGGTTTCTTCGGAATGAACGAGGCTCCGGCTTGCGGGTCCATTGCTACTTAGTATAAACCGCAATTTTTCACGCACTCATGTATATCAACACATTAGCCCAGCTCTTGGAGACGACGCAGCGCCAGACCAACAGCGACAGAAAACTCTGGTCCTGCTTCTTTGAGGATTGATTCAAGAAATGCAGGTGCCTGTGTTTTGCCAAACGGGTCCCCCAACCGTACTTCATTTTGAATCTTGCCGCGCAAAAAATCCTGGAGACCTTTCAGTGTTGCTCCACCTCCAACCAATACCACGGTGGAGAGTGCTTGGTTTGCCCGTTGCTCCCAACCAAGCGCGGTACGAGCCACCTCTGCAACCAGAGGACTGAGTGTTAACTCAAGCGATTGTTTAAGCGAAGGACCAGGAGCAGCCCCCGGTGTAGGCGGCGGATCATTCAATCCCCATTTACGCTTCCGCTCTTCTGCCTGTGCAACGCTAATACCAAGGGCGCGCGATGCAGCAAGTGTTAAATTCTGCGCGCCTTGGTTGATAATGTGGCTCTCTCGGATAATCCCCCGCTCTACGACATAAAACTTTGTGGTTGCGGCGCCCATATCCACCACCGCCACAGGAGCAAGTCCGTGATCGAGGGCTGCACGCGTGGCAGAGAATACTTCAATCTCAAAAAAGGAAGGCAAAAGTTGCGACTCGGTCATGATGGAGCGGAACTTTGCGATGGTATCGTTGTGGATTGCCACCAAGAGCACCTCAATCTTGCCATCAGGACTTGGGTGTTTTGGATCCGAGATCATGAACCAGTCCAACAGCACTTCGTTAATCGGTACGGGAATATATTTACGTGCCTCAATAGGTACTACTGTGGCAAGATTCTTCTCTATTCCGGCAGGGAGCTTAATGACAGACACTAAGCTTGAGGAATACGGTATTGCAACTGCTGCATCAGTTGTCGTAACGTTTGCTTCACGTAATACATCTTTAAGCGCTTCTGCAATCTTCTCTGCAGGAAGCGCAGTTGCGCGACCAATTTCTTGACCCGCATACGGACCCAGAGCTATAGCGCCATACGTTTCAAGTACGACACGACCATGTTCACGGCGCAGCTGTACCACTTTTATAGATGAGGTACCGATATCAACCCCCAGGACACTGGTTGCCTTCTTAGAAAACCAATCTGGGAGGGCCGGTAGTGAAAAGGCCATTGTTTTGTATTATACACCCATGTTACGAGCGATTTTAGGCACTTTTCTCA
The DNA here is from genome assembly GCA_020854065.1 of Candidatus Nomurabacteria bacterium. Taxonomy (GTDB): domain Bacteria; phylum Patescibacteriota; class Minisyncoccia; order Phycocordibacterales; family SBAW01; genus GWA1-54-10. The sequence goes on from JADZGF010000001.1 coordinate 6,333, forward strand.
ATATTGTAGTGCCCGAGCGCCCCGGAGAGCAGATTGTACTCTCCAGCACTCCCCATGAATGGTTAACGATGCAAACACCTGATGGTCTGCCATACCATGATCCTCGGACGAGTGCGCTTGTATGGGAATTAAAATATTTCGGCAATATATATGCGGCCGAAGTCGCCGCTCCTGCGCTTGCTGAGCGAGTCCTTGGGTATATTTCTGAAGAAATTGGCACTCCTCTCCTTATCCCTATCCCTCTCCACCACACACGACAACGTGGACGTGGTCATAATCAGAGCGAAACACTCTGCCACGCACTCCTTCCCCACCTAAACGGCGCACTTGAATACCGTACCGATATTCTCTCGCGCCCGATTAATACACCACACCAACAAGGACTTGGTCGTAAAGAGAGATTGAAAAACGTGCAGAAAAGTATGCGCGCAACATCTGCAGCAAAAGACCGTGTCTGCATTGTGGTTGATGATGTCACCACCACCGGCGCCACACTTAGAGAAGCGGCGCGTGCACTTACTGAAGCAGGTGCGCGCCGCGTACACACGCTTGCGCTCGCCTACTCCTAAAGAACACTAGGGTTTTTCAACATCTTTTATTTTTTGTTCAATATATTGCTGTGTCTCCTCTAAGTGGGCTCTTACTTTCTTGATATGTGACGCATCAGCAGGCGTAATATCGAGACGCTTGTTAGCACGCTCGAGTTCTTTCAATTGTTTTTGTAGATCTTTCTTAGCAATTGTGAGCCTTTGACGTGCGGCGCGTTGAAATTTATCTCCCTTCACTCCTGATCCCCGAACCGGGCGTCGTTCTTGGTTGCGCAAACGCAACCATAGCCAAACGTTCATCATGAGCGAGAGGATAGAAACAGGCAATGCCCATGGAGTAAAGATACTGGGATCAAAAGAGAAGATTATAGATTTAATCCCTGCAAGAGGTGACTCTGGTGCCTCCGCAATAAAATCTACTGGTTCAGTTACGTAGGTATTACCCGCCGCATCGGAAATACGCACCGCCGCAGCGTGTATACCAACACTCAGTGAGACTGATGTACTAAAAGGAACATGAACATTAAACGGCACAGACGAATGAGCCCCTCCCTTTAATGCAGTTGCATCAAGATCTGTAACATACATCCCATCAACAAGCAGCTCTATCCGCGCCACACCTGAAAGCGAATCCGTGGCGCTGCCATTTATATCAAATTGGCGGTTCTGGTACGTAATAGAGAAATCAGAAAGTGACGGAGCTTGCGTATCTATTTGAAGCTTGTAAGTAGTAATTTCACCCCATCCTTGCGCGGTTTGCGGCCGCACATTGAAATACCACACACCATCCTCAAGAGTATCTAATTGTTTTTCCCTTATTGCTGGTCGATATGTGACTATAGGCGTCGTGCCTGGTCTTTCACTTAAAAGTGTCTGCACTGCATCTGTACCAGGAGGCAGTATAAGTTCCATAAGTGGCTCACTGTGTGCATACCATGCCTCTTGTGAAGGATGCGTGGATGATCGCACCTTGATTGCCGCTGCCGAGGCGACTTCTACAGGCGTATACGATGGTGATTCAGCTTGCACAGGCGCAGGAGGAGGTTGTACTACAGTCACTGTTGCGCTCCCGGAAGTACGCAACACATCCGTACCAAGACCATCATTCGCTCGGACAGCAGCGCCTGAGAATGTGAAGGAGCCTGAACCTGCTTCTTTTGCCCGTAAGGTTGTTGAAAATATCCGACCAGATTGCCCTGTATAGCCAGGCGATGGCAGTCCTCCATTAAATGAGATGGTGTTACCTGCAGGAGATGGTTGCTGTATCCAAAGTGTAAAGATTGATGGACTTTGGTTTACAGAAACCACCTCGAAATTGCTCGGAACCACAAGTATTCCTTCTGCATTATTGATCGCCACCCCTTCGCTATCAACAAAAATGGTAGCAACAACCGTAGATCCAACCTCAACTTGATTATCCGATTGGGATATAGAGAGCACTGCAGCACGAACACTCAAAGGTGCAATCATGCATACCCAAACAATCACTACATACGTGTACAGGTTTCGCACCATATGTCTAAAATAAATTAGTGACGTCGCAGGAAACGGGTGCGGTACATATAGAAGCCCGCTATCACTAGCACTAGTATACCTCCCATCCACCACACCCACGCATGGTGCTGATGTGTAGAAGAAATTTTATAGACCGTTGAATTACCTGCAGCGTCGGTGGCACGCACCCACACATCTTGACCTTGCGACTCATCATGTAAGACGTAGTAACGATCTGCTTTTTTATACATATTAAAGAATCCTTCTCGCACCTCATAAGTGGCAACGCCACTCTGGTCATCCTCCGCAAAAAACGAGAGGAACATGCGACCTCCAAAAAGAGACGGATCTTGGCCCACCTCCACCGATACAAATTCTGGCGACACTGTATCTTTTGGAGTAGACATTTTCGCTTCGCCAGCTTCGGCGACAGTAATTTTATGAGACTTACTGATTATCGAAACAGGTGTACCACGACCATCATTTTTATACGCTCTCGTTGTATTGTTTGAAATGACATACGTACCCGCCTGAGAGGCACGAGCTGCGATGGTAAACAACAACACAGTTTCCCCTGCCGCAACAGGCTCTAATGCGCCCCCAACAAATTCGATCTCCCCTGCTCCAGGTTTATAGTGGGGCCCTACTGGCCAGAGACTTAACGCAGAACCTCCTGTACTTATATGATCCACATCTAAGTCATCAATCTCCAAGACACTTTCTACAGCGTTTATTGAATCAGTCTGTGAATCTAATTTCACCTCTATGATGAACTCCTCTCCAGCGACCGGTTTTAGAGGATTGGTAACAAGTTTGAGCTCTGCAGCATACACAGGCAAGGCAAAAGCCAAAGTAAACACGAGAACTGCATAGAATGATAGTTTTTTGGTAATCATATTATCTGCTCCAACGGTATAGCATGATGGAGAAATCTACTGAATCGATTTTATTATCACGATTTAGATCAACGCCCGGATTATTAAACGGCGGCGTGGTCTTCCAAAATGCGAGGAGAATAGAGAAATCTGTCCCGTTCACCCTGGCGTCGCCGTTTATATCAGCCGCAACAGTACTTTGCGTTGGAGTAGCAGGCTTCGAGGAACCTCCCCCGCCACCGCCTCCACCCGAACCCCCAGAACCACCTTCACCACTTGATGGCGCTGTGGCAGTAAATTGACGTGAAGCAACAGATGAATCCGCTCCGAAGTAAGCAACTGTCTTAAAGTAGTACGTACCCGCCAGCGGTACAGTTGCAGTAAGTTCAGTATCAAAATTGGCACCAGCATTTATGAATTTTGCGGCGGATGCGTAGTATGTATCATTGCCACCACCGCATGCATTGTTTACCGTCGATACTACACACCACTCATATTGATACTCATAATTTACAGACCCTTCGTTCGTGATACGAACATTAGCTGTTATTGAAGGAGTTTCAGTCGAACCTATACTTTGTATAAGCACTTGAGCAGGAGCGCTCACCACACTCCAGTAGTCATTCGTCTGGACCGTTTTTCCTGATTCAACCGCTGTTGATACAACTGACTCCCATGTACCTTCCGCGCCAGAAGACGACACAGTGTAGGTGTACTCATAGACACCAGTTGAGAGCAAGGTCATTGATATTTCAGACGCCACTACATTCCGTTCTGCATCATAAACCGTTATCGATGGGGCTGAATCAGGCGCAGTGAGTGTACTACCAAACAGCGTTGTTACGCGGGCTCGGTATACTTCCCCAGCCAATACACTGTCGAAGTCAGACATTTGTACCACCCACCCGCTACTTGCGGCTGATATGTTTCCAATCGCGCTACCAATCGATGAAGAAGCGTTTGTTACAACGCGATTGGTGTTTGCATTAATCACTGCGGCGACTGAGGATGACGCCGTCTGTACGTCGCCTTGTGTCGCAAGTGATCCTGAAGTGAGTGATGAGCCGGTGAGGGTACGTGTTGCGGAGCTCCAGACATCT
>JADZGF010000002.1 GCA_020854065.1 Candidatus Nomurabacteria bacterium
CACTTCTATGGCAACCGCCTTTCGCCCCCGCACCATTGTCCTTTTTGCGGGAGATATTCTCTTCTTTATCTTGGCATTGTGGCTTTCTCTCTATGTCCGCGTGCTTGAAGTCCCTTCAACGTATACGTTTATTGCACACCTAACGCCCTTTTCGCTCCTGTTCGATGCATGGGTAGTGGTCTACTTTATTGCGGGCCTCTATGAGTCTCGCTCAATACTTCTTGCACGTCGTGCGCTTTCCGCAACATTACTCATTGCGCAAACTATCAACGTCACTTTAGCAGCACTCTTTTTCTTTGTGATGCCGCTTCCTATTTTCGGCATTGCACCAAAAACGCTCCTCTTTATTTATCTCATCGTCTCATTTGTGCTTGTGCTTATATGGCGGGTGTTTATTTTCCCTGCACTTGGGCTCTCGCGCCCTGAGCCTGCAGTGGTGGTGGGGGAGAGTAAAGAAATATCAGATCTCATCCGTGCCATGCATGCTGCACACAAGGCGCCGGTCCGTATTGTTGAGACTGTAAATCCTGCATCGCCAGATCTGGGCGCAATGATCGTCAGTACCATGGAGCGTCATGAAGCGCGTGTGGTGATCGCTGATTTTACCGACCCTCGCGTTGCTGCTGCCTTCCCCCATACATATAAACTCCTTGCAGCGGGCGCACGTTTCTATGATGCCCTCGCCACGTATGAGGAGCTTTTTGGCCGTATCCCGCTTTCGCTGTTAGACGACCGTTGGCTTGCACGCAACGTATCCCGCTACTCGCACCTTTTTTATGATTCCATTAAACGCGGAACGGATATTGCGGTGGCGTTGGTGGGACTTATACCGTTTGCACTTATATATCCCTTTGTTGCGCTCGCACTCAAGCTCCAAGACGGAGGAGCGGTCGTTATTTCCATGCCGCGTGTAGGTGAGGGCGGTACTGTGTTTAATATTTACAAATTTCGCAGCATGTCAGGTAACGACCAAGGAGCATATGGTGCCAATGGAAAAAGTGCTTTGGTGGTAACGCGGGTGGGACACTTTTTGCGCACCACCCGCTTGGACGAATTGCCACAGGTATTAAACCTTCTCAAAGGCAATCTCTCGTGTATTGGGCCACGGCCAGAAACACCCTCATTGGTTGAGATATATACGAAAGAGATCCCGTATTACGGTGTACGCCACATTATTAAGCCAGGGCTCTCAGGGTGGGCACAGCTCTATCATCATCAAGATCCGCACCATGGCACTGACATACAAGAGACCCGCAACAAACTCTCCTATGATCTCTATTATCTTAAGCACCGCTCACTGCTTTTAGACAGCACTGTTTTGCTTAAGACTATTCGCCGTGTGTTGTTGCGTGGGAATGCCTAATGATTATCGATGGAAAAAAAATAGCAGAGGAGGTTGTGGTCGAACTTGGCGAATCGCTTGTCGGGCGTACGCTAGGTGTGGTGATGAATGAAGGCGACGCAGCAACCGAATCATTTGTAAAAATTAAAGAGAGGATTGCACAGCGTCTTGGGGTAGTATTGCAGCGGTTTAGTCCAGCACAATTACAAGAAGCCATTGCGTGTGATGGGGCGTTGGTGCAACTGCCGATAGAGAATGCTGATGCACTGTTGGCACAGATTCCAGCAGAAAAAGATGTCGACAACCTTCCCATGGCACCGGTTGCGGCTGCGGTGTTGGAAATTTTGAAACGTTCAGATGTGTCTTTGTCTGGGAAAAAAGCAGTAGTGGTGGGCGAGGGTCGTTTGGTAGGGAAGCCTACTGCAATAATGCTCAGAGAACAGGGTGCAGAGGTACATATAGTCTCACTTGAGCAGGGCTCTCTCGAGATGTTAAAAGACGCTGACGTTGTAGTGAGTGGTGCAGGTTCACCAGGATTGATAAAACCTGAGATGGTAAAGGAGGGTGTGATTTTAATAGATGCTGGCACCTCGGAGAGTGCAGGTAAGTTGGTGGGAGACTGCGATCCACGCTGTGCCGATGTTGCACGTATTTTTACGCCGGTCCCCGGTGGGGTGGGTCCTGTTGCGGTTGCGATGCTTTTCAAAAACCTCGCCATTTTGACTAAAAAATAAACCCCGGCCTTTTGGGCCGGGGGAGGTGGTGCTTAGACTCGTCCGTTATTTTCTATCTTTCCTTTTGGTCTGCGCAACGACGTGCCGTCCCGCCGGGGGCTCCTTAATAATACGTCCATCCTTTAAGCGGCGGATTCCATAGTATTACTTGGTGTGCCTGCAGCGTTTTACAGTCCTGAAGGACCGGGATCAGTCGACAGTGAAGATCGGGGGACCTCGCGAGTCGTACCTGCATCATGCGCGTGGGAGCGAGCCTCAACCATATTACCAAAATTCTACAAAGCGATGTTTGTTTACAATAGCGCCAATAAAAGTCAATCCCTGTAAAAGCGGCGCCATTTGGGCTATAGTGGGCACCATGTTCGCTCTACGATATTGGTCGGTGGTCATCCTTATTGCCGCTGCGGCAGTGGGTTTTTTTGTATACACCACCACAGGTTCCCAGGGTCGTTTCGACTTCCACCTTGGTTTGGATCTCTCGGGTGGTACGCACTTGGTATACAACGCCGATACTTCTGGTGTTCAAGAGACTGAAATCAATGAAGCGCTTAATGCACTGCGTTTGGTTATTGAGCGTCGCGTTAATGCCTTTGGTGTAGGTGAACCTATTGTTCAAGTTGAGCAGGGAGGTGCTTTAGGTGGCGGGCAACATCGTCTCATTGTTGAGTTGCCGGGCGTCACCGATACGCAAGAGGCAATCCGCCGCATTGGCGCGACTCCAGTTTTGGAGTTTAAGATTGTTGCCGTAGGGCAGGAGACGTCAGCAGTGGTTGGTGCGCTTTCTACCGATCCGGCGTTTGAGACCACAGGGCTCGATGGTCGGCTCGTGTCTCATGCGTCGCTCCAGTTTGATAACTCAGCTGGTGTGGGTGCGTCGCGTCCTGTTATTCGTCTCGACTTTAATGCTGAGGGTCGCGAACTTTTTAGCACCATCACGCAGAATAATCTCAATCGTCAGTTGGCTATTTTCCTCGACGGAGTTCTGCTTTCGGCACCCGTTATCCAGCAGCATATTCCTGACGGTGTCGCTATTATCTCCGGCAACTTTACGCCCGAGAGTGCAAAGCAACTTGCAAGCGACCTTAACCTTGGTGCGCTTCCCGTGCCTATCGAGTTAGCATCGACGCAGACTATTGGTGCAACATTAGGCGAACAAGCGCTTAATGCAGGTATCCTCGCAGGTTTGGTTGGTTTTCTTATACTGGCCGCTTTCATGATCTTTTGGTATCGCTTGCCGGGTGTTGTTGCGGTCGTATCACTCATTATTTATGTGGTGCTTATGCTCGCAATATTCAAACTCATCCCAGTGGTACTTACTGCGGCAGGTATTGCAGGTTTTATACTCTCGGTTGGTCTTGCAGTTGATGCGAACGTGCTTATTGCCGAGCGTATTAAAGAGGAGTTGGCTGCGGGTAAGTCGGCGCAAGCTGCAATTTACGAAGGTTTTTCTCGCGCATGGCTTGCTATTCGTGACAGCAACATTGCCCACATTATTGCTGCGGTTATTCTCTACTGGTTTGGCACCTCGCTCATTAAAGGGTTTGCCCTAGTCTTTGGACTTGGCGTGGTGGTCTCTATGCTCTCGGCAATTACTATCTCGCGTACGTTCCTTCTTGCGCTCGGTGTTTCTGAAAAGACTGCAACTGGCCGATTCTTACTTAAGTCTGGCCTGAAATAATATGAACATTGCCAAAAACCTTAAATATTTCTTTATCCTTCCTGCGCTTTTGAGTATTCTCTCTATTGCTGCGCTTTTCATGTGGGGGCTTAAACCAGGTATCGACTTGGCAGGCGGTTCCTTACTTGAAGTAAATTATCCTGATGGTCGCCCCACGCAAGCGGAGGTGCAAGAAGTGGTTGAGCCACTCGGACTCGGTCATATTGTCGTCCAGCCGACCGGCAGCAACGGCCATATCTTGCGTTTGCGCGATATAACGCCGAAAGAAAAGGAGAGTTTGGTGCAAGTGCTTGGAACCGACCGCACCGTTACTGAAGAGGAGTTTACCTCTATCGGTCCTTCTATTGGCGCTGAGTTAATGCAGAAGGGCTGGATCGCGATCGCACTTGTATCTTTACTTACCGTTCTCTTTATCGCATTTGCCTTCCGTCATGCGTCGACCCCGAGCTCTTGGAAATATGGTGTGGTTGCGATAGTCACATTGCTTCATGACATTCTGATTCCTGCAGGACTCTTTGCGCTGTTGGGACATTTGTATGGTGCCGAGGTAGATGCACTGTTTATCGTGGCGCTCCTTACCGTATTAGGTATTTCTATCAACGACACGATCGTCATCTTCGATCGTATCCGTGAAAATCTTAAACTCAACGAGCAGCATCACAAACATGAGGATTTTGAGAGTGTCGTTGGTCGCTCTATTTCTCAAACAATCTCCCGCTCCATTAACACCTCGATCACCGTTATCATCGTACTGCTCTCGCTCTACTTCCTTGGACCTGCAGCAACGAAAGACTTCGCACTCGTCCTTACCGTGGGTATGATCGCAGGTACCTACTCGTCTATTTTCTTGGCTTCACCGCTTTTGGTGGTCTGGGAGAAGTTTTCTGCTCGGAAGAAATAAGAGAAAAGGGGAGCTAGACACATCGTCTAGTGCATGCTATAGTTGAATTAAATCGTTCTTCGTTATCCCATAGGTAGCGTGGTGAAGCCGCCCCCATGAAAGCCACGCTATCTGCCCCGCGTCTTTGCCTCAAGACGCGGGGTACCCACAAGTGGTATGTCCTGTCCCCCATGGGACATGCCGCCTAACCCCGCATCAGACTCTGGATCGTCACCCCCCACAGAGCTCTGATGCGGGGCTCTTTTTTACCCATATATTGAGCCACTTTTTAGCCCTTTTTCTTCATTTGACATATAAGGAAGGGCGTATATACTGTCCCTACTGCCTGACGGGCGGTTTTTGTTTGAGAAGGGCTCACTCAAGCGTCCTACTCGGTTAAACAAAAACATGGTCTACAGGAGCGTACGTTGACAACAACGAATAAAAGTCTTTTTTGGCCAGCAGGGTCAAGAAAGAAATAGATCACACCGATCTAAAGTCCTTACCCGTTGTGAGGGGTAAGGCACAAAGCAAGCAATAACAGGAGACATTTCTCAGTATCTCTTCGATACTGGGCACTTTTCTCTTGTTCCGTTCAATCGAGTCTAGGGAGTAGGGTAATGCCTGCTCTTATATTCAGAGTTTGATCCTAGCTCAGGATGAATGCTAGCGGCGTGGATAAGGCATGCAAGTCGAGTGGGTTTAGACCCACGGCAGACGAGGTAGTAATACGCAGGTACGCACCGAAGAGTCGGGGATATTCCATCGAAAGATGGCGCAATACCCGATGGTGAGGCAACTCTAAAGTAGCAATACGCTCTTTGAGCGGCCTGCGGGACATCAGCTAGTTGGTAGGGTAATGGCCTACCAAGGCGACGACGTCTAGGGGAGCTGAGAGGCTGACCCCCACCGATGGAACTGAGACACGGTCCATACACCTACGGGTGGCTGCAGTCAAGAACATTTGGCAATGGGCGAAAGCCTGACCATGCGACGCCGCGTGATTGATGAAGTCCTTCGGGACGTAAAGATCTTTTATGGAGGAAGAAGTAATTGACATTACTCCATGAATAAGGGGCTCCTAACTCTGTGCCAGCAGGAGCGGTAATACAGAGGCCCCGAGCATTATCCGGAATCACTGGGCGTAAAGGGTGTGTAGGTGGCGTTGTTAGTCGTATGTCAAAGACCCGGGCTTAACCCGGGGAAGGCATACGAAACGGCAATGCTTGAGTGTGTGAGAGGTCTGCGGAACTCTACGTGTAGGGGTGAAATCCGTTGATACCATGGGGAACACCAAAAGCGAAGGCAGCGCACTGGCGCACTCCTGACACTGAAACACGAAAGCGTAGGTAGCGAATGGGATTAGATACCCCAGTATTCTACGCCCTAAACGATGATC
>JADZGF010000003.1 GCA_020854065.1 Candidatus Nomurabacteria bacterium
CACTTCGCGACGGCGGGCGGCGGCTTCAGAGTTGGCACGGAATCGGAGCGTACGAAAGAATCTCAAGCCACCACGCGCTCGGCGCGTGCGAAGTCGGTTCGCGCATGGGTTAGAATATCCTCACAAATTTTTTAGCCTTATTTTGCAACGCCGTTTGGAGCACCCAAACGGGAAGAATTTTGCATTTGGAACCAAGGTATAATTACCGCATGTTAGACAGCTCAAAAAATTACGCGTGGATTAAAAATTGTCCCCTGTGCGGCCAGGGTCGCCTTATGGTTGCTAAGGAGGATGGCACAGAAAATTTTTATATTACCTGCGAAGAGTGTGGGTCAGTATGGAATTCGCCAGATAATCCAAATACCAATAATATTATTGGTAATGAACTAACGGGTAATACTATTGGCCAGTTAACATACCTAACCAGAGAAGAGCTTGGAGACCATGTTTGGAAAGGGTTTCTACAGGATTAGGTGGTCCTCAATACTCTTCCCAAACCGCTGCCACTGGTATAGCTCATGTACCAACTGGTTCCAATTTTCTCCCACCTGGGTCACAAATCCTGGGTGTACAATTTGGGCATGAAAAAAACTTACCTGAGCGCTGCTTTTTTAGCGCTTGGAATAGCAGGAATACTCATTTGGAATTCCACAGTAATTGGTCCAACCTCAAATGAGGTTGCTCAATCTACCGACTTTCCTGCAGGACTCGAGTCGCAAGTGTTTGCAGCGGTGGATGAAACACAGAAAGGAATATGGGACAAAAAGCTCACCGTCACACGAGTTCATGTTTCTGAAAAGGCACTAGAAGGAAAATGGTATGCGAAAGATGCATGGGATTGGATTGCCTGGCAGAAGGTTGATGGAAGTTGGGAAATCCTCGTAAGTCCTGATGGATTTGATTGCAAGGACTTAAAGATCATACCTTCTCAATATTCAAGTTTCTTTTATGATGTTACGCATTTATCCAGTGGGGAGCTATATTGTTACTCCTACATCTAATCCAATTCCACATTTCTGATCCCTGGTGGTAGTACTAGGGCAGATTCGGTTTCTAAGGCACGCTCCAGAAGAATCAAGCTGTAAGGCTCTCCTATAAGGTGGTTCCAATTTTATCCCACTCGTAACTAAGCTCAATGAATGGGTGTTACAACAAACATAACATATGAGTAAAACTAAGATTCTGTGCATCACTCTCGCCGTGCTCGTTGGAATATTTTTTGTCATCTTTGGTGGGTATGACGACAGCCCAGGCCTGCAGCTTATTGGCGCAGTGGTGGTCATTGGGAGTATTGCGTGGTGTATTATAGGTGCATGGAGAAAATAAAAATTGAGCACCACACGCTCTCGGGCGGTTTTTGGGTAGCAGCATGGCTCTTTACTATTGGGTATCTGCAACTTGGTTTTTGGCAGGGAGTGCTTGCTATTGTTATTTGGCCCTACTACATAGGAGCGGCAGTAGCGTTGATGAATTAAATAATTCCTGGGTTGGAAATGAAAAGGAGTCTGATACCATTGGCAATTTCTCTTGCGTTGGCATATGGAGCCGCGTTTGTTGGCGGTCTCTTTACTGCTGGGGCAGTTGAAACTTGGTATCCAACCCTTATCAAGCCAGCACTAAACCCGCCGAGTTGGATCTTTGGTCCAGTATGGACACTTCTCTACGCACTCATGGCTATAGCTGCTTGGCGTATTTACGAAACAAAAAGACACAACGAAGAAGGAAAAACTCTTCTTTGGGTGTACGCTATACACCTCGTGGTTAATGCGGCATGGTCGATTGCGTTCTTTGGTCTCCAAAATCCAGCACTGGCCCTCGCCATAATCGTCGTGCTCTGGCTTATGATCGCGTATCTGACTGCGGGGTTTTATCGCATCAATCGTCTTGCTGGGTACCTTCTTTTGCCGTACCTGGCATGGGTATCTTTTGCTTCGTACTTAAACCTTTCAATTGTTTTGTTGAACTAACGACAGGGAAGAGGTTCGGTTGAAATAAAACGCACAGACGCGCGTCTTCGCTAGTGTCTTAATTTGTTATAATTTTTACTATGCATAAAAACGCAATCCTTACCCTTATTGGCGCTCTTGTAGTTATCGCAGGTGTTGCCTGGTTTGCCGGTTCACGTCCTATGCCGACTGATGTGGTGAATAACCAAGACGACAGCACTATCCGCGCTATGGTCGCTGAGTTTGGCACTAAACTGCAGCTTGTTTCGCTCCTTAGCCCTACCGCAAGCGCCGAGATGGCGGCCCACTACAGTGCCTATCTCTCCCCAGAGCTTCTCGCACAATGGCAGCAAGATCCTTCGTTGGCGCTTGGTCGACGCACTTCAAGCCCTTGGCCTGATCGTATAGAAGTGGTCGAGGTGGTCTCCACCGGCGGTCCATATGTGGTGAATGCCAACATAATCGAGGTCTCAAACGATGGTACGGAAACACAACCATTTGCCGTGCAGCCAGTAAACCTCACTGTAGAGCAGCGTGAAGGTCGTTTCGTCATTACCCATGTCGAGCGCGAGACATATAGTCAGCTGCCGCAGCGACAAAGTGTGGTCGGTTTCTGGGAGTGTTTGCCGAAGAAAGGCCCTGGTCCGCACACGATGGAGTGTGCATTTGGTATTGCGATCGATCAAAGCGATGGCCACATGGCGGTAAATACGATGCTTATGTCTCAAGCTCCAGTCGACTACCCAGTCGGTACCAAGGTACGTGTTGATGGTGTCGTGACTCCTGCAGATCAACTCTCTGCAGCACAATGGCAGTCATACGATATCGATGGAATTATTTCTGCGACGTCGATCCAAATCGTAGAGTAAAATATATGGGTGAGAAAAAACCACTCGCCGTGGCTCCATCAGCTCAATAAAGAGCGTAAAAGTGAGCGACTCAGGCGAGATATTAGCGTCGATGTGGCTATTGTGGGTGCCGGTATTGCCGGTGTCTCCACGGCCTTTTTTACGCTCAAATATACGGATAAGAAAGTCGCGCTTCTTGAGCGACACCTACTCGCGCACGGTGCAACTGGACACAATGGTGGCCAGGCGGTGACTTATTTCGAAAAAGGTTTTGCTGCCATGTGTGAAGAGTTTGGTATTACTCTTGCTGCAACAGGGCAGCGCAGTATTGAGAATACGTGGGAGCTATTAGATGAAATATATACCGATGCGAACCTCGATATCTTTTTTGCACGATTTGTGGGACATATGGGACTTGCGAGCTATGCGCAAGTATTAGATGATCTAAAAAACAATCATTTTCGCAAACAGGCAGGATTGCGCCCTGATATGCTGCGTATTTCCGCCTCTGCTTCATATGTGCATGACATACCGCACGAATATGCAGGACTCTATTCCGTGGTCCCGCAGGCAATGATGTATCAGTTGCTTGAAACAAAGTCGCCTGAATATCAGGCGGTATTGTCTGAGCAAAAAGGTGTACTGAACAGTGCGTTGTTTTGCGAAAAAGTAGTCGAGTATCTGCTCCAAAAATATCCGGATCGTTTTCGTCTCTATGAGCACGCGTCAGTCGATAAGCTCGTCTTGCGCCATGATCAAGCGCTCCTTGATGTGGGTACGCACACCGCTAAGGCGGAACGTGTAGTGCTCTGCACCAACGGGTTTGAAAATATGCGGATCTTTAATGAGACCGGGTTAGATATTGATGCGAAGTTTCATCATCTCGTGCGCGGTACGGTGGGGTTCATGTCTGGGTATCTTGAGCGACTTAACAAGCAGCCAACGGCGCTTAGCTATTACGGCGAAGGGGACCGGGGCCCTGAAGCAAACTACATTTACCTTACCCGTCGCCCTTATGAGTATGAAAAGGGCACCCATCACAATCTGGTATCGGTTGGTGGTCCTGAGAGTGCACTTGAGGAAGACACTTCCTATTCATTTGATTCTGATTATCCAGACTCTGCAGCCGAAGCAATTGATGAATTTACCAAGCGAGTGTATGACCCGGACCCAAACCGAAAGATGGAACATGTGTTTACGTGGCATGGACTGATGGGGTATACCCGCAATCGTATCCGCATGGTGGGGGAAGAGCCGCAAAACCCCGTCTTGTTGTATAACCTGGGGTGCAACGGGGTAGGGTTACTCCCTTCTATTTTTGGCGGGCGCAAGATTGCGCGTCACCTTGCTGGTGAGACGGTGCCAAAATCCATCTTTGACATACCGAAGCGCTATTGAAAAAAAGTGGGAAACGTCGTACAGTAAGAATGTTTGTCGATTACCACATCCATACCCATACGGTATGGATTTTATATACCCCATGAAAATATTTTCAAACATCCAAACCTCTCACGTGGCGGGTATTAGCCGTGTCATGTCCTCGTTTGGAGACTATGTTCGCTCCACTCGGAGTGGCGAAGATATTCAGCTTGTATGCGTCTCTCTTGATAAGGAGGGGACTGGAGCAACAGAATGGCGGACAGAGCGTGATACAGGTAATACGCTTTTGGTATACGGAGGGGCTCTCCCCGATTTCGGTGAGGTGATTCGTAAAGCGCGCTACCTTGATGACGTGCGTGACGCGTATGCTCCTCTTACCGAAGCGTTTCGCCAAAAACTCAAAGAAGAGGCGCCAGATGTGGTGCTGGTAAACGGGACATATATAGTGCCCTGGTGTCTCATTATGGCAGCACGGTCACTACGGTTGCCGGTCGTCCTCTACTATCACGGCTCTCTTTCGAAAGAAACTGAGCACTGGGACGATGCTGCTGCACGTCGGATGCTCCATCGCATGGAGGCGTCATTTGATCGGGCAGATATTAAGTACTTGTTTCCTTCGGAGCTCATCAAAGAGTATGTGGAGCAAGAAGTGTTTTGCCACCCCATTTATCGCAACCATGCGGTTGTACTCCCAAACCCAATTCCCGAAGCATTTTTCCGTGCACGACGCCGCACCAGCAAGCATCGTATCGGCTTTATCGGACGGTGGACTCGTATAAAAAACACCGCATTCTTGGTGCGGTTTGTAGAAATAAATCGTAAAGCAGGTGAGCCGTTCGATATATATGTACTTACCGATCCTGCAAGTCGTAAAAATGCGGTAAAGATCTTGCATGACCGTGTGCACTTTGTGCGACCTCGCGCACACAGCAGGGATCTCGCGGCATTTTATGGACGCATGAGTGCAGTCATTTGTCCCTCGCATTTTGAAACGTACGGCAACGTAGCGCAGGAGGCTGTTGCAGTAGGGACTCCGGCATATGTAAGTGCCAACATGGGAGTGGCCGAAGTGCTTCGCAAAGTTGGACTTGAGGAATTGATCGTAGATTTTAGTAAGCCGCGGGAAGTATTTAAGGCGCTGCGCGACTCAGAACATGTCCATATTAGTCGCACGGCAAGACGAGCGCTGCGAAAAGCAGCAGGCGCCCCTACGGTGCATAAAAAACTACTCGACTATTTACGCGTCTAGACTACTGCGGGGTCGGCAATGAGGGCATTCATCTCTTGCGAGGTACCGCCTGCTTTGAGGTAGAAATAGAGGTCTTCCAGGGCTTTGACCGCATCACCTGCAGCAATGTTGTTTTGGTGGTACAGGCCATCGCTACAATCGCCGGCTGCCCAAATACCTTCAATACTGGTGCGCTGAGTTTTTGCGTCTACTTTAATTTTTCCCCACTCGTCGAGTGTAACCAGGTCTTTTACCAAATCAGTTGCGGGAATCATGCCAATTTCCACAAACACTGCTGCAGCAGGGAGTTCGGTCGTGGTGCCTGTTGCGTTGTCTTTGACCACGAGTGCTTGTACAAACTGTGCGCCTTTTACTTCTACTGGCGTCACATTTGTGAGTGCGCGCATGTTTGCGTGCGCAAGCACGGTGTCGACGGTTGCTTTATCGGCTTTTAGAAATTCAGGAGAGCGATGCACTAACGTAACTGATTTGCAGTATGCAAGAAGTTGCGCGGCAGTCTCAAAGCCAGCGTTGCCACCGCCTACTACCACCACATCTTGTCCGGCAAAGAGGGGGCCGTCGCATGATGCGCAATAGGTGACTCCTTTGTGTTCGTACTCGGCAGCGCCAGGGACTTCTAATTTTTTTCGCGAACCTCCCGTTGCAATCAATACGGTCTTTGCAGAGTATGTCGTTTTGTCAGTCGTCACCGAAAAACCTCCCTCGGTCTTCTCGACTTTGGTACCGTGCTCACCCAATTTGATTTCAACGACATCCGAAGCGTATTCACGCAGATGCGCTTCAAGTTGTTTTGCCATGTCCATCCCAGCAATATGCGGAGTGCCAATCCAGTTCTGCACATCCTGACTGTCGGTCGATTGCCCACCAATAACTTCGGCGATAAAGACTGTTTTTAATTTTTTGCGTGCTGCGTAAACGCCTGCAGCGACCCCTGCAGGGCCGCCACCGATAATTGCAAGATCGTACATACGATCCATTTTACTTTATTTTTGGCCGACGGAGAAACGAAGGGACTGCACCCCATTCATCGTCGTCATCTTCTTTAGACTTTGATGCGGCAGGAGGGGGAGGTGGAGGAGGAATATCGTCAATGATAGTCGGTGCTGGCTTCTGTTGTGGTGCGCTTGGGGTGTTAAATATCTTTCCCACAGGAGCGACATCAACTTCCTTTTCTTTCTCTCGCGTAACAGGAGTTGCGCTAAAGAGAGGAGTGCCGCGGGGCATAACGCCCGGTGCAGGGAATCCAGTTGCGATGACGGTGACACGGACTTCACCTTTTTTGAGTTTCTCATCACGTACGGCGCCGAAGATAATGCGTGCGTTCGGGTCAACAGACTCAGTAATAATCTTTGCGGCTTCATGCACTTCGAGCATGCCAAGATCATCTCCGCCAGCGATAGCAAACAATACTCCTTTTGCTCCATTGATTGAGAGTTCAAGCAGGGGCGAAGATACGGCAGCCTTTGCAGCTGTTGCAGAGCGACCTTCACCGCTTGCGGTACCGATGCCCATGAGAGCGCTACCCGCATTTTCCATCACAGCACGGATGTCTGCGAAGTCGACGTTGATGATACCTGGGTGGGTGATGAGATCAGAAATACCCTCAACGGCCTGCTTCAGTACGTCGTCGCACATCGCAAATGCTTGCTTGAGCGTGGTGTCTTTCGCAACGGTAGCGAGGAGGCGGTCATTGGGGACCACGATAAGTGCATCGACTTCTTTGCGGAGGTCTTCTAATCCTGCCTCAGCAAGGCGCATACGCTGCTGACCTTCGAAGCTAAATGGTTTGGTCACGACACCAACGGTGAGTGCGCCCATTTCTTTTGCAGTGCGTGCAACTACCGGAGCAGCGCCGGTTCCGGTACCGCCACCCATACCGCAGGCAACAAACACCATGTCGCTTCCTTTGATCGCTTGTTGGATTTCTTCTTTCGTTTCTTCAGAAGCGCGCTTGCCGATCTCTGGATTCATGCCGGCACCAAGGCCGCGTGTGAGGTTTTTGCCAATATGGATCTTGCGCTTCGCTGCCGAGTGATGGAGATCTTGTGCGTCGGTATTGATAGCGATGAAATCAACGCCGCGTACTTTCTCCTCGATCATATGATTGACCGCATTTTTCCCGGAACCGCCGACGCCAATGACGCGAATTCGTGCAAATGCTTCAATTTCCGGTTGTACTTGTGGCATAGATGGTGTGTATGAATTCTCTTCTAGCCTGCTCACTGTACCAGAAGCCGACACCCGCATGCAAATTTGGCGTTTTTGACAAAAAATGGCGCCGTGGCGCCTTGTGCAAACCCAGAAAAAAGCCCTCTACGGAAGGAATTTTTTAAACCAACGCCACAGTCCTTTGAGCATATCGGTGAAGCCTCCACCAAATCCTCCTTCCAGTTCAGCACCGCTTGCGCCCCACACAGTGAGGCCATAGGCAACGGCCCAGTTGCCTCCATTTAGCTGCCAGCGCGCCGAATCTTCACCGAGCGCAGCAATACGTGCAGGTAAGCGCAACACTGACTTCGCAGCGTCTGTAGCGAGTGGAGTCATAGCACCACCGCCGGTGAGGACTGCGCCGGCAGGCAAGAGTGAGTCTTTGCCCAATTTCTTTAAATACTGCTCCACTTGTTTGAACATCTCATGCAACCGTCGGGCGATCGTGTCATCCACTTTTTTCTTCGGATAGGTGGCACCTAATACGGCGCCTGATTTAAGTTGCTCAGCTTCTTCGGGGGAGATGCGCAATGAAAGCGCTAAGTCGTTTGTGATATCGGCAGATCCAACATGAAATACTTTCAATGAAATAGGGAGGGAGTCTTCGTACACAATGGCGCTTAAGGTTTCCGATCCAATGTTGAGCAAAATACACCCCACACGCTTCTGCATACGATTGAGTGCGATCAATGATGCAGCGATTGGCCCTGCAACCACATCCTCTACTTCAACGCCTGCTTCTTCGATTGCTTCCACCAGCGCGTCGACATGGCGTTCAAGACAGGTGATAAAAAGAGTTTCGACGGCAAGCTTGCTGCCTTTCATGCCGATTGGGTTGCGACCAAGAACCTGCACTCCATCGACATAGTATCCAAGGGGAATTGCGTGCAGTATTTTGCGGTTCAATACGGATGCAGGTGGCAAGGCTGCTTCAGACGCTTTGGCAGCACGAGGGACATCACGTTCGGTAACGACTGAATCTCCGCGTTCAACAACGACCTCTCCGCGACATCGGGCCTCTTCAAGTCCAAGACCACCCACACTCACATACGCACGCCGCACTTTAACTCGTGCTGCTTTCTGTGCTTGTGCAAGGGCGGCTGCAACCGAACGAGACGCCTCAGCCGGAGACGTAACGTATCCTTTGGCAACTCCACGACTTTCGGCATAGCCGGTGCCGAGTATTTGCGGAGGGACGCGCGGGTCTTGGCTTTCTTCGGCGATAACTACCTTAACGTGGTGACTGCCGACATCTATGCCGGTGACAATTTTACTCATTGGCGCGAAGACCGAATCGTTTTAAGATTCGGCGCTCTTCGCGCTCCATTGTAGCACCATGTTTTGCACCTTTAAGGTGTAAACATCCGTGGATAAAAAGATATTCGGTGGTATATGGCTTTGCTGCAGACTTACAAATGAGAATTTCACCCGAGGTTTTTGAAAGGGGAAATGCGAGCACGTTAGAAGTCTTCAGAGTTGGTTCTTTCTTGTATTGCATCGCTTTCCGCATGGCAGCAGGGGGTACAAATGCAAACGACAAGTCATACGACTTGCCTAAAATGAATTCTTTTATTTTTTTGTAGCGCAGCGGCACCGTTATTTGCGACGAGGAGAGCGTCCAGTACGAACCTCCATTTTGCCAAGTTTGATTTGCTCTTGAACGTACTCGCGGCGAGAGATTGCCTTGAGGGTCTTTTTGCGACGTACTGCAGAAGACATGTCGCGAGCGTGGTAGCGGCGTTTGCGCAAGCCCTGGATAAGTCCGACGCCTTGCACGCGCTTAGAAAAACGACGAATCAGATTGACGTCGTTTTCGGCATCGTTTTTGCGGACCTCTGCGTTTACTGCCATATGCCGAGATAATGTAGCACAACCTTGCCCCTAGCGCAAGGATTTGAGGGTCCGGGGGAGGTCCCTGAGGGCCACTATCTGCTGGGTTGAGTTGTCGAGGGCACGGATAATGACGGTGCCATCAAGTGCCTCACGTGCACCCATGATGATGAGGTGGGGTGTGCCGGCTACTTTGGCGGCCTCTATCTGTGGGGCGAGGGAGCGAGCATCAAATGTCTGTCGCATGGGGATCCCTGCACGGCGCACCATGTCAACCACGGTGAGGCCTTGGATTTTGGCACGCACGCCAAGCTGGATAAAGAAGAGTCTCGGTGGGGCGCTCTTTTTTGTGGGCATGAAGTGTGCGGCATTGAGAGCACCTTTGCGGAAATAGATATGTGCAGCACACAGAGGTTTCCCTGACTGCTTCTTCATATGGTCATCGAACCGTCCTCCTGCAGCTCCCACAATGAGGGGACTGCCTCCGGTATCGATAGCGAAAGAGATGCGGGACTCACGATCATCTCCCGGGAGCATGTCATCAAGCTCATAGGGGATATTGAGCTCTTCGATATGTTCGAGCACTTCACGGAAATGGAGGCGGCTCTTCTCTGAAAGGAAGTTCATGGCGCGGGGACCACTTGCCACAATGGCGCGGCATGCCTCGCTACGGCAGTGATACACCTTCGCAGGATCATGCGTTGCGTTATTACGGCACTCTTCATCGAGTGTTTCGAAGTGTTTGCGTAGATATCCAGAGAGTTCACGGCCAAAACGTGCTTTTGAGTCACGATCGCCCATTGCGTTGACCCGTACCCGTACCGCAGGCAAGCCCCATTCGGTGAGAATGGTAACGAGAGTGCGCATGAGGATAACTTCGGCCAAGCTCTCTTCAGGCCCTGCAATGACGAGTCCAAATTCTGCCAAATCGTTCTGTTTGCCGAGACGTAGATCTCCTGGAATATGCATCGGACTTCCCGAAGCGTAGTAGAGAAGGTGGGGTTCGGCGCTGCGTGACTCTGATGCAGCTCCGGCTACTTTTGCAAAGGTATACGATCGCTCGGGAGAGAACTCACGTGCATGCTGAAACCCAAAATACTGTGCGACCTCTCCTGCATGTTTAAGAAAGCTTGCGGGAGCGCCACGACTGGGCGTTCGAAGCGTCTCAGCGGCTGCGCGCAGAGAGGTACTCATTGCGGATAGGTGACGGACCCGGGGAATAGTGAAAGAGTGTTTGCGGGAAGTAGGCGTACAAATGCGCGACCGACGATGTTATCGCTCGGAAGCGGCCCCCATACCCGGCTGTCTGATGATTCAGGACGATTATCACCCATGACGAAGTATTCATTCGCCTCAAGCTCATACGTAGCATCAGCTCCGTTGCCATTGCGAGAGATGTACGGCTCATCAAGCACGTGCTTTTGCCCGTTTGTGGTGACGTAGATACGACCATCCTCTATAGAGACGGTCTCTCCAGGAAGTCCAATGATGCGTTTGATGTAAAACTCCTGCGGTGCACGTGGGGGACGGAAAATAATCACCTCACCACGCTTTGGTTCGCTAAACCGATACGAAATTTCATCAATGATGAGGTACTGACCGTTTT
This sequence comes from Candidatus Nomurabacteria bacterium, assembly GCA_020854065.1. Lineage (GTDB taxonomy): Bacteria > Patescibacteriota > Minisyncoccia > Phycocordibacterales > SBAW01 > GWA1-54-10. The sequence continues at coordinate 11,068 of JADZGF010000003.1, forward strand.
CAAACGTTGGATCCATTGATGCACCCGATACGATAAATGGTTGTGCGATAAAAAAGCGCACTGGAAACACAATCAACGCGGCGATGACGATGAATTTGAGCAGCTCGATAAAAAAAGATTCCTTCCGAGCTTCAGGCATGGAACAATTGTAAGCTTCTTTGCGAAGCGCGCAAGTGCTGAGGTACACTAGAACACATGAAATGGACCATTGTCGGACTTGGAAACCCCACTGATGAGTATGAAGGGACTCGTCATAACGTCGGGAAGGAACTCCTTGCTGCACTCGAGGACAAACTTCCGAGTGGTGCAAAGGTAGTAGAGCTTGATGTATACATGAACCGCTCTGGCCCTGCTATTAAAAAGGCAGTAGGGAGCGCTAAAAACCTCATTGTGATTCATGATGAGCTTGATATCCCTCTTGGGAAAATAAAAATCTCCTATGGAAACTCAGGTGGCGGACATAACGGTGTTAAGTCCGTTATTGCGGCGCTTAAATCGCAGGATTTTGTCCGTATACGTGTTGGTATTAGTCCCTCTACGCCAAGCGGGAAGCTCAAGCGTCCTACTGGAGATGCGTTGGCAGACTTTGTGTTGGGGAAGTTCCGCCCACCAGAAAAGGAGAAGCTCAAGAAAGTAAAGAAACTCGTACAGGAAGCAATTGAATTAATCGTAGAAGAGAGCTTTGAGCGTGCGCAGAGTGAAATGAACTCTCGCTAAATTTCTATTGTGGGTCTCGCTCCTCTGTAGTATGGTCGAGTATAGAAACGGTTTTTCCCAATACCACGGAGGTCGTCATGCGAGCGTTGCTCGTTGCGAGAGAATCTATAGCCGCTGCGTTGCAGACATTCCTTCAGCGTGAAGGATACTCTACAGAAGTCGCGATCGATGGCGAAGACGGGTTGGATATCGCTCGGCGGTACAGCTTTGATATTGTGGTGTGCGAGTTAACGGTGCCAGGCTTTGGTCGATGTGAGTTGACTCGTCGTATCCGCAGCGCCAAAGTACCAGTGCCGATTGTCATCGTGTCGGAGGAGAGTGCTCCTGCATATGTTGCCGAGGCACTCCATGCTGGTGCCGATGACTATGTCCGTGCTCCGTATGATCCAAATGAGCTTCTCGCGAGGCTTTGTGCGGTGGTACGTCGTACCCATGGTCACCCGAGTGCAACGATCATGGTAGGCGATCTTGCAATAAATGTTTCGGAGCGATCAGTCAAAGTGGATGGTACGTTGGTGCGTCTTACTAATAAAGAGTGGGACGTGCTTGAGGCGCTAGCTTTAAACGTGAACCGATGCGTGTCGAGAGAATATATCTTGGAGCGTTCCCATGTGCACGAAGAGGAAACGGAGATAAAAGTAATCGACGCGTTTGTCTACAAGCTTCGCAGGAAGCTTGCGCATGCTTCGGGAGGGACACAGTACATTAAAACGGAGTGGGGAAAAGGCTACATACTTGGTGCTCCAAAAGCAATTCACCCATCGCGTGAGACAAATATATGAAGGTAGTATTCAAAACAAAACCGTCCCCTTGGTTGGGGGCGGTCTTTTTTTTGTGGAGCTATTTCTTGTCTCCTCCGTAGGAGAGCGCCATGCGCATCTCTTTTGGATCAAACAACGAGATGGTGAACGGATAGCGTTTGCCAAGCTCGAGGTTGCGACGGAGTGAATCTTCGGGACCAAACTCCGAAACATGCACGAGACCTGCGATACCTTCCTCAATCGAGGCAAGTGCACCGTGCTTGTTGAATTTAATAACGACACCTTCAACCTTGTCGCCCTTGTTGTACTTGCCGGATGCAAGCTGCCATGGGTTGTCTTTGAGTGCTTTAACCGAGAGGCTTACTTTGCCATCTTTGATATCGATGATCTTTACCTTGACCTTGTCACCAACCTTAAAGAAGTGACGTGGATCATCTACCAAGCCCCAGTCAATTTCAGAGATGTGGACCAATCCTTCGAGACCCTCTTCGAGTTTAACGAAGGCACCAAAGTCCACCATGCCGGTGATTTCACCTGAGACTGCATCACCAACTTGGTAGTTGGAGATAAGCTCGCGCTTCTCTTTGTCATCCAAGCCCTTCTCGCTGAAGATGAGTTTTCCTTCTTTCGGAGATGCGCCGATGATGGAGACGACGAGTTTGGTACCAACCAACTTGCGGAGCTCCTCAAGGATCTTGTCCTTATCCGCATCAGGAACACGTGGGTAGTGCTCAGCTTTAAGCTGTGATGCAGGAAGGAAGCCCGAGAGACCTTGCCAGTCGATGATGAGGCCGCCCTTGTTTGCCTCTTTCACCAAAAGCTCCAACTGGAGTTTGTTTTTGACTGCCTCTTCTGCCTCAGCCCAAACAAGTGCCTGACGAGCCTCTTTGAGCGAGAGCTCAATGTAACCGTCCTTCGTAGCAGGGGAGATGACTTTTGCAGCGACCGTGTCGCCAACGTTGGTGCGCTTGATAACCTCGCGCGCGTTCATGTATTCGCGACCGTAAATAACGCCCGTGCCAAATGGTGGGAGATCAATATAGAGACGTGCACGGTCGAGCGCCAATACGGTACCCTCGACAATGTCGCCCTCTCGTGGCGGTTCTTGCGACTGCTCTGCAAATGCCTGCATGACCGATGCAGGAATCTCGCCCTCGATTGTTTCGATAGTCTTATCCATACTATTTATTATTGTTGTGGCAGGTCCTCCTTTAATAATGCGCCCCAAGGAGATTAGTCCCACACACGGTTAATAAAGAGTCACCCCTTTATTGCAGGGCACTATAGCAGAGGGCTGTATAAAAAGAAAGACCCCCACCAGCAGTGCTAGTGAGGGTCATGACGGTTTTTGATACCGTCAAAACAGTTTGAAGTTGAGAGAGATGCTCAGAAGTCGAGCGCGAGCGACCGATCAGGTCAGCGCGGCGACGTCCTGCACCGAAGCCTGGCCGCCGAAGCCGGCGCCGATCTGCAGCGCGATGATGTTGTCGATGCTATAAGATTTGGAACTCTCGCCGAGTTGGTCGATCGGCGGGCCGCAAATGGCGAGGGAGTGACCCTTCTTCATCGGAATTCTCCTGTTGGAAAGGACATTCAGCCTGTAAGTCCTCAGACGAGGACAAACGGGACAATGGAGAATGTACACTGATTGACAAGGCTTGTCAAGTATTGTGGAAAAGAAAGACCCCGCCAGCATAGTGCTAGCGGGGCTGCCCTCTGTGGGGCGTTCCTCCCGTAAAGTCTTGTTAGCCTACCGGCGTGGAGGGTTGCCGAGCCCGGCGTCGCCCTGGCCACCGCCGTGCTGCCGCTCGGGCATGTTGCGCCGGCCGTCGCTTCGGTCACCTTGTTGTTGCATGGTTCGCGATCCGCTCGTGCTCATATCCTGCTGATGCGGGTGCGGGGCACCGGGACTCGCCGGACGCTTGCCATCGGCGGGGCGTTGGCCGTTCGACTTGTTCTTCATGCTCATCGGTAGACTCTCCAGTTGGTTGTACATATGTCATCCCATCTCAACAAAAAGATGCCCCAGGGGGCATCCAGACGCTAAGTGGCGGACACAAAAGCAACATACCATGCCCATATTTTTTGTCAAACACCCCTCAAAAATAGCTTTTATTTTGAGGCTAAATATGCTAAAATAGAGAGTATGGTTATCAGCTATTTAGGCGGGGAGTGTTTTAAAGTCTCCCAGGGTGATTTGACCCTCGCCTTTAATCCTCCCGGCAAAGGTTCCAAACTGACCTCTGCAAAGTTTGGTGCAGACATTGCGCTTATTTCGCTTGATCATGAAGACTTTAACGGTACAGAAAATGCCAGTTTTGGTGAACGTGAACCCTTTGTTATCAAAGGTCCGGGAGAATATGAGGTAAAAGGAGTGGCGGTGCGTGGTTGGGGCACACCAACAAGCTACGGCGGCAAAGAAACGATCAATACGATCTACTCAGTTTCTCTCGAGGGTATGCATATGGTCTTTATGGGTGCGCTTGGTACGGGAGAGTTGCCCGCAGCAGCAAAGCAAGAGTTAGACGATATCGATATACTATTTGTACCGGTTGGAGGCGATGACGTGCTTGATCATGCTGCTGCGAATAAACTAGCAGTGGCGCTTGAACCAAAAGCCGTAGTGCCGATGCACTATGATGCAACCTCGCTTAAGGCGTATCTTAAAGAGGCTGGCAAGACGGTCGAGTCACAGGAGAAGCTCACCGTTAAAAAGAAGGACCTTGATGGTAAAGAAGGTGAAATTGTCGTACTGACTAACTAATCTATGCGTCGCTATTTAGAACATATGCATAGCCGTGAGCCGCATGAGCGCCGTAAACACGCGCTCCACGTAGCAACCATTGTGACCAGTTTGGTGTTTGTCGGATGGGCTGCTACGCTCGGGATGCGTTTAGGCGGCGATTCGGTCGTGGTGCAAGAGGAAACGAACACCCAGTCGGCAGCTGCTATCCAAGCGGTAGAGCGGAGTGGTCCACGGTTGGAAGTTTCCAGCACGAGCGTATCTTTGCCACAATACAACAACTGGCAGCAATAATTTATGGCAGAGAAAGAGAACAAAGAGCCACAAAACGGCAGTGGGGTAATTGGGCGCAATATCTCGACAGAAATGCGAGAGGCGTATTTGGACTACGCCATGTCCGTTATCACCTCGCGCGCACTTCCTGATGTGCGTGATGGCTTAAAACCGGTGCATCGCCGCATCCTCTACGCCATGCATCGCATGGGCCTCACTCCAGGGAGCCGCTTCCGCAAGTCGGCAACCGTCGTGGGCGAGGTGCTGGGTAAATACCATCCGCACGGTGATGCGTCGGTGTATGACGCGATGACTAAAATGGCGCAAGACTTTGCGATGCGCTATCCGCTTGTGTTGGGTCAGGGTAACTTTGGCTCTATCGACGGCGACAGTCCTGCAGCTATGCGTTACACCGAAGCAAAAATGTCTCCGATGGCGACGGAAATTTTGCGCGATCTTGAAAAAGAGACTGTTAACTGGCGTCCCAACTACGATGGTTCGCTTAAAGAACCTGAAGTGTTGCCAGCTGCAGTACCAAACATTTTATTGAACGGCACACTCGGTATTGCCGTGGGTATGGCAACCAACATTCCACCGCATAACCTGGGGGAATTGTGCCGTGCACTCAATCATTTGATAGAGGAGCCTGATGCAACGGTGGAGGACTTGATGGGCTTTATTTCTGGTCCCGATTTCCCTGGTGGTGCAATTGCATTTAATAAGACAGACCTGCTCCATGCCTACACGACCGGCAGAGGTGGTGTGGTGGTACGCGGCAATGCGGAGATTGTTGAGGGCAAAAAAGGAGATTTCCAAATCATTGTCACCTCTATTCCATACCGCGTGAACAAAGCAGATCTCATCATGCGTATTGCTGATCTGGTTCGTGAGAAAAAGATTGAGGGCATTAAAGGCTTGCGCGATGAGTCCACGAAAGACATCCGCATTGCGATTGATCTGAAAGCGGGTGCGCAGCCGCAAAAGGTTCTTAACTATTTGTACAAACACACGGCTATCGAAGACACGTTCCATTTCAACATGGTGGTGTTGGTAGATGGTGTGCCGCAAACACTCTCGCTTAAGTCGATTCTCGAAGAGTTTATCAAACACCGCCGCGAGGTGGTGCGCCGCCGAACGCTCTATGATCTCACAAAGGCGCAAGAGCGCGAACATATTCTCCTTGGCTTAACCAAAGCGCTTGATCACATTGACGAGGTTATTAAAACCATTCGTGCATCGAAAGATGTGCCTGATGCGCACACAAATTTGGTAAAGAAATTTAAGTTTAGCGACATACAGGCACAAGCTATTCTTGAGATGCGCTTAAGCCGTCTTGCAAACCTTGAACGTAAAAAGGTTGAGGATGAGTTGGCCGAGATTCAAAAACTGATTGCTGAGCTTGAAGCTCTTCTTGCGAGCGAAAAGAAAATGCTTGGCGTTATTAAGACTGAGATTAACGATATCGAAAAGCGCTACGGCGATGATCGTTTAACGAAAGTAATGAAAGGTGCCGCTGGTGTCATCAATGTTGAGGACTTGGTGGCGGATGAAGAGCAGGTGCTGGTGCTCACTGCAGGTGGGTATGTAAAGCGCACTAATCCTGATGAGTTCCGTAAGCAAAAGCGCGGTGGTGTGGGTGTTATCGACCTCGACACTAAAGAAGAGGACTTTGTAACGACCTTCCTGACAACCTCAACCCATAGCGACCTCCTCTTCTTTACCAACGTGGGTAAAGCATACAGCTTGAAGATGTATGAGTTGCCTGAGGGTAAACGCAGCACGAAAGGCAAAGCGATTGTGAACTTTCTCCCTATCGCACCGGAGGAAAAAGTAACGAGCGTACTTCCGATGCGCAAAAACCAAAAGGAAGGGGAGAAGTTTTTGTACATGGTGACGAAGCAAGGTGTTGCAAAGAAAGTAGACGCTGCAAGCTTCCATGATGTACGCCGCTCCGGACTTATCTCTATAAAATTGGGCAAAGGTGACGAATTAATTTCTGCCATGTTGGTAGAGAAGGGTGATGAAATATTCTTGAGCACCTCTAAGGGTCAGAGCGTACGCTTTAAGGAGTCTGATATCCGTCCTATGGGTCGTGCTGCTGGAGGCGTACGTGGCATGAAGCTTGGTAGTGGCGACATACTGGTGGGTGCCGATGTGATCCCTAAAAATGCGAAAGATTTTGAAGTGTTGGTGGTGTCACGCAACGGCTATGGCAAAACGACGCCAACGAGCGAGTATAAAACGCAGAAGCGTGGTGGTAGTGGTATTAAGACCATGAACATGACTGCAAAGACCGGTCCTCTGATTGCTGCTCAGGTAATTAGCAAAGAAGAAGGTGTCGGCGAGGATGAGATTGTGGTTGTATCTAAAAAAGGCCAAGTGATCCGCACCGAACTGAAGGAAATCCCATCGCTCTCGCGTAGCACCCAGGGCGTTCGCGTAATGAAGCTCCGTGATGGTGATGCGATTGCATCGTTCGTCTGCCTGTAAATCTATGAATGAAGATCAGACAAAAGACAAAGAGAGAAATCTTCCGTGTCTGAAGTGCGATACAGAGACTTTTCACAAAGTATTGAAATCCATTAATGAAGTTGACTCAGGAGAATGGGGCCTCTTTTGGGGTGATTTCGAAATTATAATGTGCCAAGGTTGTCGAACCGTGTCTTTTCGTCATGCTTGGGGTAATGACGATATTATCGATGTAGACGAAGACGGCCACGCTATCCATGACAGCTCTCAGGCGCTATATCCCGGTCGTCTGCGAGGACGTAAACATCTCGAATATTCTTTCTTTCTTCCTCCGGATGTTGTAAAAATTTATAAAGAGACTCATAAAGCATTGTGTAGTGAGCAACCAATACTGGCAGGCATGGGTATTCGTGCTTTGGTTGAGGCTGTTTGCGCTGAGAAAAAGACAAGCGGGAAAGATTTACAAGAGCGTATTGATAATCTTTTAGATCTCGGAGTCTTAACCAAAGACGTTGCAGAAGTATTACACCACACGAGATTATATGGAAATCGTGCTGCACATGAAACAGCCTCAATAAAAGAAGCCGATTTAAGTGTGCTCATGGATATTGCAGAAAATCTTCTGAGGAACGTTTACATTCTTCCAAAGAAAGCAGCGCAATTAAAGGCACAGCCTAAAGCTTCTCCCAAGAACCCGGCAACTATTCCTGACTTTTGAACCTCCATGCTTTACGAAATGAAGTTGCATCCGGGCCCGTTTGGGAGAATAAGAGATGGTGCACAGGTCATCGAATCGCGGCTTAACGATGAAAAACGACAAGTAATAAAAAAGGGGGACCATTTGGTCTTTGCTTTACGCCCCGACTATATTGAAAAGGTCGAGGTCGAAGTGGTAGAGCTTATCCATGCACCGACTTTTTCCGAGTTGTTCGCTGGACGTCCCTCGGTCGAATTTGGAGACCAAAAACCCGAGAATATGTACGAATACTACAGTAAAGAGGATGAGGCGAAGTACGGTGTCGTAGGTATCAAATTTAAGGTAGTCTAAGGTTATGTTTTCAGGACTTGAACAAATATCCGAGACGAAACTGCTTGGTTTTATATTGTTTGCCGGGGCACTATTGATTCCTGGCGCGCTTATACTCCAGCTCACTAACTCGGCTATAGTGCATTACGAAAGCATTCCTTTTGTCATTTACTGCATTGCATTTTCAAGTCCACTCGCGTTTACCGGCTTTCTGGTTGCGCTCTACACACAGAGAGAATTACATAACGGGAGATGGTTTATTTTTACCGGAGTGTTTACGTTGATTCCGTTCTTCCTCTCACTCCTGTTGCTCCAGATTGGAATCTTTACATACGAAGTACCAAACTTTTATATCGCCTTTATGCTCGGTCTCGTCCTCTTTTTCGTACTTGAGTATTTCTCATTTCTCATACCGCACCGCAGACGAGACTCTGTCGAGTAATTTTTATCTTGGTACTATACTTGCCGTATGGAAATACCAACAGATGCGCCTCAGGCAGGGGAGACATACCGACACTACAAGGGTAAGGATTATAAAATTGTAGGCCTTGCGCTGCATAGCGACGAAACGTGGAATGTGGTGTACGAACCACTATATGAATCAGAGTTTACTCTTTTTACCCGTCCGGTATCACAGTGGCGGGATATGGTGGAGTGGGAGGGAAAGAGTATTGAGCGATTTGTTAAAGTGTAGAGGAGCAAAGATTTACCTTTTGTGCTATGGTGCCGCACAGACGCAATTGGTAGGAGAGAGCGCATGACGCCTGAGCACATTCTTGCTCTTATCGACTGGTATGAGAGAAAGCTGCGAGAGGCCAATGTGCCAAAGCAGCGGATAGACATAGATCGCACGTTCGGTTCGTTAAACGCATCCGAAGCGCTGGCCCATGCGCATTATCTGTGCGACGGGATACGTGCGTTTGCTACCGATCCTGAGAGACAGCGAAAAGCAGGGAGTCATCTAACGGCAATCCAGATGTGTCTGAGTATCGCTCACTGGTTTACGCTTAGAGATCTACTCGGGCATAATCGGACACTGCCGCCCGGCTCGCTTGTTGATAAAAAGGTGTGATAGGGTATCGGCAGAAGGGAGGGTCCAAGTAATGCATAAACGGAACTTTGGGTTTTCCAAGCGGGGGCACCGTTCTCTCAACGAGCTCGATCTTGAAGCTGCGTCACAGTGTTCCCGGTCGTGGGAACCGACTCTTCCAAGAGTCTTTGCGTTTACGTTTGCGCTCTTTGTGGTGCTTCTGCTTGTCTTGCCATTGATTGGCATAAAATAAATGTTTGAAATCCCCGCCCATGTTGGCGGGGATTCTTCTTTTTGGTATGGTGCACACAGATGCAATAGGAGGGTTCCATGCGCTTGTTTTTTACTATGGCCTGTGCACTTTTCCTCTCATCTGTGGGTGCGCGTGGGGAGTCGCCGTGTGACTTTGCGCCTGGTATCAGCTGGAAAGTCGGACTTACCACGAGTACGCCCGGTGTGGTGCACATTGTTTCTCACTGCAAACGCGTCGGACTTGAAGATCTCTCGAAACTCGATACGGGAGAGGCGACCGCGGTGGCTTCGTGGCCAAGTAAAGTAAAAAACCTCGATCTTTCTCAATCAATCTACCGCTATTACCTGATCGTGAATAACGATCACGGCGGGCGGCTTGAGGTCGGGCTCTCAGAGTGGAAGGTCGCACATGCGCATCACCTCTCGGTGGTGGGTAATGGTATCGAGATACCACCGTGTGTGGTCGTTGCTTTTACTTTTCTCTCTCCTGGTTCGCCACGGATGGAAATATCGCATATGCAGGTCAGTCTCCCCAATGGAGAGGGCGGATGGTCTGTGGCTAGCCAGCCAAGACCAATACCGCTCCATGTCTCGACCTCTCCCCATTTTGTTCGCAGTGACATACGGGTGCGAAAGCTCCCAAAACAAGATGCTACCTCGGCAGCATGCAAGTAAATATCTAACCCCCGCTCAAAGTTGTGAGCGGGGGTATTTGGTATACTTTCTGGTATGAACATGCTGTGGTGGACATTAGGTGTTGTGGGAGCTGCTGTAGTGGCGGTATTTGCGTGGTGGACACTCTCTCCCTTCTTTATCACTACAACTGCCGATGAGGCACTGCCAGGAGTCACACAAAATGAACAAGAAGGACAGATGTCACCAGAAGAACCGATGCAAGAGCCAATGCCTGCTGCGCCTCGAACGGTGTCCACTGCATCCATAGTCGATACACCTGCGCATCCTGCAGAAGGTACGGTGCGTGTGGTAGAGGCGGATGGCACAACGTATATTCGCTATGAAAACTTTAAAACACTCAATGGTCCTGATATTTTCGTGTATCTCTCGAAAGACTTAGAGGCAAGCGAATATATAAACCTCGGGCGTGTAAAAGCGACCGAAGGCAACGTTAACTATGAAATTCCGGCAGGGGTAGACGTTGCTGACTACCCCTATGTATTAGTATGGTGCCGTGCATTTGGCGTGCTCTTTAACTCGGCATACATCGGGGCGCAGTAAATTTGACACCAGGCAATTCCTGAAGATAAGGTGGAAGTAGACCGGGCTAGCCGCAGTCCCCATGGATTGCAGAAAGGACCAGCCATGTTTCGGAAGTTGATCGGTGTGTCGGCTGTGTGCGCGGCTGTCATGCTTGTCTCTCCACTTGTTGCACAGCACATTCACAAAGCCCACGAACAGGAGGAGTGTCGTCTTGGTGATTTTCTGTGTAATCACGCCAAGTTCCACCCGCTCTACCAGCTCTGGGAATTTATTACCGGCCAATCATGCTGTCACAACAGTGAGGGTCGACCGACGCGCGACATCGAGGATCTTGATGCGAAAGTGCCTGATCAGCAGGCACAGACTGCAGCAGGGTATCGGTACCGTGTATGGGTCGACGGTATGTGGTGTCCTGCCAAAGAAGATACGCTCATGCGCATCTCCGAGGCACAAAAAGAGCAGTTTAGGCGCTATAAGCGTGTAAACCCGGACCTCTTCTATTCTTTTTTGGAATACGACCATGCGTTTGCGCCCAAGGCTACTCGTGGCCCAAACGGCACTCTGATATGTCCGGTTATCTACTGCTTGTATAAGAAAAAGAATGCTATGTAATTGCACCCCTCGCCCAGCTCAAGTGGGCGGGGGATTTTATTTATGATATGTTTCGGCCAGAAGGAGAGGGACATGACAAAACCACTGAAGATTGCGCCATATAACGTGATTGAAAAGTCGGCGTGGTTGTATATAGACAACCGGCGCGTGTTGTTTGCACGCTCGCGTGGGCAAACCCTTGCGTATACAATCGGCGGCAAGATAGAACCGGGCGAGATGGTCGAGGAGGCGCTGGTACGTGAAGTTACCGAAGAGACTGGCGTGAGACTCCTCCCTGGGTCGATCGAGTTTTACTTCCTTTTCGTGGGACCATGCGATGGTTATGTCGAGGGCACCAAGCTCAAGATGTACGCGTATACCGCACGATACGAAGGGGCGATAGCGCCACAGGCTGAGATCGAAGAGCTAATCTATCTCACCTCCGCTGATATTGGGAAAGGTCGCACTACCACGGTGGGCGAGCAAATCCTTGATCACCTCGCATACCAAGGCAGAATCGATTGACACATACCCCGCCCTTTATGGGCGGGGTTCTGCTTTGCAGCCTGTAGGGTCTGGTACACTATTTGGTATATGAGCCGCAAGAACTCACAAGCGGTCGGCGTAGTGTTACTTGCAGTTTTGGTGTGTGCAGGTGTGTGGATATACACTCGCCCCCACAACACTTCAAATGCTGAAGGAAATACGGAGGTCGCGCGCTTTAGCATGGAGTTGCGCAACAAAGTAATTGCGGAAATTGGTCAGCCTATTGAAGGGCTTGAGCCGTTTATGTTTATGCAAATGTATCCAGGACTCACACCGCAAGATTTTAACGAAGTCGATGCACTGATAGGGGTTTATCGTATGCAGGATGGGCAGGTTGTGTACGATCCCAACGGTGCACAAGAGTTACATACTGCTGCGCGGGCCATTTCGGACGGAGGTATGGCACAGCTCTATCACAATATCTTGGCGCGGGTGAGCCTCATGTCAGGGGCTGATCCAGTCCTCGGAGTGATTGCCGCAATCTCCGCAGAGTAGCTTCATGTAAGAAACACCTCACTCATGCGTAATAAAGAGTATGAGGATGAAATTTGCAGAGCGCGTGGGGATTCCTGCCATAGTGCTTATCGCACTAACGACGGTTGTTCTGTATTCCCTGTGGGGAGCGATACTGCTTAACCATATGTAGGGGTACAATAGGGTAATGAGCGGAAGCTCTTTCTCTTTTCTTAATCCAGCCGAGGCTCTCATGCCTTTGGAATTACATGCAGGATTGCGTGTCGCTGACCTCTCTGCGTCGAGTGGTTTTTTTGTTCGTGCCGCAGCACGTCTCGTTGCGCCAGGAGATGTATGGGCGGTGGATCCAAATCCCGACTTATTGCGCCGTATAAAGACCATTGCTGAGGCGGAAGGTCTGCGTAATGTCGAATTGATGCGCGGTGATATTGAGCGAAAGGAAGGTTCTAATCTACCCCCAAATGCGTTTGACGTGGTGTTGCTCATTAACCGCCTTTTTGCCGCTGAGCACAAAACGACTATCTCTACTGAAATACACCGCATCCTTAAGCGGGGTGGTCGTGCACTGGTGATTGATTGGAGTGACTCACATGGGGGATTGGGTCCTACACCTGCGCATGTATACAGCGCGAAGGAAGCACAAACGTTATTTGAAGACGCAGGCTTTAGTGTTGTGGGCAGCGTACCAGCAGGTGTGTATCATTGGGGGCTTATAATAAAAAAGAAATGAAAGCCAGCAACTTTCAGCTTATTGTTCTAGCAATCTTTGTTTCTCTGATTATCGTCGGAGTGGGCACCTTTGCTATTTTTACCAGCGGCGGTGGTAGTGGAACAGGAAGGGTAGAGATATGGGGCACTGTTGAGAGTACGGTAATGGATCGCTGGTTTACGATTCTCAAAGAAAGCGGCGGCGATGTGCTTGACGATGCAACCTATACGCAACTCTCGTCCGCCACGTTTGAGCAGGAGGTCACCAACGCCATGGCTGCAGGACGCGGACCCGATTTGGTGCTAGTGAGCGATAGTTCCTTGCTGTTTTTTGGCGACAAAATCCAGACCATACCATATGGCGCATATTCACAGGGGAGTTTTCTCAGTTCATTTGTCGACGAATCATCTCTTTTCTTACGGGATGAGGGCATTCGGGCACTTCCTATTCTCATCGACCCTCTCGTTATCTACTGGAACCGAAACGTATTCTCCACCGCAGGTATTGCAAACCCTCCGCAATATTGGAACGACCTGTTAGCGATTGCACCAAAATTAACCTCGTTTGATGCGTCGCAGAATGTTCGCAGGAGTGCCGTTGCCATGGGTACGTGGCGCAATGTGGCGAACGCAAAACCACTCCTAGCAACGCTGATGCTCCAAGCGGGCGAGCCGATTGTGAGTCGTGACGAGTTTGGTCAATGGCGTTCAAACTTGGGTGGAGAGGGTGGGACGGAAAGTGCCGCAGCGTCCGCTTTGCGGTTTTATACTGAGTTTGCGAACCCCGGCAAAACTACCTATAGCTGGAACAATAGCTTGCCGAACTCAACCAATGCCTTTTTGGCAGGTGATGTAGGGATCTATGTTGGATTTGCGAGTGAATACGCACTGCTGCGTGAACGTAACCCAAATCTTCGCTTTGATGCCGCAGTGATGCCGCAATTACGCAGTGGTCCTGCAGCTACCTTTGGTCGCATTACCGGTGTAGCGCTTTCGCTGAGCACTGATAATCAACAGGGTGCCTTGGCGGTGGCACAGTATCTCTCCAGCAAGTCCGCGATCGCTGCGTTGGTAGGGGTTTCAGGACTTCCGTCGGTACGACGTGACGTGCCAGTAGATACATCAGCGAGTGCAACGGCACAAGTGTTTGCGCAGTCAGCACTCATTGCGCGCGGCTGGCTCGATCCGAATCAGGCAGGCACCGATATGCTCTTTAAAGACATGATAGAATCGGTCTTAAGCGGTGAGGGCGATCCGTCATTTGTGGCACTTGATGCGGTAGAGGAGCTCAATGCGCTCCTGAAGGATAAAAAATAATTTTTATATGAAGCGCTTTGTTTTAGCAATACTCCCAATTCTTGTTTTTGTAGTGGTGCCAGTGGTAGTTATGGCACAAAGCGGTAACTTCGGGTCTCCATCGGGTAATTTTGGAGGCTCTGGTACGCTTAACAACCCACTCAACTTTGGTAGTGTATGCGGATTCTTTAAGGCACTGTTTAAGGCTGTCATTATGCTTGGTGTGCCGGTGGCAACACTTTTTATCGTGTGGGCCGGTTTTAAATTTGTGCTTGCGCGCGGCAATGCTGAAGCGCTTAAAGTTGCTCGTAAAAATGCGGCGTTTGTAGCAATTGGTATTGCAGTATTTTTGGGGGCATGGTTCCTCTCCCAAGTAATTGCTGCAACTATTAAAGCGGTCGGGGGCCCTAATATCACCACCTGCAATTAAATATGGATCTTAACGGCGTCGTTAGACAAATCATTGGCAGTATAAATGTAGTGATTCCTGTGCTTATTACAATTGCACTTGTATTCTTTTTGTGGGGGATTTTGCGGTATGTATATAAGGTGGGGAATGCGCACAGCAAAGAGTCTGATCGGCAGATATTTCTTTGGGGCTTATTAGCACTGTTTTGCATGGTGTCGGTGTGGGGTATTGTTGCCACACTGTGTCTGCAGTTTTTTGGCGATCGTAACTGCCAAAATGTTCAAAACGTACAATGCACAGATAGCGGCTGTTTCGGTGCCTAGCCTACTAGGGGTCAGAACTATCCACACAGCTTCATGCGTACGGTAAATCGTCTGCTACAGTTAAAGAGTATTAATCTAGTTTTAATTATGAAAAAGACAGCACTTACATCAGCAGCACTTTTTGCGCTCCCTATGGTCGCTTTTGCGCAAGGGTTGGGACCTATCCACTCGCTCGTTATTAACATCGGTCGCATTGTGGCAGCCTTGGTACCTATCCTCATCACCTTGGCGTTGGTTGTCTTCTTCTGGGGATTGGTTCGATACCTCTGGGGTGGTAGCGGTGCAAAGCACGCTGCAGGCCGCCAGCTCATGATTTATGGCCTTATCGCACTCTTCGTCATGGTATCGGTATGGGGTCTCATCCGTCTGGCACAAGATGCGCTTAACATCACCGCAACTTCGGGTACTGTGATCCCGACTGGTTTCGTTCCTCAATAGGAATGTCCATGGAAGGGCAGCCAATAAATATGCTGGCAGCTGGCCTTGAGGCGCAGTCAGTGCATGCGCTTGCAACCTCTTTGCAGACAAAAATAATCTATCCCATCATCGCGTTAATCGTGGCGGTGGGGTTGGTTGTTTTTATCTACGGCCTCATTGAATATTTGGCGGGGCTTTCAACTGATGTGGGTAACGGCAAAGAGAATGGGAAGCGGCACATGTTTTTTGGACTCCTCGGTATGTTTATTATGGTTGCTGCGTTTGCCATACTCCAACTTATTGCAAAAGTAGTTTGTTCAGGTGGTCTAAGCGGTTGTATTCGCTAACAACGTAAAAAGAAAAGACCCCCACCGTAGGTGGAGGTCGTTGTTGTGTGCTGAGCGAACAATGCTCAGTGTTTGCCGAATATGGCATTGAAGAGGCCATACGGCACTGAAGGACTGTAGGAGCGACATTCCCATGAGCCGTCACTTGGTCCCATTCCTTGAGGACAGAGCAAGTAGTCGGCAACAACCGTGCCAACTCCTGGTTTTGCCCGTGCGTGGGTGGGGATCGAAGTGTTGATTTGGCCTCGGTCTGCCGATACCCTAATCATGCTTGAGTTGTGTACAAACTCGAGCTTTGGAATATCGGAGATTGCGAAGTCGCAGGTGCCAGGCCGGCTTGGGAGCTGAACCCACATGTCTTCGGGGATTACGATCGCTTTCGCTACCTTCTCTCCGGGGCATGCTGGTGATCGAGCGACGCGCCGAGCTCGCTGCTCCTCGCGGAGCATCTGCTCTTTGCGTCGTTCGGCAGCAATATGCTGTCGGATCCTTTCTTTTCCTGCTTCAATCTTGCGTGCTTGAACGCACGCTTCGCTGAAGCAAGGAGCGTAGGGGGCCAGCCAGTACGCGATGAGTACAAGTGCAGCAAGCGCCATGACAGTCTTTGCGGCGCGCGGGTAGTGAGCGAAGTGCAAGAGGACAATTATCGCTACTGCGATAAAGGTTCCCCAAAACACGAGCGCACCAAACTCGGCGGGAGTGAATTGGGCGGCAGAGAACTGTATTTTGTTCCACTGTGTCCAGACAACCCATGCCGCTCCTGCAAGTGCAATCGCGATAACTGCCGTGATTACACCATTTCGTGTTACCGAACCCCACATCGGTCGAACGATGTAGTAGCTGATAATGATGGCAACGAGGCCAACAGTGACATACCAGAACCAAGGGTTGTTCAAGATGGTTGTTACCCAATCTCCCGCCTGAGGGAAGAATAGGTAGGTCCCCACCAGTGTCCCCCCAATCAATATGATTAGGAGAAGCCACCGTCCGTACCGCCGGAAGGCGTACATCAGTATTGCGGTGATTATCGCCCCTGCCATAAGCAAGGGGATAAACAGTTCTTCGAGGTTCATGCACTCACTTCCTCTTCTGATTCCCCGTTATGGTTCGATTGACGAATTTTGCTGGGGAGTAGGTTGCGGGAGAGTTCGTCGTCTTTGCCGTTCTTGAACGACATCGACCACAGGCATATTTCCGGTATTTCCCAAGAAGACAAAGGCGTTGGGGTTTTTTGCGACAACCGTAGCACGGCGCACTTCAACCTCAGCCATTGCAATCTCGGCAGCTTCAGGATACTCGCGCAGCGCTTTTCCGGATTCCCGGATATTCGCCGCGTTACCAACTGCCCGCTTTTCGGCGGCAAGCTTGTCTGCTTCTGCCAACTCCGGCTCAGCGAGCCGGGCGGCGTGTTCAGCGCTTGCGGGAGTGATATCAATGACGTTTAAATCATCAATACACAACCCCATCGGCTGGATGAGCGACACGAGAGCGCCTTTTACCGCTACGGTCGCATCTGCTGGATTTATGTCGGGCAAAACTTTTGACCGAGCATATGTAGCCAGCGCTGATGTCACCACGCCCATCAACCGATGTGGCCAGTCGTCTACATTGTAGGCGAGCCGGTACGGGTTAACGGTGCGGAAGATGCCGTTCAGTGTTGATTTAACGGCGATCATATTTTTCGTTTCGGCAGTTGCCACAAACACAGGGAACTCGAACTGAGCTACCCGCGTGTGGTCACTGTAGTCGCGCTTGCGCAGGAGTACCAAATCTGTACCGTTTTCTCCCAGCTCGAGCACGAAGCGATCGAGTGGTCGTATGCGGATAGTTCGAAACCCAGGCAAACCGACAAACACCGCGCCACGAAGGCGGTAAGTGTACCGTTTCCAGACCCACCAGACGATACTGAATGGTGAGTATGCCAACCAGAGTAGCCAATCGAAACCCCAGCGCATTTTTGGTCCCGGGAAGGGGAGTGGGTGTGAGTCTCGGTATCCATCTGCAGTCTCCACCACCTCCCAGTATTCTTGCTGGTCGGTGGTAAGGAGATTATCATTCCGCTCACCCACAAACATACGTCCATCGTAGTCCATGAGTGCACGGAGGAATGTACCGTCCCACGCTTCGACCATCTTTACGCGACCTGGTGAGAGGTCGGTAAAGAATCCTTCTCGCGATTTCTCGTAAGGCCATTCGTCTGTGCCTATACGATTGCGATTAGGGCTGATCGTGAGTATATCCATAAGCTGTGGAAACAGCGGCAGGATAAACAACGCGACCATAAAGCCGGCCCAGAGTAAGAGTCCGACGCGGACTAGTCGAGTAAGGAAGAAGTCGAAAGGTAACGTGAGCATAAAAATAGCCACTATTACAACAATCGACCAGACTATCCAGGTCAGTTCATACTTGACCTTGTGAGAGGTTGGTGGGGGCGGGGATGTCGTGTTTGAGACATCTGACATGAATCACCTCGTTTTGTTTGAGTGACGAAGAGCTGCGACAGGATTGCCGCGTTCCATCTAAAATTCTATCATACTTAACGGCAAAAGTCAAGCAAAAATGGCCTTAATTAAGGCCATTCTTACGATCTTGTGCTGGGGAGAGGACTTGAACCTCCATGGGTTGCCCCGCGTGCTCCTAAGGCACGTGCGTATACCAATTCCGCCACCCCAGCAATGTGCGCCCACCTGGATTCGAACCAGGGACCATCTCCTTAAGAGGGAGTTGCTCTACCAACTGAGCTATGGGCGCAAGTGTATATTTTGTAGCACACTTCTTGCGCTTACCAAAGCTTACCTCCCACTGCACGCCATAGTGTTGGTGGATAGGCGACTTCAATAATACCAAACTGTCTTTTAAATGCGGAAAAGCCTTCCCAATTTTTTGGCGTACCCGCATGCGCAAAGTATGAAAAGTACTGGAGCTCTGTGCCTCGCGCTAAAGAGTGTGCAAACCAATAATCTACAAGCGCAGTCATCGCAAAACACTCGCGCGCTTCGGGAAGGATAAACGGCGTCTCGCGCATCGAGATGCTTCGAGTGGGTGAGTAGAGTAGTGCGGTGCCTGCAATAATTTGGCCGGTGGCTTTGTTGCGCCCCCCCACAAGTTCAAATGTTTCTGGGGTGTACTTTGCCATGAGGCATGCAAGTTGTTGGCCGCCTATTTTTTTGTAGGTCAGGCTCTGTTTGTAGGCGGTGCGGAATTCTTCAATCGATAGTTTTTCTATCGTATGGGTTATGTTGTGGTGTCGCTTAAGCCACAATTGAAGGTCACGACGCGAACTTTTGTTCCAGGTACTGCGATAGTCAGGTGTAAGTGTGTGATACGCGTCGACGCGCCACGGAAATTGTGTCGTGTGCCAGCCTTCTGGTACATCGGTGCGATGCACACGGTTCCATCGCACGATGCGCGGGCGTGCCAGACGCCCCGGTGCCTTGAGGTCAGGTTCAGTATCGCCAATCTGTACCTCAAATGTTATCGGCCAAAAACTCCATCGCACTGCACTATTTTCTCCTTTCACCCACTCACGCTGACAAATAGGGGGTAGGGTAGCGAGCCAGTCGTACTCAGGCCACATTTCATAGGGCGCAAAGTTTCTAGGGATTTCCATAGTGCCGAGAGTGGGAATCGAACCCACATGAGCTGTAAGGCTCACGACATTTTAAGTGTCGCGCGTATACCAGTTCCGCCATCTCGGCATTACTCTACGAAATTTTAAGCGAAGTAGAGCGTTCGCGGGAGGCTCGGGCGGGAATCGAACCCGCGCGTGGGAGTTTTGCAGACTCCAGTGTTACCACTTCACCACCGAGCCTATTTTGAATAGTCTGTATCTCTGCGGTGACCACGTTTGGGCGCCGCTCAAAATACTCATCTAATATAACGTATTTTCGTTGCATGTATAGGTCTTTATCAGGAACATCTTTATATAGGAAAGCAAAAAGCTTTATACTGTCCTTGGTAAAAAACCATAATTGTCGTGCTCGGGTTGTGTTGTATATTCCTCCTCCTTGCACACAAGCTTCTTTTTGTAAGCTCTTTTTCAATTCCTCTAGAAATTCGTCGCTGCCACTTGTAAAGATCACACTCAGACGTTTAATGATTTTTTGCCCATTTTTCCCAATTCCATTTTGGAGAAACACACACCCGTCTCCATCGAAGTATCCACGGATAAAAGAAGATACATAAGGTGCAGGTATATGGGGAAACTTCATAGTGAGTGACTTGCGTGGAGTAAGACCAAGGGCAATAAGTTGTTCAAAAAGTCTCTTGTTGCCTATTCGTAAAAGATAACGAGGCTTTCTGTTTCCAGAAACCTTTTCTTTTACAATGGTATGTTCAGATTTGAGTAGTCTCTTAAAAACCTCGATTCTGTCTCGATCAGTGCTTGCAACTCGTATATATTTACCTCTCATGGCAGGGGAGTCTTCTAAACTTCCATCTGCATACAAATACCCAAGCACATATGCTGATTCTTGGGTCCAATGATCAAAAAAATTTTCGTCAATAGAAAATTTTATACCCATCCTTGTATTATAGGTGTCAATAAAAAGCCCTGCAAGGAGTGATGTTTAACCAGTTAGCTCGTCCAACCGCTGACGGTTCTTTTCGCCCCGGTCGATCACAAACTCGACATGGGGTATGCGCATGCCGCGTATGTGCTTTTCAAAAAACGCACCAAATTCAAAGCGGTTGCGATTGGCAAACGCGACTGCCGCCTCTTCGGCCCTCTCAGGGAGTACCGTGATAAATATCGTGCCTCGTTTGCGATCTTCGCTTAAATGAGCACGCGTAACAGTGATAAGTGAGTTGCGGTTTGCTTCGCGGCTTAAAAAGAGGGCAGCGGTCTCTCGGAGGGCTTCGGTGTCTTTTTCGTGCATGTGCATATTATTTGTATTCAATCACCACAACTTCGAGACGATCTCCTGCTGCAGGTAAGGCATCGGTGCGCACCATGGCGCCAAACTCGTTGCCTGCCTCCACCTCTTTCACTTCTTTCTTTTGTGCTTGAAGCCCAACAATTTTACCCCGACCAATTTCTTCGTCGCGACGAATGATGCGAACTTCCGCACCACTTTTAATAGTACCTTCTTCAACGCGACCGCCAACCACTGCACGGCCTTTTTGTGTGCTGAAAAACTTAAGGAGTTTTGCGGTACCTACCACAACCTCGGTATTTGCACGTGGACGGCGCTCTTCAATTTGTGCCGCAAGCCATTCAGTGAGTTTGTAGATAATATCGAATGTCTCGATCGTTACTCCCAGACGCTCTGCAAGATCACGCGCCTCACGTTCGACTTTGACGTTAAAACCGACAATGATGCCTGGTGTCTTTCCACCGGATGCGAGCTTTACATCTCCTTCGCCGATTGCGCCGACGCTTTGTACTAACACACGCACTTCCATGCGTGGATCAACAGGGATTTTCGCAAGTTCGTGCGCTACTGCTTCACCAGTTCCGGCAACATCGGTTTTGATAATGAGGGGGAGTATGGTTGTTTCGACTCCCACTTCTTCCTCGCTCTTTGCTGCAGGAGACGCTGTGGGGCGGCGCTCAAGTGCTGCGGTGGTAGACTCTGCTTCTTTTTTGTTCGCAACCACACTCCATGTGCTACCGACCACAGGAAGTGTAGAGAATCCAACTACTCGCGCAGGGCTCGAGGGTCCCAATTCTTTAGACGCTTTGCCTAAAAAATTTTCCATAATGCGTGTTGGTGCCCAGGCCGCTCCGGCAACAATAAATTGCCCGCTCTTAAGCGTTCCGTTCTGGACGATGAGGGTTGCGGTGTTGCCGCGGCGTGCGTCAACATGAGACTCGATTACCAAACCTGTTGCTGGTGCGTCTGCATCAGCCTGTAGCTCTGATATCTCCGCCTGAAGCACAATGAGGTCGAGAAGCTCAGGGATGCCTTCGCCGTTTTTGCCAGAGACTGCAACCCACGGCACCTCACCACCCATACCTTCCAAGAAGATCTGTGCCTCGAGCATCGACATTTTTGCACGCTCAATATTTGCGTCGGGTTTGTCTATTTTCGTGAATGCAACAATAAAAGGAATGTTTGCTTCGTTGATGAGGGTGATTGCTTCTTTAGTCTGTGGTTTTACACCCTCCTCAGCCGAGACAATAAGTATGGCAATGTCAGCCACCTCCAATCCGCGCGAGCGCATACCTTTAAATGCTTCGTGTCCGGGAGTATCGAGGAACGTAATATGATGCGTACCAGAGGTGTTTTCGTGTGTTGCCTGGTATGCCGAGAGGTGCTGGGTAATACCACCCGCTTCGCCCTCTACTATGTTTGCATGTCGAATATAGTCGAGCAGTGTCGATTTGCCGTGGTCTATATGGCCGACAACGGCCACGATGGGAGGGCGAGGTTTTTGCATAGAGAATTAGTTTCCACGTTTCTTGCGCTCGGTTAAGTTCGCTTTAGCGGTAGAGATAGCTTCCTTTTCCTCCGGAGTGAGGTCAAAGGTCGATACACTGCCCTCAACCGGCTTGGCATATACTCCAACCCGATCCCGAGCGTAGAGAGTTGAGAGTACCGCACCATTACCCCTTTCGTCTAGGAGTGCCAATGCAAAACTCTGGTTGCCTCCTTGTCCTTGTTCGAATGGATTGAAGCGCACTAATCCAACGCCACGTATGCTGCCGCGTAATCGAGACTCAGCCATTTTCAAATATGCCTCAAGTTCTGCGCGGAATTCTTTCAAATCTTTGTTCTCTCGGGTGAGTATTGCAATCGATTCTTCAATCGAGCCATTGCGTCCAAGCGAGAGGCGAGATAGTCTGCGACGCAATGCAAGCAGCAGTGCAATTGCAAGAAGGGCACACAGAAGTGCCGCAAGTGCGATATACGGAGCTGCGAGGGTGAGGAGCGCTGGCAGTGCGCCGAGAGATGCAGAAGACATGGAGGTAAGTATACTGAAGATATGATGTTTTGGAAGCGAAGGATATATGCAGATGCAGCGGCAGCAACTCCGCTCTCTTCTCGTGCAAAACGGGAGTTATTACGCTTGCTTGGGGTCTATGGCAATGCAGGTGCATTACACAGCGAAGCGCAACAGGCAAAAAAGGAATTAGAGAAAGCGCGGGCAAGCATCGCACACTCTATCGGCGCGCATCCCGATGAAATTGTTTTCACTGCATCCGGTACCGAAGCAAACAATCTTGCGATTGGCGGAGTCCTCCGTCCACTCCTGCGACAAGATGATGACGTGCATGCCATTACGCTTTCTATCGAACATCAATCGATACTTGAACCGTTATATGCACTGCAGCGTGATGGGCTTGAAGTGAGCGAAGTTGGCGTGCAGCCAGACGGCACTGTTTTTCCAAACACACTGGTTGAATCCATCAAACCAACTACGCGATTTGTTTCCGTGCAGTTGGTCAATAGCGAGATAGGTACGATTGTGCCACTCAAAGAAATTGCGAAAGGGGTGAG
Organism: Candidatus Nomurabacteria bacterium; assembly: GCA_020854065.1. GTDB lineage: Bacteria > Patescibacteriota > Minisyncoccia > Phycocordibacterales > SBAW01 > GWA1-54-10. The sequence goes on from JADZGF010000003.1 coordinate 34,111, forward strand.
ACGTGCAAAACAAAGAATATATCTGCATACCGATGCGTCGCAGGCTCCACTCTGGCAAGAAATTAATGTCGAAAAGCTCGGGGTTGATCTCATGACGCTTGATGGGCAAAAAATACTGGGACCAAAAGGTATCGGAGTGCTCTATATAAAGAGAGGGACGCCAATAGAACCAATACTGTGGGGCGGCAGCCAGGAATCAGGCGTACGCGGGGGAACAGAAAACATTCCTCATATTGGTGCCTTTGCCGTTGCACTTGCAGATGCACAAAAAGGAGTTGCGCGCCGCGTGCAAAAAGTATCAGACGTCCGTGATTATCTCTGGAGCGAGATAAAAAAAGCGATACCGGATGCAATATGGCATGGTCCCCAGAAAGAAGAGCGGGTGGCGAACAATATAAACATTTCAATCCCAGGACTTGATGGAGAGATGGCGGTGGTATCGATGGACACGCTCGGTGTTGCGCTTTCAACACGCAGCGCGTGCTCCACGGGCAATGAGGAGCCAAGTCACGTGATTACGGCTCTTGGTGTAGAAAAATCTATCGCAAAATCTGCAATTCGCATCACTCTTTTGCCCGGTGCGACTCGTGGGGAGGCTCGCCGTATCGTAGCGGCACTTACAGAGACTATTGGCCGATATCGTATACGTGCGTAACTTCCTTTTTAGGTAAAAAAGTTGTATATTGTGGGTGATGGACCTCGAGCAACTCACTAAGCATCAGATAGTCCTTTTGACGCTTTTGGTGAGTTTCGTGACCTCTATTGCAACCGGCATCGTCACTGTGTCGCTGGTTAACGAAGCGCCACCGGAGGTCCAGCGTACGATCAATCAAATAGTCGAGCGTACCGTCGAGGTGGCCACCACATTGCCTGAGCAGCCAGCAGTTGCCGCAGTGGCAACTGAAAAGACTGTAGTCGTCAAAGAGGACGATCTCGCTGCGGAATCTATCGCAGCGGCACAAAAGGCAGTTATCCGCATTGTCTCGCGCAATGCACCAGAAGTGTTACTTGCGCGCGGCGTGATTGTGAGCCCGAACGGCACTGCGATTACGGATCGTGCAGCGCTTGCCTCGGCAGGTGCGCGCAACCTAGATGCAATACTGTACTCGGGTGAGCGTGTACCGCTTGCAGTGCGCGCAGGTACGAGTTCCGTTGCATTCCTCGATGTTGCCGTGACCCCTGATGGGTTTACCGCAGCAACCATAGCTGATCATTCGAAAGTAAAGCTGGGACAATCCGTCATCCGTATTGGCGGCTCCGGCGCAGATACCGTAGGGATGGGCGTCATTGCCGCACTTCCTCATGATGGTGTCATCGAAGCGTCGGTACCATCGGCAACAGCGGGATCTGTCCTTATCACGCTCTTTGGCGAGGTAGTTGGAATCCGTACTGGTGCTTCACAAGCCCTCGGCGGCGACTACTACAGTACCCCCACGAGTCCTTAGCGACTAACCACACACCACTATGCCCCCATTCAATCATTTCACTACAAAAGCAAAAGAGGCAGTCCGCAGGGCTCATGAGCTTGCGGTAGAGCGGGGTCAAAATCAGGTGAGCCCCCTGCATCTTCTTGGCGCACTCCTCTTGCAAGAGGAGAGTTTGGTGGTGTCAGTGCTCGAGAAACTCGAGGTTGATATGGTGCTCTTGACCGACACCGTACTCGAAAATTTGGAAGGTCCACACACTGGTTCAACGCTTAGTCCAAGCTATCAGTTGTATTTGACGCCAGAATTGGTACAGGCACTTGAGCGCTCTGCAAAAGTTGCGACCGAACTCCATGACGAATTTGTTTCGACTGAGCATCTTTTTATATCCGTACTCGATATCCCGGGCACAGCTCGTGATGTATTGGGACGCTTCCGCATTACGCGCGAAGCGGTCATGCGCTCCTTGCATGAATTGCGCAGTGCAAAGACTGCTGCGCCCGAGCCACAAAAGAAATTCCGTGCACTCACTAAATACACGCGCTCACTCACCAAGATGGCGCTGGAGAATAAACTCGACCCAGTCATTGGCCGTGACGAGGAAATCCACCGTGTGATCCAGATACTTTCGCGCCGCACCAAAAACAATCCGATATTGATCGGTGAAGCAGGGGTGGGAAAGACCGCTATTGCTGAAGAGTTGGCACAGCGCATTGCAACAGGGGATTGCCCAGAGAGTCTGCGCGATAAAGATTTAGTGTCGCTTGATCTTGGTTCCCTTATCGCCGGTACTAAATATCGCGGCGAATTTGAAGAGCGCCTCAAGGCAATCATGAAAGAGATTGAGCGCTCGGAGGGCAAGATCGTTCTCTTCATAGACGAGATCCATACCGTGATGGGCGCAGGTTCTGCCGAGGGGGCAGTCGACATGTCGAACATGATTAAACCCGCGCTTGCTCGCGGCGAGATGAAAGTCATTGGCGCCACAACACTTAAGGAATATCAAAAATATATTGAACGCGATGCAGCGTTCCAACGTCGCTTCCAGCCCGTGTATGTACTTGAGCCGGCGTTGGATGATGCAACGGCGATTTTGCGTGGACTGAAAGAAAAGTACGAACTCTTCCACGGGGTGCATATAACCGACGATGCGTTGGTTGCAGCGGTAGAGCTCTCTGCTCGCTATATTGCAGATCGTTTCTTGCCCGACAAAGCGATCGACCTCATCGATGAGGCAGCTTCGAGCTTGCGCATTAGCTTGGAAAACAAGCCGCCTATGCTCGAAGACGCACACCGCAAAATAATGCGACTTGAAGTGGAGAAGGAAGCGCTGCGTAAGGAAGCAGGAGGGGACGAAGAGACTGTCTCGAAGCGTGCCAAGACCCGCGTGAAAGCGATAGAGAAGGAAATTGCTGAGCTGAAAGAAAAGACCGGCGAGCTTGAATTGCGCTGGAAGAATGAAAAACAAGTACTCTCCGACATTAAGGCACTTAAAAAGGAGCTTGAGACGCTACGTATGGAGGCTGATGCCGCTGAATTAGCAATTGATCTCTCGCGCGCAGCCGAGATCCGCTATGGCGAAATACCGTCTATTGAACGTGAGTTAGAACAAAAACAAAAACGGCTTAAAAAACTACAATCGACTCGCCGTATCTTAAAGGAAGAGATTACCGAAGCTGATATTGCATCGGTGGTTGCAAAATGGACCGGTATTCCCGTGTCCCGCATGCTTGAAGAGGAAGCAGAAAAACTCTCACGTATTGAAAAGGAACTGGAAGGACGTGTCGTTGGTCAAAACGAGGCCGTACAAAAAGTTGCTGATGCGGTAAAACGCTCGCGTGCAGGTATTGCTGATCCAAATCGACCTATTGCATCGTTTATGTTCCTTGGTCCAACCGGTGTGGGTAAAACCGAACTCACACGCGCGCTTGCTGAGTTTATGTTCGATGATGAAAAGGCGCTGATACGTGTCGATATGTCTGAGTACATGGAGAAGCACAGCGTCTCTAAACTCATTGGCAGCCCTCCAGGATATGTAGGACATGAAGAGGGTGGTGGTTTAACCGAGTTGGTACGCCACCGACCATATGCGGTGCTTCTCTTCGACGAAGTAGAAAAAGCACACCCTGAGGTATTCAACATCTTGTTGCAGGTTCTTGATAACGGGCATCTCACCGATGCAAAAGGACGCCGGGTTAACTTCCGCAACACGATCATTATTATGACGAGCAACATCGGTGCGCAGCATATCGACCGCATGGAGCAGATTGGTTTTGCAACCGCAGGCGGCAGTGATGAGCAAAACTACCGGATGGCAAAGGAGAAAGTCGAGCAGAGTCTGAAAGACTTCTTCCGTCCTGAATTCCTCAACCGTATCGATGAGATCGTTATCTTCAACATCCTCTCTCCTGAGGCGATTAAAGACATTGTCGACATCCAGGTACGCGAGGTAATCTCACGGCTTGAACAAAAAGAGATCACCCTTACCCTAACTCCTGCGGTGTACGAATATCTGGCCAAAGAGGGATACAATCCGCACTATGGTGCGCGACCTCTGCGCCGGTTGATCCAAGACAAGATCCTCACGAAGGTGGCGAGCTTGATGGTGGGTCGCGGCATACTCTCAGGCGGGGCAGTGATGGTGGATATAGATAAAAAAGGAGCCTTTATCTTTGACGTCAAAAAGACGGGTAAAAGCAAAGCGATTAAATCAACTGCAACGCAACTGACTGAAGAGAAGGTCGCATAAGAGAAAAGCCCGGCAATTGCCGGGCTTTTTGTTTTCCGCTTTTATGCGGGCGGGTATTGAGTAGAAAAATCGATTGGGTCTGGATAGAGAAGCTCGCAGAGCATTCCGGTGTCGGGCTGGCAGAGTGCGGCCACAGAGTCCCATATTTTATCAATCTCGCGACTGCGCTCCACTTCCTCGCGCGCTTCGCGTACCGAGACTTTCACGATAGGTCCGTATTTGTTTGTTGCCTGATACTCAACAATCTTGGCCTCTTCGATAATCGTCTCCTCATCAAAGTGGATAGTGATATTGGAGTCGATTGGCAGGAGAGGGAAGTTGAGGACCGGAATACAGATACCTTCTCCTTCAGAGTTGTTGAGGATAAGGACTGCGTGTGTGAGTGCGCCCATGGGTCATTCCTTATGAGGTGCAGGTTGAAGCTAGTTACAAAATACGTAAAAAAATATGGAAAGTCAATAACCCCCTTGCGCATTTTAAGCTAATGTGGTATGTTGCGACCAGTTTAGAACACTCACAACCAAAGGAGTCAAGGGATGTTTGTCCGCTTGTGGTGCCTGGTTTTGGTGGGTTTTGCCTTTGCGGCAGGGCCTGCCGAGGCGCAGTGGTTTTTTAAGAAGCCATCTGCCCCCAAGAAAATCCAAAAAGCTCCCAAGCCCCAAAAGGTTAAGGAGGAGCAATTGAAGAAACAGCGGGACATGCTGTGGGATGTGGGAGATAAGGCGATGAATAGAGCCTTGGGATACCTTCCCGGCCCTACCGGTCTCATTGGTAGCTATGGGTATGCCACTGTCCTCTCGGTGGTGGCGAACGTAGGATACTCTGCGTTCCATGTTGGCGACACAGAAGATCGGGAGCTTGGACATGGGGAAGTGTGGGGGACTATTCTTGCCACACTCAATCCTTTGCCATTTCCGGTGCCGGCCTTGTATCAAGCAGGAGTCAGTGCCTGGAAGGACAAAGATCTCTGTTCAAGCTCTGAGCATCGGGACTACCCCGGGCTTTCGCAGCCCGAACAGCCCGAACGTGACCTAATACCGAAAGCGGCGCGCGCGTCGTGGTATGGGCAGCGGTGGTGCGGACATGAGCGCGACACACAATATGATGCGCTCCTGAAAGACGCCGGGATGACGAAGAAGATCTTCGCCAATACGCCTAAGGCGGCGCCTCGGCGCGAACGGGGCAAGGTCATCATCGGTCCAATCATCATTTCGATGGTGGCAGTGCCGACACCGGGGGTTTCGTGGGAACCACCACCTCCGAGCCCACTCCTTACTCAATGTGCGTGGCCCACGTTCGACGGCGATGGAAACAAAGTTGTCGAAAGAGGGTGTTCGTAAGAGTACAAAACATGTGTGCGGCGCGTCTCAGTTGACGCGTCGCCACACCTTTATAGAAAACGTTCATGGATAGCGATTTGCAGATGACACGGTCATCTATAAGCCGGTCGTCACGAACGGCCAGAAATAGTCCTTTAAAAATAAACCAGGAGAAGTCTAATGAAGATCAAGAGTCTGTTGACTATCGCATCTGCTGCGGTGATCGCCATTGCCTTTGCTTCGAGCGGTGCCGATGCCAAGAAGGGCGGAGGCGGCGGCAAGGGCTTCGGTGGCGGTGGCAAAGGTTTCAGCGGCGGCAAAGGTGGCGGTCACAAAGGTGGCGGCATGAAGTACGGCGGTAAAGGCGGTGGTCACAAAGGTGGCGGCAGCGGTGGTCCCGGTCATTTCAATGGCGGGGGCACTGGTGTCGGTATCGGTATCGGCGGCCCGGGCGGTGGTGCCAAGGTCAAAAATACCAACAACAATACCTTCAAGCCGAGCAACACCAACAACAATACCGCCTACGGCGGCAGTGCGACTGCGTATGGTGGTACTGGCGGCAGTGTGAAGAACTCTGGAAATTCGAGCAACAAGAACACGAACAACAATTCGTCGAACTCATCGTCGAGCTCGAACTCCAGCGCACAGGCCAACAACCACAACAACGTGAAGAACGAGCAGTCACAGTCTCAGTCCCAGTCGTCTTACAACCACAACAACGTCTCGATCTACAACAAGGCCGGCGGCGCCAACGTGGTCGTACACACCGGTTCTCGCTCGAGCAGCGATGGTGTCGTGAGTGCAATGTCGCTTGCACTGCCGATCGCGATCATGGCTCTGCAGAATCGGCCGGCGGCCCCGGTGTTGGTGCACCAGGCACCGCCTCCGGTCTTTGTGAGGGATCGCTGCGTTCCGAACAAGGACGGCTTTGTTCCCGAAAACTGCCGCGATCCGCTCGCGGTTAAGAACTGATCTTTACTTCGTCTGACGTTTAACAAGGGCGTCCCACACACTGTGTTGGGGCGCCTTTTTCTTTTGGTGCGCCGGGTAGGATTCGAACCTACGTAGCCGCAAGGGCGACTGGTTTACAGCCAGTTGCGATTGACCACTCCGCCACCGACGCGTGTACACACGATACCACAAGATATTGTTTTTTTCGATGCTATGATTTAGGCATGAAGCCATATGGGCTCAAGGTATTTTTGCTTGCGGCTATCCTTGTGCCCCACTTTGCCTTTGCGCAAAGTTTTACACCGCCTCCGGTGCCACAATGCACCCTTACAGGGAATCCCACTACTATCTTGCCGGGTGCTCGTGCTCAATTGGTATGGACAAGTAGTAATGCTTCACGAGGCACGTTGACTGAGGTGGGGAACATCCCCGCAAACAGTTCGGTGTATGTGATGCCGAGAGTAACAACGGATTACCGGGCCACCTTTGAAGGTCCAGGTGGCACTAAAACCTGTACCGTCCGTATTACGGTAATTGGATCCGGTGCTACACCTGTAGAAACTCCCACGAACCCAGGGCCGACTACGGTAACCCCGAACGTTGTTGATACAGGAGGTTTCCCTACCGGAGGGACTGTCACAAATCCAACAACTGGGTCAACTGTAGGGGGAGGAGGCAATCTAAATGGTCTGGTGCCACAAGAATGCTCAGTTAACTCTATACAGGGATGCAATTTTTGTACGTTTGTTCAGCTCCTTCAAAATATAATCAATTGGCTACTCGCAATGTCGGTGCTTGTTGCCGCCGTTATGTTTGCATGGGCAGGCATACTCTACTTTACGGCAAACGGTAACCCAGGTCGGATTAATAGAGCACATGAAATATTTAAATCAGTAGCACTCGGGTTTATCTTTGCGCTTGTTGGATATTTGGTGGTACAGACAATTGTGAATGCAGTTATTGATCCAAGTTTCTTCCAGAACGGTATCAAGTGGAATAGTATTGAAGGAAAGTGTAACCAAATTCGCAAAACAGATGCCACGGTGCAACAATGGCTTTCTTCGTCGCTTCCAGGACTTTCCTCGGGGCCAACAACGCCTGTAGTCACTCCCGGTACCACAGTGGCCCCTGATGGGACCCCGGTTGATCTCTCTGAGCGGGTAGGGCCAGGTGGTTCGTGCGGGGTAGGGTTTTTATATGCGGATGACAATGGGGATCCTGATACCGCATCGTGTTACAACCCGGATACGGACCAGTTTGCAGATCCCCAACCTCATTCAGGTACAGCAGGAGGGCAACTTGAAGAAGTGAGTGCTCTTGCGGCAAATGGCAACCCGCAGAGTCTTGGACTTACCACAAGTCGTTCCGACGGCGCTCTATTAGCAACCTATTCATCTGTGGAACAACGATATGGCTCCCAAATCGATTCTGCATGCTCAACGTACGGATCAAATATCCCAAACTGTACGCAAGTCATGACATCGCTTATTGCTAATGAGTCGAGTGGTAATCCAAATGCGACGAGCCCCGCGGGGGCACTCGGATTGACCCAAGTGCTTCCTTCAAACTTATTAAGCGGTTGTACCTATACGGATCCGCAGTGCAATATTAATTCGGGAGTCAGTTATTTAAACAATGTGTGTGGCACGTTTAATGGCAATCTTGCAAACTGCTATGCAGCGTATAACGGGGGAGCGTCTACGCAGCCAGGAACAAGTCCAAGTGGGAGAACTCCAGCTATGGCAGCGAGCCAGGACTGCCCAGGTTTATACGCATACCAATGCACCACTAACCCTGGAGGCCTTGTGGAGACCCAGCGGTATGTGGCAAATAACTGCCGGACCTTGCAGCTTAATAATATAAGCTGCTAGTTGCCTAAAAACCCCTTTTGCGGTATAGTCCTTTCGTTATGTCACAAGACCGACTCATCCGCCTCCAATGCGCCAAGTGCAAGCGTATTAACTATTGGAGCTCCAAAAACAAGAAGCTCGTCGTGCGCAAGATCGAGCTGAAGAAGTTCTGCAAATGGTGTAAAGTCCAGCAGGTCCACAAAGAAGCTAAAAAATAGGCACAAAAAATCGCTCCCTCAGGGAGCGGTTCTTTGTGCTGATATATTCGGCTTCTTCTTGCGAAGTTGCTTCGTATATCAGCCTAGTAAGAGTACACCTACTTTTTGTTGCCACACAATAGGGTGTGGATATCTGCGGGCGCTGAAGGAATCGAACCCTCAATAACGGTTTTGGAGACCGTTGTTATACCATTTAACTAAGCGCCCGTTGCCGGCATTTTAGCGCGAAAGGAAAGCTTTAGCTAGTCGCAGAGCTTCTGTTTTTGAGCCGATCCACGCAATATCTTTGTTGCGTTTGAACCACCGCCATTGGCGTTTTGCGTATTGATTAATCGCACGTTCAAGTTCCTGCTCAAATTGATCTCGGGTGATTTTCTTTTGCAGGAGTTTTGCCAGGTATCGATACTCGAGCCCGAGCTCGTCCATGCGCTTGTACGAGAGTCCTTTGGTATGCAGGCGTTTTGCTTCGGCAATCATGCCTTGTTTAAGGCGTGCCCTGAGACGCGCGCTGATGCGTGTAGGAAGGTCTGCCGGATTAAGTCCGAGCCAGAGCACCTCATACTTTTGTACTGTCTGAGGAGCAGGATTTTTGCCTATGGCGGTGGCAATTTCTATGGCACGGATAAGTCGGCGCTTGTGGTGGGGTTCGATAGTGGTGGCGCGACGAGGGTCGAGCTTTTGCAGTCGAGCGAAAAGAGTATCTGTGGAGAGAAGTTCCAGTTTTGCGCGAAGTGCGGGATTAGGCGGCACCTCTGCGTATGACATACGCCCGAGCAGCATATCAACATATAGTCCTGTGCCGCCAACTACGATAGGGGTACCGCCGTTGCGATGTATCGCAGTAATTGTGCGTTCGGCTTTTTTCACAAAATCATCTACCGAAAATTGGCGCTTTGGGGAGGTGGTGTCCAATAGGTGGTGCCGTACTCCCTGCATTTCTTTTTTAGTTACTTTGCCGGTGCCAATATCAAGTCCTTTGTACACCTGACGGCTATCAGCAGAAATAACCTCGCCACGGAGCTTTTGGGCAAGGTAAATACCAAGTCCGCTTTTGCCTGAAGCGGTAGGGCCTACTATTGCAATAATCTTCTGCATTACGCGCATACAATACGCCCCCGCTCAGCGAATGCCAAGCGGGGGCGGGGTTCATGCAGCACACGAGGTTGCATGATAGTGACGGAGTTTTTCGCGCACCTCGGGCAGAATAATCCGGGCGCGCTCATACAGATCAAAGACCTCTGAAGCAGAAACGATGGAGCAGAGTCCTACTTTTACAGAAGGTCTCTCCAGTTGTGCAGCGCCACCTTGTTCGCGGTCGATGCAGACGATACAGTCGCGGACGATGTACCTTTCCAGTCGCAACGGTTCGATACCTTCGCGTACTTTGCTGCCGGCATCCGAGACAACGTCGTCGATCAACAGAACACGTGATCCGCGGGGGAGTCCTTGTGTTTTCTTGAGCCCGTTACCTTTTTTGAGGGTAAGGAGTGGAACGTCGCGCCGATCAAGGTTGTAGTAATGCTCCTGCAATGCTCTTGCAAAAGGTACTCCTGCATCGGGAACGCCACAGAGGCCATCAAACTCAATTTTCGTTTGCGTAAGTCGCTCGTACATAAGCCGAGCAATCACATTGACCTCACTTGGCGTAAGGCGACCAGGGTTGGTCGGGTGCGTGGTGGTGCGGAGATTGAAGTAGGTGGGGCTTCTCGGCAGAGTTGGATCTCTGCGATGTGCCGCAAGTTCGAAACCTTTCTCCGTATCAATCTTGATCACACCGGTTCCGTAGAATCCGATGAGAAGTGTCGCGAGCTCCTGCTCGTAATTGAACGCGGCGGCCATCTGGTGCTCCAAAGGACAAAACTAAAGGCACAGTATCATGCACGCCTAAAAAATGGTAGATTATTTTCATTGCCGGAGTGGCGTAATGGTAGCCGCGCTCGACTCAAAATCGAGTCCCGCAAGGGGTGTGGGTTCAAGTCCCTCCTCCGGCACCAAACACTGATAAAATACATACATGCCTGAATCGACGTTTTATAACAATGCAGTGTTCTGGGTCGAAGTTGAGAAGATAAAACCAAACCCTTTTCAGCCTCGAAAAGAGTTTGACGAAGTAAAATTAAACGACCTCGCAAAATCAATCCGCCAATACGGCGTGTTGCAGCCTTTGGTTGTGTCGCGCAAAGAGGTGGAGCGGCAAGACGGCGGCATGAGTGTTGAGTATGAACTTATCGCCGGCGAGCGCCGTTTGCGTGCAAGCAAAATTGCGGGTGTACGAGAAGTGCCAGTACTTATCCGTGCCAGCCACGATGATGATAAGACCAAGCTCGAACTTGCCATTATCGAAAACCTCCAGCGAGAGGATTTGAATGCCATTGATCGCGCAAAAGCGTTTGAACAACTCCATGCACAGTTTGGTTTTAAACATTACGAAATTGCGGAGAAGGTAGGGAAGAGCCGTGAGTATGTCAGCAACAGTGTGCGGCTGTTGATGCTTCCCGATGAGATGCAACAGGCAGTGGTGCTTGGCCGTATCACGGAAGGTCATTGCCGACCATTGTTAATGTTGGCTGATCGTCCTGAAGAGCAGCTCACGCTCTTTAAAGAGATCATGCTGAAGAAGGTCACCGTGCGCGATGCTGAGGCTATTGCACGCCGTATTGCGGTTGATAAGGTACGCAAAAAGGAATACGTCTACTCGCCTGAGATTTTGCAAATGGAGCGTGACCTAACCGAAGTGTTGGGTACACGGGTGAATATCGAAACGAAAGAAAATGGAGGGAAGTTGGCTATCGACTTTGCGACCGAGGAAGACTTGCGTACTATCTTCCATCAGATTGCCGCACGAATAAATGCCCCACAAGCTACTCCTTCTACAGAGGGCACACTCCCTGCTCCTGAACAGGTAGTGAGCGACTTGGATGACCGAAGTAAAGAGGAGAAAGAAAAGGACGAAAACACCTTCGACCCGACCAGTTTCTCTATCTAAAATCTTTTTCCTTTTCGATTGCCTGGCGTATATGCCGACGGGCAAGAGTCGTTTTGGCAAAGTCGAGCCATTTTGATTTTGGCTTAGCAGTCTTCTTGGTCTGAATTTCCACAATGTCACCGTTGTGTAAATGGGTATCAAGCGGAACCATTTTACCGTTTACTTTTGCACCAAACACACGGTCACCAATATCGGAGTGGATTGCGTAGGCAAAATCAACTGGTGAGGACTCGGCAGGGAGATCAACCACGTCGCCAGTTGGGGTAAACACAAAGACGCGTCGACTGAAAATGTCAGTTTTAATACTTGTCTCAAGTTCTGGGTCTTCTTCAGCGTCGCCTAAGTCCGAGAGCCAGGATGGGGCAGAGGAGGGGCTATACCGTGTTTGCGGTGTGTTACTTTTCCTGCCAAACCCGGGGATCAAACTTTTTACCCAGTCAAAACTTCCACCACGACTCCCTGTTTTCGCATCCTCTTCTTTATATTCAACGTGCGCAGCGATACCACGCTCAGCCTCTTCATGCATTTCAGGAGTGCGTATTTGCACTTCGACAATACCTCCGTCGCCGCTAAAGACAGTGGTGTGGAGAGATTTGTAACCGTTTGGTTTCGGAAAGGCGATATAGTCTTTGATTTTATTCGGAAGTGGCTGATAGATGTTGTTAACCAATCCAAGTACGCGATAGCAGTCTTCGACGGTCGGCACCATAATACGCAACGCGGCGATATCGTAAATCTTTTCGATGTCACCATCCTTGCGTTGCAGTTTGCGATAGAGGGAATAGAGTCCCTTGATACGGGAATCAGTTTGGAAGTTCTTAATACTGTTTTGTGCGAATTCTTTACGCAGCGTATTTGTCATCTTTTGCAGACGATCAAGTGTTGCTTTGCTGCGCTCGGAGAGGAGTTTTTTGGTATCGCGATATTCGTTCGGGAGCACATGTTCAAAGGAGAGGTCTTCAAGTTCACGGCGTACCAACCCCATACCAAGCCGGTGTGCGATTGATGCGTAAATTTCAAGTGTCTCAAGCCCAATGCGTTTGCGTTTTTCTTCTGGCACGTGGGCAAGGGTGCGCATGTTGTGCAAGCGGTCCATCAATTTAATGATGAGAACGCGTGCATCTTTGCCCGTTGCAACCAAGAGTTTGCGAAGACTTTCGCGATGCCGTTCGGCGCCTCGATATTTCAGACGACCTAACTTAGTTACGCCTTCGACTAAGAAGAGTATTTCTTTGCCAAACTCCCGCTCGATCGTCTCAGGCGCGATACCAACATCTTCGATAGAGTCATGTAATAGACCAGCTGCAATGGTCTTGCTCGACATGCCAATGTCAGCCAAAAGATACGCAGTCTCAGAGAGGTGGTCGAAATAGGGGTCGCCACTGAACCGTTTATGGTCTTTATGGGCGTCTTCGGCAAAAGTATAGGCCTTCTCTACTAAAGCGATGCCTTCTCGTGGGGCACCGCTCATCTTAGCCACTATCTCCTGTATAGAGCGCATAACGCTCCTATTCTACCCCTTTTTAGCCTTGCGAGGGAATCCTCGTTTCTTTTTTTCTTCCTTCAAAATCTCCAAAGCGCGCTCGAACGTAATGTCATACGGATTATCAGTCTTTAATGAACGGAAGTCTGCTTTGGGCTGTGTCAGGTGCGCAATGTAGGGGCCAAAGCGTCCCGTGTTTGCAAGTACATCGAGTCCAGTGTCGGGGTGTGAACCGAGTGTGCGTGGAAGCGCTAAGTATTGGGTCGCATCGGCAACGGTCACTTCTTCAGGTATTTTTTCTTTCGGAATTGATGCGCGTTTTGGCTTTGGGTCTCCTTTCTTAACTTTGCCTGTCGGTTCACCGCCCAACTGTACGTATGGGCCAAAGCGACCCGAGAGTACATATATGGGTTCACCGCTCTCAGGATGAGTACCAATTGGTTTTGCGGGTTCGTTGCTGATGACTTCGCCGAGCTCTGTGCGTGCACCGGTACACTCAGGGAAGGTGCTGCAGGACATGAACTTGCCTTGGCGGGAGAGTTTAAACACCATCGATTTGCCACAGACAGGGCAGGTAAACTCTTTTGGTGTGGGACCAAGATCGGTAATCTTACCTGCTTCTTTGTCCTTAATCTTTACCTCCTTAATAAACGGCGTGTAAAAATCACGGAGCGTCTTTTCATACTCGCGCTCGCCGCTTGCGATCTGGTCGAGTTCGTCTTCCATCTCAGCCGTAAAGGTATCTGAGATATACGTAGGGAAGTTCTCCTCAAGGAAGCTTGATACGACATCGCCGGTGTCAGTTGGACGCAAAGAACGACCTTCTTTCGTGGTGTAGCCGCGCTGCTCAAGTGTGCGCATGATGCTAGCGTAGGTTGATGGGCGGCCGATACCGCGCTTTTCTAATTCTTTAATCAAACCTGCTTCGGTGTAGCGGGGTGGAGGCGTGGTCTGCTTTTCTTCCATGTGAACATCCTTCACATCGAGATCTTCACCGATATCGGTCTTAGGGAGTTCAACATCCTCGCCGCGTGCAGCAGGGTCAGCTTTGAGCCAGCCGTCGAATATAACGCGTGAACCAGTTGCCGCAAATTGGGGAACACTCTTGTCCTTTGTCTCGGCAACAATTTTCGTCTTCAGTACTCGTGCGTCAGTCATCTGCGAACTTACCGCACGACGCCAGATGAGTTCGTATAACTTCTTCTGCTCAGGAGTATTTCCTGCCGACTCCTTCGTAACGTTGGTTGGGCGGATCGCTTCATGCGCTTCCTGTGCGTTTTTAGACTTGGTGGCAAAGGTGCGTGACTGCGCATACTCGGCACCATACCTTTTCTCTATCAAAGTGCCCATAGCGGCACGGGCAGGGGCACCGAGGTTAACCGAGTCGGTGCGCATATAGGTGATATGGCCTTGTTCGTACAGTTTCTGTGCAACCTGCATGGTGCGGCTTGGGCTAAAGCCAAGACGAGTCGATGCAGATTGCTGGAGAGTTGAGGTGGTAAAAGGGGCACGTGCGGCACGTTTTGCTTCTGCTTCGCTAACGTCAATAATCGCAAGCCCGTCTTTTTGTACGGACTCAACAATGTGCTCAGCCACTTTTTTATCACGGGGCTCTTCAGCGCAGGTGAGGGTGAGGTGTTCTTTTTTAGGCGTGTGCGTCTGTGCCGTGATGACGTAGTACGTTTCAGGTATAAACGCACGAATCTCACGTTCACGCTCCATGACGATACGCAGTGCAGGGGATTGTACGCGGCCAGCAGAAAGACCGTAGCGGACTTTTTTCCAAATAAGACCTGAGAGATCATAGCCCACGAGGCGATCGAGTACCCGACGTGCTTCCTGTGCAAGGCGGAGGTTCTCGTCGATCTTACGCGGATTCTTGAGCGCTTCTTCAATAGCGTCTTTCGTGATCTCGTGGAAGACGATACGCTCCGGTTTCTTGAGCTTTAACTCCTCCTTTATATGCCACGCGATTGCTTCTCCTTCACGGTCGGGGTCAGTCGCTAAAATGACCTCCTTCGCTTTCTTTGCAAGGGTCCGGAGTTCTTCGATGACCTCAACTTTGCCCGGCACCACCTCATAGTGGGGAACAAAGCCACCTTCAATATCAATCGCTTTCTTGTTGTTTTTAGGGAGGTCACGTACATGGCCGACGGATGCACGCACACGAAAATCCCCCGAAGGATCAATAGCCTCGAGGTATTTCTCAATCGTTTTTGCTTTTGCCGGTGATTCGACGATGACTAACTTCATGTACAAGTAGAGTAGATACCGTATTAGCGTATCACATGTCAACTATAGATCTAAAAAGAGTGAAGCCCCGCAATGTGCGGAGCTCCTGAGTAACTTACCGATATCGTCGAACGATTTGTGCTTGCCGAATTGCGCACACGTGCTCAAGTGCGTCCGGTTGTCTTTCCGGCGGCACAGTGTTAGCGATGCGTAGCAATGGCTTCATCACTTCAGAAAGAATTTCGGCGTCGGCCCTGCTCAATTGAGTTTGGTCAACCATAGCCCCCTCCGTTCTGTGAATTACCAACAATAGCTATATCACACAATCTTTCCGTCGTCCAGGCGTACGATTTTTTCTGCCATACGCCCATATTCTTCTTCGTGGGTAACCATAACAATGGTCTGGCCCGCTTTATGGAGCTCTTTAAAGATCTCCATGACGCGCTCGCTTGATTCGCGGTCTAAGTTTGCGGTTGGTTCATCGGCAAAGAGAATCTTAGGATCGTGCGCAATTGCCCGAGCAATTGAAGCTCGCTGCTGTTCACCACCCGACATCTGCGAAGGCAGGTTGTTGAGTCGGTGGCCGAGTCCCACACGCTCGAGCGCTTTAGCTGCTTTCCGCTCAGCAGATTTAATCTGCTCACCCTGCATCAGGAGGGGAACGACGACGTTTTCAAGTGCGGTGAGGTCGGGGAGAAGTGCGTAGTCTTGGAAGACGTATCCAAAGGTATTGAGGCGGAAGCGCATCTTTTCTTTCTCGCTCATGTTTTGTGCATGGCGGCCATTGAGGATGATCTCGCCAGTGGTGGGTTGGTCGAGAAGGGAGAGTTGATATAGGAAAGTTGATTTGCCTGCACCGGAGCGGCCCATGATGGCAAGAAACTCTCCTTGGTCTGCCTTAAAGCTGACACCTTTAAGAACGTGCGTCTCGATGTCGCCGTTTTTATAAGTCTTCGTAAGGTTGCGTGCTTCAATCATATTAATTTCGTCCGAGGATCGAATCGAGGGTGTTCTTCTTCACAATCATACGTGCAGGAATGTATCCGGCGATAACGGTAGCAACGACGAGGAGCGCAACGCGCACCATGGTGTCTGGTATCGGTGCAACCAAGATACCGTCGCTGAACGGGAAGTCGATCGGATGTGCGGCAACAAACGGCACCAAGAAACCATACAGTACCGCCAAACCAATACCTGAGCCGATGGCCGCATAGAAGAGAGACTGGAACATGTAGGAAATCTCTATGGCTTTGCCGTCTATGCCAATACCTTTGAGAATGCCGATAAACTTGCGGCGGGTCAGTGCGTTGATAAATATGACGATGAAAATTGTAATCGACGCAACCACAAGGCCAACTGAGCTGATCATGTTGCCCAGCATGGCGAAGGTGTTGGTAATCTCTTGCACACCATCAGGGATAGATTCTTCAAACGTCTCTACTACTCCATAGTCGCTCACACCGCTGCGTACGAGAAGATCTTTGAACACAATCGGGTCTGTTCCTGGTGTTAGACGCATGGCTATTTCCGAGAGGTTGTAATCATTGCGACCGATAAGTCCACGCAATTGAGTTGCGGGCATATAGAGGCGCAACGAAAGCTCATCGAGCTTGCTGTCGATTATTCCTTTAACGGTCACTTCGCGCTCTACGTCACCAATACGCAGACGCAATACACTGCCCACGTCAACATCTTCAAGTACCGTGAGGAGTCCACCGCCACCGCCTGCGAATGCCGAGTACTGTGCCAAGCGCTGTGAGCCGATAAGGACCTGGTCGTAATCATTTTGGTCGAGATAGGCACCGCTTAATATCATGCCGCCAAGGCTGGTAAATGCATCTTCAGCTGAAGGATCAATACCTGCTACTTGAAGCGAAACAAAGTTTGGATTTTGTCCCGTACCAACATAGCTTTTATATCCCGCTTCGAGCGTACCGCTCGTTAGGTAACGGGTCGTGCGTCCGGTGACTTGGGGAAGGGTATCGAGCAGAGCCAATATAGAAGGGCTCTGTTTAATATAGTCCTCGCCCTCAAGTGGGGAGATGATAACGTCGCCAATGTAATGTGTCTGGTATGCACTATTGATACCGGCCACGAGTCCAACCAAAATGCCGGTGACTACCACCAAGTTAAGAAAGGTGAGCAGCATCACGAAGACGATAAGAGAGGTCGTCCAAATGCTTGCTCGCTTGATATGCCGCAGGGCGAGATAAAAGCCAATGCGGATGTTAAGCGGCGAAAACATGAGTTTATTGCGGGTTAAGTACGATCATCTCGCCTGCAGCGACTCCTGAGAGTATTTCGACTTGGCCAAGCGAAGTAGCACCTGTCGTTACTTGTCGCTCGATAACCTCCTTATCTGAGAGAATCTGTACGTAGGTGTTGCCACTGCGTCGTACGATTGTTCCTTGTGGCACTATCAACACACCAAACTTTTGTTCAGTGGTGATGGTAATGTTTGCGGTCATGCCGGAGCGAATGCGGGGATCTTCGGTAGTAAACTGCAGCGTTGTTTTATACGTTGATACACCATCTTTCACGGTCTCGGCTGGATCGATAGAAGCGATTGTTGCCGCAAAAGTTTCTGCCCCGTATGCGTCGAGGGTTACGACGGCGCTGTCGCCCACTTCAATGTTGGCGATATTAACCTCAGGGACATAGCTTTCTATCTGGAAGACGCCGCGAGAGAGCATTGAGATTTCTGACGTGTTCGGAGAAATAATCTCGCCTACATGCACATCGACACGAGAGATGGTGCCGCTAAACGGTGCGGTAATGACGGTACGCGCGAGTGCTGCCTGTGCTGATTCAACTTGCGCGCGTTCGTACGCAATGTCGTAGGAAGTGGAGCCTGCTTGCTGTAATGCCAACGAACGTTGTGCGCTTTCGAGTCCTGAGCGAGCAGAAGTGATACCTGATTGTGCGTTACTGATCGTGGTTCGTGCAGTTGTAATGTTTGCGATAGAAGCCTCGATCTCGGCTTGGGTGTTGTACGCATCCTGTACCGCGTTGTTAAGTGCTGTGGCGACTGCGGTGAGGAACGGAGCTGCTTGTCCAAGTACGGCGCTTGCACGAGTCAGTGCCGCAGAGAGATCGGTTGCAGAATTGAGTGCCAAAACCTCACGTTCCCATGCGTCGAGTTCACGCTCAAGGTCGAGGCGACCATCTTCCGCGGTACGCTTGGAGCTTTGGCTGTCTGTAATAAAAGTAAGTGATGGGTTTGTGGTTGGATTGTTGAAGAGATCAGTCGTCTTGGTACGTACTGCGTCATCAGCCGCACGGAAAGCCTCCCGTACTGCATCAAGCACTTCGGCCTTTGCGTTTTCAACCTCTACCTCAGCAATATGGATCTCTTCGGGGCGAGTGCCCGCAAGTGCCTCTTGAAGCCGTGCCTGTGCGCTTGCAAGGGCTGCACGCTCATCACCGTTTTCGATGTTGGCAATGGTGGTGCCTGCGCCCACTTCGCTTCCGACTTTTACGTACACGCCACTCACGCGGCCGCTTTGTGCAAAACCGAGGTCGACTTCTTGTGCGGCAACGACGGTACCACTCACCACCACAGCGGGAGCAAAATCGGTGGGCGTGAGCACCATGGTCTGGAGGTCTTTACCATTCCCGGTACCACCAAACATCCACCACCCCAAAAGGAGCGCGACCACAATGCCGCCATATAAATACGGACGCTCAAAAACACGGTCCCGCGCATTACGCAGGAAAGATACTGCCTTCTTCATTGCTAAAATAATAACATTAAGCAGCTCTGTTTAACAGCGCTCAATCTTGCCCAAACGTTCAATTATTAGACCGCGAATTGAGAGCGATGAGAGTGCAATAGTGAGGTCGTGTATATCGAGTGACGACTCTTCGATAAGTTCATCGCGTTCAAGTGGCTCAAGGAGAGTTTCTAATACTTTTAACTCACTTGCCGTGAGATCAACCGGAAGTGCTGCCTGCGTAGGTGGTTTGATTCCTAGTGCTTGTACGATATCGTCGGCAGAACGCACGAGTGTGGCGCCTTCGCGGATAAGGCGATTAACCCCTTCGCCGGTCTTGGTGCCAAGTTCGTGTGGTACCGCAAGCACCTCTCGGTTGTAATCAAGTGCCAGTCTTGCAGTGATAAGGGTGCCTGACTTTTCTCCTGCTTCGATAATGAGTGCAGCATGGCTTATGCCCGCGACAATACGGTTACGCTTGGGGAAGTCATAGACCATCGCTTTGTGCGGCTCTCCGTATTCACTTATCAGCGCACCGCCTTCTTTTAATATGCGTGCGGCAAGTGGACGATTCGTTGCAGGATATAGAGACTGCTGATCAAGCGAGGAAGGTAACACTGCAATGGTTGGTAATCCTGCATCAAGTGCTGCTGTATGTGCCTCGGCATCGATACCCAATGCCATACCTGACACAATAGTAATGGGATACGGTGCCAAACCGGCTATGAGTGATGCACAGACGCGTCTTCCATAGGTGCTTGTTGCACGGGAGCCAACGACGCACAGGAGCGTGTGGTCAGGGGGTGGCATCGTGCCACGTATATATAGAGAGGAGGGGACGTCAGGGATCTCCCGCAAAAGGGCGGGAAAGTCTGTGGGGAGTAGTTGTCGCTGGGGGAAAGTCATTGTACGATACACAATACCTTTATATGCTCGATATTCAATTTATTCGGGAGAATGTTGACCTGGTCCGCGCGGCCCTTAAAAACAAGAACCGCGAGGTTGATATAGATCGCGCTCTTATCCTCGCTGATGAGCGCAAGAAGCTTGCGGGCGAGGTCACGGAGATCAATCGGAAACGCAATGAGGCGGCAGCCGCTCGCGATGCAGAAGCAGGCAAGCGACTCAAGGACGAGCTTAAATCTGCAGAAGAAAAATATCAAACACTGGAGAAGGAATTAGTTTCGCTTTTGATAAAGATTCCGAACATTCCTTCCGCAGATACTCCTGTTGCTCCTGATGAGAGTGGTAATCAGGTGTTACGTGAGTGGGGAGAGAAGCCTGCATTTACCTTTGAACCAAAAGCACACTGGGAGTTAGGAAAGTCGCTTGGCTTGATTGATAGCGAAAAGGCAGCCGATGTGTCGGGTGCACGCTTTACGTACCTCAAAGGCGATCTCGCCCTCATGCAGTTTGCGCTTATTCAATTTGCGATGGGTGTGATGACCTCGCGTGAGACATTGCAAAAAATTGCACAGGATGCAGGACTCACTGTTGATCCAAAACCATTTGTCCCGGTAGTGCCTCCTGTACTCATGCGCTCGCAAGTTATGAACCGTATGGCACGGCTCGATCCTATTGATGAGCGCTACTACTTTGAAAAGGATGACTTGGTGTTTGTCGGCAGTGCTGAGCACACGCTCGGACCTCTGCATATGGATGAGACACTTCCTGAAGAATCGCTCCCTATCCGCTATGTCGGATACTCCACCGCGTTTCGCCGCGAGGCAGGATCCTATGGCAAAGACACGAAGGGTATCTTGCGACAGCATCAGTTTGATAAAGTCGAGGCTGAATGTTTTATCAAACCTGAAGACGGTATTGCGGAGCAGGATTTTCTCGTTGCGATCCAAGAGTACTTAATGAAGCAGTTGGGCTTGCCGCACCGCACCATGATTATCTGCACCGGGGACATGGGCTTTCCTGATCAGCGCCAAATCGATATCGAGACATGGATGCCGGGGCAAAACACCTATCGCGAGACACACAGCGCAGATTATGTTGGCGGGTTTCAGTCGCGCCGGCTTAACACCAAGTTGCGTCGTGCTGATGGTTCAACTGAGCCTGTGCATATGAATGACGCAACGATATTTGCGATCGGCCGCACCCTCATTGCAATCATGGAGAACTATCAACAGGCAGACGGCACTATTGCAGTACCCACAGTCCTCAGACCCTACCTCGGAAAAGACGTGATTAAATAGAGTGGTATGGCGCGAGTGGCGCTCCCCGCATCAAAAGTACGTGCACGAAGACGTCGTCGACGAACGATTGGCGCAGGTATTGTTGCTGCAGCAGTATGTATTCTCTTTGGTGTTGCGGTGTGGTTTTCGTACGCACCGTTTTTGCATGTAGATAAAATAGCTGCCTCAGGGTTGCGCACCGTGGAGACGTCGGTACTTGAAGGAGTGGTGCGAAAGGAGTTGTCAGGCAAGTATGGATACATTTTCTCAAGGAACAACATTCTCCTATATCCAGAGAGTGACATTGTCGCTACCTTAAAGGAGAAGTTCCCTCAATTTAAAGTGGTCGAAGTGTTTGCGCAGGATTTCTCTACGCTTGCGGTGCAAGTGGTCGAGCGTGAGCCTGCAGCCTTGTGGTGTGATGGCAGCTGCTACTTTATGGATGAAGATGGCATTGTCTATGCTCCTGCGCCACGCTTTAATGCAGAATCATTTGTAACCTATCGTGGTCCTATTTCGGGCAATAAGCTGCCAATGCAATTTATGAGTGCAGATGAATTCCATACGCTTTCTGCCTTCGCCTCAGCTATTGCACAGCAAGAAAGTGAAGACGCACTCGTGGGAGTTGCAGTTGATGATGTGCGTGATGTGCGCCTGCGTTTTGAAAGTGGTTTTATGCTCCTCTATCCACTGGGAGAGCCGGGTGGTGATGTGTATGAACGCTACGCTCTTGCGCGCGCCTCAGGTCCCTTTGAAAATCAGCCACTCAGCAACTTTGCATATCTTGATCTGCGCTTTGGCGACAAACTCTACTACAAGACCATAGGAGAAGAGTAAATGTGCTAGTATAGCCCCGATGAAGAATTTCTGGACGGACTTACCCCGACCATTTTTTGTGTTGGCGCCGTTGGCTAATGTCACCGACCCGGCATTTCGTCGTGTCATTGCTAAGTACTCCAAACCTGCCGGTCCGCATGTCTTTTGGACTGAGTTTGTCTCCGCCGATGGCTTGATGCTCGCCACTCCCGAAAGAAAAGCAAAACTAATGCGTGACCTTGTGTTTAGTGAGGCAGAGCGGCCTATCGTCGCTCAGTTTTTCACCGCAACGCCTGAGCATATGGAAAAAGCCGCAGCGCTCGCACAAGAGCTTGGTTTTGATGGGGTGGATATAAACATGGGGTGTCCTGACCGGACGATTGAAAAGCAAGGAGCAGGAGCAAAACTGATTCTCAATCCCGAACTAGCGGTTGAATTGGTGGCGGCAGCAAAGCGAGGTGCACCAAATCTTCCGGTGAGTGTAAAAACGCGACTTGGGTATAACAAGGATATTTTGGAGGAGTGGTTGCCCAAGATTTTGGCAGCAGAGCCTGCAGCACTAACACTGCATGCCCGCACGCGTAAAGAAATGTCTAAGGTTGCTGCGCATTGGGAGCGGGTGAAGCGTGCGGTTGAGATACGGAACGAGTTGGGGAGCAACACCCTTATCCTTGGCAACGGCGATGTAAAGAATGTTACTGAGGCGCATGCGCGTGTAGAAGAAACAAGTTGCGATGGGGTGATGATTGGACGCGGCATCTTCGGAACTCCATGGCTTTTTACAGGAGAAGAAAAAAATATAGAGGAGAGATTGAGAGTGGCGGTAGAGCACACAGAGCTCTTTGAAGAGTTGTTGGGTGATATTAAAAACTTTGCAATCATGAAAAAACACTTCAAAGCCTATGTGGAAGGATTTGAGGGTGCCAAAGAGTTGCGGATACACATGATGGAGGCGAAGGATGTGGCGGAGGTAAAAAGTATAGTAGAGGACCACCTTTCTTCCAGTCATTGAATGTAATGATCTGTTGGCGTTATACTGGCGCCAGCAAGCTCTTCGTTGGAGGCGAGATATGGATCGCAATATTCCGGCGAAATATCGCCACTGTGCGCAACAGTTGAAAGAGGAGGGGACTGTAGTCACTCGTCACGCATTGGCAGAGCGGATGGGAGAACCGTATGAGCGCGTCAAAATGTATCTCTACAAAGATCCAGAATTGGCACACTCTATCGGGTTAGTCCGTAAAAAGAAGCACTACGATCCCACGCCACAAAATACACAAGTACAGACTACAAAAGATTTTGTGGTCCCTGAAAAGCAAATTTCCTGCAGAACAGGCAAGAAAGACCACTTACTTGAAGCACTGGTACGAGAGTTCGGGCAGGTCTGATTTTTTATGCTGAGGCCGATGGTGCATACCGCCGGCCTTTTTCTTTCTGTATACTAGGCCAATGACAAAAGCAGACGACCGCGCACCATTGGCGCTCTATCGCGCATACCGTCCCCAGGAGTTTAAGCAGGTGCGCGGGCAAGAGCACGTCACGAGTGTATTAGAGGCAGCGGTCAAACAAGGCAAGATTGCACATGCCTATCTGTTTGCGGGTGGGCGCGGTACTGGCAAAACCAGCATGGCGCGCATTTTGGCACGTGCGCTTAATACTGCAGACGAAGATGTGTACGAAATGGACGCTGCAAGCAACCGCGGCATTGATGAGATCAGAGAGTTGCGCGAGGGCGTAAACACGCTGCCGTTTAGCTCGACGTATAAGTTTTACATAATTGACGAGGCACATGCGCTCACTCCGGCGGCGTGGAGTGCATTCTTGAAAACACTGGAGGAGCCACCTGCACACGCTATATTTGTCTTGGCGACCACTGAGTTGGATAAAGTGCCTGAGACGATAATCTCGCGCTGCCAGGTCTTTGCGTTTAATAAGCCATCGCACGACACCTTAAAAAAATTAGTGCTCGATGTTGCAAAGAAAGAGGGAACTACGATAGAACCAGCCGGCGCTGAGCTTATCGCCTTAATGGGTGAAGGATCTTTCCGCGACACGCTCGGGATCCTTCAAAAAGTACTCACTATATCGACTGACGCTAAATTAACTGAGGCTGAAGTGGCAAAAGTAGTAGGTGCACCTCGGGGGGAAGTAGTAAATGAGTTTTTGCGTGCGCTTGCGGCAAAAGATGTGGCAAAGGCTATCGAAGTGTCACACGATACTGATGCAAAAGTTTTTACGTTGCTTGCGGTGGCAAAAATACGCGCGGTATTGCTTATGCGTTTTGCTCCCAAAATGGAGGCAGCACTTGCTGAGCAGTTTGGTCCTGACGATGTAGCGCTGCTTAAAGAGCTTGCAGGTAAAGATGGTGCTGCGATAAATGCTGCGGTACTTGGTGAACTCCTTACTGCACTCATTGAAATAAGCCGTGCGCCTCTGCCGCATGTTGCGCTTGAGCTTGCGCTCTATCGCGCACTCGCGTAAAGTCTACTCCAGACAAAAGAAGAGGTGTTGTAATGCCGAATGTGGTGCAGTTAGAGTTCTTTCATCTGCCACTTAACCAGACGCTCGGTGATCTATTTTCTGAAGCTCGAGAGCGAGTCCACGATGGGATCCCACTGAAGACCTGTCTGCGGGTGTTCGATCCGGGGAGAGGAATACTCGATCTGCTCAAGAAGGCTGAAGCGCTGGAGAAAAGAGATCGCTCATTCCATGAGCAATTCGCAGAAGCGAAAGGGTGGTATCGAGCGCTACTCCTCCATCGCATCAGTTGGATTGCTCGAAGACAACTTGTTATGCGCAGGAGAGCTCATTCATGGGCGGTGCAGCGCATAGAGCAGGCTATACGAAGAGACCAGGTTATTGGTATTGAAGTGCTTCGAGGCAAACAGTGGCGCCTTGTAGAAAAAAACGAAAGACATGAACTCTGCCAGTCGGTACGAAAATCTGCTGGAGTATGGGTGTTCATGTACGAGTGCCCAGACCTCTTTGGAGTAGAACAACGCTTAGTTGCTCATTGTATGTAAAAAGTGCGCCCCGCTATGGCGGGGCGCTTTTGTTTGATATTGCAGTTAGCGAGTAGCTCGTTCGATTTCGTCTTCGATCTCAAGCTCCTGTTTTGCTTCTGCAGCAGCCTGTTGTGCCGCTTCGCGCATTTCTTTATATCGACGCTTCAGCTCTCGAGAAAATTGTCTCGCTTTTGCGGTGCCGATAGTATGTATGTCTGCGTAACGGTCAGCCACCTCATCAACAATGGCGTGATACTGCTGCTCCGTCACTTCTCCGATCTGCTCCATGCGCTCAAGCACTTCGGCCTTTGCACTACTCATCCACGCATCAAGCTTTTTACGATTCCGTGCACCGTGTGGGCCGTATAGTAGGTACCCGCCCACGGCTGCCGTCGTTGCCGCGCCTGCTAAAAACGCTGCTGCCTTGCCTGCGAACCCGCTCCCTTTGTGGTTGTCTTGTGGTTGTCGTGTGTCATAGGTTCCATTGTCGACTAAGTTGGGTGAAGAAACGTTGAACGAACTTAACGGGGAAGAGGAATGAACGACGCACCGTGTGTGCTTGGTGTGCCACCCATTCAAACTCTTCCTGTCCGCGTGTCGCAAGCTGTCGTATCGCGATTGCAGCACGAGCTACAAAATACGCAGCAACGACAATTGCCACAGTGCCAATAACAACTCCGGCCGATGCAATGACAAAAAAGATGTCCGCTTTTAATACAGTCTCCATAGGTAGAGCCTAGAGGGTCAGTGTGAAGTAACGGTGATCTTCAATACAGTAGTGTGCGGTCTATACGGGCATGTTTGCTATACTAGAGGCATGAAGGGATATGTAGATAACATTGAAGCGATCACGCTCGCAAACACCGACTTTCGTCGGGTGCTTTACACGGCAAAAAATATTCAACTCGTACTTATGTCTCTTAAGCCGGGAGAAGAGATAGGGGAAGAAGTACACACGCTCGACCAATTTTTACGCATCGAAGCAGGGGAGGGTAAGGCGGTACTTAATGGTGTTGAACATGCAATCGCGGATGGATCAGCGATAGTGGTTCCTGCGGGCACAAAACATAATGTGCTAAACACCGGAGCAAGTGATATGAAGCTCTACACTTTATACTCTCCGCCTGAACATAAAGACGGTATAGTCGAGCACACCAAAAGTGACGCAGATTCTACTGAAGAGCATTTTGACGGTGCCACAACCGAGTAGTGCTGCAGGTTTAAAAAGTGTGCGAAAGCAGCGTTTTTTTGCTACTATCACCCTGTATTTGGGGGATCGTCTAACGGTAGGACAGCGGCCTTTGAAGCCGTGAATCTAGGTTCGATTCCTAGTCCCCCAGCTAGTCATGAAAGTTACTTTTACATACGACAAAGAGAAAGATATTTGGTGCCTTTTAAGTAAGGGGAAGAGTTCCTCTAACTCTACTGTTGCTACAAAACCGTACGAACAGCTGGTTGCGGAGTACGGAGAAAATCCAACAAGCGAAGATACGGTAGCTTTTGTCGGGGCTTATTTGGGTTCTGAAAATATAAACTCCGAAGAGTACGCTGCACTGTATCAAAAAGAGTGGGAGGAGATTTCACCAGAGTTTATAAAGAGAGCAGAAAGCATTTTCGGAGTATCGATTCCAAACAGCATTACTGCTTACTTAACTGTAAATACCCGTTGTCCGTATAGCATAGAGAAAGACTATTTTTTCGTATCGTTGCAGAATCTCTCTACCAAGAAAACTGCTATGCATGAATTGTGGCATTTCTACACTTGGTATGGTCTCGGTGCGGACCAAGAAGAAAAACTTGGTAGGCAGAAGTATAACGACCTAAAAGAAGCCCTGACTGTTTTGTTGAATGTAGAGTGTAAAGACCTGCTGCCTGAGGGGGTAGAAGATAAAGGATATCCTCAACATCAGGAGTTAAGAGGTAAAATCCTTGAATATTGGGCCAAAGACCGAAATATGGCCAATTTATGGGATTACCTGGTTGAGCTTGGTTAAAAAGGTTCCAACATCGTCCCACAAACCCAGCAATAGTGTCTTGCTATGTTTACATCCCCAAGGATTTCAAAAAAAACAGCAAGCTCCTTTTTTTCTATAGGGCGATACGCTCCCTCCTGTAAAGAACCCAACGTGATATTAAGTATCCGCACCCGCTTAAGAGTTGTGACGCTAGCCCCAAACGCACCACACATGCGACGAATCTGATGTTTTTCCCCTCTGTAAGGATGATAGAGAATGCGCGTTCCCCCCGAATACCTATATGGCACGGCTTGGTGGTATGGTCTCCAATGTTTATGCCGCGCTCCGCTTTCTTTTTAAAGTCCTTCGGTAATGCATCCAGCGTGGTGACCACGTATTCTTTTTCGTGCTCATTTTTGGGATTTAATAAGGCGTCCGTTATCCGACCATCGTCAGTAAGGATAATGAGGCCATATGAGTCTTTGTCGAGCCTCCCGATAGGAAACACCCCTTTTAGGGGGAGGATATCCTCAATCGATTTTTCGGTTCCTTGTGGGGAATGGGTGATGATGCCGCGAGGTTTGTTGTACGCGAAGTAGCGGTGCGTTTTCATGGCCCCTTTTACCTCTACTGCATCTCCATCTGCGACGATAGACCCTAATACAGCTGGCACGTTGTTTATATAGACCCGGCCTGCTTCTATAAGCTTATCCGCTTCGCGCCGAGAGGCATATTTATGCATCGCGAGATATTTGTTGATACGCATTGCCCTAGATATACCATAGAGATGCATTGGTGTTCAGTTTGGAGGGTTAGGCGTAAAGCTCTTTTTCTTTTACTACAATGGTTCCAACATCGTCCCATACACCCAGCTCGTTTTTTTTGCCTACTATACTTAAAGAGCTTTGATAAAAGACATCTACTTCTTTTTTGTAACCTTGCCGGATCGGCTATACCCTTTTTCCTGTGAGATTGAAGGGACGCTTGTAAGAGGTCGTCGCTCATACGAACAGGCGGTCGAGCGCGCACTGAAGACCTACGGGTTAAACCGACTGGGGTACAAACTCATGCTGTATCGCGAGTTTTTTCACTTTGTAGGGTCGGTCATATTTATTATCGTAGCGACACTACTGTCAAAAATATATTTTGGCAGCGACGCCGCACTATACGTATTGCTCGGTGCTGCGGTTGTGGCGCTCTTTTTTCAGGAGTTTTATTTGCATCCAAAGTTGTACGGGCAGCATTTTAAAAAAGGAGTTACCGACTTCTTTGTCTGGCTAGCACCCATGGCCTCATACTTCTTTTTGTTTAATAAATAGACATATGAAGCCTATGCTACGATTTAAATATTATTCATTACTTTTATGCATATGGATCTCACCACAATGCTCGCGCAGGTTTGGGGACCAATATTAGTAGCGGTCGGTCTTGGTTTTTTCTTTAGTACCAAGTACTACGTCAAAATCTACCGCGATCTTGAAAAAGAATCATTCGCAGTCCTGTTCTTTGGCATGTTTGCCATGGCAATAGGTATTGTGCACGTACTTGCACACAATATCTGGGGAACTTCTTCACAGATTCTTGTGAGCTTTCTTGGATGGGGAGTACTTCTCAAAGGTATTATCTGTGTCACGTTCCCCGCGCTTGCAGATCGCGGTGGCGATTGGGCACTTAGTGCCAGAGTTGTCCCCGCTGCAGGCGGTGTTGCACTGCTCCTTGGCGCATACCTCACGTACATAGGTTACTTGGTGTAAATAGAGTTTTCCGCTCTACACATAGGACCACATGGAGGGGGCTTACATTAAAAAATAAGATGTGGCATACTAGGGGGGTCTAAGAGACTAAAGAAAAGGGTCGGTTTTCTCAAGAGAAAAAATACAAACAAACAATATGACAGGAATCATCAAGACCAAAACGGATAAGGGGTTCGGATTCATCTCTCGCGAAGGCGAGGCGAAGGATTTGTTCTTCCACTCCAAGAACCTTAATGGCGTCACGTTCGATGAGCTTAGAGAGGGCGACACCGTCTCCTTTGAGGTCGAGCAGGGCGACAAAGGCCCAAGCGCTGTTAACGTAACACGCGCCTAAGCAATTTTGGCACCAATAAAAGCCCCTCGGTGAGGGGTTTTTATTTTTGCCCTATCCACTACAATCTTGGGGGTCTTTTCATTTTCTTAAATTAATGTTACAATTATTCTAATGAAAGATTTTAAAAAGAGCTTTTCAAAAGGCCCCAAGCGCACGTTTGGTAAGCCGGGTTTTAGAAGCGCACCAAAACGCGATGGGTTTTCTCCTACGGAACTTTTTGATGCGACCTGCGCACAGTGCCAGAAGTCATGCCAAGTTCCTTTCCGTCCGAACGGTAAAAAGCCGGTCCTTTGTAAAGATTGTTTTTCTAGCGGTCGACCAGACGCTCCTCAGTCTCGTACAGCCACACGTTCCTATGCAGACGAAAAACCATCAGGCGATCTCCATGCGCAAGTAGCACTTATCAACGCAAAACTCGATACGCTCACACGGATGGTTAAGGGCCTTGCCGAGTAGCTCCATGACCATGCAGCAGCGCGGCGAGGTCATAGTACGGTTCGAAGGCGTGTCCTTCGACTTTGGAATAAAAAAGCCCATCCTTGATGAGGTTACTTTTTCGCTGCGCCGTAAATCTAAGATAACGCTCATGGGCCAGAACGGTGCAGGGAAGAGCACCATCTTCGGTCTTCTTACCGGACTGCACGAACCGACCGATGGCACGATACAAAAAGCACACGGTCTCACGATCGCAACCGCACGACAGGTTATCCCGCGCGAAGATATGGAGCTCACCGTACGAGACTTCTTCCAAAAAGTGTTTGCGAAGAAGGTATACGATATTGATCCAAGAATCGAAAAGATCCTTGAGGTGGTAAACCTCACGGCGCCACTTGAGCGTCTCATAGGATCATTTTCTGGAGGGCAGCAGGCACGGCTTTTATTGGCGCAAGCTCTTATCCAAGATCCAGACCTTCTCTTGCTCGACGAGCCAACCAACAATCTTGATAAAGAAGGAATTGAACATCTCACCAAATTCCTTATCGAGTATAAAAAGACCGTTATCGTCATTTCCCACGACGCAGACTTCCTGAACTCATTTACCCACGGCGTCCTCTACCTTGATGTGCATACCCGCAAGATCGAGCAGTATGTGGGCGACTACTTTGATGTAGTAAAAGAGATAGCGGTACGTATTGAGAAAGAAAACCGCAAAAACGCATTGCTTGCGAAAGAGATACAAGAAAATAAAGATAAGTCGAACTTTTTCGCCAACAAAGGTGGCCAGATGCGTATGGTGGCGAAGCGCATGCGCGAGAAAGCAGCAGAACTCGAGGAATCAAAAGTAGACGTACGGAAAGAGGATAAAACAATCCGCTCGTTCAGGATTCCGTTTCAAGAGGGGCCAAGCGGCATCATACTCGAACTTTCGTCACTCTCAGTAATACGAGGCGGTAAGGCGGTAACGCGAAAGATAAAAATAGACATGCGCCGTGCACACCACCTGCTTCTTAAAGGTCCTAATGGTATTGGAAAAAGTACACTCTTGCAGTCTCTTGCTGATGGTACGGCCAAAGGAGCCACGCTCCAGCCAGATGTCCGCATAGGGTACTATCGCCAAGACTTTTCTAACCTCGATTTTAATAAGTCGGTATACGAAGAACTTGCTGCTGCGTCTGTTGAGCGCCCTACCGAAGAGAGTCTACGTAAAGTTGCATCAGGTTTCTTTTTAAGCGGAGAGATATTCCACTCTAAAATTGGAACACTCTCTGAAGGTCAAAAAGGTCTTGTTGCGTTTGCACGGTTGACCTTGCTTAAACCTGGTCTGCTTATCCTCGATGAACCGACCAACCATATTAACTTCCGTCACCTGCCGGTGATTGCCGAAGCGCTCAGTGCGTTCGAAGGACCAATGATTTTGGTGAGCCACGTACCTGACTTTGTTGCACAAATTCGTATCGACGAAGTGCTCGATCTAGAGAAGTAAAACACTATGGCAACGAACCCCTATGACGTAGTAGTGGTAGGAGGCGGGCCTGCTGGCATGATGGCAGCAGGTAAGGCAGCGGCGCTTGGGAAGCGTGTGCTCCTGCTGGAGAAAAATAATCGTCTGGGAAAAAAGCTCCGTATCTCAGGCGGAGGCCGCTGCAATATAACCAACGCAGAGGAAGATGAGCGTGTGTTGCTGCGTGCCTATGGCAAGGCCGAACAATTTTTATATTCGATTTTTAGCCAGTTCGGTAACAAAGACACGTTTTCTTTCTTTGAATCGCTCAATTTGCCACTGGTCGTACAAGCACGCAAACGTGCATTTCCCACTACTGAACGTGCGCCGGATGTGGTACGTGCACTGGAGCAATACTTAGCCAAAGGAGGTGTAACGGTCCTTACTGGTACACCGGCAACAAAAGTTGTTGCAGGTCCTGATGGTATTGAAGGAGTTGTCTGCGGCACCGAGCGCTACAGTGGTTCATACTATATTTTTGCCACCGGCAGCATTTCTCATCCGGAGACTGGTTCGACTGGAGATGGGTTTGGCTGGCTGCGCTCACTCGGCCACAGTGTTGTTGCTCCTACACCAACCATTGTGCCGCTAAAGAGTAAAGACAAGTGGCCAGCGCTCCTGCCAGGTACGACACTTTCAAACATGAAAATAACTTTTTTCACGGAAGGGAAGAAGGCGTTTTCAAAAACAGGAGCACTATTATTTACTCATTTTGGTATCTCCGGTCCTGTGGTGCTTAACTGCGCTGGCATGGTTTCTGACCTGCTCTATGAAGGTGTGGTTACAGCACAGATCGATACCTCACCGACTGAGGATATCGGAGCGTTGGACAAGCGACTTCTTGCAGCGTTTGATGCACACAAAAACAAAGCATTAAAAAATATGCTGAAAGAAGTCGTTGAGCCGGGTGCAGCAAAAGCAGCGCTGGTATTAATGGATCAAGATTTGGCAGGAAAAAAAGTACACTCTATTACGAAAGAAGAGCGTATGTCTTTGGCCAAACTCTTGAAAGCCCTCCCGCTTACTATCGAAGGGTTAATGGGTTTTGACCGTGCGGTGGTGGCAGACGGCGGCGTACCGCTCGACGAGGTAGATATGCGCACGATGCGATCAAAAAAAGTACCAAACCTCTCCATAATAGGAGACCTACTCCATATCACCCGACCATCAGGAGGCTACAGCCTACAGCTGTGTTGGTCTACCGGCTTTGTGGCAGGTGCCCATACCGAATTTGAGTAATTTGCTATACTGAACGTATATGAAATTTTTTGTCACATACCAAATGCCGCACGCAGGGCTCGATGATTGGATGAAGCTTTCTGAAGCAGAGAGAAAGTCGCAGGAGCAAGAGATGCAGACACAGTGGAATACCTGGATGGCTGCCCATGCCAGTGTGATAACTGAAACTGCGGGGGTTGGAAAACCAAAACGTATTACGAAAGAGGGAATTGCTGACTCGCGTAACGATATTATGATGTACTCCTTTATCGAGGCAGAGTCGCTTGATGCAGCTGTGGAAATCTTTAAGGATCATCCGCACTTTGGTATCCCGGGGAGTTGGATAGAAGTAATGCCGGTCAATAAAGACATAGGGTAATCTCGCACACCATCATGCGCGTGTGGGATATACACCCCAAACATTTGTGTCGCAAGCATTTGCTGGGCGAGCATCGTGAACTGCACGGATTGTGGAATATCCTCACCAAACACAAAGGTAAGGGTGGCTACGCACATCACCCCGAAACAAAGCGATGGGTGGGGAAGAATAAAGCGCTCTACCTTCGACACGAAAAACTCGTGCAAGAGATGACTCGTCGCGGCTATGAGCATCGCTCACCGCTTAATAAAAAGTGGGCCACAGGGAGTGGTAGCCAGCGTATGTTTATAGATTCAGTTCCTAACCAGCGCGTACTGCTGACCGCAAAACCGTGCGAGTGCCTTTTGCTACAATAAGGACATGCATACTCTACCGGCAGACTTTAAGGCAGCGATTGCTTCAAACAAAGCGGTACAAACACTCTGGGATGATATTACGCCCCTAGCGCGCAATGAGTGGATTTGTTGGGTTATATCCGGCAAGAAAGCGGAGACCAGAGGTGTTCGGATTGAAAAGGCAATCTCAAAAATGAAGGGTGGTATGCGTCGACCATGCTGTTGGATAGGGTGCATACACCGCACTGATAAAAAAATAAGCCCATCGGTACAATGGGCACTTGGTAAAAAAGCGAAATCAGCTCGGTAACCTTTGTGTATGAGTTGAGTTTATAAGAGTATGACTTTATTGCAGAACAACGTGGTGCGTATTGCGCTTAGTACTATTGGTATTTTACTTATTCCTTTAACATTGACGCTCCTGAATCCAGGTGCGCACGTAAATGGCGGCGCCGGCGGTGGCTGGGACTGGTCGCCGAGTGACTTTGTACTTATGGGCGCCATGATATTTGGTACCGGCCTTCTTCTCAGTTATGCACTCCGCAATGGGGGCAAAAACCGCTTCATTATCGCTGGAGTAATTGTGTTTTTGTTCTTGTGGCTCTGGGTTGAATTGGCTGTGGGGCTTTTCACTAACTGGGGAAGTTAAGAGTAGTGAGGGGATATACTATTCGTATGTTTCGGATATTTGGAGCGGCTATAGTATTTATTGCGGTCATAGGGACAGGTGTGCTCTATGTTGTCCAACGTGCACCTGATGAGGCTGCAGGACTCACCATGCAAGAGTTGGAGGTATACCAAGTAAAAGCAAAAGACCTTAATGAGCGCAACGACTACTCGCTGGTTGGCATGAGCACAAAATATGCTGAAGAAATAGGTCTCTACAATGGCAGAATCGTCGAGTTCGCATTTACCTGCTGGGGCGATGTGTGTCCTGATAATGGAGCGTACTATATTCGGTATAAGGATGTACCTAAAGAAAGTTGTGTAGCCCTGGGCGGACATATGGTCGAAGGCTATAGCGGCTGGGGGCGCATGACCTATGGTGGGTGTAGTCCCATTTAAATAGACCCTGACTTTAAAAAGTTCCGTTATAATAAGGGGTATATGACTGCGACACATACTACGCGCGTTTCTTTTATTGGTGCATTGCTTTTGGTTGCTGCTTTTGTACCTTTTACTACCCATGCAGCAGTGCAATGTGACTTTACGCGCGCTCTTGAGCTGGGTGTTGAAGGAGAAGATGTTCGCTGCTTGCAGCGCTACTTAAACGACGCTGGCTTTACGGTCTCCTCAAGCGGTGTAGGTTCACCCGGACACGAGACAAACCAGTTTAAAGACCTTACTCGTAAGGCAGTTGCAGCATGGCAGGCGCACCACAATATCGCTCCCGCTATTGGCTATTTCGGCCAGGTATCACGCCAAAAATATGCGGAACTCGCAGGAGGTACGGTTGCAGGAGTGAGCACCACCTCGGGTGGTGATTCGGCAGTAGTCTCTGCACTGAATGCACAAATTGCTACCCTTACCGCTGAAATAGGACGACTGCGCGCAGGTGGAGGAAACGACAACAGCCAAGCACGTGCACAACTTGCCCGTGCGGTTGAAATGATCGAAGACGCGGATGATCAAATTGGTGACCCTGGTGATAATGCAAACCTTGAAAAGGCACGCAAAGACATTGAAGATGCGCGTGATGATATTTTCGAAGCTATAAGCGCCTATTTTAGTGGCGACTTTGACGATGCGATCGAAGCGGCTGACAAAGCATACGACAATGCACAAGATGCCTTTAGTAACGCAGGTGGCGAGTCGTTTGAGGATGAAGTAGAAAACTTGATTGAGGAAGTTGAGGATCTGATAAAAGATGCCGAAGACCGTATTGATGAAGCGAATAGAGACGATGAGGATACCGACGAGGCCGAAGATATATTGAAAAATGCTGAGAATACCCTCGAAGATGCAAAAGATGCACTCAAAGATGATAACTATGAACGAGCTGAGCAACTTGCCGAAGAGGCCGAAGACTTGGTAGACGATGCAATAGATGCGATTGGCGAGAGCAGTGAGAAAGACGACGCCGAAGATGCGGTAGATGATGCACGCGATGCTATTGATGATGCAGAAGATGCTATCGAAGAAGCTGAGGATGATGGCGACGATGTGGATGATGCCGAAGATTTGTTGAAGGATGCAAAGTCCGCATTGAAGAAAGCTGAAGCTGAACTCGACAAGAAGGACTATAACGATGCAATTGAGCAAGCACAAAAAGCAGAGGACTTCGCTAAAGACGCGATAGACGAGCTCTAATATTCGAGTTACGCTTCAAATTCACTATATGAAGCGACCCAGCAAACTCTATATATATGGCCGCCATGCGGTTGCCGAGGCCCTACGCCACACTCCCCGTGCAGTACGTACGGTCTATCTTGGCAGCCCTGGCGATGACCTGGTGCGCTCTTTGGCGCAGAAGGCCAATATTGCAGTCGAGCGACTTGATGAGCGCAAAGTGACCTCCATGGTTGAGGGTAAGGCGTCGCATCAAGGGGTAGTCGCTCTTATCTCACATACCGATCTGGTAATTCCGGCTGAGCGTTTTATCGAAAACCTTAAGGTTACGGATGAGACGCTCGTAGTGTTTTTAAGCGAGATTACCGACCCGCATAATGTGGGAGCGA
The DNA here is from genome assembly GCA_020854065.1 of Candidatus Nomurabacteria bacterium. Classification (GTDB taxonomy): domain Bacteria; phylum Patescibacteriota; class Minisyncoccia; order Phycocordibacterales; family SBAW01; genus GWA1-54-10. Next base: position 69,635 of record JADZGF010000003.1, read on the forward strand.
TTATTCGCTCCGCTGCAGCGTTGGGTGCCTCTGCAGTTATACTGCCAACTCACAAACAATCACCCATAACCCCTGCGGTTATTAAAGTGTCAGCAGGTATGGCGTTTCAAATTCCACTCGTAGCAGCGGAGAATCCACAGCAAGCTATCGCACAACTTAAAAAGAAAGGGATGAAAGTATATGGACTCGCTGCCGATGGATCCACATCACTAAAAGATGAGTCATTTACAGGCCCCAGTATGATTGTGGTTGGTAACGAAGGTGAGGGGATTGCACCATATGCTCGGGCGCTTTGCGACACCATGCTCTCAATCGACCTCGAGCCTACAGCTGAGTCACTAAACGTTGCGGCAAGTGCTGCCATTGCACTCTATGCGTGGCGCCGCACACGCTAACTTTATAGTCTATTCAGGTAGTGGTGCGATATGCTAGTACGATGCAAAAATTAATATTGCCGAACCTAAAGGTACGTATAACGGAAACTAACACAATGGAAAATGCGATAGTGGCAATCTCTACCGCAGCCTGCCTCTTCCGTAATCGATAAAGTACTTTCTGAACGCTTCATAGCCTGATGAGCGCAATTTGGTATACTATCCATCTATGACACCACGTACCGCAACCGCAATCATTATTGGCGTTGTTGTCTTTGCAGGCGCGTATATTGCATACACGCGTTCACAATCGTCCCTTAACACCGAACCGGTTCGACAAGAATTTACTTGGGAGTTTGTTGAAGCAGGGCAGAGACCTTCTGGCGCACCCTCGACTCGTGTCACGCTTAAAATTGCAGACGTTCCGATTACCGTTGGTACCTATGTAGGTAGTTGTTTTGCTATCCCTGGTTCTGCATGGGAACTATTACCAAACGAAGTTACGGGCGCCATTTGCTACTGGGCAGGTGCTGGCAAAGAGATTGGAGTATTTGAAGAAGGAGGCACACTCGTCCTTAAGGAAGGTGATATCGAAGAACCAACAGCTGAAACCGAAGGTATCCGCGGCAACTTTGTACCGATCAACAATCAACCAGCCTTTTAAGTTTTACGTTCTTCATATAACTATCAGCTATCGCAGGGCATGATTAGGGTTGATTAACGGTTAACTATAAAGACTATGTTAGTAACTATCGCAGTTGTGCTTGGCATTTTGTGGTTGTTGGGGTTTATTACCGCCAACACCTTCGGTGGTTTCTTGCACCTCTTGTTGGTGATTGCGGCGATTGTCGTTCTAATACGCCTCATCCAAGGTCGCTCCGTAGTTTAGAGAGCGCGCAAGAATCCCCGGCAACTGGCCGGGGATTTTTGTTTTGGATATACAATGAATGTACATGTCATTGGCAGATGAATTGCGTGGCGTCATACGGGGCGAAGTGTTAAGCGACCCTAATGTACTTGAGTCGTACTCACGAGACGCAAGCTTGTTCAAAGTAGTGCCCGAGGTAGTGGTGCGGCCACTTGATGCAGAAGATATCTGTTCTTTAGTGCGCTTTGTGAGTGAAAAGAAGAAAGCCAATTCAAAACTCCATATTTCACTGACCCCTCGCTCCGCTGGTACCGATATGTCGGGAGGGCCACTAAACGACTCAATTGTCGTCGACATGCTGCATTTGAATAAATTGCTCGAGTTGAGCGATGGGCATGCGATTGTTGAGCCAGGGATGTACTTCCGTGACTTTGATAAACACACCAAAACACAAGGACTCGAACTTCCAAGCTACACCGCAAGTCGTGAGATAAACACAGTGGGTGGCATGGTGGGAAATGACAGCGGAGGCGAGAAGCACCTGAAATATGGTAAGACAGCGCAATGGGTGCAGGAACTTGATGTGGTGCTCCAAGATGGAGCGGTACACACGCTCAAACCGCTTCAGGGCGATTCATTGAAGTTGAAACTTCGTGAGGCAGGGGTTGAAGGGGATCTCTATAGGAGCGTTGCGCAACTCGTGGCAGGCCATGGCCGGACCATTATGGAAGCGGCGCCAAAGGTACGTAAAAATTCAACCGGGTACGCCTTGTGGGATATTGGTGACGGAAGGGAGAGTCTTAACCTCGCGCGACTTATCGTTGGATCGCAGGGCACGCTTGGTATTGTGACAAAAATCAAATTTGGATTGGTTCGTCCCAAGCCGTATAGCTCCATGGTGGTCATGTTTGTGAAAAATCTTGCGCAATTAGGAGAGTTGGTTCCCGAGGTGCTGCAGTATAAACCCGACAGTTTTGAAAGTTATGACGACCATACGTTTAAAATAGCTATTAAGTATTTACCTGAACTCGCAGGTCAGATGAAGTCGGGATTGTTTAGTCTAGGGTTTAAATTCCTGCCCGAATTTTTCATGGTCCTCTTTGGAGGGGTGCCAAAGCTTGTCCTTATTGCTGAATTTCGGGGAGAGACGCAAGGCGAAGCGCTCAGTCAGGCACAAAGACTGGCTGCAGATATTGCGAACGACAAAGACCATGTGCGAGTGCGTATTGCGCCGGATGAGGCTGCGTCGCGTAAATACTGGGCAATACGTCGCGAGAGTTTTAATCTTTTGCGTAAAAAGATACGAGGCAAACGCACGGCGCCATTTATTGACGACTTTGTGGTACCACCAACGATATTGCCTGAGTTTTTGCCTAAGCTGCAGGACATCATGGCGCAGTATCCGCAGTTTACCTACACCATTGCCGGACATGTGGGCGATGGTAACTTCCATATCATTCCGCTTATCGACCCCACCGATCCCACTATTGCAAAAGCGATTGATGAGCTCAGTCATAAAGTGTATGACCTCGTGATTTCGTACCACGGTTCTATCAGCGGTGAGCACAATGACGGATTTATTCGTACTCCCTATATTGAGAAAATGTTTGGCCCTGCCATGGTTGGACTGTTTTTTGAGGTTAAAAAAATATTTGACCCGCTTAATATCTTTAATCCGGGCAAAAAAGTGGGAACTACCTTTAGCGATGCGGTCGCCAAATTCGATCTTCCACACTAAAGAGACTTGTGTACCGTGAAATAGCCAAAAGCGTATAGTAGGGGGGTGGAACCCTTGGCGAATAAAATACGCCCCAAGAGCCTCGATGAGTTTGTCGGGCAGGAGCATTTAGTGGGCGTGGGTAAACCTCTCCGCGAAGCGATAGAGGGTACACATTTATTTAGCTTTATCCTGTGGGGACCACCGGGGAGTGGAAAGACTTCTTTGGCACGCATCTATGCAAATGCACTCAATGCCGAGTTCCATGAACTCTCTGCAGTAGAGGCAGGGAAGGATGACATAAAGCAGGTGCTCGGAAAGAAGGGACAACTGAAATTTGATCAGCGACCGAAGGTTCTTTTTATCGACGAGATCCACCGTTTCAATAAAGCGCAGCAAGATTTTTTACTCCCCTTTGTAGAGCGTGGTGATATTACGCTTGTTGGTGCCACTACTGAAAATCCGTCGTTTGAAGTTATCCCAGCACTTCTTTCACGCACGCGAGTGTTTGTACTGAATGAACTTGGGGAAGATGACATGGCTGCAATATTGAAGCGCACCAAGTTAAAGATTCCAAAAGATGCGCGGGAGTGGTTGGTGCAGATGGCACAAGGTGATGCGCGACAAGCGATTGGGGTGCTTGAAGGTGCACAGCGACTCTATGGCAAGATAACTCTTGAGAGTCTCAAGGAAACACTGCAAAGCACCCACCTGCGCTATGACAAAAAAGGTGAGGAGCACTACAACACTATTAGTGCGTTTATAAAAAGCATGCGGGCGTCGCAACCTGATGCGGCGCTCTACTACCTCGCACGCATGGTTGAAGCGGGAGAAGACCCTCTCTTTATCGCACGGCGCATGGTGGTGTTTGCGAGCGAAGACATTGGGTTGGCGCAACCGACTGCGCTGGTGGTGGCAAATGCAGTGTTTCGTGCGTGCGAAACTATTGGATACCCGGAATGTGCAATTAATCTCGCGCACGGTGTTGCATATTTGGCGGAGTGTAAAAAGAGCCGCAAAAGCTACGACGCCTATTTCGAGGCGGTTGGCGATGTAAAAAAGCTTGGGAACCTGCCTATTCCCATGAAAGTCCGTAGTGCCCCTACAAAACTCATGAAAGATCTCGGATACCATAAAGGGTACAAACTGTATGACAAAGAATCCTACCTTCCTGATAAACTAAAGGGGAAGAAATATCTTAAATAATATGGAGACCATAGTATTTGGCAGCGGATGTTTTTGGTGTACTGAAGCGGTCTTCCTCATGATCAAAGGCGTTGAGAGTGTTGAGCCAGGGTATGCCGGGCCAGGACATACGAGTGAGAGGGGTCCAAGCTATGAAGAGGTGAGTACGGGTAAAACGCCGTATGTTGAATCAGTAAAGGTGGTGTATGACCCAGACCAGATCGCATTTCCTGAGTTGTTGCAGGTATATTTTGGTAGCCATGATCCGACGCAAGTAAACGGACAAGGGGCAGATATTGGTCCGCAGTATCGCTCAGCAGTGTTTTATACAACCGAGCGCCAGAAAGAAATGACCAAGCACTATATCCAAATGCTTGGAGGGGGGTTTGTAAAACCAGTAGTGACGGAAGTTGCTCCGCTCGACCATTTCTACAAAGCTGAGGACTACCATCAGAACTATTACGCAAACAACCGCTCTGCAGGGTATTGCCAGTTGGTGATTGATCCCAAAGTTGATCACATCCGCCAAAAATATAAGAATTTGTTAAAGTAGGGTGCGATATGACCCGCGAAGAATTTGAGCAGATTGTGGTTGAAGAATTCCCTCAGGCAGTGCCGGAGAAATTCCATCAGTTAATAAAAAACGTAGGGTTCCTCATAGAGGAGCGCTCTCCCAATGGTGATCTTCTCGGTCTCTATCACGGCATCGCGCACACTGCCCGTGGCGCCCACTATGGAGAGGGTCCCACCATGCCAGATACCATTACGCTCTATCAGCAGGAGATTGAAGAAGAGGCTCGGGATAAAGGGTTACCGGTAGCACAAGTGGTGCGGGAAACCATTTGGCATGAGGTCGCGCATTACTTTGGATATGACGAGGACCAGGTAAGAAATCGGGAGGAGAGACGTGATACCATATAAATATGGCAGGTTTTAAGGCGGTAGTCGTCATTGTGCTTGTAATTGCGCTTGCGGTAGGTATCGCATTTGGCGCATCTCGCTATTTGGTGAGTAAGCTCGATGGCACCGGCAATCCACCACCAGAACAAGTAGGAGAGGGGGCGTACCGGTATGCGTCTGAAGACGGCTACTCTTTCTTGTACCCTGCGACCTACGAACTCTCGTCTCAATCGATGGGGGACATGGATGCAATTGTGTTTTTGCCAAAAGGGTACGTTCCGCCTGAAGCCGGGGAAGGTCCTCCCACCATTAGCGTGGCAGCATTTCCTATTTCGGAAGGGACGACGCTTCGACAGTGGCTTGCAAGTGAACCTCGTTCAAACTGGCAGCTAATTGTTGATGATCGCGCCACACGAGCGACTACCGTCGATGGGGAAGAAGCAATTTGGTATCACTACTCAGGTTTGTATGAAAATGATGCGGTTGCAGTCATTCACAATAATCGTGTCATTATCTTTACTGTTGGGTACTTAGACCCGAGTGATCAAATACGCACAGACTTTAATATTCTTATCGAAAACGTAGAGCTCGACTAGTTATGCAAAAGCCACCACTTCTTCCGTATCTTCTTCTTGCCTTGGCAATGATTGGCCTTGGTGACACCGCGTACCTCTCTTATTTTCAGTACATGAATCTTGTTCCGTCCTGCGCTATTGGTGGGTGCGAGGTAGTGCTCACTCATGCATGGTCCAAATTCCTGGGTATTCCATGGAGCTACATTGGTTTGGTGTATTACGCCTACCTCTTTTGCCTGGCCGTACTTCTTATCATTGATCCGCGTTCCTACGGTCTACGGTTGGGCGCATTAGTCTATACCGGTGAAGGTGTACTGTTTTCACTCTGGGCGATGGGCTATGTGCAGTGGTACATCATCGGGGCGCTGTGCCTCTATTGCGGCGTATCGGCAATAACTACAGTTCTCGCAAGTAGCGTCGCGTTTATATATTATAGAAAGACCAATGCCTAATAACCGCTACATCGACCGCCCGTTTGTTGCCGCAGCACTTGCGCTCGGTGCATGTATTTTTATCACCGGCATTATTTTTTCGTTTGCCTTTTATTCAGCGCGACAAGGCAATGACACTATCTCGGTAACAGGTTCGGCTAAAACGAGTGTTAAGGCAAATACCGCAAAATGGACCATCGAGGTGTACCGTTCCGCTATGCAAGAGGGACTCACTGCTGCGTACGCAGCGGTTGGTCGCGAAGCGACCAGTGTCCGACAGTATTTTATTGATGCAGGCATCCCTGTAGAGGATATAACCCAAACCACCGCAACCGCTGATCAAGATTGGAGTTATAACTCCAATGGTGGCCCAACACGCTACCGAGTTCACCAAGAGATAACTATCGAGTCGAGCGATGTCGATAAGGTGCAGGGACTTGCACAGTCGGGCGCATTGGTGGCACGCGGCTTGAGTGTTTCGCCACGACAACCTGAGTATTATATTTCGACCCTCCCTGAGCTTCGGGTAGAGCTTCTAGGCCAAGCAGTTGCTGATGCAAAAGCGCGTGCTGCAGAAATAGCAAAGAGTGGCGATGCATCGGTAGGGAAATTAACGAGTGCCAGCTCAGGAGTTGTACAAGTAATGGCACCTAACTCCACCAGTGTTGAAGACTATGGGAGCTACGATACTTCAACTATAGAAAAAGAAGTCTCAGTCACTGCACGTGCGACTTTTGTAGTGCGCTAGCGTCTAAACCGGCGGAAGGTCCGGTATAGGATAAAGAAGAAGAGCAAGGCAAAGACTGGATAGAAGAAGGCTGCATTGCCGATAAGGAAGCGCAGCACGGTAAGGACGTAGAGATAGAGTGTCCAAAGTGCGAGCCAAAAGCCGCCGACTGTTTCAGGGAGTGCGCCTTCTTCGGTTTGCGCACCTTCCACTTGGCCGAGCTTTTTCTTCGCGAGAGTGAGTTGTCCGTCGAGTACATCAGCAGCTGAACTACGTGCACTGTCTATCATGGTAAAGACAGGTGCGACTGCATCACTCGTGCCAGGCGAGACACTTCTGATTTTGTTTTGAATATCTTTTGATGATTCGATAGCAGCTGCAGAGAGGTCTTCCTCATCATCTTTCACTGCAGGCTTTGGTTTCTCTGCAATGGTAAAACTTTCTTTCATGGTCTCAACCATCTCACCGCTTTGATCCAGTAAGTCAGCGTGCACGGTACGTTTACCTGCGGCAGGTTCCCAGGACACTGAGACCGCTATTGCTTTACCGCTCTCGAGCGTAACAGGCACAGTGCCGACTTTTTCTTCGCCATCGCGGAGCACTAAGGAGCCTTTAAAGGTTGCCGATTCGTCATTGGAGACGACTGCATGGATAAGGACGGATTCACCCTCCGTTACGCTCGAGCGAGAGAGGAAAATCGATTGCTTGGCAAAGCTTGCGGCAAATACAAAAGTGGGAAACATCAACAGTATCAAGACTGCCGCAATTCGCTTCATGCTAAAATTATACAATGCATTTCGTGCGCCATTGGCTGCGTAAGGTGAGGGAGTATTGTGTACCCAGTGCACGTAATTCGTATCGCCCCCATCTTTTGCGCCGATGGGCGCTGATGTTTTTGCTTGGTATGGCACTCGTGACCGAAGCTCTTTTGGTGGGCAACTTGGCATTGCGTCAGGCAGGACTTCCGTTCCTCGCAGCAGTCATTCAAAGCGAAGTAGTTGTGCATACCAATGAAGCACGAGTTGCTGAAGGAGGAGGAGTGCTTACTGAAAACGCACTCCTTACCGCCGCTGCGTATGCAAAGGCAGCGGACATGGCTGAGAAAGGATACTTTGCGCACGTGGGTCCAACGGGCAAAGAACCATGGGAGTGGTTGCAGGAAATTGGGTATGACTATCGCGCTGCAGGAGAGAACTTAGCGGTTCGTTTTGTAGATTCACGCGATGTAGTTAATGCGTGGATGAATTCACCGACGCATAAAGCAAATATTGTGAAGCCTATTTACACCGAAATAGGAATTGGGGTTGCGGATGGTGTATATAAAGGTGAAAAGGCAACATATGTCGTGCAGTATTTCGGTACACCGCGCCAAGGGTTGTTTGCAGGACAAGGTGCGGCGCTCTCCGCAACTCAATCGTTTTATAATTCCTTTATCCGACAGATCGGTGGCTACTTTGCCGATCCACGCAATGCGGCGGGGTGGACCCTCTCCCTTATCGCAGGTGCCATTATTACCGTGCTCGGGGTGACTGTCGTACGACACATGCAGATTCAACCTGCAGAGGTACTTGCGCCGGGTGCTGCAGTTGCAATGGTGGCAATTGCACTTCTTCTGTTAAATGGCGCAGTGTTGACCCCACACGATGATGCACAGACCGCGAGTGTAGGTGCAGTGATGCTTGAAGGTGGGGGCGCCGTGGAGCGTTAGGGGATAGCCGCCTTGCCGCCTTTCTCCAGCAAGGGTATCGTAGAGCCATGACCTCTCGTAAATTACAAACAGGTATCGCAGTCGCAGTAGGGCTTTTAGTGGTTACATTATTCTTTTTATATGGAAACGTTATAACCAGCATCGGTATGGATACATCATCGCAGTTAGGAGCAGCAGGAGCGCAACCAGAACAGCTTGTGGTACAGGATGAACGCATTGGCACTGGCGCTACAGCCGAGGTTGGCAAAAGCGTAACGGTTAATTACACCGGCCGCTTTGCTGATGGTCGTGTGTTCGACACATCAATCGGTCGTGAACCATTTACCTTTACCCTTGGCGCAGGGAGCGTCATTGCAGGCTGGGATCAAGGCTTGCAAGGTATGCAGGTTGGCGGCAAACGTTTGCTTATCGTCCCTCCATCGCTTGGCTATGGCGCCATGGACTATGGTCCTATTCCGGGCAACTCGACATTGATATTTGAGGTGGAGTTGCTTAGTGTACAGTAGTGGCCCGCCCAATAACCTTCGAGATTCAAAAACAAACCCCCGGCTCTCTTGCAAGAGCCGGAGTTTTGCGTACGCCCCATGGTGATGTTGAAACACCGGCATATGTTGCCGTGGGTACTAAGGCAACCGTTAAAGGTATACAACCGGGGCAGTATAAAGAGCTGGGTATCGATCTCCTTATCGCCAACACGTACCACCTCTATCTCTCCGGCTTAGATCAAATAGAAGCAGCGGGCGGCGTTGCTAACTTTATGGGCACCAATATGCCCACCATGACTGACTCGGGAGGATTTCAGGTCTTTTCTCTGGGCGAAGGATTTGGGAAGAAGTTGTCTAAGTTCTTGCCCGAAGAAGCGGCTCGCGAAGAAGGAGTAGCAGTGTATGACGAAGAGTTGGCAACAAGTCACGGCAAGTTGGCGGTGGTCGACGAAGATGGCGTCTCCTTTACCAGTCATCACGATGGTACCTTGCACCGCTTTACGCCTGAGCGCTCAATCGAGATTCAACATAAGTTGGGTGCGGATATTATTTTTGTGTTTGATGAGTGCACGGCACCAACTGCAGATCATGCATATCAAAAGGAGGCGATGGAGCGCACACATCGCTGGGCTGATCGCAGTTTAAAGGCACATCGCCAAAATATTACCGCGAATGCCAAGCAAGGTATCTATGGCATCGTGCAAGGTGGTCGCTATGAAGATTTGCGCATTGAGAGTGCAAAGACGCTTGCCGCAATGGATTTTGATGGATACGGCATTGGAGGCAGCTTTAGCAAACACGACATATTGGGAATTTTGGATAAGGTAAATGGCGAACTGCCAAAAGATAAACCAAGGCACTTACTAGGTATTGGTGAGCCTGAGGATATTTTTATTGGCGTTGAAGCAGGTATCGATACGTTTGACTGTGTCTTACCTACACGCAATGGCCGCACCGGAGGCGTGTACAGTGTAGATGGGAAATATCAGATCACGAGTGCAGTATATAGAGATGACCAGCGGCCACTTGATCCAGAGTGTGGATGTCTGGTGTGTAAGCGCCACACGCGTGCATATATCCATCACCTCTTCCGTACCAAAGAAATGGCGGGGTTAGTATTGGCAAGTATGCACAATCTCTACTTTTTGACGCACTTGGTGAAAGATATCCGCGCAAGTCTTCTTAATGATACCTTCCAGGAGTTTCGTGATACCTTTCTTAAACGCTATGGCAAAGTTCAAAATTAAATCTACCCATACGCCCGCAGGTGATCAGCCGAAAGCAATTGAAGCGCTGATCAAGGGTCTCAAAGCAGGGGAGCGCCACCAGACACTCCTTGGTGTAACGGGCTCGGGCAAAACTTTTACAGCGGCTAATGTAATTGAAGCGGTAGGCAAACCTACCTTGGTTATTGCACATAATAAAACATTGGCTGCACAGTTGGCGCAAGAATATCGCGAGTTTTTTCCTGATGCAGCGGTGCACTACTTTGTCTCTTACTACGACTACTACCAACCGGAAGCGTATATTCCACACAGCGACACCTATATAGAGAAGGAAGCGCAGATTAACGAAGAGATCGAACGCCTGCGCCACGCCTCAACCCAAGCGCTCCTCACCCGCGAAGACGTTATTATCGTGGCGAGCGTTTCTTGTATTTATGGTTTAGGCAGCCCTGAGGAGTATCGGAAAGTGCACCTCGAACTGAAGGCGGGGAGTAACAAAGAGCGTGCAACGCTTATCCGCGACCTTATCGGCGTCTACTTTGAGCGCACGAATGCCGATCTCACTCCAGGCACCTTCCGTGCGATCGGAAATTCAATTGAAGTAATGCCAACTGGTGAGCGGGTGTTATACCGTGTTGAGTTTGAAGGTAACACTATTACCAAAGTACGCATTATCGATGCGGTGACCCGCGCAGAGATTAAAGAAGCAGACTCAGTATTCCTTTTCCCTGCGAAACACTATGTAACTCCAGAGGATGAACGGGCGCGTGCGATGGAGGATATTCGTGTTGAGCTGAAAGAACAGCTCTCCAAGTTTGAGAAATCAGGAAAGCTGCTTGAGGCTGAGCGTCTGAAGCGCCGCGTCAATTACGACTTGGCCATGATCCGGGAACTTGGATACTGCAACGGGATTGAAAATTATTCGCGACATTTTGATGGACGCTCAGTGGGTGAACCCCCGTACACTCTCATTGATTACTTCCCACACAAAAAAGATGGAACTCCAGACTTTTTAACTATCATCGACGAGAGTCACGTAACGGTGCCACAAATTGGTGGTATGTATGCAGGTGATCGTTCACGTAAAGAGACGCTCGTTGATCACGGGTTCCGTCTGCCGTCGGCAAAAGACAACCGCCCTTTGATGTTTGAAGAGTTTGAGAAGGCGGTGGGGCAAGTCATCTACACCAGCGCAACGCCTGGCAAGTATGAGAAAGAGAAGAGCGGCAAAAATGTTGTTGAGCAGATTGTACGCCCGACCGGACTTTTGGATCCCGTTATCGATGTGCGGCCGGTGACTGCTGTCGGTGAGTATAAAGGTCAGGTACAGGATGTGTTGACTGAGGTGAGCAAAACAATTGATAAAGGTGCGCGCGTCCTTATCACCACTCTCACCAAAAAGATGGCTGAGGATCTGAATGACTACTTGAAGGAGCGAAAGTATAAGTCGGCATACTTACACAGTGATGTTGAGACCCTAGAGCGTATTACCACACTCACTGATTTACGCCGTGGCGTATATGACGTGCTGGTGGGGGTTAACCTCCTGCGCGAAGGACTCGACCTGCCAGAGGTTGAATTGGTAGCTATATTAGACGCCGACAAAGAAGGGTTTTTGCGCTCTGAGGTGTCGCTTATCCAAACCATTGGTCGTGCAGCACGTAATGCGGCAGGGCGCGTAGTGCTATATGCCGACCACGAAACCGAGTCGCTGAAGAAGGCAGTGGGGGAAACGCGCCGCCGCCGTACCGTGCAAGAGGAGTACAACAAAAAGCACGGTATTACCCCACAGACCATCAAGAAAAATATCAAAGATATTACTGATGAGCTGCGCAGTGAGCACAGCAAGGCGATTATAAGTTTGCTTGAGGTTGATAAGGAGTTGTATAAGAAGAACCCAAAGAAGTTTATTACTGCCAAAAAGAAGGAGATGGCCGAGGCGGTTAAGAACCTCGACTTCGAAACAGCAGCACTTATCCGCGATGAACTCCTCGCTCTGACCGGTGGTGGGGCAAAGAAGAAGTCTAAGTAGCAGCTTTTATTTTTCTGGAGTTCTGCTATGGTTGTGGCAGAAAGGGAGGTTCTCATGGATGCGAAGTATCAAGAGGTCTTCTATGGAATAAATATGTCTCTGGACGAGATTGAGCACTCAGCAGAGCAGCTTAAAGGTATCGCACACGCTATGCATAAAGAGGCGCTGTCACGCATCAAACTCCCACCAGCTACGAATATTCCCATATCATCAGAAGCCCCAGCATAGCTGGGGCTTTCTCTGTACTGTGGTATACTGTACTTGTGTAGATAGGATACCCCTTGCGTGAAGCGAGGGGCGCTTGTGCGTCAACAAAAACTTGTGTATGGACAATCATATTCACATTAAGGGTGCAAAAACCCATAACCTCAAAAACGTCGACCTCAAAATCCCCAGAGACAAAATGGTGGTTTTTACTGGTCTCTCTGGTTCGGGCAAATCCTCACTCGCCTTTGACACTATTTTTGCCGAAGGGCAGCGCCGCTATATCGAATCGCTCTCTGCCTATGCACGGCAATTTTTGCGCCAGATGCAAAAGCCTGATGTTGAAGAAATTACCGGCCTTTCGCCTGCCATTTCGATTGACCAAAAGAGTCGTTCTAACAACCCACGTTCCACCGTTGCCACTATTACCGAAATATACGACTACATGCGTATTTTGTTTGCCCGTGTGGGTAAACCGCACTGTCTTCAGTGTGGCCGCGAGATTAAAAAGCACAGCAACGAGGAAATCATCCAGTCGGTAATAACGACCGTGCAGTCGCATGTACCGAAGAAGGTTAAGAAGGTTATGGGCGTTGATATCAGCGATGATGCAGTTCGTGTATTTGCACCAGTGGTAGTGGGTCGCAAAGGTGAGTACTACCAACTCCTCTACGATCTATTAAACAAAGGGTATGAGAAAGCGATGGTTGATGGCAAACTCATTTCCTTGCGTGAACGTGTTGAGTTGGCGCGGCACAAAAAGCACGACATCGACGCCATGGTCGATGAGATTTTGATAAGTGAATTTCAACGCAACAAAGCGGCGGCGGTTGAGCGTCTCTCAGAAGCAATTGAGCGTGCGCTTGGCGAGGCTGATGGATTGGTAAAGATTGAGGAGGCAGGCAAGACGCGTATTATCTCAAGCAAATTTATGTGCGCCTATGACGGTTTCTCCTTCCCAGAGGTAGAGCCGAGACTGTTCTCATTTAACTCACCGTATGGTGCGTGTCCCGAGTGTAATGGATTGGGTACTAAAAGCTTCTTTACTGACGAAGCGTGTCCATCGTGTAAAGGTGTGCGGTTGCGCCCTGAAGCATTGAATGTATTTTTGGGTGATGGAAAAAATATCGTCGACCTTACCAAACTCTCGATAGAGGATGCGTTTGGGTTTTTTGTCGATCTCGAGCTCACCAAAAAAGAACAAGAGATATCAAAGGTGGTGGTAAAGGAAATAACTTCGCGTTTGAAGTTTATGCTCGATGTGGGGCTCGACTACTTGGCGCTTGAGCGTCGCGCAAATACGCTCTCGGGCGGCGAGGCACAGCGTATCCGCTTGGCATCGCAGCTTGGTTCGGGTTTGGTGGGTGCGCTCTACGTATTAGACGAACCGACTATTGGGTTGCACCAGCGCGATAACGAGCGACTCATTAAGACGCTGCTTAACCTGCGTGATTTGGGTAACACCATCATTGTGGTTGAGCACGATGAGGATACTATCTATGCTTCTGACTATTTGGTCGACATCGGCCCAGGTGCAGGTATCCACGGTGGTACGGTGGTTGCCGAAGGTTGGCTTGATAAGTTGCTGACTGCAAAAAAGAACGACAGTGGTTCAGTTACCTTGTCGTATCTGCGCGGGGAGAAGTTTATTGAAGTACCAGAAGAGCGCCGCGAGAAAGATAAGGGCTGGTTAAAAATAAAGGGTGGCAAGGCACACAATATTCAAAATCTCTCGGCCGAGATTCCGCTTGGGCGTATGACTGTTATCACGGGCGTCTCAGGCTCCGGCAAGTCGACCTTCCTTTATGACATCGTGCATGAAAACCTGCGGGCACGGTTTGATAAACGATACCGCAGCAGCAAGGTCTTTAATGCAGCAAGCTTTGATGGCACTGAGCATTTAAACCGGTCGATATTAATTGACCAGAGCCCCATTGGCCGTACGCCACGTTCAAACCCTGCAACATACACAGGGGCGTTTAGCTTTATTCGCGAATTATTTGCCGAAACAACTGAAGCCCGTGCCCGTGGATGGAAGGCGAGCAGATTCTCATTTAACGTGCCACAGGCGCGCAACGGCGGGCGTTGTGAGACCTGTGAGGGCAATGGTGTCATTGCGGTTGAGATGTCGTTTTTGCCGACGGTGTATGTAACCTGCGATGTGTGTCTCGGTAAGCGCTTTATGAAAGAGACGCTCGAGGTTAAATACAAAGGCAAAAATATATACGACGTGCTTAAAATGAGCATTGAAGATGCGCTCGATTTCTTTAACGATATTCCGGCTATTTATGATCGTCTCAAAACTTTGCAAGATGTAGGGCTTGGATACCTTGAGTTGGGGCAGAGTGCTACAACGCTCTCTGGCGGTGAGGCACAGCGTGTAAAGATATCGGCAGAGCTGTACCGCCCGCATTTGCAGAAGACCATCTATTTGTTAGACGAGCCAACGGTTGGTTTGCACTATGAGGATGTACGCAAACTCATCGAGATATTGAATAAGCTGATTGCAGCAGGGAATACCGTTGTGCTTATCGAGCACAGCATGGATATTATTAAGTCTGCGGACTGGATATTAGACTTCGGTCCTGAGGGCGGCGTGGGTGGTGGAAAGCTTGTGGCAAAAGGCACTCCTGAGGATGTGGCGAACCACAAGACCTCCTATACAGGCAAATATCTCAAGCGAGCGCTGAAAGGTAAATAAGTATGACACTCGAGCAATTTAAAAAACTGGCGCAGAAAATCCCGGATGCGCCGGGGGTGTATTTCTTTTTGGCAAAAAATAAAAAAGTACTCTACATCGGCAAAGCGACCAGCCTGCGCGATCGGGTGCGCAGCTATTTTAGTAAAGACCTCATACACACACGCGGGCCTCTGCTCGTGAACATGCTGAATAAGGCACACAGTATTGATTGGCGCCAAACCGATTCGGTACTCGAAGCCCTTTTGCTTGAAGGTTCCCTCATTCGCTCGTATAAGCCTGATGCGAACACTGATTCGAAAGATGGGAAAAGCTATAACCATGTCGTAACAACAAAGGAAGAATTTCCCCAAGTACTGTTGGTGCGAGGGAATGAGTTGCCGTATTTTGAAAAGAAGACGCGCAAGGTGTTTGGTCCCTACCCACACGGACTTCAGCTCAAGGAGGCAATGAAGCTCTTGCGTAAGATCTTCCCGTATCGGGATGCAAAATGCACGCCAGGACAAGGGCGTCCCTGCTTTAATCGCCAAATTGGGCTTTGTCCCGGCGTGTGCACGGGTGAGATATCGAGTGCGGAGTATAAAAAGACTATCCGACACATAGAATTGCTGTTTGAGGGGAAGAAAAAGCAGGTACTCGCATCGCTCCAAAAGGATATGAAAGCAGCTGTAAAAGCTGAGGACTTTGAACGTGCAGTAGAGTTGCGTCGACAAGCATTTGCGCTTCAACACATCCACGACGTGTCTCTTATCAAAGAAGAGTATAAGAAAGGGCCGGTACATAATCGGATCGAGGCGTATGACATTGCGCATTTGGCAGGCTCTGCAGTGGTGGGCGTTATGGTGGTGGTTGAGGACGGCATGGCTCAAAAGAGCGAATATCGCATGTTTAAAATAAAGAGCGCGAAGGGTGGGGACGACACTGGTGCCTTGCGCGAAGTGTTAAGTCGAAGGCTAGGTCACGATGAATGGCCAAGCCCACGTATTATTGCGGTTGATGGCTCCAAGGCGCAGATAAACGCTGCACAGAAGGTGTTAAACGAATACGGTATACAAATACCTATTGTGGGGGTAACGAAGGACGAGCGACATCGCCCGCGGGCTATCGTAGGGGATCGCGCCCTTATCAAAGACCGTGAACGAGACATTTTGCTTGCCAATGCCGAGGCACACCGGTTTGCCATTACCTACCATCGGAAACGGAGTCGTAAAGAATCTGGTTTAAGATAGGTGTATGCGGACCGTTGTCGGAGTATTACGTGGAGGCCCCAGTAGCGAGTACGAAGTGTCGCTGAAAACAGGCGCGAGCGTCTTGGAGCATATCGACAAAGATTCATACGACCCTCGTGACCTCTTTGTGGATCGTTCGGGACAATGGCACTCCCATGGCTTAGCAGTGGAACCACACCAGGCACTCCATGGTATTGATGTCGTATTTAATGCCATGCATGGCGAGTATGGTGAAGACGGCCATATGCAGCGTTTGTTAGACAGCCATGCGGTGCGCTACACCGGTTCAGGCGCGCTTGCGTCATCATTGGCGTTTAACAAACATCTAACTAAACAGGCTGCGAAGAAATTGGGGGTAAAACTTGCCCACAGTATTGTGGTGGATCGGCAAGATCCAATGGTCCTTGCACAAACGATATTTCGTACTTTCCCGCACCCAGCGGTGGTGAAGCCTGTTGCTGCAGGATCTTCAGTTGGGGTTACGGTCGCACATGACTTTAAAGGGCTCGTACATGCACTTGAGACTGCGTTTGCGCTATCAGAGCGCGCCTTGGTGGAGGAGTTTATAAAAGGACGGGAGGCAACGGTGGGGGTGATAGATAATTTTAGAGGTGAGCGTGTGTATGCACTTATGCCGGTTGAGATAATTCCACCCGCAGGAAAGTTTTTTGACTACGAACATAAATACAATGGTGCCACACAGGAAATTGTGCCGGGTAATTTTTCACACGCTGAGAAAGATGAATTGGCGCGTATGGCCAAGGCCGTACACGAAGGGCTTAACTTGGCGCACTACTCGCGCTCAGACTTTATCGTCTCCCGTAGAGGTATTTATTTTTTGGAGGTTAATACACTGCCAGGCTTAACCTCTGAGTCGCTGTTGCCGAAAGCGGTGAAAGCAGGGGGTTCTTCATTAAAAGAGTTCATCAGTCATGTTATTGAATTAGCTAAACGCTAAACATGAGTGAACTACGTAAGAAAAAATGTGTGCCCTGCGAGGGCGGTGTTCCACCCCTTACCCCTGCGCAAGCAGAAGGGTTAATGGCAGAGCTTAACGACGACTGGATGTTGGTAGATGGAGCGCACTTGTTGGTGCGCGAATTTCGGTTTAAAGATTTTGCTGATGCAATGGCGTTTGCAAACAAGATAGCGGTTGTTGCCGAAGAAGAAGGACACCATCCTGATTTGAGTATTGGATGGGGAAGTGTAGGGGTGGAACTTTCTACCCACGCGATTGGCGGGCTCTCTGAAAACGACTTTATCCTCGCCGCTAAAATAGACGCACTATAAAGGGAATAAAACCTGTGTGGACCCGACCGGATTCGAACCGGTGACCTCCTCATTGCAAATGAGGCGCTCTACCAACTAAGCTACGGGCCCGCTTGAATACAGTCGCTATATTGGCATTTTTTTATAAAAAAAGAAAGGGTGTAATCCTTTATGTTCGGAATATTTTCGGCTACTATAATGCTGTTTTGCGCCGTGACGCCTGGTGTCGGGATGTAGTATACCGGTAGTACACACGCTTCGGGTGCGTGTAGACTGGGTTCGATTCCCAGCATCCCGACAGTGAGCATCACGGAGGGCCCTTAGTTAAGTGGTAAAACGGTGCATTCGCATTGCACAGGCGCGAGTTCGATTCTCGCAGGGTCCACAACTTTATAACCCATGCTAGGGTTATATCTATCGTATGCAGAAAACTCCCGTGTGCGTGGGAATAATTATGGACGGTAATCGTCGTTGGGCGAAGGCGCATGACCTTCCAACGCTCGAAGGCCATCGTCGTGGACTCGATAACCTTATCGAGTGTGCAAAGTGGCTCCGCGATGCCAATGTTGCGCATATGGCAGTATTTGCCTTCTCTGCAGAGAACTGGAAGCGTAGTGAGGAAGAGGTGTCATACCTTATGGATCTCCTTCGTGTGTTTATAAAAGATCGGATCGATGAGTTAAAAAAAGAAAACGTACGAGTGCGGTTTATTGGCGAGCTTGAGCGCTTCTCTCCCGACTTACAAGAATCTATGCGCACTGCTGAGCAGGAGACTACACAGAATAGTGCGAGCACCCTTTGGGTCTGCCTTTCATATGGTGGTCGCGCAGAAATTGCCGCTGCCGCTGCTAAGGCAGCGAAAGAGGGTATGCCGATAACAGAGGCATCGATTGAGAAAAATCTCTGGAGTGCGCAGATGCCAGATCCAGACCTTATTATCCGCACCTCAGGTGAGCAGAGACTCTCTGGCTTTTTGACGTGGAAGAGTACTTACTCTGAACTCTTTTTTGTAGATAAGATGTGGCCGGATATAACGGAGGACGATCTAAGCCGCGTACTGGTTGAGTACGCGGCTCGTGATCGACGAAATGGTGTGTAGTTACAGCCCTAGGTTAATACCTGTATCAGCACTAACATTTGTTTTTGCTGAGGTGTTGCTTTCGATTGATGCCTTCGCAGACGCGTTTGCTGAGAGTTCCGATGCCTGATCAAGCGCAGCGCGTACTTTTATAAGGATAGGGGAGAGTGATACAGAAGATTCTCCTGATACGTTTGCTTCAGCAAGGGTAGCAGCACGGGTTGCAACAGTGGCCTGGTATCGTGCTGCAACATCAGCTGCGACATCAAGTTTTCCTGCGGCCTCAAGTTTTGCTATAGCCTCGGCAATTGCCTCAGTGTGCGCATCAAAGTTTGTTTTGATACTTGCTTCGGCTTTCGCACTTAAGCGACCCTGTGCAGCGAGCTTCTCAGCTTCTGCTAAGCGGGTATCGATTGCTTCGATATGGCTGTTTGCAGTTGCTTCAGCAGAGCCAGCAAGTGACGTCTGCAGAGACTCATTTACATGCACCTTAAAACTCCACATAGGATCTCCGGGTAAAGAACGATCAGCGACAACAGCAGCACCACCTCCTGCGGCGGCAGCTATCGCGACGGCGAGTACGACAAATGGCATAGATGTTTATAGTTTAGCCGGTAACTGCACCATTACTGTGACGCTGTCCCCAAATGGCACTTACGTTGCTTTTTTAAAGATATGTTGTGTATGTCATTAGCGATTTGAGTCATTTTTTGCTAGCATAAGCGCATTGTATGGAAGAGGGTCTGCATATAGTGCTCGCATCAGAGCGCCTATTCAACTTGTGGGGACTGCCAATTACCAGCTCCCTTTTAACGGCATGGCTGGTTATTGCGGTGCTTTTGATTGCTACGTGGCTTATTCGCCGCAACCTCTCTTTGATTCCCGGCAAGATCCAAGCAGGGGTCGAGATGTTTTTTGAGTACGTGCTTACGATGATTGAGCAAAATCTTGGGACCCGCGCATTGGCCTTGCGATATTTCCCACTCATCATGACTATTTTCATTTTCGTGTTTACCGCGAACATGTTCGACTTCCTTCCTATCTACGGCACCATTGGGATTGTTGATCATGAGCATCATGGACTCATTCCGCTCTTCCATGCGGTGAATGCCGACCTTAACTCCACACTCGCGCTTGCGATTATCTCGTTTTTGACGATTGAACTGTCAGGAATCCTCACGCTCGGGGTATTGAAGTACGGCAGTAAATTTGTTAATTTTACGGGAGGTCTCGTGGGGTTTCTTGTGGGGCTCGTTGAGCTTATAGGAAACCTCGCGAGACTCGTGTCTCTGTCGTTCAGGCTTTTTGGTGCGATCTTTGCCGGACACGTGCTGCTCTTGGTAGTCGGTATGTTTGTCCCGTACATCTTACCGGTACCGATAATGTTGTTCGAAATGTTTATCGGACTTTTGCAGGCAGCAGTGTTTGCGATATTGACGATGGCATTTATCAAACTTGCTATCGAAGAGCCGCATGGAGCAGATCACGGGCCCGTGCACACGCACGCAGCGAGTCATTAATCGTTATTTGTTTTTAGTATGGATATTGAAGTAGCAAAAACGTTCGCAATGGCCATCGTAGTAGGTATTGGCGTTATTGGTCCAGGTATTGGTCTCGGTATGCTCGTGGGTAAAGCACTCGAAGCGATTGGTCGCAATCCAGAGGCTACGCCACAGATTACCGCAACTATGTATGTGGGTATTGCCGTTACCGACGTGTTGGCAATCTTCGCAGTGGTCATCGGCTTCATTATTAAGTTCACCTAGTACGGCCACCTCGGGTGGTTCCGTATCTAGTAACGTAAACAGTTCCTGAAACAATGGAAGCAATTCTGCACACTTTTGGTATCGACTGGCGTCTACTCCTTGTAAACGCAATCAACTTCGGGCTTTTGCTCGCGGTACTTTCGTACTTCTTGTACAAGCCGATGCTAAAAATGCTGGAGGATCGCCGTACGCACATTGCTGCAGGTGTTGCTGCATCGAATGAGGCAAAGGAGCGTCTTGCAAAGATAGAGGAGACTCGCCAAGAGACTATCCAAGCTGCTGCGCGCGAAGCTGATGATCTGGTGCGTGCAGCACGCGAAGCAGGAAATACCCGGAGCGCCGAGCTTGTTGCTGCAGGGGAGCGCCGTGCTGCAGCTGCCGTGGCAGAAGCAGAACTGCAGGCAAAAGAGCTGAAAGAGCGCGCCTTGCAGGAGAGTAAAGAAGAGGTCGCGAAAATGATCGTGTTGGGTATCGAGAAGACTGCAAAACACAAATGAAAGCAGCCGAGTACGCACAAGCCATATACGACGCGGGTGAAAAAGTAAGTGTAAAACACGTGCAAGAAGCTTTGGCGCGACGTGGACATATAAAACTCATGCCGCAGATTTATCGAGAGTACGAAAAACTATTACTGCGTCGTGATCGACTCGAGGCACATCAAAAGATAACTCCAACACAAGAGCGCACCAGGATATTGCTCGAGCTCTACAAGAAACTGATAGCCACCCATTAAAACTCCATGTCTACTTTTATCGAACAATTTAAAAAAGAGATCGAAGGCTTTACGCCGAGTAAGGCGGTTGATGCACGCTCCCGCGGCATCGTGTCGCGCGTCGGTGACGGTGTTGCCGAGATAGAGGGACTTGAAGGTGCGGTGATGGCCGAGATGATTCGATTTGATACGTCACATGGCAAAACGTTAGAAAAAGCAATTGAGAGTGCAAACGATGTGTTTGGCTTGGTGCTCAACCTTGAAGAAGGTGTCGTGCGCGCCATTATTTTAGGCGACAGCGGCCGGGTGAGTGAGGGTATGGGGGTGACCGCAACTGGCGAGGTGCTTTCTATTCCAGTGGGTGAAGCATTGCTTGGTCGTGTTATCAGCCCGCTCGGCGAACCGCTTGATGGGCTCGGTGCAATTGAGACCAAAGATCGCAACCCAATTGAACGCGAAGCATACGGTGTGATGGATCGTCAGTCGGTGAAAGAACCACTTCACACCGGTATTAAGGCAATTGACTCGATGATCCCAATTGGTCGCGGTCAACGCGAACTTATCATCGGAGATCGTGGTGTGGGTAAAACAACCGTTGCGATAGACACCATTCTTAACCAGCGCTCTGAACCAAAAGAGTCACGCCCAGTCTGTATTTACGTATCAGTTGGCCAGAAGGAGTCAAAGACTGCACGGTTGGTACAGCAGCTGAAAGACGCTGATGCGTTTAGCTATACCGTAGTGGTTGATGCAGGTGCGTCTGCTCCTGCAGCACTTCAATATTTGGCACCGTTTGCCGGTGTTGCAGTAGGGGAGTACTTCCTCGATCGAGGCCGTGATGCGCTCGTTATTTATGACGACCTCTCCAAACATGCAGTGGCATACCGCCAACTTTCGCTCCTCCTTCGCCGCCCACCAGGACGCGAAGCATATCCAGGCGATGTCTTTTACCTACACTCACGTTTACTTGAGCGTGCAGCAAAATTAAGTAGCGAAAAAGGTGGCGGCTCACTCACCGCACTCCCTATTATCGAAACACAGGAAGGTGACGTCTCTGGATACATTCCAACTAACGTGATCTCCATCACTGACGGACAGATCTTTTTGGAAACCGATCTCTTTAACAAAGGCTTCCGTCCTGCAATTAACGCCGGTATCTCGGTATCGCGCGTGGGTTCTTCCGCACAGACCAAGGCAATGAAGAAAGTGTCCGGTCGCATTAAGCTCGAGCTTGCGCAGTATCGCGAACTTGAGGCCTTTATGCAGTTTGCCCAAGACTTGGATCAGGACACCAAGATGCGTATTGAGAGCGGTGCACGCATGATGGCAATCTTGCGTCAGAAGAATGGCGCACCAATGGCGTTTGAACGCCAGGCAGTCATTATCTTCACTGCAATCAACGGCTACTTGAGCAAAGTGCCATTGGAGAAAGTGGGTGAGTTTGAAACCGGATTCCTCGACTATCTTGATGCAAATCGTCCTGAGGTGCTTGAGAGCATTCGCCGTTCGAAAGACATTGTGTCGCAGACCGAGGCTGAGCTGAAACAGCAGCTCGAGGCATACCTAAAGAATCATGGCTTCGCTTAAACAAATAAAAGGTAATATCGCTGCGATGAAAAAGTCGCAAGCAGTAACGCGCGCCATGGAGGCGGTTGCGGCAGCAAAGATGCGCAAATCGCAACAGCGTGCGCTTGCAGGTCGTGCCTACGCTCGTGCGGCAGCTACGGTGCTTGCGCGTGTCTCCGGTACCCGTGATGTACACCTCCATCCGTTGGCAATGACAAACACTGCTGCGCCACGCGGTCTCTACATTGTTATAACCAGCGATAAGGGTTTAGCGGGAGCACTTAACTCAGCCGTGCTGAAGGGGGCTGTGTCGGACATGGCACGCGAAGGACTCTCGCCGAAAGATGTTTCAGTTATTGCTATCGGCAAAAAGGCGCATGATTATTTTGCATCACGTGGTTTTACCATCATGCACCATGTGTCGAACACTGATATGCTTTCTTCTGAGGACACACGGACGATCATTGCGCGTGCGCAAGAGCGCTACATGGGCGGAGAGTATCGTTTTGTAAAAGTAGCGTATCAAAATTTCGTTTCGACCTTTGAACAGCGTCCAACATTGCGCGGCGTGTTTCCGCTTGCGATCGAAGAACTTACCAAAGTGGTTGCGGATATTGTGCCAGCGAAAGGTGCCGATGCTGAAAGTGAAAGTGTTGCACCGACAACGTACACGATTGAACCCTCTGCAGAAGAGGTCATCGGTGCTATTATGCCGCGGCTTGCGTCCGTCATTCTCTATCACGCACTACTTGAGTCTCAGGCATCTGAGCATAGTGCTCGTATGGTTGCGATGAAGTCGGCATCGGATAAGGCAGGGGAGAAACAACACGAGCTGACCCTGAAATTTAACAAAGCACGTCAAGCAGCCATTACCCGGGAAGTGTCAGAAATTATCGGCGGTATGGAAGCGGTAGCCCATTAATACAAAGTATATGAAAGGAACAATCACACAAATCATCGGTCCGGTCGTCGACGTCTACTTTGAGGGCGAAGGTTTGCCGCCTATTAAAAATGCACTTGAGGTGGTGGGTAAACCCATCATGCTTGAGGTTGCACAACACGTGGGACTCGGTCGCGTACGTTGCATTGCACTCCAGGACACCTCGGGTCTTGCGCGTGGTGTTGAGGTAAAGGACACCGGTTCGCCGGTAACCGTGCCGGTGGGTGAGGATGCGCTTGGTCGTCTTTTTAACGTGGTCGGAGAGCCAATCGATGGCAAAGCTGCGCCAACGAATGCACCACGTCTTCCAATTCACCGTGATCCGCCACCATTTAGCGAGCAGGCAACCAAGGCAGAAGTATTTGAAACAGGTATTAAATCGATCGATCTTCTCGCACCGTTTATTCGTGGCGGTAAGGTAGGTCTTTTCGGTGGCGCCGGCGTGGGTAAAACCGTGCTCATGCAGGAGTTGATCCACAACGTTGCAAAAGCACACAGCGGCTACTCGGTATTTGCCGGCGTGGGTGAGCGTGTGCGCGAAGGTAACGACCTCTATCATGAAATGAAAGAGTCTGGTGTGATCAACAAATTAGCCATGGTCTTTGGTCAGATGAATGAGGTTCCAGGTGCCCGCGCTCGCGTGGGTCTTACCGGCCTTACGATCGCCGAGTACTTCCGCGACAAGATGGGTAAAGACGTACTCTTCTTTATGGACAACGTCTTCCGCTTCGTGCAGGCAGGTGCTGAAGTATCTTCACTTCTCGGTCGCGTACCATCAGCCGTGGGCTATCAGCCAACGTTGGCCGAAGAAATGGGCCAGCTCCAGGAGCGTATTACCTCGACCAAAAAAGGTTCTATTACATCCGTGCAGGCAATTTATGTGCCCGCAGACGACCTTACCGACCCGGCCCCCGCAACAACCTTTGCTCACCTCGACTCAACAATCGTGCTTACCCGCGCACTTGCATCGCTCGGTATTTTCCCTGCAGTAGATCCGCTTGAGTCGGGTTCGACCGCACTTTCACCTGACATTGTGGGTGAGGAGCACTACAACACTGCGCTTGAAGTGAAGCGCGTACTGCAACGATACAAAGACCTTCAAGACATCATTGCTATCTTGGGTATTGAAGAACTCTCTGACGAAGACAAGCAATTGGTATATCGCGCACGCAAAATCCAACGCTTCCTTTCGCAGCCGGTACACGTGGCAGAAGTCTTCTCCGGTATTCCAGGTGTATATGTACCAGTTGAAGAGACCATCCGCTCGTTTAAAGAGATCTTGGAAGGCAAGCACGATGACAAACCTGAGAGCGCCTTCTACATGAAGGGTGGTATCGATACGGTGAAGGCCGAGTAACTTCCATGCACGTAGTAATTGCAAAAGTTGATGAAGTGCTCTACCGGGGCGAGGCACACTCGCTTACAGTTCCTGGCGTTGCAGGAGAAATGACTATCCTTGGTCATCATGAGCCGGTGATTACGACACTAAAAAAAGGTGATGTACGGGTTAAAGCAACTGCTTCGGCTGATCCACAAATCATTCCTATCGATGGTGGTGTGCTAGAGGTTAATGCTTCGAGTGCAACAGTGATTTTATAGAAAGAGAAAGCCCAGCAAATGCCGGGCTTTACGCACTCTGGGTACTATTGGTGCTGGGCACAATGTCTACTGCCCGGGAGTTGTTCATACGCGCACCGCATGCCATCACTTGGATCGACCCAGATACACTGCGTCGCTTCGTTGATCGCGAGTTTAGGTCTCAACGAAGTGGGGACTCTTGGAGCGGGAGCAGGTTTTTCTTCTACACGGATATTTCCGCGAGAGGGGATATTGTTCTTGAATCGTATCCCTGCAATCGCACCTGGTGTAGTGCCAAGCTTTTGCGCTGCGGTCACGTTTGTGTGACCTTCGAACATTGCTTGCCGCACTGCGTCGATCTTTTGCTCTTTACTTAACTGACGCCACTCTTCGTTTACAATCTGCTTTTTATTCTTGGTGGCCATTGAAAGAACCTCTGTGTGGTTTGTGTAAACGCACACGCAACATACTGAAAAGCAAAATACAAAAGATTTTAGCTTTTGTCAAAAAGGTTATGGTTATTGTGTCAAAAAGTTGGAACTCATTTCCAGCAGAATACAATTGGTAGGAACAAGTGTTCATAAACCCGTAGATTGCGTAAAGAGTGTGATATTGTGTGGCTGTATTTGTTCTGGTCTATAATCGTTGCTATGCCGCCACAACAAAATGACATCCAGCCCCAGCCGGCCCCTTTAGAGTCGGAGCGTACCAGTTCAACAAAAACAAAAAACTGGCAAGCCGTTATTTCAATTGTAAGTGGGCTAATCAGCGTTTTAGCATTTCCCATTGTCACAGTTTTGGAGAAGCCGCTCAGTTCCTCGCCTCATAATGATGTCCTCGTTCAAGTCATAGTAGTACTTATTTTATTTGCCCTCGTGGCGGGCATCGTTTTTGGGGTGTGGGGAATCAAATTGAAGCAAGGGTGGAAGGCTGTCGTCGGAGCTGTACTTTCTCTGTGCGTACTGCTCATATGGGGTGGCTCGATAATTTATGTCCTAAAAGTTTTGCAGTCGCAACCACAATCTTTTAACCAGACACAACAGAGTTCGTATAAAGTCTCTAGCGTACAGGTAGTGGAGGTAACACCGCAGGCGCCTGTTAGTGGTGGGGCATTCATTAAGTTGACACGCGTTTCAGTGCCTAGAATATATTTTTCCTACAATGATTTATTCCCAGTGTGGTGGACTCTTGTGAAAAAAGATAATGACCCAAAGAAAAAAGAAAGCATATTGATTACTTCAGAGGAATTATGGAAGGGTGGTTCAGGTAGTGCCGTGTACACCTTTCCCTTTGCTCAAGCCATGCCAGAGCCTGGTTATTATTATTTAGCCGCAGAACTGCAGGTTTCTAATGATGATTTTGAGTACCGGACTGAGGATTTCTACCTCGACACTCCGCCGCGACCGAAAATAGTCAGCTATGAGGCGACACCGAAAACTATTTCTCCTGGTGGTATGGTCACGCTAAATTGGACAACGGAAAATGTCGACTTTTGTAGGATAAGCAATTCGGGAGGACAGGTAATTCTAAACCCAGCGCCTGCCAATGGGTCTGTGTCCGTCAATCCAGAGAAAGTTAGTCAAGGTGAATACTACCTATTAACTTGTTTCAGTAAGAGTTTGAGCCAATACGGCTATATAGACCTCGGTGGTCTCGAAGATAGAGCGTTCGAACAAAGAATGGCAGTTGTTTCAATCAAGTAAGCTACTCATTAGGGATTCTGCTGGAAGTGGGTTCTGACTTTTTGATACAATGACCACAAACAGTTTTAGAGGAACTGCAGCACGAGATTACCCATAGTTTTGAGACGTTCAAAATATGGTTGAGCATTATTCGGCAACTCTCGTTCGTGTTGCGAAATGTATTCGATAGAACCGTTAAGCGCTTCTTGTTTTTCGTTCTCCAGGGTTCCGGATTCAAGAAAAGAGCTTACACAGCCGGCAATAATTGAGTCTGCTAATTCAAAATCTAGATTACTCACGTGAGCTTCATCGGGGTAAGTGGAGGTCTGATGCTCTTGCCACAATTTGTTGAGCTCAGAATTCATAACAGTAATTATACCTCCTCAGGAAACTTCCTAAGCTGTTGCCACTGGTATAGAGTTCCATCATTAAATTTGTAATCAATAAAACATCTGCTATATTGTGGTGGGCTCTGGCATAGTGTCGGAGCATGCATCACACGGTGAGAGCATGGGGAAGAAAAGGCATCTGCACAGTACAAAGCGTTTGAGCCGACCCAAGCACAATAAAAAGAAAGGTCGGATCCACTATTACGTTACGGCCGAAAACAAGGTCAGCATTGCTCCTCCGCAGGAGAAAAGGGATATTCTTTGGGGCAGCGATCGAGAGTATCGCTCCCACGTCAATATTTGATACACTTGCCCGCATGATGCGTTATGCGGGCATATTCTTTTGCGGGGTAGTGTTTGGTGTCGCTCTTTCTTTAATTTTTAAGGATCTGGGTGTAGCGCCACTCCAACTTTATGACGAAGGTACCTATGCACAGGTGGTTGCCGAAAGTATCGCGCGGGGTGATTTTCTAACCTTTACCTATCAGGATCAATTGTTTTTTGATAAACCACCGCTCTATTTTTGGCTTGCCGGTATTGCTACCGTTTTAACCGGGGATCCGGTTTTAGGCATCCGGTTACCTGCCGCGCTTGCGGCGATTGGAGTAGTGGCGATGGTTATGGTGCTTGCGCATCACTGGTCACGTAATTATCTCACTGCGGCGCTTGCGGGTGGTCTTCTTGTTGCTATTCCGCCGTTTATGGTCGCTTCGCGTGAAGCACGGCTTGATGTACTTATCACCCTGTTTATCTTGTTGGCGCTCTATGCCGTGCTTACCAGACGTTGGTTTATGTGGGGTGCCATGGTCGCGCTTGCGGTCATGGCTAAAAGCGCCATAGCTCTCTTTGCGATTCTCCCGGCACTTCCTTATATACGGAAGAAATGCTTTTGGCAGGGTTCGCTCGTATCCCTTTCTCTCATCGCCCCATGGCACTTTTATGAATGGATACGCCACGGCAACGACTTCTGGTGGAGCTATCTGGGGTATCACGTGCTTGAACGCTACGCCACTAATGTGTTTTATAACCCTAATCTTCAAACGGACTATTGGGCGCGGTTAAACGAACAAGCGCCACAAGTATTAGGACTCTGTATCCTTATGACCGTGGTCGCGTTTGCACTGTGGCGTGAATTTAGTACAGAAGAGCGTCACGCTCTTTTACTTCCGTTTGGATTAGGGGTGTGTATGATTGCACTCTTTTTTAGTGCGCAAACACGAGCGCTTTCATATTTAGTTCCACTCTATCCAATGGTCGCGCTTTTTGTCGCACTGTCGTGTTCATTCGCCGTTCAGCGCCTCCATGACAGGCTAGGGTATGCAGTATCAAAAAACGACAGCCGCACTTCTTAGCATAACGTTCGCCACAGTTTTGTTCCTTCCTTCATTTGCACACGCCGCCGTGTCCGACTGGATACGAGGCGCATCGATCGTTCCCATGGGCACCACCGATCTCTCGAGCGAGAATGCGCAACAATCATTGCGTGACTTAGCAGCAACAGGTGCAACCCACGTATCGTTTGTAGTTCCGTATTATCAATCGAATCAATGGGCGACTGACGTGCAGCGGGGATGGAATACTCCCACTGACGAGTCTTTGGGTGCGGCAATAGATCATGCACACTCACTTGGTCTCTCGGTCATACTCAAAATGCATGTTGAGCCGTATGACGGCGCATGGCGTGCACATATTAACCCTGAGGATCGCGGTGCCTGGTTTAGCGCATATGGTGCTGCAGTGGTGCACACGGCAACCATTGGCGAAGCACATGGTGCAGAGATGCTCCAGATTGGGTCTGAGTTAGTGTCTATGGCCGCAAGTTCAATGAACAGCACAAACACGGGATATTGGCAGACACTCATTGGTCAGGTGCGAGATGTATATGGAGGAGATTTGGTATATGGAGCAAACTCTAACTCCAATGACAATGATCCGTTTAACAACGAAAAGCGGTTCATTGAGTTTTGGGACTCACTCGACTATGTAGGAATTCATCCATATGTTGGGTTAAACAGTGACGATTCAGTCGAGGGTATGAAGAGTGCGTGGGATTTCTGGAATAATGACGGCATTGGCGCATTTGCACAGTCGGTGGGGAAGCCCGTCATTATTACCGAAGTCGGATATCGCAGCTTAGATAACGCACGCCAAGATCCATGGAATTGGAGCAGAGGAGGATCGATTGACCTGCAAGAACAAGCCAATGCATACGACGCATTAATGGAGTACTGGAATGACTACCCATATATTCAAGGGGTGATCTTCTGGGAGTGGAGCACGAATCCAAATGCGGGTGGCAACGACACTGCCTACACTCCGCAAAATAAACCAGCTGAAGAAGTAATGTCGCGATGGTTCGGAAATCCTGTTGCGCCGACAACTACACCAGCAACGACCACGCCACCAGTCGTCGAACCACCAGCTACCACGACTCCAACTACGACACCGCCTGTTCCAACTACTCCTCCGGCGACAACAACCCCGACCACTACTCCCGAGCAACCATCTGAACCTACGCCGACAGAAGAAGAGCCAACTACGGAACGCACCGATCGTGCACGCATGGATAGACCAGAGCGCACAGTACGTGGTGGTGAGCATCTCGACTTTGTAGGTCGCGAGTTTGGGAGAGAAGAAGATATCAACGTCATGCTCAATGGCACACGAGTGCGTGGTGCGTATGCCGATGGTGGTGGAAACTTCTCTACCGGCTCAATGATCGCACCGCACGAACCAGGAGTGTATACGTATGAGTTTGTAGGGGAGCGCAGTAATGCTACGCAAGAGGTCATAGTTACCGTCACCGAATAAAACACGTTGTATTATTGGTGCATGGATGTGGCATCGTTGGCAGTGTTTGTACTGCAGCAGTTAGGTATTGTCCTCGGTGTTGGCGCTGAAGCAATCATTGTGTATGTTGCTGCTGCACATTACATTGGTGCACACCACGGACAACTGCCCGATTTTCACCGACAATCATTAGCGCGCTCTGCTCGGCATGTCCAAGTGGGTGCGCTTTTGCTTATCGCACTCTCTGGTGCGGCAGCTATAGGTATTCATCTCAATGGAGAGAACATCCAAGCGTTGGCGGAATCTGCGTTTATATATAAATGGATACTGATTGCGATAGTGACTGGTGCCTTTTTTATCGATCCCTATATTCCATTCCGATATACATGGACTGCGCGAGGGTTTGCCGCTGTCTCGTGGGCATCGCTGTGCATCTTGCACGTGGTTGCACCTATTGTGCCGTGGTGGGTTATCGCCCTCGCTCATATATTGTTTGTCGCAATATGGATGGCGCTTTGGCAGGGTGTTGCACGATTGGCACATCCGCCAGTGGTGAAACCAACACCACCATCTCCACCAAAACCAGTGGCTCCAAAACCTGCTCCGCCACCTCCGCCAAAGCCTGTTCCGCCTCAACCAAAACCCACTCCGCCGCCACCTCCAAAACCAACACCTCCCCCGGCACCTCTTCCGGTGGTTAAGCCTGTTGAACTTCCTCCTGTTCAACCAAAACCAATGGCTCCACCGCCGCCTCCACCAAAACCGGTCCCGCCACCTCCGCCAAAACCTGCGCCGGTTGTAGCGCCTGCACAAGACAACAACCCTGATTTACCCGCGATGCGCATTATGCCCAAGAGTGCACAGGATATTCCGAACCAGTTTCGTAGCGGCGCGGTAGAATTGGGACAGTAACAAGACGATCGAATGAAATTTTTTAGTGATCATACGCCACGGAAGATCTTTGTGCTCGTCGGCCACCCCGACGAGTCGGCAACGCTCACGGCTGAAATGGCGCTTTTGTATGAGACCGCAGCCCGCAAAGCAGGACATGAGGTGCGTAAGATGCATCTTGCGAAAATGCACTTTGATCCCATCTTGCATAAGGGATACAAAGCGATTCAGCAACTTGAGCCTGACTTAAAAACATTTCAGGACAATATAAAATGGGCCGATCATACGGTGATCCTCTATCCCAACTGGTGGTGCACGATGCCCGCACTCTTAAAAGGTCTTTTTGATCGCGCATGGCTGCCGGGCTTTTGCTTTAATATGCGCAAAGATAAGCAGGGACGACTCACGATGGGGTGGATTAAGCGGCTCAAAGGCAAAAGTGCACGGGTAATAGTGCTCTCTGGTACGCACCCACTCCTTATCCGTCTTATCTTTGGTGATTACACGAACGAAATCAAAAAGGGCATCCTATGGTTTGCCGGTTTTAAGGTGAAAGTCACTCGCATGGGACCAACGGACACAGCGCCTGAGTGGCTTAAAAATGTATGGCGTCGCAAAATGGTGCGCATGGGCACCTTGGGTGAGTAGGAAAAATAAGGTATAGTCGTCTCTTATGGCTTTAAGTATAGGTATTGTCGGTCTGCCAAACGTGGGGAAGTCCACGCTTTTTAATGCACTCACCAAAAAGAGTGTCCTCATCGCTAACTATCCATTTGCCACGATCGATCCATCAGTCGGAGTGGTGGCAGTACCTGATCCACGTCGCGAAAAGCTTGCTGCGTTCAGCAACTCTAAAAAAGATGTACCGGCTGCGGTGGAGTTTGTGGATATTGCAGGGTTGGTAAAAGGAGCGAGTGAGGGTGAGGGATTGGGTAACCAATTTTTGCAACACATCCGCGAGGTTGATGCGATTGCGCACGTGGTACGTATTTTCGACAACCCCAACATTACTTCAACGCAGGAGCATATTGATCCGATGTCAGATATCGAGCTTATTAACACTGAGCTTGAGTTGGCTGATTTAAATACTAAGGATCCGGCCATGCATGTAAGCAAGAAGCCGGTGCTCTATGTGTTGAACAAAGAAGCAGGCGGACATAATCTTGATGAAGTAAAAGATGGCCGATGGGAGCGGCTTATGGAATTTTTGGCTGATAAAAAGTGGGTAATCGTTGATGCGCATGTTGAGCACGAGCTCAAAGACTTAGGAGGAGATGATAAACAAAGTTTTCGCCAAGAGTATGGGGTATTTGAGGACGGTATCAATGATTTGATCCGCACTGGCTACGAACTCCTTGGCCTCATCAGCTTCTTTACCACCGGTGAAGATGAGACTCGTGCATGGACCGTTAAACGGGGCAGCATGGCACCGCGTGCAGGTGCTGCAATCCATAGTGATTTTGAAACAAAGTTTATCCGCGCTGAGGTAATTGAATGGGATAAATTGATTGCTGCAGGAAGTCGTGGCAAAGCGCGTGAGTTGGGACAGATTCGCACGGAGGGTAAAGAGTATGTCGTGAAAGACGGCGACGTCATTGAGTTTTTGCACGGATAGTAAAAAGGCGCCCATGGGCGCCTTTTGTGTTTGGTGAACGAGCATGTCTAATCGACAGTCATGGCAGCGCGCTGGATCGACACGTCGAGCGTGCCAAACTGCGCATTGCGACAGAGGAAACCGATGGCCACGTCGATCTCACGCTTGAGTCGATCTTTGTCCGTCTTTTCTACATACGGCTTTTCCTGGGGAATGGTAAAAGTATCCCGCAGAAACTCCTCGACCGTATTTCTTTGAAGGAAATAAGGATCTTGTGCATCGATGGCCTGCTTGAGTTCCTCTTTGGCTGCCCACAAAGGCAAATACCATTGTTCCCAGTACTCCCCCGACAGATTGCGCTGCGATCGCAGACACACGAACCCCCATCGTGTGAGTTTTTCAGCTTCGCGGCAGTATCGCTCTGCCGTGTAGTTGTACCCGCACAGATGTTGAATGGTGATACAGGGCGAACACCACTCAGGCATTGGCTCGATCGAAAAGAGTGAGAGCTGTGTCTCGACTCCTTCTTGGGGTCGACGCCAGAACGGCAGCATCATCTCATCTTCTGTCGGCCCCGGCAGTTGTTTATAAGTGGGCACGTTTTCGATGCGACCATCTTTGCACGTCACCCAGTGGTGTCCGTGCATTGCTCCTTGCATGAGGTCGAGCTCTTTGCTGTCGAGCCCATGGATGTCGATATGCAGAGAGTTCCTCTGATGTGAGCCGCCGTAGGAAACAACCCGCACTTTTGGTTGATCGTCCGTATCGGTACCGACAGTTTCTTGGTTTGTAGGAGAAGGAATGGTGTTTCTCGTGGTCATTGACTGCTCCGTATGTGCAAATTCCTTTGGCAGGGTAGCAGTAAGCATCCACAAGTGCAACGTGATATTGTGTAAGGGTTAACCGTTAACCCCGTCTTCATCTTTTATATGGATAAACCTAAAGCAACACCAAAGGATTTCTTCCTCTGGGCAGGGGCTATGCTCGCACTTTACGCAGGTGTGGTGGCCTTTATTGCCCTTATTTTCGACTATATTAACTACACCTTCCCGAACTCGCTTAATTACTATGGCGATCCGTATGCGTCCGCAGCCTACGAGATGGCAGCACTGATCGTGCTTGCCCCAGTCTTCCTTATATTGATGCGGGCGATTCGCCGCGACATTGCACGCGATAGCAGCCGCCAAGATATTTGGGTACGCCGCTGGGCGCTCTACCTTACCGTCTTTGTGGCAGGCGCAACGATTGTGATCGACCTCATTACCCTCATCTACACCTTCCTTTCGGGCGAGGATCTCACTGCACGCTTCCTTCTTAAGGTATTAGTAGTGCTCCTTGTTGCAGGTGCAGGCTTCCTTCACTTCTACTCGGATATCAAGGGGTACTGGGTACGTGAGCCGCAGAAAGCAAAAATGGTTAATTGGGGGGTAGCAGTGGTTGTTATCGCCACTATTATCTCCGGTTTCTTTATCATCGGTACGCCAGGTGATGCGCGCGGATACCGCCTCGATGAGCAGAAGGTAAGTGACCTACAGACCATTCAATGGCAGCTGGTTAACTTCTGGCAGCAAAAAGAAGTGCTCCCTGCATCGCTCACTGAGCTTAATGATCCGATCTCTGGCTTTATACTTCCCGTTGATCCAGAAACAGGCGAGCCATACCGCTACGAGCGCACGAGCAACTCATCGTTCCGCCTTTGCGCTACCTTTAACGCTGAGGATCGCTACATTGAGCCAACCTACAGTCGTCCCGTTACCGCTATTCCTGAGGGAGAGAAGTATGGCGGCGACACATGGGAACACACAGCGGGTGAAGTCTGCTTTGATCGCACGATCGATCCAGAGCGCTACCCACCATATCGCCTGACTCGCTAATGACGCAGAAGCCCGCTGACAAAGCGGGCTTTTTCGTGGTATTTTAACGTTCATGGCTGAGCAGTATGACCACGAGTCGATAGAAAAGAAATGGCAAGAGCGTTGGCGCGAATCTGCTGCTTTTAAAACTACTGAAGATCCGAAGAAACCAAAAACCTATGTGCTCGATATGTTTCCGTATCCTTCTGGTGAAGGGTTGCATGTCGGACATCCAAAAGGCTACATAGCGACTGATATTTACTCGCGCTATAAACGTGCGCAAGGACACAACGTGCTCCATCCTATGGGATGGGATGCATTTGGGTTGCCGGCAGAAAACTTTGCAATCAAAAACAAAATACATCCACGCGCGGCAGTTGAGAAAAACATTGCAAACTTTAAATCGCAGCTTTCACATATTGGATTTGACTATGACTGGTCGCGAGAGATAAATACTACTGATCCGGAGTACTACAAATGGACGCAGTGGATTTTCCTGCAATTGTATAAAAAAGGTCTGGCATATCAGAGCAACGAGCCTATCAATTGGTGCCCGTCGTGCATGACGGGTCTTGCAAACGAAGATCTTGATGGAAACGTGTGTGAGCGTTGTGGCAGCGTGGTGGAAAAGCGCGCACTGCCGCAATGGGTACTGAAGATTACGGAGTATGCAGATCGCATGCTCAACGATCTCTCTTTGTTGCAGTGGCCTGAGCATATTAAAGAGGCGCAGCGTAACTGGATAGGTCGCTCAGAGGGCGCAGAGATTACGTTCACCCTCACCGATGGAGGATCGCTTACCGTCTTTACCACACGCCCTGACACGCTCTTTGGTGCAACCTACATGGTTATCGCTCCTGAGCATGCGTTGGTAGAGAAATATGCTGATGCGGCAGTACGTACGTATGTCGAGAGTATAAAGAATAAGACTGAACTTGAGCGTACGGCTGAAGGGAAAGAAAAGACAGGTGTTCTATTGCCGGGTGTCAAAGCACTCAATCCTGCTACTAAACAAGAAATACCGATCTATATAGCCGACTATGTACTCGGTAGTTATGGCACTGGTGCCATTATGGCTGTGCCGGCGCATGATGAGCGCGACTATGAGTTTGCTAAAACGTTCAATCTTCCAGTGGTACAAGTGGTTGTACCGTGCGCACCTGATGCTATTAATCCACCGAAAGAAGGATTGGAGGAAGTAAAACGAGACACTGTTATTGTGCACCTACGAGATAAGTCGACGGGTAAGTATGCATTGCTCGATTGGCACGGATCGCTTGAAGGAATAACTACTGTGATTATGGGTGGTGTTGAGGAGGGGCAGACTCCGGAAGATGCTGCATTGGCAGAAATTAAAGAGGAGGCAGCACTAGACGCTTCGATTGTAAGTTCAGTGCGGTGGATTACCGCTGCGCGATATTGCGCTTCTCATAAAAATCAAAATCGTTGCGCCCATACGTGGGGTTTTCTTGCTGAGGTAGAAAGTATCGAAAAACAAGGTGCTATCTCTGAGAAAGAACAAGGTCTCCACACATTGGTATGGGTAGATGAAAAAGAAGTAGCGTCCCGCCTTACCCCTGCGCATCAAAAGCAGGTATGGTATTTGCTCCACCACGATGAGGCTCTTAGTGGTCCCGGGTATCTGATTAACTCAGGCGAGTTTGATGGCTTAGACAGCGAAGAGGCAAAGAAAAAGATAACCGGGTCTGTAGGTGGCAAAGCCGTGGTGCAGTACAAACTGCGTGACTGGGTTTTTAGCCGCCAACGGTACTGGGGTGAGCCTATTCCGATCGTGCATTGTCCAAAAGATGGCGCGGTAGCGGTGCCTGAGGATCAGTTGCCAGTGCTGTTGCCTGAGGTAGAGAGCTATGAGCCGTCGGGTACCGGTGAGTCACCGCTCGCGAATATTGCTGAGTGGGTGAACACGACGTGCCCACAATGTGGCGGACCAGCAAAGCGGGAGACAAACACCATGCCGCAATGGGCAGGCAGCAGTTGGTATTACCTGCGGTTTATGGATCCGCACAATAACTCTGCACTCGTGGGTAAAGATAAAGAAAAATACTGGGCACCGGTTGATGTATATGTGGGAGGTGATCATGCGGTGCGCCACCTTATCTACGCGCGCTTCTGGCATAAATTTTTGTATGACATTGGGGTCGTTACGACCGTTGAACCTTTTGCTCGACTTGAGTTTTTGGGCTTTATCCTGGCCGAGGATGGTCGCAAGATGAGCAAACGCTATGGCAATATCATCAACCCTGATGACGTGGTTGCGCAGTACGGCGCGGATGCATTCCGAGTCTATGAGATGTTTATGGGTCCGTTTGAAAATACGGTCGCATGGAGCACTGCTTCTATCAAAGGTACCGAGCGTTTCATCGAGCGGTTGTGGCGGGCAAAAGAATTGGTGCAGGAAGATCCTGTTGAGGCGTTAGAAGTAGAGTTGCACCGCACTATTAAAAAAGTGGGAGAGGACATTGAGGCATTTAAGTTCAATACTGCCGTGTCGCAGATGATGGTGTTTCTTAATGCACTTGAGAGTGCAAAAGGTATTGGCAAAGAGCAGTGGCAAAACTACCTCACGGTGCTTGCACCATATGCGCCACATATTGCACACGAGTTGGCCGAGCATCACGGGTTAGATATTAGCCAGTGGCCAACCTATGACCCTTCAAAGCTCACTTCAGCGCTCGTTACCGTTGCGGTGCAGGTAAATGGGAAGTCACGTACCACCATTGAACTTGCGCCTGATGCACCCGAAGCCGAGGCAATAGCGCTGGCGAAGGTTGCGGCGGCTAAATGGATAGGGGAGGGTGAACCTAAAAAAATCATCTACGTTCAAGGGAGGGTCATAAACGTGGTCGTTTGACAGTGTGATTTAGCGTGATATATTAGACCACACCAATATGGCAACCGCGACCGGAGAGAAAACCGACTTCAAACCGAAAGCTATCGTCAAAAAACTCCTTATGGCGCTCCCTGAGCGCTCTCGTACTGTTCTTGAGGCCCGTTTCGGGCTAGGTGCTTCCCCAGAGCGCGTAACGCTTGAAGCGATCGGCAAACGCTATGGCATTACCCGTGAGCGTGTTCGCCAGATCGAGAACCACGCCCTTGCATCGCTTAAGAAATCACCTGCATTCAACGCAGCAGAAGGCGCCTTCCAGGAATTGGAGCGCATTATCGACGGACTTGGCGGCATCGTCTGCGAAGATGATCTCTTGGACTACATGACCAAGGATCAGTCGATGCAAAACCATATCTACTTCCTTTTGGTGCTCGGCGATCCATTTAAATACCGCAAAGAGGATGAGGAGGTTAACCGCTGCTGGTATGTCGACAAAGACCTTGCAGAGAAGGTTGAGAATGCACTTAAAAACCTCTACGCAGGACTCTCTGACGAGGATCTCATCCCTGAAGGTGAGATGGTAGATCGTTTCCTTAAAGAGCTTCAGACTATCAACGACAAGCATCGCAATGATGAGGTCTTGCGCCGTTGGTTGCGTATCTCAAAAGGTTTGGGCAAGAACCCGTTGGGTGAGTGGGGTCCTGCGAAGTCGCCTAACGTAAAGACGAAGGGTGTTCGCGACTTTGCCTATTTGGCCGTTAAGAAGCATGGTTCTCCATTGCACTTCCGCGAGGTAGCAAAACTCATCGAAAAGATGTTTGATCGCACGGCACATGTTGCCACGACGCATAACGAGCTCATCAAAGACAACCGCTTTGTACTTGTTGGTCGCGGTATGTACGCGCTTAAAGAGTGGGGCTATACCCAAGGCGTAGTCCGCGATGTTATCCGCGAGGTATTGCGCAGTGGTGGTCCTATGACCAAAGAGGCAATCATCGAGAAGGTGCTTAAAGAGCGCCACGTAAAACCAGGCACGATTGTAGTGAACCTGCAGAACCAGAAATATTTCAAACGAGGGAAGGACGGAAAATTCTCACTCGTTAAGTAAAAATCCCCATAGTGAGGATTTTTTATATCGTAAACAAGTTACCAATAGCTCTGAGTATTTGCCAGAGAGTAAAGAGGAATACCATTGCCCAAAAGCCCCAGGTGATATGGACGCGATTATGTTCGATATGCTCCTCGTGACTGGAGAGGGTAAAAAAGTGGGGCACACCTGCAAGTAATCCGCGCAAAAAGGTTAAAAAGGCGAGCGCTCCCAAGAAGGAGAACATGAGGCCTAGATACCACACAGGATCAGATACGATACTCACGGCGAGTGCATCCATACTCAAGGTATACTGTAGCATATAGACTATGGCATCTCCCGGTGGTGGGTACAGTAAATTTCCGTGGTGGAAGAAAGTCCTCTTTGTGTGGACGCACGATGGTTCTGCGGCGTTTGCAAAATATATAAATGATTGGGCCTTTGATCCGCTTGCCGTTATCCCGGTAGCGTTTCTCTTTTTTATAAGCATTGCGGTTGCGGTCGATCCTCAAGCGGTAGAGGCGACATTGGCGATGGTGATATTCCTCTCACCAATATGGCTTCCACTGTTTCTCTTTGTGTTCTTCTGGGTGACGTGGATGCACTACATTCGCTTTTTGTTTTGGTTTAAAGCCGAAATGTGTCTCCTTGAGATTCAGTTGCCACCAGAGGTCACCAAATCGCCGTTGGCCATGGAGCTCTTCTTGACCTCGCTTCATAACGCAGGAGGTGAAGCAACCTTTATCGCCCGTATTTGGAAAGGGAGCTTCCGTCCCATTTGGTCGCTTGAGATAGCGAGCAATGAAGGACGAATCGGCTTTTATATCCATCTGCGACGCAATTGGCGCAGCATTATCGAAGCGCGTCTTTATGGTCAGTTTCCTGAGGCAAAAATCACTGAAGTTGAAGATTATGTACACAAAGTACCCTTTAATCTCGAGGAGTACGATATTTTTGGTGCCGAGTATAGCAAAGGAGAACCTCAGGCGCTGCCTATTAAAAGCTATATAGACTATGGGCTCGATAAAAACACAGACACGCCGGAGATACAGATCGACCCGATTACGAACTTGGTCGAGCTTTTGGGCAATATAGGCAAAGACCAATATTTCTGGATGCAGATTATTGTAAAACCGTTTAAGAAAGAGGAGTGGTACGGTTTTTATCGCTCCCACGATCCATTTAAAGAGGGTGCAAAGAAAGGTATCGCTGATATCACTAATAAGGCAATTGCGCGTGCACAAGAGCTAACAGGGGATGAGGCCGAAAAGAAAAAAGTCGGTACCCGTGGCGCCATGCTTCTCTCTCCAGGAGAGAAAAACCAAGTTGAAGCAATTGAACGCTCCCTTACCAAACTGTTGTTTGAGTGTGGTGTCCGCGTACTCTATATCTCAAAAAATACAGTGAGTTCCCGTGATCCGTATCATGGCACTAACAACGGCGCGTTAATTCGCTTTTTTGATGCGTATAAGCAACCAGGGTACAATGGCCTAGGTGTAACCAGCCGGCTGAGTACGTATTTTGATTATCCGTGGCAAGACTGGATGGATATCCGTCAAAATATCGAGAAGAGAAATGCCTGGTTCCGGTACAAACATCGCGCATATTTTTATGTCCCGTATGATCAGGTGCCGGTCTATATGACCACTGAAGAATTGGCAACAATCTGGCACTTCCCAAGTTCTGTCGTCAAAACCCCTGCACTGGATCGTGTTCCTTCTCGTCGTTCCGAAGCGCCCATCAATTTACCGACCGGGCCATCAAATTTACCTGTATAGTGTTACGATCGGATGCCATTTCATCACACGCATTTCCCAACTTTTACCTCGTTCTACCACTCTTTCCGTGAGTGGTATGGTTCTCTGCGCTTTGTTGGAAAGTTCGCCGTTAATTTTGTTGTAACGGGTGCGATAGTGCTTCTTCTGTATTGGATATTTTTAAGTGCCCCACCAGATTTTCCAAGAGGGGCATATGTGCGTGTGCCACAAGGTGCAAGTCTGCAGTATATGGCCGAGACGTTTGAGGATCGGGCTGTAGTGCGCAATGGATTCTTATTCAAATTGGCCGTACGTGCGTTAGGGGATCACCGGAAGATTCCTGCAGGAGAATATTACTTCCCTCAGGGAGAAGGATTGGTACAAGTCGCTATCCGGTTAGTGTCCGGAGACTTTAATACGACACCGGTGCGTATCACGGTGCCTGAAGGTGCTACGAACCGTGAGATAACGGCGCTCTTGGCGGAGCAATTACCTGAGTTTGATATTAGAGAGTTTATTGCGGCAACCAAAGATAAAGAAGGGTACCTCTTCCCAGACACCTACTTCTTTATGCCAGGGGAGTCGACTGAGGGAATACTTTCGGTGTTTAATAACGGACTTCAGACACATCTCCAAAAAATTGAATCGAAAATTGAAGCGTCAGGGAAAACACTCCACGAAGTACTCACCATGGCTTCGATTTTAGAGAAGGAAGCTGCGAAGCTTGAAGATCGAAAACTTATCTCAGGGGTACTGTGGCATCGCATCGATATTGGTATGCTGCTTCAGGTTGATGCGGTCTTTCCATACTATTTAGGACGCAACACGTTTGAAGTAACCATTGATGATCTTAAAGAAGATCATCCGTATAACACGTATGTAAATAAAGGCCTGCCTCCTGGCCCTATCGGCAACCCATCGCTTGATGCCATCCTTGCGGCAGTAGAACCCACACCAAACAACTATGTGTACTTCCTCTCTGACCTCGACGGCAACTTCCACTTTGCCAACACCTATGAGCAGCATTTGGCCAACAAGGCTCGCTACTTAGATTAAGGCTACATATTGTCTTTTTGTTAAAAATGTGCTATTTTGTCGCGTGGAAGCAAGCTACCTCATGGTGAGGGAGCGTCCATACAACTAGAGAGAGTGCGCATGACCTTTTACGGATACGGGTGGGGCCATCAGCCCTTTTGGTTTGGACATTTCCATCCCAAGCCCCACTTTGCTCTGAAGGAAAGTGTGTTCAAGTCCTCTCCATTCCGAAAGGATTGGATCCCGAACACAGAACTCGACGCAGTGCTCGATCCGACGGCTCAGGACGGCGGCTTCATGTTTGTCGGCAGCGGAAATTCCGTTGACGACTTCTTGATCCAAAGAAACCTCAGCCTCGACGTCGAGGGTGCGATCAAGGTCAAATACAGACAAGGGCAGGACTTCGATCCTGAATCAGTTGGGCCTGGCGGTGTTCCGCACTACAGCGTTCCATCTGGTCCGCAGGTCGTCGATCCTGTGCACGGTGTCCCGGCGGCAAACGCCAACAGGGCAGCGTGGAGCTTCGATTTCTCGGTCAATTCCGGGATCGATGGGTCGAGCACGACACTTGCGCAGCTGCTGGTCAAATATACAGCAACACTCAAGTTCGATATCGACCCGAGCGACAAGGTCAACTACTACGAACTGACCTTGAAGAAAGCTCCGGTCGGGTATACGGCATCTGAATCTGGATACGTATGGACCGACAAGTTCGGAAACATCATCATCGGCGACGATGGCGGCAATGCGCAGGTGACGCAGAACAGCTTCAACTACGCGTTTATCGCTAACAAGATCGATACGTCGTGGGCTCCGGGTATCCAACCCTACACCTTCGGCGCTGGCCAGTTCGATATCGAGCTCGAAGTCAAATCAAAATTTGGCTTCAACAAGTTACTCGACCTGCATACGATCGTGGATGTCGGCCAGGATGCCTCTCCGTGGGATGGTCCGCTCGTCTTCCTGAATGCGGATCTCGCCTCGACGGCGCAGGAAACCCCAGGAAACATTTTCCAGGGCTCCGGCAACAACGAGGAGGACTTCCAGATCTCGCGCAACTCTGTGCATGACCTGGAAGCCGGTATTAGGTTGCACTATCGCCAAGGTGAAAATATCGAGGCGTCATACCTCGACGACGATACGTTCCACTTCATTGTGCCGGATGGGCCCCAGGTGGTTGATCCTGCACATGGTGTCCCGGTGGCGAATGCCAATCGGGCGGCGTGGAGCTTCACCTTGTCGGTCGATTCGGGAATCGAGGGCAGTACGAAGACTATCGCAGACCATCTGGACAGCGGCGCCGATATCTTCCTGCGGATCGACATGGATCCTCGGGTCGACCAGATCAAGTTCCTCAATATGGAGCTTGTCGAAGGTGGTGCTTCGCAGTCCGGGTATCAGTGGATCGCGGCGGACAACTTGTTCGTCCCGAAGGGAACGGTTCTCATTCCCGACGATGAAGGAAATGC
Organism: Candidatus Nomurabacteria bacterium; assembly: GCA_020854065.1. GTDB lineage: Bacteria > Patescibacteriota > Minisyncoccia > Phycocordibacterales > SBAW01 > GWA1-54-10. The sequence continues at coordinate 112,298 of JADZGF010000003.1, forward strand.
ACAGGTCACCCAAAATGACCGAAACATTTCTTTCTACACTTCGTTCATCGATGCCAATCCGAATGTGCCCGGCCAACAAGCCTACACGTTCGGCCCCGGCGAGTTCGATATCGAGCTGGTTGGGTACAAGGGCTTCTCGACTCTCTTCGACGTCGACGCGGTCGTCCACGTTATCTAGGACGACATCGTCACAAATGGTGCCCCGGGGTTATTCCCCGGGGTTTCTTTTTTATGTATTGCAACGTATAACAGACCATATGAACGTGTTTGTAGGACTCAGTGGCGGTGTCGACTCCGCAGTATCTGCCGCCTTGCTTAAAGAGCAGGGGCACGATGTTGTGGGTGTGTTTATTCGCATCTCGCTCCCTGGTTATCCGTGCACCGCAGGTGTCGACAAAGTGGATGCTATGCGAGTGGCAGCGCATCTAAAAATACCGTTTCAAGAAATTGATCTCTCAGAGGAATATGAGCAGCGTGTATTTAGAGCATCGGTTAAAGAGTTTGAGCAGGGGAGAACTCCCAATCCTGATGTGCTGTGTAATCGGGAGATAAAGTTTGGCCTTTTCTATGACTGGGCGCGCGCACAGGGAGCTGAGATGGTTGCCACGGGCCACTATGCGCAGGTAAAAAACAACTCGTTGTATGCCGGAGTGGATACGGAGAAGGATCAATCGTATTTCCTTTCTTTGGTACCGAAAGAAATATTTGCACACGTTTTGTTTCCTATCGGGCATCTTCAAAAGAGCGAAGTGCGCCGTCTGGCAAAGAAGTTCAAACTTCCGAATGCTGAGCGGCCCGACAGCCAAGGCTTATGTTTTCTTGGCCCCATCTCTATCACCGATATGCTCAAACACGAGACGAGTCCTCTTCCGGGAGAAGTCCTCGATGAAGAGGGAAATGTGGTGGGGACTCATGAAGGGGTTCAGCTTTACACACTCGGGCAGCGACATGGTTTTACCCTCACTGCGCACACGCCTGATACCAAGCCACACTATGTGATTGCGAAAGATCCGGAGTTCAACACGATTACCGTATCTGCGAACAAATTTCCGCAAGGGGCACAGAAAACAGAGATTGAACTTACTGAAAAAAATTGGTTTAGCGAAAATCCTACCGTTGCACGGTATCGATATCGACAGACGCTTATACCCGCCCACGTTGAAGGTGAGATCGTGGTGCTTGAGGAACCACATTATGCTCCCGAAGGGCAAATACTTGCGCTGTATAACAAGGATGAGTGTATAGGTGCGGGGGTTATACAAAAAAGCCGCGTATACTAAACGCATGTCGGTGTTGGTCCGTAAAGCAGATGGCTTAACCGAGCCGTTTGCGCCACAAAAGTTGCTTGAGTCGCTGCATCGCGCAGGTGCCGAAGAGTCTTCCGCGCGCGAAGTGCTTGGTCGTGTTGAGCACGATCTCTATCCGGGCATTACAACGCAAGAGATATATCGTCGCGCCTTTGGGTATTTGCGTGACCAGCGCAAAGGAGTCGCTGCCCGCTACAGCCTTAAGCGCTCAGTCATGGAGTTTGGTCCCTCAGGGTTTCCGTTCGAGGTATTCATCGCCGAGCTTTTGCGGACTGATGGATACACGGCAGTGACAGATCAGATCATCAAAGGCGCCTGCGTCGAACATGAGGTGGATGTGGTGGCAAAAAAGAAGAACGAGATTTTATATGTTGAAGCAAAGTTCCATAACGCACCCGCGTTTAAAACTGATCTTAAGGTTACGCTGTATGTAAAAGCGCGTCTTGACGATATTGCAGCCGCTCGTGTTGCCACCAAAGCGAAAGGAGAAATGAAGGGACTTATTGTCACCAACACCAAATTTACGGGACACGCAGTACGGTATGCGTCGTGCGCAGGTGTTGATCTTTTAGGTTGGGATGAGCCGCGCGGCGCAACACTGCATGAGCGTATTGTTGCCGCGAAACTCTATCCTGTTACTGCACTTACCTCCCTTACGCGCCGCGAAAAGATATCGCTTCTTGAAAAACAAGTCGTCCTTTGTAGTGCTCTTGCGGCAGACCATACAATTCTTGCAGGAATTGGAGTACACGGGGGACGTACCCAAGAAATATTGGACGAAGTGACCTCACTCTCCGGATGGGATAAGCCCTGATACAATAGATATAGTCGCTCGTTGGTCCGATTATTTATCTATATACGAATGGTATGCAGGACACGGAGAAAGACAAAGAGAAGGCTGATTTATCATGGACAAAACCAAGCTCTATTGTGGACGCGGTGACGGCAAAAACGTCTAGTGTACAACATGCAGAGCCGTCGGTAGCACGTTCTGTGGGCATATTTGCGGCAGGAGTTGTGGTGGGTGTACTTGTTGGTTGGGGCTTTTCCGTTATGAAGAGTGAGCCAGTCGCAACGAGTTTGAATGCTTCAGAAGGTGGGGCAGTGGCGCGCGCCGGCCTCTCCGTTGGTCCAAATGGCGAAGTGCAAGGTGCATTTGAAGTATCCGCTGAGCAGAAGGCGGGCAAAAAAGTTGTAATTACTCGTGCAGTGGTCAGTGCGCCTACGTGGATCGTGGTGTATGACTCAGTCGATGGTACGGTTGGTCGTGCATTAGGCGCATCGCTCTTTAGCCCCCAAAAACAAAGTGGCACGGTGACGCTTCTGCGCGCTACGGTTCCCGGTAAAAGTTATTTTGTAGGACAGGCTGTTGATAATGGGAATGGAACCTTCTCCATGAGTACCGATACGCCGGTTATGGTGGGGGAAGAGCGTTTGTTACTTACCTTTACTGCCAATTAATATAAAACATGGATATGGAAACGAGTGTAATCATTGGAATGGTGTCTGCAACGGTGCTTGGATCACTACTTGGTCTTGAACGCTCCGTTTCAGGAAAGCATGCAGGTATGCGCACCTACGCATTGGTGAGTCTTGGTGCGGCACTGTTCTCCGCGGTGGGCGTTTTAGCATCGTATAAGCTTGCGTTATTTAGCGGCACTAATCCACTCCAGATTGCTGGTTCGGTTGCCATTGGTATCGGCTTTATTGGCGCCGGCCTCTCAGCGATGCGTGGTGATCATGCGGAACTCACAACCGCTGCAGGTATTTGGCTTGCGGCAGCTGTCGGGGTTGCGTGTGGACTCGGCTTTTTTAGCATTGCAGTAGTCTCTACAGTACTCGGTATACTCATATTTTCGGTATTTACCCGTGTAGAGCATGCTATTTCTTCACGATACAGGACGCAGGGCGGAGAATAGGGTAAGATAGTTCGGTGAGCCAATACTACAAACCCAACCGCAATCCAGACTACAGTTACGGAGGAAGTAGATGGACCCTTTCGCGCTCAAAAATTGATCTCTTTCTAGAATGTGCGCGATGTTTTTATATCGACAATAAGCTTGGGGTGGCGCGACCACCTGGTTTTCCTTTTAACTTAAACTCAGCAGTCGATGCACTGTTAAAGAAAGAGCTTGATACGCATCGTGCCAATGGCACACGGCATCCGCTCGCAGAAGCGTATGGTCTTGATGCAATACCATTCAATCACGAGCGTATGGATGAGTGGCGCGACGCACTGAAGCGAGGTGTCAAAGTATTCCACAAACCAACAGGACTCACCGTGCGTGGTGGTGTTGACGACCTATGGGTTAATCCTGCCGGAGAGATTATCGTTATCGACTATAAAGCGACGAGTAAAGATGGTCGTATTGAATCGCTTGATGAAGAATGGCATCGAGGGTATAAGCGCCAACTCGAGGTGTATCAATGGCTCTTGCGAGAGAATGGTTTTAAAGTCTCTGATATGGGTTATTGGTTTTACGCGAACGCTACGAAAGATCGCAATGCATTCGATGCTCGACTCGACTTTGAGATGACGCTCGTGCCGTATAAAGGCAATGCTGATTGGGTTGAACCAACATTGATAGAGCTAAAGGCGTGCCTCGACTCGGATGCGGTGCCAACAGCGGGGGCAGATTGTGACTATTGCCGATACCGTGAAGCGGCAGGTAAAGCGCTTCTTGCAACAGTGCCGAGGAGAGTCCCTCAGCCTGAGAAACCAGTAGTGCCACAGAGTAAGGCTAAGAAAATCGCGTATGAAGAAAAAACTGGACAGCTTTTCTAAACCGCAAAAAGGAGTACCTACTATTGCGCCGAGTGTGTTCGCAAAGCGTGTGTATGCGGTGGTGGCAAAAATCCCCAAAGGAAAAACCATGACGTACAAACAAGTTGCAGAAAAAGCAGGCAATCCTGCTGCGGCACGCGCCGTGGGAACGCTTATGTCTCATAACTATGATCCAAAGATTCCGTGTCATCGTGTGGTGCGCAGCGACGGCAAAATTGGCAACTACAACCGTGGTGGCCCTGCAAAGAAGTTTGAGCTTTTGATGATGGAAGGGTATCGCGTGTAAAAGGTATGGAGGTAAAGTTAGAGCCGAGTTGGAAAGAGGCTCTGCAAGAAGAATTTGATAAGGAGTATTTTACGCAGCTCGCAGAGTTCGTACGCACAGAGTACACACAAGGAATTGTGTACCCACCTCCAAAATTTGTCTTTCGTGCCTTTGAACTAACACCGTTTGAGAAAGTAAAAGTAGTTATCTTAGGCCAAGACCCATATCATGGAGTCGGCCAAGCGAATGGGCTTTGTTTTGCGGTGAATGAAGGAGTGACGCTGCCGCCGTCTCTTCAAAACATTTATAAAGAGATTGAGTCTGATATAGGTAGTGCACCACACCGCGCTGGTGACCTTGAGCGATGGGCTGCGCAAGGAGTGCTACTCCTTAATGCAACCCTTACCGTGCGCGCTAAATTGGCGGGATCGCACCAAAATAAAGGATGGGAGCAGTTTACCGACGCCGCGATTGCAGCACTCTCAGAGAAACGAGACGGTTTGGTGTTTATACTCTGGGGCAATTATGCCAAAGCGAAGGGCGCGCATATTGATCGCACCAAACATTTGGTTATCGAATCAGCACACCCGTCACCCTTTTCTGCATACAATGGTTTTTTTGGCAGCAAACCATTTAGTAAGACAAACGAGTACTTAGAGAAGCACGGAAAAGAACCTATTACTTGGCTCTAGATCTACCAAATCTCTGCACGCTCCTTGGGATCTCGATATAGTTTGTCTCTTTTTTTAACCTCAAGCATTTCAATAAACGGTGTGAAGTTTGAGAGTGGGTTATTGATGCGGAAGGATGCTTCGGCGTGTGGGTCGGTGAGTGCCGCGAGCTTTGCAGACTCAGGACGGCGCAACTCGCGTTCCATCTGTGCGTAGGCAAGGAAGAATCGCTGCTCAGGGGAGAGTCCTTCAATATCATAGCGACCCGTCTTATCAAGATGTTTCTGATAGGCATCCCATGCAATAACTAATCCTCCAAGGTCAGCAATATTCTCTCCCAAGGTAAGTTTGCCGTTCATATGCACTCCGGGCTCCACTTCGTGTTTGTCTGCCTGTGCAACGATAAGTTCTGCGCGCTTCTCAAACCGTGCACGATCATCTGCACTCCACCAGTTACGCAAATTGCCGTTGTGGTCATATTTTGATCCTTCGTCGTCAAAGCCATGGGTCATCTCATGGCCAATAACACTGCCAATACCTGCGTAGTTGAGTGCCGCATCAGCAACACTGTCGAAGAATGGCCACTGCAATATTGCTGCAGGGAAGACGATCTCGTTCATCGGAGGATTAAAATAAGCATTCACGGTCTGTGGCGTCATGAGCCACTCGTGCCTATCAATAGGGCGCCCGAGTTTACGCAACTCACGCTTGTGTTCAAACTCCGTTGCACGCAATACGTTGCCTGCATAATCATCCTTTTTAATGACGAGGCCTTTGTAGTTCTTCCAACGCTTCGGATATGCAATCTTGCGCTCCATAGCACGGAGCTTCTTGATTGCTTTCTTTTTCGTAGGACCACTCATCCACGACAAAGCTTTTATGCGGCTCTCATACACTGTAAATAGGTCGCTCACTAACTCGTCCGTAGCTTTCTTTGCTGCGGGAGGGAAGTGTTTGGCAACATATGCTTTGCCCAAGAGTTCGCCCAAGGTGCCGCCCGTGGCACCGAGTGCGCGGCGCCATAGCGGTTTCATCTTTTTGGTGCCGGCTAGTACTTGGGAGTAGAACCAAAAGTTTTCTTTTACAAACTGCTCCGAAAGCATGCCTGCTGCATTGTTAAGCAGATGGAAATCGAGATAGGTTTGCCATTCAGAAAGCGGAATCTCTTTTAGCATCTGTGAGATCTCCTTAAAGAACTCAGGCTGGCCTACTAATACGTACGGAATTTTCGGCACACCAAGTCCAGTGAGGAAAGTACGCCACTCAATAGCAGGGGAGAGACGCTGCAGGGTTTTGAAGGTGTACTTGTGATAGATCTTATGTGGATCGCGCATATCCTCTTTCGGCATAGATGCTTTCGCAAGACGTGTTTCAATGCGCATGACCACATCCGCAACGCGTGATGCCTCTTTTGCACTACCGCCACCAAGGCGCACGATGTTTTTAATGTGTTTTATGTAGGCAGTGCGAACGCGTACCTGCTCTGGTTTATCAAGCAGATAGTAGTCACGATCCGGCATACCCAAACCACCTTGCCAGAGAAACAATGCGTAGCGTGTTGTGTTCTTTAGATCTTGTTCAATCATTTCGCCCCACATGCCCCCAAGTCCTCTGCGGCTGAGTGTGATGAGGGTTTTCTGCAATTGAGCAGGCGTCTTAATGGCCGCAATCTCTTTACGGAGACCTTCAATTGGTTTAATTCCTTTTTTATTACGTAGCGGCATGTTAAGTGCTGATGCATACATATTTCGTATCTGTGCCTCTTTGGTTGTTTCAACCAAGGTTTTTAGTTGTAGTTCGGTATCGTATCGGAGCGTGATAAAGCTACCCCAGCGGGATTCCTCTGGCGGGATCTTTGCATTTTTCAGCCATGAGCCGTTGGCGTAATGGTAGAAATCGTCCTCGGGTCGCACGCTTCTGTCTATGGCACTGGTGTCAAAACCCCACCCTTTTTTTAGTCTTTTCTGCATAATGAATTTGATAATAACAGAACCTACCTTTTTCAGCAGTAAATTATTGACCAAACATTAATTTCATGTTATTTTACTTCATAGGTAGAACGTTGAAAATTCTCACTTAATTAGGAGTAAGTAATGCCCAGAAAGTGGAGCAAAGAGATTGTGGTCCGCCACATCTTAAAGCGACACCGGAGTGGCAAGAAGCTTAACTCCGGATACATGCAAACGCGCTGCGTTCCTCTCTATCAAGCAGGATGTCTACACTACGGGAATTGGCAGAAAGCCATAGAGGCTGCCGGGCTCAAATATGAAAATATAAAAATCAATAAGAGTCGGTGGTATCGCCCAAAGTGGAATAAAGAGAAAGTTGTCGTAGTTATTCGAAATCGATATAAGCGCAGTCTTCCTCTTAATTCAAACCATATTCAAACAAGATTGGGACGATTATACGCCGCTGCTATTAAATATCACGGGAGTTGGCCTCAGGCTGTAGCCGCTGCTGGACTTGATTATGCGAAGTTCAGAAAAGTGACTATGCGTTACTGGTCAAAGAAGGCTATTGTAGCGGAAATCTTACGTCGTTCTGACACTAAGCTCTCTATTCGTGGCGGTGATGTTGCAAACGAAGACCCAAGTCTTTATCGAGCGTCTATTCGACACTTCGGAAGGCGAGGGTGGACTAAAGCAAGGATGCTCGCTGGATTCCCGCCAATCGACCCTTCGCCACTGATCATATGGAGTAAAGAAACGGTAATACAAGAAATCCTTCAGCTTCATGAAAATGGAGTCCCGCTCAATACGGGCGCACTCGGAGAAACGTATGGTTACATTCGTAGCGCTGGCGAAAAACACTTTGGGTCGTGGGGGAAAGCCATTACTGCGGCTGGCCTCGATTATCTAACGATCTGCAAGAACAAACCGAGAGGCTGGTGGACAAAATCTCGTCTTATTCAAGCAATACAAAACTTGGATAAACAAGGTCTTCGTCTGAGCTCTAAAAGCATAAAGGAGTCTCATGGAGATATCTTTGGCTCTGCACTCTCTAAGTTTGGAAGTTGGAGTCAGGCAGTCGAAGCTGCAGGTATATCATATAGGCTTCATACGCGGGTATGGTCGACCAAGGCTTGGATGCGTAGAATGCAAGAAGACGAATACAACATAACGCTCGAAAGAGCACAAACCCACGCAAAGAAACGAAGGAGAATTGCATGAGCTTGCCGCAGTCGCTGACTTCAATTTTGAAGCAGATGCCACGTATCCCGGTCAACAAGATCCGAGAAAACTTGGTTACGCTTCGAACTGAATACGAGCCGGAATCTCTCGGTGAGTTGGGGGATTCGATGGATGAGAAAGGTCAGCTACAACCCATTATCGTCCAACCAGCCAATGACGAAAATTATTTCGATCTCGTCATTGGTTCGCGCCGACTTCGGGCTGCAAAATCGAAAGGGCATCAAGATGTGGTCGCATATGTCATCGACAGGCGCGATCCCGTCGAGTTGCTCTTCATCGCTTTGGCCGAAAACCTTCATCGTCGTGATCTGAATCCTTTTGAGGAGGCGCAGGGCTTCCTGCGGCTCATGAAGGAATTCAATCTCGATCTGAAGGCTGTTGCTAAAGGAGTTAATAAGCCTGAGTCCCATGTCCGCAGTCGTCTCCAGCTGCTCAGTATGCCGGAGGAAGTTGTGGAGATGGTTGCGGAACACCAGCTTCCGATCCATCATGTTCGAACACTTGCACGGCTGCCAACTGGCGAAGGTCAGGTTCGGCTCGCTCGATCGGCGGTTGAGAATCGCCTCAGTCAATCAGAACTGAGTGCACAAGTACGACAGGAGCTCTCCGAACCACCCCGTAAGGAGCGGGAGTCCCATGAACTTACGCCTGTAAAGCTGCAAGCTCGGGTTGGTGAGTTCGTCACCTTCCTACAAAAAGTGCCGCGCCGTCTTAACTTGCGTCGCATGAACGCATCTGAAAAAACAAGCCTGGTAAATTGCTTGCAATCTTTATCAGATGAAGCCCGGGCACTCCTGTCTACTGTAAAGGATGCAACATCACCTGCTGCGAAGACGCACCCGAACCTTACAAGAAGCCATACTGACCCAAATAATCACGGTCAGGAATGGACAATTCAGGATCTCAGGAGAATCCACGCGAAGCGTCGACCGTCTGATGGAGAACTTGCAGTTGAACTTGGTCGCACTGTTGGTGCGATAAAAGTAATGAGAAGTCTGTCAAAAGACAGAGCATAAAAACACAGGGTCCCGTACGCGGGGCCCTTTTTCTTTTGTAAAAAATGTTGTATTTTGATACTCAATGACTCCGAATCAGGTGCGGGAGAAATATCTCAAGTTTTTTGCTGAACGCGGGCATACCGTTATCCCTTCGGCGCCGCTTGTGCCAGAAAACGATCCAACCACTCTTTTCACCGGCTCAGGCATGCAGCCGCTCATCCCATATCTTCTTGGGAAGAATCATCCTGCAGGAAATCGACTCACTGATTCGCAAAAATCATTCCGTGCAATGGACATTGAAGAGGTTGGTGACAATCGCCATACAACCTTTTTTGAAATGTTGGGCAACTGGTCATTAGGTGACTATTTCAAGCAAGAACAACTTCCGTGGTTCTTTGAATTTCTTACAAAGGAAATCGGTCTCGATCCGAAGCGTTTGTATGTGAGCGTCTATGCAGGGGATGAAACAGCAGGAGTACCGCGCGATACAGAATCAGCTGAGGTGTGGAAGAAGCTTTTTAGTGACGCAGGAATTGATGCGAAAGACATTGAACTGATAACTGAAGAGAACGGAGCAGAGTTGGGTATGCAGGGTGGCCGCATCTTCTACTACCGCGATAAAAACTGGTGGAGTCGTGCCGGAGTACCCGAGAAAATGCCTGCAGGGGAACCAGGTGGTCCTGATTCCGAAGTCTTCTATGAGTTTGAGCATATAGCGCACGATCCGAAGTTTGGTGCCCACTGCCATCCAAACTGTGATTGTGGTCGTTATCTCGAAATCGGTAACTCAGTATTTATGGAGTTTATTAAAAATGCCGATGGGACCTTCGGCAAACTCCCGAAGCGTAACGTCGACTTTGGTGGCGGACTTGAGCGCATTGCTGCAGCAAGCCAAGGCAAAGATGATGTCTTTTTGGTAAACCACAGCTACCTCATCGAAGCGCTTGAGCAATCGACAGGCACTACGTATGCAGATCATATTCGCGCATATCGCGTTATTGCTGACCATATAAAAGCTGCCGTCTTCCTTATCGGCGATGGTGTACTTCCTGGCAACAAAGACCAAGGTTATTTTGTACGCAGACTCTTGCGTCGCAGCATACTTGCGGCAAGCAAGCTTGGGACCATCTCTGTCGCATCTTTAGTTGGAGCAATTGTTGAGAACTATAAAGATCAATATCCAGAACTACACACAAAAAGCGCTGAGATTGAGTCTTCGATCCGCGATGAAGAAAATCGCTTCACCGCAACACTTGCCCGCGGCATGAAAGAACTCGAGCGCTATATCGGCAAAGGTTCACTTTCGGCTCAAGAGGCGTATGAACTGGTTACCACATACGGCTTTCCCCTCGAACTCATTCTTGAAGAGATCGGGGAGCGCGGTATTACGCAAATTGATATTGAGGGCTTTAAAGAATTGTTGAAACAACACCAAGATCTCTCCCGTGCAGGAAGTGAGCAGAAGTTTAAAGGCGGTCTTGCAGATACCTCTGAGGCAACCACGCGCCTCCATACCGCCCACCATCTTCTCCTTAAAGCACTTCAAGTCGTTCTGGGGCCCGAGGTACACCAGCGCGGTAGCAATATCACTCAGGAGCGTCTGCGCATCGACTTTAACTATGGGCAAAAGATGACCGATGAGCAGAAAAAGGAAGTCGAGCGGATTGTAAACGAAAAGATTCAAGAGAATCTTCCTGTCATTCGTACTGAAATGAGTAAAGACGAGGCAGAGAAGCTCGGTGCAGAACATGAGTTTGGTGCTAAATACCCAGATCGTGTTTCGGTGTACTCAGTTGGTCCACTTGAAAACGCATTTTCAATCGAGTTTTGTGGTGGTCCGCATGTTGAACAAACAAGCGAGCTAACCAAAGCAGGTACTTTTAAGATTCTTAAAGAAGAAGCAGTGGCGCAGGGTATCCGCCGCATTCGCGCAGTGCTGCAATAAGAGGCTTTTTAGTGCGCTATACTTTTCGTATGGCACTGTTTGGCTCAAAAAAGCCCACGCCTAAGACTTTTGTCGTACTTGATATCGAGACCGGCTCGGTTGGTGGGGTATTAGTGCACCGCACTCCCGGAGAAGCTCCTCGATTATTTGGAGAAACGCGCGTTGATCTTGCGATTGGTACCACTCGCGATGCGCATACACTGCGTGAACGAGCTGCGCATGCGCTTGAGCGTGTAGCTCAATCACTTTCGCATGTTGCTGCCCGTGTTCGCGGCAACGAAGCGACTGCGCATATGGGGAATGCTTCCCATGCAGTTGCATTTCTTGCAGCACCTTGGGGTACTCCTAATCTCGAGTCAGGTGCTCCTCAATTTTCAGCCGATATGGTGGGGAGCGTACAATCTGCACTGGCAAGCACCTTTGCCGTACCGCTCTCAGTCCATGCACGTGCTTCCGCGACACTCCATGGCGCACGGCTCCTTTTTCCGTATGAAGAGAATTACATCATTGGTATGCCGCATGGCGAGGTGTCCGAAGTGCTTGAGATAGTGGGAGGCAATGCACGCAGTCATGGCACACTTCCGGTGGGACGAAATACTATGGTTCGTACCTTTATGAGCCATGGCGGGCTGCACGAAAATGAGGGACGCTCCGCACTTAAAGCACTTTCGCTCGGACATGTACCGGCACATCTCAGTGAACCTGTTCGTCATACCTATGAGCATGTGGCGACACATTTTAATGATCTTGCGACTTCTCATGGATGGCATGAACATGGTCGGGTATATTCTTTTGCCCATGATGGTGATTGGTTTGCGCGTGCACTTGCACACAGTTCTGCTGCAAAGAAATTCCCTGATGGAGCAGTGGTGACTGCAATTCGTGCAGAACACTTCTCTCCCTACGTTGCAGGCCATGCACAGGTACCCGATTTAGGGTTGATGCTTGGGGGTCTCTTTGTTGATAGCCATTATCGATAAGTGATAGACTAGATTTTATGCGAGATATTAACCCCGGATACGGTGGGGCACCTGAGCACCGCTCTATCCGCAATGTTCAGGTAGGGGGACGCCGTACACACCAGGAGCACGAGGAACACCACGTACCCCAGAGTCGGCCTCCACGTCGCCGGGGAAGAGGGCGTTTTTGGCTTATTGCCACCGGAGTGGTTATCCTCTGTGCAATAGCGGGCGTATTACTCTCAACTACCTTTGCGGGAGCAACAGTCACCGTGCATCCTCGCCAAGTGGTGGTTCAAGCTCCTCGTTCGATTGAGGCAAAACTCACGGCCGCGGTGGGTGAGTTGGAATATCGCACCATCTCTTCAACACGTGAAGCAAGTCTGACCGTTGATGCGGAAGGAACAAAGCAGGTAAGTCGCCAAGCATCCGGTCCGGTTACTATTTCAAATACTTTTTCTGCTGAGCCACAACGACTCATTGCAAACACTCGCTTTGAAGCGCCTGACGGCAAGATTTATCGCATCCGCGACTCCGTAACGGTTCCCGGCATGGTGGGAAGTAAAGCAGGGACAATCGTTTCAGTGGTATACGCTGATTCTCCCGGTGCAAGCTACAACAAAACGGGCGCTATCGGCTTTACCGTCCCTGGGTTTAAAAACGACCCTCGATTTGAGGGCATCACCGCACAATCCCAAGGCCCTATTTCTGGTGGTTTTGTAGGGGAAGAGCCTGCAGTATCAGACGAAGACCTTGCTGAGGCAAAAACACGCCTCACTGAGCAACTCGAAACCGAGGCAACCGCCGCACTCAATCAGTCGATCCCGGAAGGATACGGACTTCTTCCTGGAACGGTGAAAGTAACGTATTCGGAGATTGCACAAGTCGCAGAGGGAGATAGTCGTGCAAAACTCACACAGAGTGCAACCGCACAAGGCGCAATCGTACAAGGTAGTGCTATGGGTACCGCTATCGCACGACTCCAGGTGCAAGGATATAAAGGTGAGGCAGTCGCACTTATTCCAGACAATCTCACCGTCTCCGCTTCTTCAACTGAGGAGGGAATTATCGAAATCTCCATGCAGGGCGAAGCAGGACTGGTGTGGCAGTTTGATCCGATAGCAGTGCAGCAGGCCTTGCTTGGTAAATCGAAGAAAGACTTCCAAGACATCGTAGGATCATTTGCGCCAGCAATTGAGTGTACTGATGCACGTCCGTGCGATGCGCGACTACGTCCATTCTGGTCAGGAAACTTTCCTTCCAATCCCGATAAAATCGAGGTTGTTATAGGAAATTAGAAATGTACTTTTGTCAAATTTTGGGGGAAGGGAAAACCGCCAAAAACATCTGACTTTACAGGCATAAACAGATAGGGTAGGATAAGGAACGTCGCCTAAATGGAGGACAAGCAACCTGAAATACAGGGCCTTGTAGAAGAGGCCTTGCCTAATACCTTGTTCCGCGTAACCGTCGAAGGTGCCGAGGAACCGATATTGGCATATCTTGCGGGTAAGATGCGATTACATCGCATTAAAGTACTCGTCGGGGATAAGGTGTTGCTTAAACTCGATCCATATGGCGGCAAAGCACGTATCACACGGAGACTCTAGTATGAAAATTAAGGCATCGATCAAAACCCGTTGCGCCAACTGCAAAATGCTCCGCCGCAAAGGACGGATCTATGTCATCTGCAGCAATCCGCGTCATAAGCAGCGCCAAGGCTAATCAAAACACTCATGCGTATCTCAGGTATCACCATTCCTAATAAACAAGTACCCTACGCGCTCACGGCGCTTTATGGTATCGGTGTATCACGTGCAAAATCGATTGTTACGCAGGCAAAAGTAGATCCTTCGAAGCGTGCTGATGATCTTTCGGCAGACGAAGAGGCAGCACTCCGCAAAATCATTGAGACTCTTAAACTTGAAGGCGACCTTAAACGTGAGGTTGCAGGAAACATTAAGCGCCTCAAAGATATCGGCAGCTACCGTGGCACCCGCCACAACAAGCACATGCCGGTTCGCGGTCAGCGCACCAAGACGAACTCCCGCACGGTCCGTGGCAACGTCCGCAAGACCATGGGTAGCGGTCGCCGTAAGGAAAGCAAGACATAATTAATATGGGTAAGAAACGTATAGTTAAAAAAGGAGGTGAGTCTGGCGCTACAGGTGCTGCATCTTCGTCGCGCTCGGGTAAGCGCAAGATGGACACTGGTGTCCTTTATGTCGAGGCAACCTACAACAACACCAAAGTATCCCTTACGGATGATCGCGGTGGTGTCGTTACCTGGAGCTCTTCTGGTTCCTTGGGCTTTGCAGGGGCAAAAAAGGGTACACCCTTTGCTGCTGCCAAAGTAGGGGAGCTTATCGGTGAGCGCGCAGCAGGTATGGGCGTGAAGGAAGTTTCGGTCGTGGTATCCGGTGTAGGCGCAGGACGCGAGTCGTCAATCCGCGCATTTGCAACCAAAGGTATTCATATTAATTCGATCAAAGACACGACTCCGGTACCGCACAACGGTCCTCGTGCTCCAAAAGCGCGCCGCGTATAAAATATATTTATGTTAGTCGGACCAAAATACAAAATTTGTAAGCGCCTTGGCTCCTCAGTCTTTGAGAAGTGCCAGACGCAGAAGTTCCAGCTTGCCGAGGCACGTGCCCCGCGCAAGACTCGTGGTCGCGGTCGTGGTTCCGACTTCGGCGCACAACTCCTTGAGAAGCAGAAAGCTCGCTTTACGTACGGTCTTACCGAAACACAGTTCAGCCGCTACGCACACGAGGCAATGGAGAAGAAGGGTGCAAGCACGACTGGTCTTCTTGCACGCCTTGAAGGTCGCCTTGATAACGTCGTATACCGTGCTGGCTTCACCAAAACCCGCCGCGCCGCACGCCAACTTGTCTCTCATGGTCACGTGATGGTGAATGGTCGCCGCTCTATGGTGCCATCGCATCAGGTGGATGAGGGTGATGTAGTGTCTATTCGCCCTGAGTCTCGTGGTTCTGCGCTCTTTGCAAACCGCGCCGAAGCAGTGGCTGAGTCGAAGACACCTGCATGGATTGCTCTTGAAGATCAAGGTTTTGCTGCAAAGATTGCAGAGAAGCCTATGGTTGAAGAGACATCGGCGCCGTTTAATGCGGCAACGGTGATTCAGTTCTATAGCCGTTAATATTATTAGTGCGTTCCTAACGATTGAGTTGCGATATGATGGAATATTCTATAACACTCCCTTCGAAGCCACGTGTGGTTTCTGAGTCGGAGACCGAGGGCATTTACGAAATAGATGGGCTCTACCCAGGCTACGGTCACACGCTTGGAAACAGCCTCCGCCGCATTATCCTTTCCTCTCTCCCTGGTGCGGCTATCACCTCCGTTAAAATCGACGGGGTTGAGCATGAATTTTCAACTATGGCAGGTGTCCGTGAGGATATCGTCACTCTCTTGCTTAACCTTAAGAAATTGCGCTTTGAGGTACTTTCCGGCGAAGCACAGAAGGTAACATTGAATGCAAAGGGTCCAAAGAAAGTAACGGGTGCAGACCTTGTCGTTCCTGGCCAGGTTCGTCTCCTTACCCCAAACAGCTACCTCTGCGAGCTTACTGACAAGACTTCACTTGATATTGAGTGCACCGTTGAGCGGGGCTTAGGCTACGTACCACGTGACCTCCTTAAGAAGGAGCGCGTTGAGATCGGCGAGATTTCTCTTGATGCAGCATTCAGCCCAATCCGCCGTGCAAACTACGAGGTAGAGAACATGCGCGTTGGTGACCGTACTGACTTCAATCGTCTCCGCATCATGCTTGAGACTGACGGCACCCTTTCTCCTCGTGCAGCACTTGAGCAGTCGCTCGAGATCATGATCACCCAGCTTAAATCCATTGTCGGCTTCCGCGAGGAGACCCTTGAGCAGTCACAAGCTCCTGTTGCCGAGTCTATGGCACCTGCAGTTGATAGCTCTGAGGCTCTCAAGACTCGTATCGAGGACTTGGAGCTTGGAAGTCGCACTGTAGCTGCTTTGGAAAAGGCCAACATTCGCACGGTAGGGGGTCTTGCACGCAAGAAAGAGCAAGATCTTATGGAGATTGAGGGTCTTGGTCCTAAATCGATCCAGGAGATCAAGCGGGCTTTGGCAAACTTCGGAATTGTGCTTAAGTAAACCACCATGCGTCACGGAAATGTAAATCGTAAATTTGGGCGGGAGCGGGGACAGCGGAAAGCGATGCTTTCTTCGCTTGCCCGAAACCTCATCATTAAGGGTCGTATTAAGACGACCGAGGCCCGCGCAAAGGAGATTCGCCCACTCGTAGAAAAGATGGTCACCAAGGGCAAATCTGCAACGCTTGCAAGCCGCCGTGCCCTTATCTCTTCGCTTCATGATGAGCGCGTGGTCCGGAAGCTCATCAAGACTGCAGAGAACTATACTGAACGCTCAGGTGGATACCTTCGCATCGTAAAGATGGGACCACGTAAGGGTGATGCTGCACCGATGGCTATCATTGAATTTGTATAACCGTATGACTACTATTGACGCACAAGACAAAACGCTCGGCCGTGTCGCATCTGCGGCAGCAAAGGCATTGCTCAATAAGCACTCCGTTGATTTCGCTAAGAATGTCGTACGCACTGATGGTGTAGAGGTTATTAATGCCTCGAAGGTACGCATCTCGGGTGATAAAGCACGCGACAAGGAGTATGTCCGTTACTCAGGCTACCCAGGTGGCCAGAAGATCCAGTCATACCAAATGTTGGTTGACCGTAAGGGTCACAAAGAGGCAATCCGTAAAGCAATCTTGGGAATGCTTCCAAAAAACAAGCTCCAGGCACTCCGGATAAAACTCCTTACCATTAAAGACTAATTGTATGGCTACCAAGAAAAACAGCGGATATATCGAAACGGTTGGACGTCGCAAGACCGCTATTGCCCGCGCACGTCTTGTCCCTGCACCTCGCACGGGTGTGTTGGTGAACAACAAGGATGTGAACGCCTATTTCCCAACCGACACTCTTCGCACGACTGCTCTTGAGCCGTTTCTTAAGATTACGCTCCCTGGCCAATTTGAGGTCACCATACGCGTTACCGGTGGTGGTATTGCCGGGCAAGCTGTCGCCGTACGTCATGCAATTTCACGCGCACTCATTGAGCATGACATTTCACTGCGTGGTGCACTTAAATCCGCAGGCTACCTCAAGCGTGACCCACGTGCCAAAGAGCGCCGCAAGCCAGGACTCCTAAAGGCTCGCAAGCGCAAGCAGTGGAGCAAGCGCTAAGCGCACTACACCACAAAAGCCCCCACTCGGGGGTTTTTTGTTTTTGATAAGATACGGGTATGCATCCCTTAGTGCCCGCGCTTGCTAATTTTTTTGTCCACGGGCTTGGCTACCTCCTTATCCGCAAACGTATGGTATTTGGGGTAATGGTGTTAGTCGCTTCTGTGCTTGGATGGGCATGGAGTATCCGTCATCCACTCCCTGATACTTTTTTTGCAGGGGAATCACTCTTTTTGTGTGTCGCAGTCTATTTGCTTATGTCGCTGGCGTTTGCATACGATGCCTATACGGAGGCAAAAAAATTGACTAATCTCCATTTTTGATTACAATACTTCGACGTATGGAGACTTCAGATGACGAATTTGTCTCCGAAGAGGAGGCAGAAGAGGGTCCTGCGCTTATCAAGCGTCTGCGGGAGCGGCTCAAAAAAGCAGTTGGAGAGAAACAAGAGTATCTCGAAGGATGGCAACGTGCCCGAGCAGACTTTGCGAACTATAAAAAAGAGGAGGCGACAATGCATACCGATCGCGAAGCTCGTATCAAGGCACAAGTCATAGAAGATCTCTTGCCTGCACTCGATGCACTTGAACTTTCCCTTAAACACGAGGACACTCCTGCACTTCGGATGATTGAAAAGCAGTTTTTAGACGCCTTAAAGAGGATGGGGGTAGAGCGGTTTGGGGCGGTGGGCGAAGAGTTTGATCCCGCGATACACGAAGCATTAGCAAAGAATGGAGAGGACCACACGATAACTGAAATTGCACGGTCCGGATACAAAATAGATGAAACCATTATTAGAGCAGCGCAGGTAATCCTATAAACGATATGGCAAAAATACTTGGTATAGATTTAGGCACCACAAACTCCGCAATGGCAATCATGCGTGGTGGGGAGCCTCAGATATTGGAAAATGCAGAAGGCGCGCGCACGATGCCTTCAGTTGCGGCGGTGGGTAAATCAGGTGAGCGCCTGGTTGGCCTTATCGCACGCCGCCAAGCAGTCACCAATCCCAAAAATACGATCTATCAGATCAAACGCTTCATCGGCCACACGTTTGATGAGCCGGGTGTACAGAAAGATGCTGCAGCAGTGCCGTTTGAAACCCGTAAAGGAGCAACAGGCGGCATTGAGGTGAAGATGGGGGAGCAATGGATGCGTCCTGAAGAGGTCTCAGCCATGATCTTGGGTAAATTGAAGGCTGATGCAGAAAAACGCTTGGGTGAGACTATTACCGAAGCGGTCATCACGGTGCCTGCATATTTCAACGACGCCCAGCGTGCAGCAACCCGTGATGCAGGAAAGATCGCAGGACTTGAAGTAAAGCGCATCATTAACGAACCGACTGCAGCAGCGCTCGCATACGGATTCAACAAAAAAAAGGATGAAAAGGTAGTCGTCTTTGATTTTGGCGGCGGTACGTTCGATATCTCAGTCCTTGAGGTAGTCATGGCAGGGGAGCAAGAAGGTTCTATCGAGGTCCGTTCAACTGATGGTGATGCACACTTAGGCGGTAAAGATATTGACCAGAAAATTATTGACTGGATTGCAAGTGAGTTCCAGAAAGAGTCCGGTATTGATGTGCGCAAAGATCCCCTTGCACGTCAGCGTCTAGACGAAGCGGCAGAGAAAGCAAAGATTGAACTCTCAACTGCTTCTGAGACGGAGATAAACATTCCGTTTATCACTTCTGATGCATCGGGTCCACGACACCTTCTTATCAAGATGTCCCGTGCAAAGCTTGAGGAACTTGCTGCTGAGTTTATCGAACGCGCTATCGCTATCACCAAGCGTGCCATGGAAGCGTCTCCTTTTAAAGTGGGGGATATCAATGAGGTTATCTTAGTTGGTGGTCAAACTCGTATGCCCGCAATGCAGGCGGCTGTGGAGCAATTCTTTGGCAAGAAGCCAAACATGAGCGTGAACCCCGATGAGGTAGTGGCTATGGGTGCCGCAATCCAGGGCGGCATCTTGGGTGGCGAGGTACGCGACGTACTCTTGCTCGATGTCATTCCACTCTCTTTGGGTATCGAGACTATGGGTGGTGTTGCCACTAAACTCATTGAGCGCAACACGACCATTCCAACCAGCCGTTCACAGATATTCTCCACTGCAGCAGACAATCAGACGTCGGTAGAGATCCATATTACGCAAGGTGAGCGTGCTATGGCGGCTGATAACAAGTCATTGGGGAAGTTCGTGCTCGATGGTATTCCACCGGCACCACGCGGGCTTCCACAGGTCGAAGTTACCTTCGATGTTGATGCAAACGGCATTCTCACGGTTAAAGCAAAGGATAAAGCGACGAATAAAGAGCAGTCCATCCGCATCGAAGGCTCTTCAGGTCTCTCAGAAGCTGACATTGAGCGTATGCGCAAAGACGCTGATGCGAACGCTGCAGCGGATAAACAAAAGATGGAGCTTGTGGAAGCGCGTAACCTCGCAGAACAAGCGGTGTATGCGGCACGCAAATCACTCACTGATAACAAAGGCAAGATACCGGCTGAGTTGGAGACTGAGATCAATACAAAAATTACCGCTGTAGAGGGGAAGAAGACGAGTGAGAATGTTGCTGAAATAAAGGCAGCAACCGAGGATCTCTCGAAAGAACTCTCCAAAGTCTACGAAGCAGTGCAGAAGAATCAAACTCCTCCACCTCAGGAGCCAGGTTCTCAGTCCGCGCCAAGCGACAATCCAGAGTAAAAAAGTTAGGATAGAGAAATGCCCACTCACTCGAACAAAAAAATAGCTCCCGCAGGGAGTGTATTGCGCATGTATTGGGCTGCAGTGATAAGATACCCATATCATCTTATCGCTGCTGTTATTGGTATCCTGATCATTCAGGCAGGATATGTATTGTCTCCCATATATCTTAGCCAATTTATTACCCAATTGGCTCAATTGGAGCCCTCTCCTCAAAATGCCGCCATCCTTTTAACTCCACTCTTTTTATATGCGACATTAGAGTTGCTCGCCTGGATAGGCCATCGAATTGAAATGCTCGCAGGAGTGCGGTTGACTCCAAAAGTCATGGCCGACCTCACTAACCAGGCATTTAGCCATTTATTACACCATTCGTATCAATTTTTCACTTCATCATTCGCGGGAGCTCTTACGCGCCGCGTGACCCGATACGCCCATGCATTTGATAAATTATATGACTCAATAGCACATTCACTCGGCCCAGCGCTGCTCTACATAGTCGGTATCATCATCGTCCTTGGGACCCGCAGTGCATTGCTGAGCGTTATCCTTTTGGTATGGACGGTACTATTCGTCTTTATCCAATGGTGGCTTATCCGTTGGCAACAACCATTACGGCGCGCTCGTGCCGAAGAAGATAGCAATGTGACTGCGGCTGTTGCTGATTCAATTTCTAATCAAACAACTATTCAGTTGTTTTCTGGTAATCAGTATGAAAACGGGTTAGTACATAATGCTGCGCGTAAATGGCAAAACGCACTCACGCGAGTGTGGATGTCTGAGTGGTGGATCTATGGCACGCTTGGTCTTTTTGCCCTTGCGATAAACGTAGTACTTCTATGGGTTGCATTACAGTACTGGCAACAAGGACTTCTTGTGGTGGGTGATTTTGTACTTATCCAAGCATATGTGTTCCGTCTTATGAATCATATTTGGAGCATTGGACGCGAGTTCCGCAGTATCTACACTTCTATCGCTGATGCGGGAGAAATGGTCGCCTTACTTGAAACCCCGCACGAGGTTACTAATAAAAAAGGAGCGAAGCCATTGGCCACAAAAAATGGAGAAGTATGGTTTGACGACGTGTCGTTCCGTTTTGGAGATGG
The DNA here is from genome assembly GCA_020854065.1 of Candidatus Nomurabacteria bacterium. Lineage (GTDB taxonomy): Bacteria > Patescibacteriota > Minisyncoccia > Phycocordibacterales > SBAW01 > GWA1-54-10. Next base: position 133,486 of record JADZGF010000003.1, read on the forward strand.
GAAAAACGTACTTCATCAATTTAACCTCCGCATTGCTCCGGGAGAAAAAGTAGCCTTGGTTGGACCCTCGGGCGCAGGCAAATCAACTGTTACAAAGCTTCTTTTACGTTTATACGATGTCGACAAAGGAAATATCAATATCGATGGACAAAACATTGCAGAAGTAACACAAGATAGCGTGCGGGACGCTATTGCCTTCGTGCCGCAAGAACCAATACTCTTCCACCGTACCTTGATGGAAAACATCCGTTATGGGCGTCGTGATGCGACAGATGCAGAAGTCATTGAGGCAGCCAAAGCAGCACACTGCCATGAGTTTATCGACGCACTGCCGCAAAAATACGAAACGTATGTCGGGGAGCGAGGTATTAAACTCTCTGGGGGTGAGCGTCAACGTGTCGCAATTGCCCGCGCCATACTTAAAGATGCCCCTATACTCGTGCTCGATGAAGCAACCTCTTCTTTGGATAGTGAAAGCGAGGCATACATTCAAGATGCACTCGAGACGTTGATGGAGGGTAAGACGGTGATCACGGTAGCGCACCGACTCTCTACCATTATGAAAATGGATCGTATTGTCGTCATGCAGGGTGGCGCCATTGTCGCTATGGGCACGCACCTAGAACTAATCCGTGAGCAAGGACTGTATCAAAAACTATGGTCAATCCAGGCAGGAGGTTTTTTGGGTGATGGAGAGAAGCCAAAAGAGATTACGCAGGAGGATACGGTGCCGCTTGCAGAAGAAGAGGAGGATCAGTAAGATAGGTTAAATCTATGTCTCAAAAACGCGACTATTACGAAGTGCTCGGAATCGCCAAAAGCGCAACCAAGGAAGAGATTAAAAAAGCATTCCATAAACTTGCGCACAAGTATCACCCTGATAAAAGTAGTGGGGATAATGACAAGTTTAAGGAAGTCTCTGAAGCATATTCGGTATTAGGAGATGATAAAAAGCGTGCCGAATATGACAGCTACGGCCGCGTCTTTGGTGGAGGAGGGGGAGCAGGAGGATTTGGCGGTGGAAGCGCCGCAGGATTTGATTTTAGCCAGTTCCAGGAAGCCTTCCAGCAGGGAGGTTTTGATATGGGCGATATCTTTAGTGAGTTTTTTGCCTCTCAGGCAGGGGTAGGGCGTACTCGTCGTGGCCGTGACATCTCTATCGACCTCGAAATTAGCTTTAAAGAATCGGTATTTGGTACAAAACGCACGGTGTTGCTTGCAAAGACTGCAGTATGTGAAGCATGCCAAGGATCTGGTGCCACGATGGGAACTGACATGATCACCTGCGATCATTGCAACGGCACAGGCAAAGTGCACGAGTCGCAAAACTCCTTCTTTGGCACCATCACTATGGTACAGCCTTGCCGCAAATGCCGCGGATCAGGAAAAATTCCAAAAGAGAAGTGCGTAACCTGCCGTGGTGAAGGAGTGTATAAAAAACAAGAAGAAATTGAAATTGCAGTCCCTGCGGGTATTGATGGAGGTGAGATGATGCGCCTCCAAGGTCAAGGGGAAGCGGTCTCAGGAGGAGTCTCGGGAGATTTGTATGTAAAGATCCATGTACAACCTGATAGCCGGTTTAAGAAAGATGGACCGAACTTGGTGACCGAGCTTTCAATCAAACTCTCTGACGCGCTCCTAGGTACCAGCTATAAAATTGTCACGCTTGAAGGGGATGAGACCCTTGAAATCCCTGCCGGGGTTACGCATGGCGAAATGCTCAAGGTAAAAGGCAAAGGCGTGCCGGTTGCTCGCGGCAAGCGTGGCGATTTGTTTGTAAAAGTACGGATTCAACTCCCGCAGAAACTGTCCCGCTCCGCTCGCACATTGATTGAGAAACTCAAAGAAGAAGGGATCTAAACAGTTCACTAAAGACGCTTGCACCGCAATCGTGTAGGTGTACACTAAGAGTAATGCCTTCCTTTATCGACATAATCTTACGGTGGCTCGGATATCAAGAGCCAGTACCCGTAGAGATCGCTGCCGAGGAGTAGAAAACCGCCTACAGAAGGGCGGTTTTTCTGTTATGATAGGCGCTAATGAAGCGATTATTTACAGGACTCCAGTCTTCTGGGCAACTCCATATTGGTAACTACTTTGGTGCACTAAAGCCTTTTGCGGATATGTACGCAGGGTATGAGAGCTTTTTAATGGTCGCTGACTATCATTCCCTTACCTCCCTGAAAGATGCCGCGCAGGTTCGCACCAACACGATTGAAGTCGTGAAGGCATACATTGCAGCGGGCGTAGATCCTGCCAAAGCAATAATCTTTAAACAATCTGATGTTCCCGCACACACCGAACTTGCGTGGGTACTTGAATGCCAGGTAACAGTGCCGTTTTTGATGCAGGCACATGCGTATAAAGACAAAGTAGCGAAAGGACTTGAAGCAAATGCAGGACTCTTCAACTATCCGATGCTCATGGCCGCAGATATTCTCCTCTATGACGCCGATGTCGTCCCTGTGGGTGCAGATCAGCGCCAACATGTGGAGTATGCACGCGAAGCAGCAGCAAAGTTTAATCTTGCATACGGTGAGACCTTAAAGGAACCTCAAGAATTAATTGCTGAAGAAGTTGCAGTAGTGCCAGGTACCGATGGGCAGAAGATGAGTAAGAGCTACAAAAATACGATTCCACTTTTTGCGACTCCCGAAGAAACTACCGCTGCTGTTATGAGTATCGTTACCGACTCTTCAGGCGAGCGACCAGAAAATGTATACCAGATCCACAAACTATTTCGCCAAGACATTGATGGACTCTACGCAGAGAATAAAGGTAAATACAAAGTATTGAAGGAAGCGTTGGCTGCAGATATCAATACCTATCTTGCGCCGATGCGTGAAAAGTTTAATTCGCTCACTGACCAAGATGTACAGAAAATCCTATCTGATGGTGCAGCAAAGGCAGCTCCTATTGCTTCAGCAAAACTGGTAGGGGTTCGCCAAAAGGTTGGAGTTACGCTATAACTGAGACGCTATGCAACGCACACTCATTGGAGATTTAGGGCAACAGATTGGGCAGGAAGTAACCATTAAAGGATGGGTATCTGTCCGTCGTGACCAGGGCAAGATGGTCTTTTTCGACTTTCGTGACCGCACCGGAACCGTACAAGGTGTAGCCCTTCCAGCTTCCCCGGCAATCGAGGTGGCGAAAGAAACCCGCAACGAATATGTAGTTGCCGTCACGGGCAAAGTGAACGAGCGTCCAGAAAAGAATAAAAACGCTAAGGTTCAAAACGGCGACATCGAGCTTGAGATCACTGGCATTGATATTTTGAGCAAAGCAGAAGCGTTGCCATTTGATATGTCGGCCGATGGATACAACCTCGAGCTTCCCACTGAACTTGATCACCGCGCATTAACACTGCGTCATCCCCGCGTGCAGGCAATCTTTAAAGTGCAGGCAACTATCATCGACTCCTTCCGTGAGTTTATGAAGCAAGAGGGCTTCTTTGAATTCCAAGCACCGGCAATTGTGCCTGCAACTGCAGAAGGTGGGGCAGAGGTGTTTGAGGTAAAGTACTTTGATAAAAAAGCGTTCCTCTCTCAATCACCTCAACTCTACAAGCAAATTGTCATGACCGCGTTTGAGCGTGTCTTTAGCGTCAACAAAGTATTCCGTGCAGAGCCATCCGTAACGACTCGTCACTTAACAGAAGTTGTTTCGCTCGATGCCGAAATGGCTTTCATCGACTCTTGGCGCGATGTACGTGATATGTCAGAAGCCTGCGTGCGCTACATCTTAGAACAAGTAGCAGAGAAGAATGCAAAAGAGTTGGAACTCCTTGGCGCAACGATGCCAAGCATGATCGCTGAGACACCAACACTTTCGTTAACCGAAGCGCTTGAGAAGTTGGGCGCACCAGCGGATAAAGATCTCAATCCAGAACAAGAGCGTCGTCTGTGCGAAATGATCAAAGAGGAGACAGGCAGCGACTTTGTATATGTCTATGGCTATCCAACCAAGCAAAAGCCGTTCTATGTCTATCCAAATCCAGAAAACCCAGAATTTAACGAAGGCATGGATCTTTTATGCCGCGGCGTTGAATGGCTCTCGGGCGGTCGTCGCATTAATGACTACACACAACTCATGGAGCATGTGGAGCAGTGGGGAATGGATCCAAAGAAGATCGAAATGTTCCTCGAAGCATTCCGCTATGGCGCACCACCTGAAGGAGGGTTTGCTTTTGGTGCAGAGCGTATGACTATGCAGATACTTGGTCTTAAAAACATTCGCGAAGCAACTATGTTTGTGCGGGATATGAACCGGATCGATCAGTCTTTGTCCGAAGAAATCTAATTACTCAACGATCTTCTGAGTATTTGTCAACCCGTTGAAAAAACAGGGATTTTTGGTATGGTAGCAGCCTCATATGGCTATCAACTACACGACCGAGACAGCCGAAAAAAGCATTAAAACAAGCCTTATAGAAGGCTCGCTGAGCCGTTTTACTGGCACCGAGCTCCTTGTGGGCATGGGCTCCAAAAAGACGCTCACACGCCGCCAGGTAACGCTTCTGGCACGTAAGGTGGTAGCCCTTGCCCGCCAAAACCAGATCAAAGACCTTGCGCTCGCATGGAAGGAATTCCGCAAAGTCACAGAGAAAAAAGTAAGTGATGCAGATCTTGCCGAACTTCTCGCAACTGCATTCGAGATGGCCAACTACGAGCACACGACCTATAAAACTGCTGCACGCGAGTACAACGGTGTTGAGTCAGTCGCCATTGACGTCACCCCAGTCATTTTTAAATCAATTGAACGTGGCGTCATTATCGGCGAGACCGTTAATCAATGCCGTGAGCTTTCAAACACACCAGGGAGCGACATGACGCCTGAGATTTTGGCAGAAGCAGCAGTGAAAGCAGCACAAGAGACAAGTGTAAAAGTAAAAGTGCTTGGCCGTGCCGAAATGGAGCGCATGGGCATGGGCGCAGTACTTGGCGTGGGGAAAGGCAGCGCCGAAGAGCCACAGTTTATCGTCATGGAATACTGGGGCACTGATCGCAATAAAAAGCCGATCGTATTGGTAGGGAAGGGTGTCACGTTTGATACCGGCGGTATCCAAGTAAAACCAGGTGATCACATGTACGAAATGCACATGGATATGTCGGGCGGTGCTGCCGTTATCTTTGCCACCATCCTTGCGGCAAAACTTGGGGTGAAAAAGAATGTCATCGCACTCATTCCTGCAGTTGAAAACAATCTCTCCAACGGTATGCGCCCCGGAGATATTCTTAAATCTCTTTCAGGAAAAACCATTGAGATACTCCACACCGATGCAGAAGGTCGTGTCATTCTTGCAGACGCGCTGACATACGCAAAACGCTACAACCCACAGACCGTAGTTGATGTTGCAACCTTAACCGGCGCTTCCCTCACCACACTTGGGCAGGTCGCCTCCGCGTTTATGACCAACAAGGATAGTTCCGTCCCTGAGATTATGGATATGGCTGAAGTATCCGGTGACTATATGTGGCCACTGCCACTCTGGGAGGAGTACGACGATATGGTGAAGGGTAAATTTGGTGATGTGCCTAACATCTCAACTATGGGTAACAGCCGCTATGGCGGTGTTATCGCCGGCGGTAAATTCCTTGAAGTGTTTGCGAAAGAACTTGAGTGCCCATGGATTCATATCGATATGGCGCCTCGTATGACTTCATATCCAGGCGAACATTTGGCGAAAGGTGCCGCGGGTGCACCAGTGCGCTTTTTGCTTAAACTTATTGAGCAAAACAAGGTAAAATAGGGCATGCCTATTGCGGTAAAGACGGCTGCCTATGAAGGGCCGCTTGATGTGCTTCTTGAACTTATCGAGAAGCGTAAACTCCTCATCAACGACATCTCACTCTCTCAAGTCGCTGATGACTTCATCGCATACGTTGAAACACACCCAGAATTGCCGGTAGAGGAGACTGCTGAATTTATTTCACTCGCCTCAACGCTTCTGTTGATTAAATCCCGTTCACTTCTTCCTGCGCTCGACTTAACCCCCGAAGAATCACGCGACATCAAGCAGCTTGAATACCGCCTGGCGGTATACCAGCTCATGAAAGCGGCCTCCAAAGGGCTGGAGCGGCTTAATAATCCATACCTCCCTGAAGGAGCCGAGCCTACCGAAGAACCCCTTTTTATCCCTGACGCATCTATAACCATCGCAAACCTCCGATCTGCTGCACAAACGCTCATTGAAGGGTTCCCATCGGTGCGCACACTTCCAAAAGTTGAGGTACGGAAGATCCGTTCGCTTGAAGAGACCATTCAAGACCTCGCAACCCGTATCGGAACCGCTTTCCGCATGAATTTTAAAGACTTCACCAAAGGTGAACGCCACACCGTTATTGTGAGCTTCCTCGCGCTCTTAGAGCTTGTAAAACAAGGTATAATTAAGGCAACGCAGGATGAGGGCGGCGATATCGTCATGGAGGCGGACGCGGTCGGCACCCCTACGTATGGCAATGAGTAATCTGGCAGGGCAACTACACGCACTTCTCTTTGCACTCGGGCGACCGCTTGGTCGTAGCGAGCTTGCCACCTTACTTGCTGCACCTGCCTCTGATATTGAAGATGCAATCGTTGAATTGAGTGGTATTGAGGGCGGGGTAGTGGTCGTTGATGATGGGAAAGAAATAGCGCTTCGTGTTGCTCCGGCATCCTCTGCGTTGATCGAACGCATCCGCAAGGAAGAATACAGTCGTGATATTGGTCGTGCAGGACTTGAAGTACTTGCTGCAGTCCTATACCGAGGACCACTTACGCGTGCAGAAATTGACTTCATTCGTGGCGTAAATTCTTCCCAGATCCTCCGCACACTTACACTCCGCGGACTATTGCGGCGCATTCCAAACCCAAAGGATGAACGCTCATTCTTGTATGAGCCAACGACGGAAATCTTGGCTGAGCTTGGGGTAGCGAGCGCAAAGTCACTTCCTGAATACGATGAGGTGCGCAATAAATTGACCGAGCTTGAAGCACAGTATCGTGCACGAGAACAACAGGCATGAGTACTTTTTTAAAAACATTCTTTGTAGGAGCACTCTCAATTGGCCTTATTGGTGGTGCATTCGCGACCGGCACTCTTGCGGTTGTACTTTTACCTTCTCGACCTGCAATACCAGAAAATACCGCTATGGTGCGAAATGTTTCGGTGCTTGCGAAGACTGCCATCCTCTACGATGTAAATTCTAGTACCGTTCTCTATCAGAAAAATGCGAATCGTGAGATGCCGCTTGCATCGCTCACAAAACTCATGGGCGCCTATTCAGTTCTTGCATCACGCGATGGCAGCACGGTAGTTGAAATTACTCCGGATAGTATTGCAACCGAAGGAGATACGGGGCTTCGTGCTGGTGAAGCGTATGAGTTAACTGACTTAGTGCGCTTAGCGCTCGTTGCATCCTCAAATGACGCAGCAGCAGCGGTCGCCACATCGCTCGGCGATGATTATCTTTTGGCCATGAATAGTGCTGCACAGCATTTAGGACTCACCAAAACACGTTTTCTCAATCCAACAGGCCTTGATCTAGGTCCTGAGACCGCTGGTGGATACGGTTCAGCGTATGATGTTGCGCGATTGGCTGCCGCGTTCTTTAAAGCGCATCCTGCACTGTTTGAGGAGACTGTGCATGCTGATGTCTCAGTCTCAAACGCAGGAGGAGATTTAGTTGCAGCAGCTACTGCGGCACCATTACGTGATATTCCGGGCCTTATCGGCGGCAAAACAGGCTTTACGGACCTTGCAGGAGGCAACCTGGTGGTGGCATTTGATCTTGAGGTAGGGCGTCCGGTTATCGCAGTTGTCTTAGGATCAACCCGCGAAGGCCGCTTTAGCGACATTCGTGCCCTTATATCAGCCGCACGCGCACAACTATGATATTCACTCCTGACGTACTCTCAGTGTTCTTGCCCGCAATGCTCGCCTTTTTGATTGGCGTTGGATTAACCCCATTCCTTACGCACATCTTGTATGCAAAGCGTATGTGGAAACAGAAGGCAGGGAAGGTGGCACTCGATGGCACTGACGCCCTCGTCTTTAATGAACTGCATAAGGAGAAGGAGGTAGGTACACCACGCTTTGGCGGCATTATCGTGTGGGCAAGCGTTCTTATCACTGCTGATCTTCTCTCGGTGTTGGCACGACTGTATCCGGATCCTTTTTTCAGTTTGGCGTTTATCAGCCGTGAACAAACGTGGGTTCCTTTGGCTGCCTTTGCCGCAGGTGCGTTTGTCGGGTTCTTGGACGATATCTTTGAAGTGCGCGAGGGTAAAGGGTTGCGGTTGCGTGTGCGACTTATACTGGTTGCAATCGTCTCAGCGCTCTGTGCCTGGTGGTTTTATGACAAGCTCGAAGTTACCTCAGTATCGGTTCTGTTTTTGAATAATCCGCTTGAGCTAGGATCTCTCTTCATTCCGTTCTTTATCCTAGTCACCTTGTTTGTGTACGCAGGTGGAGTGATTGATGGTCTCGATGGACTTGCGGGAGGTGTGTTCTCTGCAATCTTTGCCGCATATGCAGGTATTGCATTCTTCCAAAATCAGCTCGACTTGGCAGCGCTCTGTGCTGCAATTGCAGGTGGTCTCTTAGCTTTCTTGTGGTTTAACATTCCGCCCGCACGGTTTTACTTATCCGAGACTGGTTCCATGGCACTCACACTCGTCTTAGTGGTGGTTGCCTTCTTAACAGACACGATCGTTGAAGGGGAAGGGGTTAAGGTACTTCCAATCATCGCGCTCCCGCTGGTGGCAACAGTTCTCTCAAACATCCTGCAAATCATCTGGAAGCGTGTGTTTGGCAAGAAACTCTTCCGCATTGCACCACTCCACCATCATTTTGAAGCGATTGGCTGGCCTGCGTCTAAAGTAGTGATGCGGTATTGGGTTGTTGCTGTAGTTGTTGCCATAATCGGTCTTATCATCGCTATCGTATGAAGCGTGCACCGCTCGACACACCGTTTTTGCTCACGGCCAGTTTGTTGCTTGCCTTTGGGCTTCTTATCTTTACCTCAGCTGCCTTAGGGCTTCTCGCACGCGATGGCGCAACCTTTACCTCAGTTGCAACTTCACAGCTTCTCTTAGGCTTCCTCATGGGCGGTGTCGCCATGGTCATACTGTCCCGGATTGATTACCGCACCTGGCGACCCTATACACCCTATTTCTTTGCCGGTGCAGTTGGACTTACCTTACTTACCTTCGTCCCAGGCATCGGACTTGAACTGAAAGGTGCATCACGCTGGATCGAAATTGGACCAATCACCTTCCAACCCGAAGAGTTGTTGAAGTTTGCTTCAGTCATGTTCTTAGCCGCACTCTATTCCTCCCGTCTGCGCGAAGTGCCGACACTGCAAGGAGGTTTACTGCCTTTCATGCTCATTGGTGGCGGTGGAGCGGCACTCTTACTTTTGCAGCCCAATACCGATGGTGCAGTATTGCTTGCAGGAGCATGTGCAGCGGTACTCTTTGCCGCAGGAGGGAAGATCCGGCATCTTGCACTCTTGGGCATTCTCGGACTCATGGCATTAGCCATAGCGGCACTCGCATATCCGCACGTGATGTCGCGTTTTGCCACTTTCTTTGACCAAGACTCAGATCTCCAAGGTGCAGGGTGGCAAATCCATCAATCACTCATTGCGGTTGGTTCAGGTGAGCTCTTTGGGCGCGGTTTTGGACAAAGTATTGAAAAGTTTTCCTATCTTCCTGAGCCAATTGGTGACTCAATATTTGCCGTTGCGGCCGAAGAGTTTGGCTTTATAGGCTCCGGACTCCTTGTGGTGCTTTATGCAACTTTTGCGCTCTTAGGACTACGTATTGCCGCTCGTGCACCAGATCCCTTTGGTGGGCTTATCGTTGTTGGATTAGTGACCTTGATCGTGGTGCAGTCGTTTGTGAACATCGGATCAGTGTTAGGGCTTATCCCACTCTCCGGATTACCTCTTATTTTCGTGTCGCACGGAGGCACCGCTTTGGCTGTTTCCTTAGCCGAGGTGGGTGTTATATTAAGCGTATCCAGGAGGATGAAGTCTTAGACTATATGAAGATACTTTTTACGGGAGGAGGTTCAGGTGGCCATTTTTACCCCATCATTGCCACTGCAGAAGCTATTAACGACGCGGTACGCGAGCGGAAGTTAATCGAGCCGAAACTCTACTACGCCGCACCTGAGCCATACGACAAAGAGATGCTCATTGCGAACAACATCACCTTTGTGCCGACTTCGGCAGGGAAGATGCGCAATTACTTTTCAATTCTTAACTTTTTTGATTCGTTTAAAACGGCGTGGGGAATCTTCCGGTCAATTTTGCGTGTGTTCTTTTTATACCCAGACGTTGTATTTGGTACCGGAGGCTACGCGAGCTTCCCAACACTCTTAGCCGCAAAACTATTCCGTATTCCGGTGGTGATTTATGCAACCGATGCAGAACCTTCTCGCGTGAACCGCTGGGCAGGGAAGTTTGCGGAGAAGATTGCGGTCTCATACGCAAGTGCATCAGAGTTTTTTCCCAAAGAGAAGGTAGCGCATACGGGAAATCCGGTGCGCAAAGCATTGCTGTTACCTGCACGTGAAGGATCGTTCGAATTCTTGGGATTCAAACGAGAGATACCTGTCTTATTGGTGGTTGGTGGTTCGCAAGGTGCACAGACCGTGAACGAGGCGATACTCGCTGCACTTCCACAGTTATTGGAAAAATACCAAGTGGTGCATCAAACAGGGGAGGCAAACCTCAAGGATGTTGAAGGACGCGCACGCGTTGCGTTGGGTAACACCCTCCTTATGGAGCGGTATAAGGCATATGGATATTTAAATGACCTTGCCACACGTATGGCAGCGGGTGCTGCGTCCATGGTCATTGCGCGCGCAGGTTCTGGCACCATCTTTGAAATAGCATCCTGGGGGTTGCCGTCCATTCTTGTTCCCATTCCAGAACCTATATCGCATGACCAGAAGAAAAACGCCTTCGACTATGCACGTACCGGCGCATGTGTGGTGATTGAACAAAACAACCTCACTCCCGGCCTTTTGGTATCAGAGGTTGATCGGATCATGGGGGATGAGCACCTCAAAATGAAAATGGGTAACGCGGCTCGAAGCTTCTCCCGTCCCGACTCGGCAAAACTTATCGCTGATGCCATCTTAGACATCGCCCTTTCCCACGAGGTATAGGGTGGAGTATAGTCCTTTCATGTCTACCGTTATTACACGCTTTCCTCCCTCGCCAACCGGACATCTCCATATCGGGAGTGTACGGACGGCACTCTTTAACTATCTCTACGCCGCAAAAAACGGCGGCACGATGGTACTGCGATTTGAAGATACCGATAAAGAGCGCTCCAAACCTGAATTTGAAGAGGATATCTTAGCGGGACTTAACTGGCTCTCTATTCCCTATACGCTTGCGGACAATCCACGGCAATCAGAACGAGGAGCACTCTATCAGCCGCATATTGCGCGCCTTATCGAAAGCGGTCATGCATACGAGGCAGAGGAGGGGAAAGATGGTTCGGGGAAAAAAGTAGTGCGGTTTAAAAACCCGAACACGACACTGGTATTTACCGATGAAATACGCGGAGAAGTATCATTCGATACCACCGATTTGGGAGATTTCGTCATTGCAAAAAACGTAGATGAACCGCTCTACCATTTGGCGGTTGTGATCGATGACCATGAGATGGGGGTAACGCATGTCATCCGCGGCGAAGATCATATTTCAAATACACCCCGTCAGATCCTCATACTCGAAGCACTTGGCTTTACCCGTCCCTCCTATGCACACATTCCGCTCATCTTGGCACCTGATCGATCCAAGCTCTCGAAGCGCCATGGCGCGGTCTCAGTCAATGAATACCAGTCACAGGGAATCATTGCCGAAGCATTGATCAACTATCTTGCACTCCTTGGATGGAATCCAGGAGGGGAGCAGGAAATATATACTCTTTCGGAATTAGAGAACCTCTTCACGCTTGAGCGGGTACACAAAGGCGGGGCAATCTTCGATATGGAGAAGTTGGTGTGGTTTAACCACGAACATCTCAAGCGTTTAAGCGATGAGGAATTTGCGAAGCGGTTGAAACATTTTAGACACAGTGATACCGATCCACGCCTCATCCCCCTTATCAAAGAGCGCGCAAAGACCTTAACTGAGGCAGAGGCGTTGATAGAGGAGTACGATTTCCTTAATCCGGTATCACACACCGTGGAACTCTTAACCCAAAACGGGAAGATTGCTGCCGCTGATGCGTCTACACACTTGCATGCACTGCAAGAATTACTTGGCGGCGTAGCGGATGATGACTTCACTCCTGAACGCGTTAAAGAAGCTCTATGGCCCTATGCAGAGGCACAGGGGAGAGGTGCTGTACTGTGGCCACTACGTACTACGCTCTCGGGAAGAGAGAAATCTCCTGATCCCTTCACCCTCGCAGCCCTCCTTGGAAAGAAGACTGTACTCGAGCGCATTGAGGCTGCTCAAAAAGTGCTTTAAAATAGAGGTAATGCACCGTATTGCTTCGGTTTTTATCGTGTTGCTCCTTTCGGTGGCTATCTTTGCTCCTGCGAGTATGGTTGTCGCACAAGATGCAAACGCCATACAAGCTCAGATTGATAAGATCCGGAAGGAGATTGAAGCACTCCAGAAAGAATTAAAGACCACCACGACCCAGAAGCAAACACTCCAGAACGCGATCAAGGAGCTTGATCTACAGATACAAAAACTCCAAAAGAGTATTTCACTCACCTCAACGCAGATAGGACAGAAGGATAAAGAGATCGTAACGATTGGGAGTACTATTTTAACGACTGAAGAAAAGATTGACCTACACGAAAGCGGGGTAGCGGAGTCACTACGAGAACTCGACACGATGGATGAAAAAGGTCTTGCGGCAGCGCTCCTGGGAGGCGCTACCTTGGCAAGCTTTTTTGATGAAGCAGTCGCACTTGGTTCAATCCGTGATGATCTTGGTACCAAAATACGCGAATTGAGTTCTCTCAAAGAGAATCTTGCGAAGAATAAAAACGTAGCTGAGAGCAAGCGTAAAGAGTTGGCGAGTCTCCAGTCGCAGCTCTCCACGCAGCGCAAAGGGTTAGCAACAACCCGCAGCTCGCAGACCGAACTACTGAAAGAGACACAGAATAAAGAAGCACAATACCAAGCCCTTATCGCACAGAAACAGGCTGAACAGTCTGCGTTTGAGAGCGCCTTGGTGAAAGCAGCACGTGATTTAGGGAGTGCTGACACGACCGGAGTGCCGTCACCGTATCGCGGACTCCTTAACTGGCCTATTGATAATGTGTTTTTGACACAGACATTCGGCAACACAGATTTTGCAGCGTCCGGTGCATACAATGGACAAGGACATAACGGTGTCGACTTCCGCGCATCGATAGGCACACCAATCAAGTCGGCTCTTTCAGGTACAGTCCAAGAAGTGAACCAAGGTGCGGTGAAATACTGCCAGTATGGCAAATGGGTATTGGTGCGACACAACAATGGATTGACCACACTCTACGCACACCTCTCTTCGATATCGGTAACGAAAGGGCAAGCAGTAGGGAGCGGAGATGTTATAGGCTACGCAGGTGATACGGGCTATGCAACAGGACCGCACCTTCACTTTACGGTCTATGCATCGAGCGGTGTGACGTTTAAAAGCTACACCTGCAACAGCGGATACACCGCTTACATTCCTATCGCTCCATTAAACGGATATCTCAACCCGATGCAGTACTTGCCAACGCTCTAGATATCCCCAAGAGGGAAGGGGGAGCAGTTGAACATACGTCATACTTATAGACATGCGGATGAAGGTCGAACCGCACCATTTCAGTACCTCTCATAAGCTTACTCTATGAAATCAGTTGGACTTATCGGTTACATCCTCGTTGTCGTAGGCGCCCTTAACTGGGGTCTCGTCGGTGTTGGCTACTTTATGAGCCAAGACCTCAACGTGGTGCACATGATTCTTGGCCCTGTTTCGATGGACCTTGAAGCAATTGTGTATATCCTCGTCGGCGTTGCTGGCGTTTGGATGCTGATGAAGCGCCGTCCGTAATCGCTACGGTTTGGCCCAAAAAGCCCCCTCTGGGGGCTTTTTGTATGGTCATTGTGGTATGATGGTCACATTGTATGCACGCCATAGCCGTTAAGGGCCTACGCAAGACCTACGCGCCCCAGAAAGGGCAGGGAGAGGGCACGGAAGCACTAAAGGGAGTGAGTCTCACGGTAGAGGAGGGGGACTTTTTTGCCCTCCTCGGCCCCAACGGGGCAGGCAAAACTACCCTTATCGGCATAACCTCCAGCTTGGTTAATAAGAGCGATGGGGAAGTAAAGGTCTTTGGGGTCGATATTGATAAAGATCGCTCACTCGCCAAGACTCATATCGGTTTGGTACCGCAGGAGTTTAACTTCAATATTTTTGAAAAGGTCATTGATATTGTGACTACCCAAGCCGGCTACTACGGCATCCCACGCGCCGAAGCACTCTCACGTGCTGAGAAACTTTTGAAAGATCTCGGACTTTGGGAGAAAAAGGATATGCCGTCGCAAACACTCTCTGGTGGTATGAAGCGACGCTTGATGATCGCACGTGGACTCGTACACAATCCGAAACTTTTGATATTGGATGAACCAACGGCAGGTGTTGATGTTGAAATGCGCCATGGCATGTGGGAGTTTCTTAAAAAACTCAATGCAGAGGGCACGACTATTATTCTGACTACCCATTACCTAGAAGAAGCTGAGGCGCTCTGCCGCAATATCGCCATCATCAACAAAGGAACGATTGTCGTGAATGAGCCGATGCAGCAGCTTTTAGAGAGCCGTGGCCATGCCAAGCTCGAGCAGATTTATCTTGATTTAATTAAGCAGGAATCACCCGCATGACACCCGACAGAATGCTCATCGCCTATAGCACGATGCTCCGCAACGAATTGGTGCGGATCTTCCGCATTTGGTCGCAGACCCTACTTCCTCCAGTTGTTACGACCTCGCTTTACTTTGTGGTCTTCGGTGCCTTTATTGGCAGCCAAATTGCCCCAATAGACGGGTTTACCTACATGCAGTTCATTGTGCCTGGCCTCATCATGATGTCAGTCATTACCTCAAGCTACATGAACACCGTATCCATGTTCTATTTTGCGAAATGGACCAAGACGCTCGACGAAATGCTCGTGAGCCCTATGCCGGAGTGGGTCATCGTCGCAGGATATGTGAGCGGGGGAGTATTGCGTGGACTTTTGGTTGGCGCGTTGGTACTTGCGGTATCACTCTTCTTTACGCATCTCGCAATATTTAATGCCTTTGTTTTGGTTGCTGCACTGGTGTTAACCTCGGTGCTCTTTAGCTTGGGAGGGCTTATCAACGGCGTCTTCGCAAAGGGCTTTGACGGCATCTCGATTGTGCCTACCTTCGTGTTAACTCCTCTTACGTACCTCGGTGGTATTTTCTACTCCGTAGAGATGCTGCCAGAGTTCTGGCAGAAGGTGAGCCTCTTTAACCCGATCCTGTATATGGTGAATGCATTCCGCTACGGCTTCCTCGGCATTAGCGACATACCACTCTGGCAGTGCTTCGCTGTACTCTTTGCGTTTTTAGGTATCTTTATAATCGTATTGATGTACCTGTTTAAGCAGGGGATCGGGGTCAAGAACTAGGAACTATTTCCTTTTCTTCTTTGCGCGTGGCTCTGGCCACTCCATTAATCCTGCCGCTTTTATTTCAATCTTGTTTGCTTTGCGCAAAAACTTTTCCTGATCTTTGGGCAGAGCAGGGTAGTGGGGCACCGTGTCGAGTCTCTCGCCCAGCCAATCAAGGTCGCCTCCCGACCACCACTTTTTAGGATGGTACGCGGTGAGACTAAATGGTTTGGAATATTCAAGCATAGTCTTGCGGCCACCGTTCCGATCATTGAGCGGCCAAAAATATTCATGGAAATAACTCATGCATAATTCGCGTACTGTTTTATACACTGGGTCTCGCCAGCGCAAGACCGGATAGTTTGTCTTACTTATCGCACCCCAGTATCCGTTTTGCTGAAACGGTGCGATGACGTGATCGAGATCGTACGCTGCGGATCGTAGATCAATTAAAAGAGGTTGCTTGCCGTGATAGGCGAGGGCAGCGGCAGCTAAAACTGCCCCCTCAATGCAATGTGCTTTTTTAGTAGCAAGAACTTGAGACGGATTTTGGATAGGGTCCCCTATTGGAGCAAAATTTTCGGGGAAGTGGTCTAGGAAGTCCTGAATCTTAATTGGCGTCGATAATTTTTTTAACGTGGCGCGCTCGGTGGGGGAAAGAGTAGAAATTAATTTTTTTTGATATTCAGTCATAGGGTTGGGAAGCCGCTTCGCTCAAGGTCATAAGGGTCGCACAATATACATTTTCCGACCCTTATATCCTTTAACACTAAGGGGAGCCTTTGAACCTCGGCTCCCGCACTGCTGCTTCCCTCCTTGTATTCTACTCCAACCTTGAGGTGTTCTTTTTGTCTGTATTTTTATTTCTCTCTGTTCCCTCTAGTGCTGGTTGCAGGTTTTTAGCCGAGTTCCCGAGATTTGTTGTATTCAAAGGGTATCTAGCCGAGTCCTTTCTTTTTCTCGGTTAAACGGGGGAGGCGCTTCCCTATTTACCATACGCATGGACTGAGATACCGTATGTCTATATGGCACGTACAGTATTTTTTTCTTGGCAGTCGGATACGCCACCCGCTGTGGGACGTCGTTTTATTGAAGATATTCTGACAGAGATCTGCGCCGGTGTATCAGGAGAGACAACTGTCGATGATTCTCCACGCGACAACCTATTAGTCGATAGCGATACTAAGAACGTTGCGGGACACCCCCCAATATTTCCAATCATACTAGATAAGATTGATCGTTCCGCGGTCTTTGTTGCAGATTTAACAGCTGTGGGCGTGCGAAACAACGGCTCAGGGCTAATAGCCAATCCAAATGTACTTATCGAATACGGTTACGCAATAAAGACACATGGGTATGAACGGATAGTCTACTTACTTAACACAGCGTACGGGGAACCAGGTAAATTTGGAGAGAATCTTCCTTTTGATCTACGGCACGCACGTCATCCAATCACTTTTCATCTTCCAAACAATGCAACAAAAATAGCCGCACAAAAAGAAAAGGCGAGACTCCTCCCTCTTCTTGAGCGCGCAATACGCGCAAGCCTCACCAAAACCCCAACGGACGAGAGGATTGAGCAACCTTCTTATCGTGAAAGAAAGACTTGGATTGACCCGTCCCGCTTCCGTGCGCCAGGTATAGAACTGGGCATAAAGGATGATTGGTTTTTCAGTGAAAAGAAAACTCAAAAAGTCTTCCTGGACGAGGGTCCTGCCGCTTGGTTGAGACTCATACCAACTCTCAGCTCAGAGAAGAAATTTCGCACAGCAGAGTTAAAAAAAATCATTCAAGGCCAATCCGGAGCCAGGTTTCCAACCTTGATTGATAGGGGTGGTGGGTATGATTACGTCCGGGCCGAAGATGGGATGGGTTTATACTACTCCGTTGGTCAAGACACAGATGATTTAGTCAGAACTCCTACTGTTGCCTATATGTTCAACACTGGAGAAATCTGGAGTATAGATACTGCTCGGCTTAGTTACGGCCAGAATATTCCTTTTTTAGAAGAGGAATTTAAAGCCTCCCTCGAGGCGTACGCGAATACCTTGGCAAGTTTGGGTATACCTGGACCTTATAAGTGGAAAGTGGGCATGACGGGTCTAAAAGACAAAAAAATAAGTATGCCTCCACCTGCGCCGGGAAAGGGTTATATATCAAATACTGGCCCCACCTGTGTCACTGATACTATAGAAATGGAAGGTGTCTATCAAACCGGCCAAAAGTCCGCAGATGCACTCAGGCCATTTTTCGAAGAACTCTTTGATCAGTGCGGAATGACTCGTCCTGCGCATCTCCAATAAAAACGGACTTTGTATCTATTCCCATGTTTTCATTCATACAAAAACTCCCCCATTTCTGGAGGAGTCTTTGTGTAGGAGTTAGTTAGACTTCGCGAGGTGGGTGCCCTTGCTCCAGCATGCCTTAGAGGCATTCCAGGGTTTGGTACCCTCCTTCTCATAAAGATAGCGAGCGTACTCTAAGTTACCCTGGACTGAAAGGATATCCATATCCATCTTAGCTGCCGTATCTTTGTGGAGAGACGACATGATCTGGAAGATACCCATTGCGGTACTGTTTGGGTTTTTAACCACATTCCCCTTCTTATCAAACTGGCGGAACTGCGACTCGCAGCGCGCAATATTGACCATGACAGGGGCATCGGCAAAGTATATTTCAACGTACTCCTTAACGGTCTGGGCAGCGGGCATGGTAGCCGGAACGTTGCCAACCGATGGCTGCGGGGCCATAAAGGCCGAGAGCGCAAGGGCGACAGAGGCTGCAGAAGTGGTAAGAGGCATGTATTTGTATTAAGTGGTTATGAACCTAGAGAACAAAAAGGCCCGGGCGAGAACCGCCTGGGCGTAAGACAATGGTAGTCTATTTTCGTCAATAGGTCAAGGCGAAAGCTTGACAATATAAAAGGGGGTCTGGAATTGCCCAGATCCCCTTATTTGACAACGTATTTTATTGTTGTACTGCGTTTAGGCCACCTGGGGCACTAAACCTGCGAGCGCCCGGAGTGCATGGGGGAGAAGTTCCTCCATCCGCTTCTCTTCCATCCAGACTTTGACCGCCTCATCACCAATGAGGAGGTAGTCCTTCCAGAAGTCGCCCTTTTCTTGGAGCAGAGACGAGAGAGACGGCGGCCTGCCCACAAAGGAGTGATAGACGCAGAAAAGGTTGTCTTTGTGCACGTCCTTCTCTTCAAACGGAGCAAAGTGGCCGTGCGGATGGACGAACCCTTCAATGTAGGCTCCGACCGGAAGCGTCAGCATATTGAAGGTATGATCCTTCCGAAGGATGAGGTTGGGACCACTGAGTATGCCCATGCGATAGGCTTCTCGTTCCTCCGTATCCCAGCCGAACCCAAAGCGGTGGCGGGTACATTCGCGCGAAGGGTAGCAGATAAGTACCAGCTCCCCTGTCCTTCCCTCCATGGCGGCTTCAACGGCGCGACATCGATCTTCAAGCTCAGGCCAGTAGCCGGCGTAGGAGATAACCAGGTCGCGGAGCCGATCGCCCGTGCCGACACCCGCCGCAACCAACGCACGGAGTTCATTACTCCGTCTATTGATCTGCTCATCAATTTCTTTGAGCCGGGCGTGTACGTCTTCTTTTTGCTTGCGGAGCCCTTCCAGGCTATTGATAAACGTCTTGGCAGTTTCGTTCATCGCACCCTCTCTGTTGGAACAATGCTAGCGCAAGCGTAGCAGAATACGATATCTTGGTAAAGATAAAGAAATACGGGCTGTAGTATACCGGTAGTACGCATGCATGGGGTGCATGTAGACCGGGTTCGATTCCCGGCAGCCCGACCATACATTGACCATTCGTATAAAAAACTGTATTGTAAATCTTGGAACAACCCCATATATAGGAGTATTTATGACTGTGACCTGGGTTGATCATATTTGGGTCATCGTTTTGCTCGTCGTAGCAATAGGTGGCGGGTACCTTGCAGGCAAGAGTATCGAGCGCGCCGGGAAATTATAGGCGCACGACACAAAAACTCTCGAGCCGCCCTGAAAAAGGGCGGCTTTTAATCTAAACTCATAGGAGGTTTGCATGTGGCCTAGTGATATCGTGTATCTCCAAACGATCTTCAGTATCGTGTTCTATGTATTTGGTATTGGAGCCGCTATTGTTGCCTTCGCTTCGCTTCGGGCTAATCGACAAAATCAGCGCGAAGCCAACGCAAGAAGAGCGTATCTCGACTACGCACGACTTGGGATCGAATACCCAGAATTTGCTTTCCCTCGACATCTTGAAATAAATCTCGAGAAACAAACGATAAAAGAAAGTAGGCTGGAATTCGAACGATACGAATGGTTCATATCGATACTTCTTGGGACTGTTCGATTCTTCCTCGAGTCGACAAGCAGGAAAGGAATGTGGCGCAAGATGATGATCTTACAACTTGCGTACCATTGGGAATATCTCGACAAGTATCGGAATGAAAAGGAATACCTAAAGCAGTGGGCTTTAGAATTAAAGTCTGAGTTTAACGAAGCAATAGCCTTAGGAAAAAGGTTATATCCACCCAACCGAACCACATAGAACCTTCAAATCGCCCCTTCACACATTGGGGCGATTTTTTATTTACAACCACGGAATGGCGTATTGCTCAAACTCCGGAAGGAGTTTTTTGTCATACAAAAGGCGTGAAATAACTTCGGCATTATATTTCGCACCCGTGAGTGCGTTATGCGGTTCTGGCTCCTCAGGCATACCGCAATAGACGGCAATTGCTTTAAGTCCAAGCGCCGTGTGGTGTTTATCCGGATCAATTGGGGGAGTCATTCCCCTCTTTATCATATGCTCATAGGCAAGGGAGTGGATATCGATAATCCGATGTGCAAACGGCCAGGCAGTATGCCCAGCGCGACGTGCGGCTGCCTGGAGGAAATAGGTATCCGTAAAGACATTTTGACCAGCAATGGTGTGATCCTGCATACCCACACCAAAGGCAATAAACTTCTGGACCAACTCAGCTTCAGACTGCTTCGAAGGGTCTGTTGCCTGCTCGCGGGTAAAGCCACAGACTGCCAAAGCCTCGTCTTCGATCTTTGCCCCATCCCACGCACGGCACTCTTCGTATAACTGCCGTGACGGATTATCTAAATCAACCGCCCCTACACTCAAAATCGAGTGGAGAGTCGGCTCAAGCCCGGTCATTTCGCAATCAACGACTAACATGCTGCGATTATACCTCAGGAGCGCCAAACACCTTAGTGGTCCAATCGTTTGCCTTCCCTACAAATCTATGGAGATTGGGATATTTAATCGTGTGTTTGTCCATCCATGCACGCAACCGTGGGCTATACATTGAAAAGAGGAGTGCCGAGATAGCTAAAAACAGCCACCCTTGGAGTACGGGCAACACCAGACCTGCCAAGCCCAATACAAAAAAGAAACTGGCCAAGGTCAGGATGAGAATTTTCTTTAGTTTTTTCTTAAGCATTGCCATATCTATAATCCCGGACAGTTTGCTGCAGGCCCATACCCTGCTGCCTCTGCTGCAGTAGTCGAATCAAACCACACCTTGTTCTCCTCGTTTATACGGTTAGCCCCACCGCACGAAGGAAGGTAGTACTTACTCCCATTTTTAGACGCCACGTACTTCCCTGCCCCTGAAGGAGCCGCGGAAGCCACCGAAGCTGCCTGGGTAGAGCTCCCAGGCATCACTGCGCCGTTAATTACCAGACGGGGACCCTCCAACTGGCTTACCGAAAGCCTCCCAAGGCCAAAACAGGCAAGTCCTACCAGGGCCACCATGGCCGGGATGAGCAGGGGCTCAATGGTCTTGCTAAAGTCGTTCATCCCTGCTATTGTACACGCATATGGCAAGTAAGAAAGCCGGCGGAACAGCGAAAAACCTGACCGATTCAAAGCCCAAATATTTGGGCGTTAAACTCTATGCCGGAGAGGTTGCAAAGCCGGGCGATATCATCGTACGCCAGCGTGGTACCAAAATGATGCCGGGCAAGCATGTCGGATTGGGTAAAGACCACACTCTTTTTGCACTCAAAGAGGGCGTTGTCTCCTTTAACTTCGTCCGCAAGACCGGCTTTACCGGTCGCACCGTTAAACGCTCCCGCGTCGACGTCTCCCCTCGCTAATATTTCTCACATAACAAAAGCCCCTGCGCAGGGGCTTTTGTTTTTGGGCTACTCTTCGCTTCCGTCATCCGAGTTACGTCCTCCGCCCCTACTGTTCTGCCCTCCGATGCGCCCAGCCGCAGCTGCCTTCTCTCTATCGTTGGCAAAGTTCCCTGGATTGTTCTCTTTGCCTTGCGACTTGCCACCTTTCGACGCTATCTCTCGTTGTCTATCTTCATCCATCGAGGCAAAGCCGCGATTGCTGGTGCCGTTATCGTCATCTCTTTCTAGCTCCTCCATAGTGTTATGTAGGTTAGTGTGCGAGTAATGCTCGACCGCGGCCCGAGCCCTGTTGCGCAGACGGGCAGGCCTAACAAGCAGTATGCCGGAGTATGCATGAACGCGAGGTTAAAGTGGCTATTGTGCTGACACCGATACGCTAAACGGTACCTTTTTGTGTGCGGAGTTTTGTAGCTCGATAGTATGCACCCCGACCGTCTTTATTGCCACAGCAATAACGATTGAGTCCTCAGGAATCTCAAGACTATGTTCCGCTCTGATTGCTTTAGCCACATCACGTGGGGTGATTGCTTTAAAAAGACCTCCTTTTTCGGTCGCACGTGCAGGAATCGTGACGGTTTTGCCGTTCAATGACTTAACTTTGCTATCAAGCTCTGCTGCTTGTTTCTTTGCTTCCTCAGCACGCGCTTCTGCTTGTGCCGCTACCTGGGCAATCTTTTCTTCCGTTGCCGGTTCAGCAAGCTTATGTGCAAAGAGATAGTTACGTGCAAAACCGTCTGCAACATCACAGACGGTGCCAATTTGTCCTACATTACGCACGTCTTTGAGCAGTATTACCTTCATAGAGGCAATAATACCCTTCTTTAGCGTCCTGCCAAGTATGCCTTTGCGGCTTCGAGTTGCGGATCACGCTCTGCAGCACGATCTTCAGAAGTACGCTCGACGACAATATCAGGGGTCAATCCTCCGTTGCTGATTGAGGAACCATCTGGCGTGAGCCACTGCGCCACAGTTACTTTCAACTCTGCGCCACCACCAATATCAAGGAGTTGCTGCACAGAGCCTTTTCCGAACGTGCGCTCCCCTACGATCGTCGCAACACCATGCTGCTGCAGTGCTCCTGCCAAAATCTCAGAGGCAGAGGCGGAGCCTTGATTCACCAACACCACCATTTGAAGGCCTTTGCCCGCAAATACGTTATATCCAGCTGAGCGATGCACACCATTTGAGCGATTGCCTTGGTAGTCTTCCGTCACGACGACCTCACCCACGGGGAGGAAATAGCTTGCCATACTTACGGCTGCTTCGAGGTAGCCGCCTGGGTTGCCGCGGAGATCAAGAATGAGTTTCTTTTTGCCACTTTGTACAAACTCGCGCAATGCACCACGGAACAGTTCTGGTGAGTTGGCAGAGAAGCTATAGAGTTCGATGATAAAGACATCGCCGGAGACTTCAGTCTCAAGCAGTGGAATATTTATAGTGTCACGCGTAAGGGTGGTCTCAATCGGCGCCGTGCGACCCGGACGACCAAACATGATGGTAACGGTGGTTCCTTTTTCACCGCGAATCAATTTAACCGCTTCTTCAACAGGCATATCCGCAGATGGTTTGCCATCAATTGCGAGCACCTTGTCGCCACTTTGGACTCCTGCTCGATCTGCTGGCGTACCTTTAATTGGAGACACGACCGTGAGCACCTCGTCACGGATACCAAGCTCCATACCGACACCGCTAAAGGTGCCGCTAATTTCTTCGTTAAACGCTTCTGCTTCAGCTGGTGGGAAAAAGACGGTATATGGATCACCATAGCTCTCAGTCAAACCTTTGATTGCGCCGTGGATCTTTTCACGCTCCGTTGGGTCAGTCGATGAACCAGTCTTAATATAGTGCTCCTCTAAGAGCTCCCATGCACGCCAAAATTGTGCGAGATCTGCAGCAGAAGTGCCGGGAATGGCAGCCGTAGCAGAAGGACCCGCCCCACCAGAGACACCGGTAAAAAGCCCTGCACCAAACACAAGGACCACTATCGCAAACGCACCCGCCGCGAGGGCCTTGGCACTGTTCATATCACTGCACAGTATATCATAGAGCCTTGTTATACTGAGGAGTACATGGGGCTTTTATCATATCTCCGCGCACACCTTTTACGCACACAAACACCGGCACGCAATGATTTGCCTCCGTTGCGCTTCACGAACACGCTCTCGGGTGAACAAGAGGAGTTTAAGCCACTTGGTGGTCCGGTAAAAATGTACAACTGCGGACCGACCGTGTATGACCGCCAACACATCGGCAACCTCCGTCCGTATGTATTTGCTGACACCCTTCGCCGCACCCTTAACACCTGGGGTCATCCCGTTGAACAAGTCATTAACATCACCGACGTTGGACACCTAACCGGAGACAATGTGGGCGATGCTGATATTGGTGAAGATAAGTTAGAAGCCGCTGCTGCACGCAAAGGCCAGTCCGCTCAGACGATTGCCGAGGAAGTAACCGGCTGGTGGTTCGATGATTTGGATGCACTCGGTATTGAACGCAAACGCATCACCTTCCCCAAAGCAACCGAATATATCGGTGAGATTATCGCACTGGTTAAAACACTTGAGCAGAAAGGATACGCATACCGCACCCCTGATGGCGTCTACTACGACACCGCTAAATTTAGTGGATACGGCAAACTCGGCAAAGTTAATATTGCTGGTCAATTGGCCGGTGCCCGCGTTGAAGAGAATCCGCATAAAAAGAATGCGCATGACTTTGCGCTTTGGAAGTTAAGCAAAGAGCACGAAAGCCGCCAGCAAGAATGGGAGAGCCCGTGGGGTGTTGGCTACCCTGGCTGGCACATTGAGTGCACCGCCATGATCTTTAAGCTCCTCGGCAAACAGATCGACATCCACACTGGTGGCGTCGACCATATTCCGGTGCACCACAACAACGAAATCGCACAAGCTGAAGTACTGACGCAAAAACAGTACGTACGCTACTGGATGCACAATGAGTTCATTACGATTGAGGGTAAAAAGATTAGTAAATCGATTGGCAACACGATTTATCTCTACCAGATTACTGACCGTGGATACTCCCCTCGCGCACTACGTTACCTCTACTTAACTGCCCACTACCGCTCCCCTATGAACTTTACGTGGGCTGCAATCGAAGCTGCTGACCAGGCACTACTGCGCCTCAATCGTATGTATCTGGAATTGCCACCCTCTGGTATGCCGGCAGACGAAAAATTTGCGAAAGGTTTCTATGCCGCACTCGCCGATGATTTAGACACACCGCTGGCTATCGCTCGTTTATGGGAAGCAGTCCGTGATCCTTCTATGCCCCCTACCGTGAAGCGTGCATGCCTTGCGATTGCGGATGAGGCACTCGGTCTTGGATTAGCACTGCCACGCAAGCAGGTAAAACTAGAAGTCATTCCCCTCTCCCAGCTTCCTGAAGAAGTTACCGAATTGATTGATGAGCGCGAACAAGCACGACTTTCAAAAGACTTTGGTATTGCTGATGATCTGCGTGCAAAGATTGAACGGTTGGGATACACGGTGAAAGATTCTCCTGAGGGGCCTAAGGTATCAAAAAAATAATTCCCATACAGCAGTTAAGCCGTATGGGAATTGTGGGCGATTTATTGCCCCATCTGGTTTTCTCTGGCGCGTTCTGCGCGCAATTTTGCAATACGTTTTTCTCTTTCTTTACGCTTAAGCTCCCACAAATACAGGTGGCGAGTTCGGACAACACTCGGGGGTCGCTTTAACTTCAGCACCCACTCGCCGAACTGTTTTTCCGTCGGTGTTGATGTAGAGAGAAGCAATTCGTCGTCTTTCTTGCTCCACTTGGTGACTCCCTTGGAGCCTGCCTGGACTCCGAGTCCCCCGCCGTAGTGCGCATGGTACCGGCCTTTTGACACCTTCTCGATTCGCCCGTAACTCATCATTTCCCCCTGTGGGTTGAACTACCAAAGGGGATAATACAACACAGATTATTTTTGTCTAGTATTTTCTATCCCCTATTTATCCACTTTGTGAGGGACCTATACACAAGTTGGACACGCGCCTCTGTGGGAGTACTCTTAAGCTATGACTAAAGCCGGGTCTTCTATGCGTCTGCCACCACAGACACTCGAAAGCGAACGTGCGTTTTTAGGTGCGCTCATGATTCGCCCTGAGGCGATGATTGAAACGACCGATGTTATCACCGAAGATGCGTTCTATGCAGAAAAGCATCGGATCATATATCGTGCTGCATTGGCGCTCCACAACCGAGCTGAACCAATCGACATTGAGTCTCTCCGTGCAAAACTCTCTGACCTCGGACAACTTGAACAGGTCGGTGGCGTTTCGTATCTGCAGGAGTTGGCAGCGGATGTGCCCGCTGCAAGCAATGCCCGCCACTATGCAAGCCAAGTGCAAAAGAAGCACATGCTCCGCCAACTTATCAACGCAGGTGAATATGTCGCAGAACTTGGGTTTGATGAAAGCGAAGAGTTGGACGAAACGCTGGATAAGGCGGAGAAAAAGATCTATGAAGTAACGTCGATGCCGACGCTCTCTAAGTTTGTTGCCCTTGGTGACTCACTTAAAGAAGCGTGGGTACGCCTTGAACACCTGCACGAGCATAAAGATGAGATACGCGGCGTACGCTCCGGCTTTAAAGACCTCGACAATATGTTGGCAGGTTTCCAAAAGTCGGATCTCATCATTCTTGCGGCACGTCCGAGTATGGGTAAGACCTCGCTCGCACTTGATATTGCACGCCAGGCGGCAATCAATCACAAAGCAGTCGTCGGTATCTTCTCTCTCGAAATGGCAGCGCAGCAATTAATTGATCGTATGGTTGCTGCGGAAGCGAAAGTAAACTCATGGAATCTGCGTACGGGTCATATCAATGACCAAGAAGATTGGGGTCGCATCCGTGAAGCATATGAGCGCTTGGGTCAGGCTCCTATATACATTGATGACCAGCCGGGCAACAACATCCTTAAAATGCGCGCCGTTGCACGCCGCCTCAAGCGTGAGCATGGACTCGACATGATTGTGATCGACTACCTCCAGCTCATGGTCCCCACCAATTCGCGTGCACAGGATAACTTGGTGCAGCAAGTAACCGAGATCTCGCGCTCATTGAAGCAGCTTGCCCGCGAAATGGACGTTCCAGTCATTGCCCTCTCGCAGCTTAGCCGTGCGGTGGAGCAGCGCGGTGGCAAACCACGTCTCTCCGACTTGCGCGACTCCGGCTCTATTGAGCAGGACGCCGACGTCGTTATGTTCATCCATCGCGACGACAAGATCAACAAAGAGTCAGATCGCCCTAACATTGCAGAGATCTTGGTGGAGAAGCACCGTAACGGCCCCGTGGGCAAAGTTGAACTCTTCTTCGATGACAAGCGCACCACCTTTATGTCTCTGGAGAAGGCCGACCTTGCAGCCTTCGATAACGCAAGCTCCTTTGATAGTTTCTAAATGAACCCGATTGATACGCTTACACAACTATTCGAGAAGTTCCCGGGGATAGGTCCTCGGCAGGCACGACGCTTCGTCCAATATCTATTGGTCTCTGGCCAAGGAACCCGACTTGAGATTGCAGAGGTCATTAAAAACCTCGGGACTGAGACCAGTCAGTGCAAAAGATGCTATCGCTGGTTTGTGGGCAAAAGCGGTACCTGCACGATCTGCTCAAACCCCGCTCGAGACCTTTCTCTTCTCTTCGTCGTGGAAAAGGATGCTGACATTGAACCGGTGGAGCGCTCAGGATTTAAAGGACTCTATTTTGTACTTGGTGGCACCATTCCCCTTGCAAGCGAAGATACACAGAAGTACATCCGTGAGAGAGAACTCTTAAAACGTGCCGAAACTGAATCCGCTACCATTAAAGAGATAATCTTAGGCCTTTCAGCCACCACCGAAGGCGATCACACCCGGGAACTCTTGGCTGAGCGCTTGCGTGCAAGCGGCATAAAGATATCGGCACTGGGTCGTGGCCTCTCGACCGGTACTGAGCTTGAATACGCGGATCCGGACACTATCTCGCAGGCATTAGGAAATAGGCACTAAAAAATCCACCAATCGGTGGATTTTCGTTAGGCCAATTTGGTGATCTTTACCTCAAAGAAAGGCTGGCGATGGCCGCGCTTTTTAAAATAGTTAGACTTCGCTTTGTATTTGATAACCGTTACCTTCTTGGCACGGCCAATCTTGGTAACCTCAGCAGAGACCTTGGCGCCTTTGATAAAAGGATCACCAATCGAGGTATCTGAGCCATTATCAACCAAAAGGACATCTTCAAACACGACCGAGTCACCGACTTTGTGGTCGCCTTTTATCTTCTCGATCTTCACCGTATCCCCCTCGGCAACCATGTACTGCTTGCCGCCGGTCTGGATAATGGCGAATTCCTGAGAGGTGTTTTCCTTTTTAGCCTTGGTAGCCATAACAAAACGAGCCTCGGGCTCGTAGGGAGATACTAGCCCAAAAGGCCTATTTATGCAAGAATAGCAGAGGACTACAAAAACAACAGCTGTCTAGGGGGAGCCCATGTTCCTGCCATACGAAGACCGCTCATGGGGAGAACCCCTCCCGGAGCGAAAAAGAGGATCTCGATGGATCACCGGAAGCCAAACGGTCGTGCTCGCGATCGCACTGGGAATGGCATTCTACTCCGGCGCACTCGCGCAAATGTACGACATGCTCGGTCGCCCGAGCGAGACACCGTACCTCGTGTGCGAATTCTGCCTCTACATCGCAGTACTCTTCTTTCTTATTTTTATCGGTATCAATCACCTCGAGCGGTGGGTGCACCGTATACCGTTCAAACCCGGCGCTTAGCGCCGGGTTTCTGCTTTCTAATCCTCCAGTACAGGTCGTTCAACGGATGTCGCTTCGATCCCTATCGCGCTCCCCGTTATCCGCAACACATCCTTATCGATCTTCCCCAGCTCCTTATACCCGGCGTTGTAGTGGTTCACGGTGGTGGAGAGTGATGCACCGAGTTTGTTGTAATACTGCTCATAGGCAGTTAAGTGCTTACCCAATTCCACTACGCGCTTTTGGATCTCTTTGGTTTGCTCCTCAATCTGGAGGGAGCGGAGTCCCTGCATGATGGTCTGCAGATACGCCAAGAAGGACGATGGCGAGACAATGATGACTCGTTTACTGAAGGCGTATTCCACTAAATCGCGATGGCGCGTACCGGATGCACCTCCGCCCACCAACATGTCGTAGTAGACACCTTCGGCAGGAATAAACATCAACGCAAAGTCTGTGGTGCCCTGCTCCGGACGCACATACTTCGATGTCTCATCAATGCGCATCTTCAAGTCTTGTACGAAGGCCTTTTCATACTGCGCACGTTCTCCTTCATCACGCGTCTCAAGGATCCGGTTGTAGTTCTCCAGACTAAACTTGGCATCAATCGGGATAATGCGATCTTTCGCAAACACCACTGCGTCCACAATCTCCCCATTAGGGAACGCATACTGCATTTGGAACGTTCCGGTGGGCAACACACTCTCAAGTACGCTCTCTAAATAGTATTCACCCAGGATTCCTCGCTGCTTAGGGGTCTTGAGAATGTCTTGGAGATTTTGGAGCTGATCGGCAAAAGAAACTACTTGCCGGTTTGTTTCATCCAACTTCGTAAGCCCTTCGGTTACGTCTTTAATTAACTTAGCCGACTCCCCCAATTGTGTGCGGACCGTCTCGTGCACCTGTTTCGACGACTCAGTCATCCGGGTGTCGAGTGTTCGAGTAAGTTCTGCCAACTGACCTTGAAGCAGCATAAAGCCTTGGCCATCTTGCGGAGCCTCTCCCGTCCCTCGTTTATACAAAAGATATACGGTGGCAATGTTCCCCACCACGAGCACGATAAGTAAAACGACGAGCCAATCCATACACCTATGGTAACAAAAAGAAAACCACCCCGGTACACAAGTACCGAGGCAAGTGGTATAGTCTTGTACATATGACACAAGCTGATTTAAAAGAGGCAATGAAGGACGCTATGCGCGCCAAAGACAGCGTGCGCCTAACCGTTATCCGTGGACTTATGAGCGCATGCACCAATGAGTCGGTAACAAAGGGCAAAGGTCCTGATGGTGTATTAACCGAGGACGAAGTACTCACCGTTATCACCCGTGCTGCAAAGCAGCGCAAAGACTCTATCGCCCAGTTTGAGGCCGGTGGCCGCCCTGAGCTAGCTGAGGGTGAAAAGGCAGAACTCGCCATTCTCCAAACCATGCTCCCTGCACAGATGAGCAAAGAAGAGATCGAAGCTGCTGCAAAAGCAAAGGCAACTGAGTTAGGCGTCACTGATAAAAGCGGCGCCAACCAACTGATGGGTATGCTCATGAAAGACCTTAAAGGTCGTGCTGATGGCAATGACGTCAAAGCGGTCGTAGACGCACTGTTTGCGTAACATCTTAAATATTGACATATGGTCAATTTGATGATATTTTGATATTAGGTTTATGAACCCTGCTATTTCGGCAGGGTTCAACATGAAAGGGGTTCCCATGGATCTGAACACCTACGACCGCAACGATTACATTCTCGCCGGTACTGACAATGCGCCGGTCCCACTCATCGACCTCAGCGGCGAGAAGACCAGCGGATACCGCTTCATCGGCGGCAAAGATACCGACAACAAGTAACTCGGAGCACCTTCAGCACTTGGTAGGCAACTGCCAAGTGTTTTTTTATTTCACATTCATTTGACTTTCACGTATTTTCAGGATATAATTAAAAACAGAGGGAATTTGGTAGTGCGTATCCCTCCCCTTTCATTCCGACTGGAGGAGGCCATGCCAAAAAAACCATTTGTAAGCGGCCTATACCGCCGCGAGGAAGACCAGCGTTACAAAGCGCCCCGTGATATCGTGCAGACTATCAATCGCGCGATAACTGAGCGTCGCCTGCGGCAATACAAAAACCGCGCAAAGCCGACCGCACAGGAGCTTGCAGTTACCCGCCGCATTCAGGGCGAGCGTGACTGATGCCGAAGTGGCGTCCAGCGTTTCGATAAACCAGCAGCTGCGGCAAAGACTCCTCATGCAAGAAGAGCTTGCCGCAGCAGAAGTAGTACACGCAGGCACGATTGCCATACTTTCGGCCGGCCGCTACGGCGCTCGACTTAACGTGAATGGAGTAGTGCTCGAGTTTAGACTTGTTGAGCCTGAAGATGCGGACGAGTACTTCGAGCTCATACAGAACCATCAGTTCTATCTCATAAGTGATGAGTTGCTTGCACTTTCGTGGCACAGAGCCGCAGAAGCAATACTTGCGGTGAGGCAAGGACACACCGAGTTTAATAAGCGCCGAAAGGCACGCAAAGAGCGGGACTAGTTCCCGCTCTTTTTCTTTTTCACCATAAACCTCCACGGTTTATGCGCATATTCGCCCGCGTAGCTAATACCCACACGCGGACCTCTTTGTATCTCACTTCTTTTCACTATCACTCCCCGATCCTCAACCCAGAGACCTGAGGTCTTGGCTAATGGTTTAGTGTTCAGTCGTTTATCTATCTGCAAAAACTTCGTGAGTTTTGCAGGACCATTTAACTCATCTCCAAGAGCGCGGATAAGGACCGCTGAGGGGAAACCGTCCGGTCCGGTAACAAGATTAAGCATCCAGTGCATGCCATACGTAAAGTACACATATGCATGACCAGGCTTCCCCCACATTGGATCATTGCGAGCAGTACGACCTGCGCGTGCATGGCATGCTAAATCCTTCGTACCGTGATAGCCCTCGGTCTCGGTAATAAGTAGAGCAATTTCCTTTCCACGCACTTTACGCACCAAATACTTACCCAACAAATCCCGCGCCACTGCGAGCGTGGGGCGGTTAAAAAACGAGGGACCCAAAACCTTCCGCATTACTCGCGTACGGTAAAGGAAGTAATAGTAAGGGCACCATGCTCTTCCTCACGCTCCCAGGTAAAGTCTGCAACGAGTGCAATATGCCCATCTTCGTAGTGCACCTCTCCTGTACCATCTTCATCCACACGTATCTCGGTCACGTAAAACGTGCCTCCAAGTACTTCCTTTTCAGGCGAGAGCGTGGAGATGTTTTGTTTTACATACTCCTCAACACTCATACCGCGCTCACCCTCCGTGTTTAACGGAGTAGGTGCAACACTAAGCTCCGGCCACAGTATCAATACCCCCACAACGACCACAATTGCTGCAACTATCCCAATGATTTTTCCCATGTATCTATGATACAAAAAGCAAAAGGCCCCGCATAGAGGCGGGACCTTTTTGTTTCTGGTGAGAGTATACCGCGCCGCTAGAACCTATTTCCAGTCGCGAAGCGACTGACTTCGCACGCTCCGCGTGCGTGGTGGCTTGAGAGTTTTTTGTACGCTCCGATTGCGTGCCAATGCGAACCGCCGCCGCACGCCGCCGAGTACGGCGGCAACCCGAAAGAAAAAACGCTCCATGCATTTTATTTTTGGCGGGGGATGCGTTTTTGAAAAAGGAAAGGG
>JADZGF010000004.1 GCA_020854065.1 Candidatus Nomurabacteria bacterium
CACGTGCACTGCACTATGCGCAGGTGACGCGTTTTGCGCAGCATGCACAAGACAATGAAACGATGCATGTGGTGGTGATATCGCATCTCTGCGAGAGTGAACGACGGGGTGGCTGGGTGCGCCATGTAGTAGTACCGCTATGGTTTGCCTTCTTTTACTACTGGTGGTCGTTCGTGTTTTATATCATCAGCCCGCGTGCTGCGTATGAGCTTAACTATTTATTCGAAGGACATGCCTTTGAACAGTACTCGGAGTTCTTAAAACATTACGCCGACATGCTTAAGCAAAAACCAGTGAACAGTAGCTTTTTGGAATGGTATGGTCGCACGCCAACAAATCAGTACGAGTTTTTCCGCTCGGTGCGCAATGATGAAATAATCCATCGCAACCGTTCGATTGAAGAGATAGAAGGAAAATAATTTACTGATACACTAATTTGTATGATGGATCTTCTGTTAGCTTCTGGTTTGGTGATGCTCGCATCGCTCGGAGGAGTTGTGTTTACCGGTTGGCGGTTTGGGGCGCTGCTCAGTCGTCATTTAGACTTCTTAGTAAGTTTTTCGGCAGGTGTGTTTGTGGTCTTTGCATTTGGTCTTGCGACCGAAACAATTGAGCATACCGGTTCTTTGGCGGTGGGGCTGGGTTGGATTTTTGCGGGCGCAATACTTATCTGGCTTATTGTCCAATTTTTGCCGCACCTACATACCCACACTCATGGGCATGATCATGGTGGTGATGTGCACGCACACTTAGACCCACGCCGCTTAGTGATAAGTGATGCGATACACAATGTAGGCGACGGTATCTTTTTGGCTGCAACGTTTGCGGTGGCACCAGCAATGGGATATGCCGCAGCCATTAGTGTGTTTGTGCATGAATTTTTGCAAGAAGTCGCAGAGTTTTTTGTCCTGCGCGATGGCGGCTACTCGGTACGCAAAGCGCTCACTATTAACTTTGCCACCGCCTCAACGGTCCTCTTGGGCGCAGTGGGTGGTTACTTTTTACTCGATTTGTTTGAAGTCCTTGAAGCGCCGCTTCTTGGTATCGCAGCTGGCGGTATTTTGGTGGTGGTGCTCCACGACCTTATCCCGCACTCGGTGCGCGATTCGATATCGCCTATACATTTTGCAAAGCACATCATCTGCTTTGTGGTGGGTATTATGCTTATGCTCGGCATCAACGCTTTGCTCCCGCACGAAGAGCCTGAACATGCTCACGAGGACGAACGTGGACACCAAGAGGAGCCGCTTGCGAGCCGCTTTGCCCCACGATAGAGTGGCGCTATGGAGCGACCACTATTACTTCCGTCTGCGAAGATCATAGTTCTTGAAGATCACCCCCGTGAACGGTATATCCGCACCGCAGCTATCGTTATAGGACTCATTGTGGTCTTGGTAGGGGCAGCTGATCTCTCTTCGCGTATGGCTGACACACTGGCAGGAGAACGCGCCCTTTTTGATGCATTTGCCCCTGCTGCAGCCTTGTGGTAGAGTGGTCGTGTTCTAGTCAAGTCTCCATGTGCCGTTTGGCGTCAGGAGGGTCGCCTTGCGATGAACAGATAAGTTAATTGTTTCTCGTAATCATGGCACGCAAACTTTTCGTCGGTGGTCTCCCGTACCGCACGACGAATGATGAGCTCCGCGATGCATTCGCTCAGGCGGGTGAGGTCGTCAGCGCATCTATCGTGACTGATCGCGAGACCGGTCGCTCGCGAGGCTTCGGCTTCGTCGAGATGGAGGACAGCGCAGCTGACAATGCTATTTCTATGTGGAATGGCAAAGAGTTCGGCGGTCGCATGCTCACGGTCTCCGACGCACGTCCGAAAGCGTAAGCTTTCTGTAAAACACCGCTCCGAAAGGGGCGGTGTTTTGCGTTACAATAGTGGTGAATGCTCAAGGAGTTAAAAGCTCACTACAAAAAGCACGGGCGTCACGACCTCCCGTGGCGTAAAACGTATGACCCGTACAAGATTCTTGTCTCGGAAGTTATGCTGCAGCAGACCCAAGTAGAGCGGGTGTTGCCAAAATATACTGCGTTTATTAAAAAATATCCGACCGCAAGTCGTCTCGCGGCTGCACCACTCAGTCGCGTACTGACAGACTGGCAGGGACTTGGATATAATCGCCGCGCAAAGTTTCTCTTAGGTGCCGCGCGTATCATTGCAGAAAAAGGTTTCCCCAAAAAAGTAGAAGCGATAGAGGCACTGCCGGGAGTAGGGCACTACACCGCACGGGCAATAGCGGCTTTTGCGTTTAATAAACCCGAAGCATTTGTCGAGACTAATATCCGCACCGTACTTTTCCATCACTATGGAGATTTATTTATACACGGACAAGTGCACGATGCTGATTTGCTTCCTCTCATTGCTGACCTGCTGAAGAGGTCGCGAATGAAGCCGCGCGATTTCTACGCTGCCATGATGGACTATGGTTCGCACTTAAAGCGCCAAGGGGTGCGGGTGAACAACAAGAGTGCACACTATGTGAAGCAAGGTAAGTTTGAGGGTTCTGCAAGACAGTTGCGTGGCGCTATATTGCGCGAACTTTTAAAACACCACGCAACACTCTCGGCACTCTCGCATAAGATACCCAGAAGCAAAGAGGAGCTCACTATGGAGCTCGCTCGTTTGATATCGGAGGGTCTTGTTGCCGCGCAGGGTAAAACCTTTGCGATCTCAGAGAAGTAGGTTACACCCCAAGGATAACGGGGATGACGATAGGACGCTTGTTGGTCTTCTCGAAGAGGAAGCGTGCAACGGTGTCGGTAACGTTATTCTTCACAAAGTCGAAGTTAACCGGTTGCTGACCTTTTGCTGAATCCTCAATCGTCTTTTTAACGATGATGCGTGCCTGCTGCAGTAATTCCTGCGACTCACGCAAGTAGACGAAACCGCGGGAGATGATGTCAGGGGATTTGCGCAGACGACCAGTCTTTGGGTTAACCGTTGCAATGATGACGAACATACCTTCTTGCGCCAAGACATTACGGTCGCGGATAACGACCTCTTGAATGTCGCCAATGCTAAAGCCATCTACCAAGCGCAAACCTGCAGGTGCACTTTCTTTCAGTCGGACAATGCGCTGCCCCTCATCTTGGATCTCAATTAAGGAACCGTTGTCAGGAATAACGATCTCGTCCTCGGTGCGGCCACATGCTTTCGCGATGTCGGCATGTACGCGCAACATGTAGTGATAGCCGTGGAGTGGCATAAAGAAGCGGGCATTGATTTTCTGGTGGATCCAGAAAGTCTCATCACGGTTTGCGTGACCCGATGCGTGAACGTCCATCGTTTCGCGGTGGATGATTTTTGCACCCTGGCGTGAAAGATTGTCTTTGAGTTTTTGCACGCTGCGTTCGTTGCCTGGGACGATAGAAGAGGAGAGGACAATGGTGTCGCCCTTCTTAATCTTGATGTACTTGTGCGTCTTCATGGCAATGCGCATAAGTGCAGCAAATTCATCGCCCTGTGCACCGGTTGCAAGGACAACGAGCTTGTTGTCAGGAACATGCTCGGCCTGAGCTGAGTCGATAAAGGTTTTGTCGTTCACATTGAGCATGCCCAACTGCTTCACGATCTCCACGTTTACCTTCATCGAGCGGCCTTCGATAAGTACCTTTTTGCCTGCACGCTCAGCTGCTTCAAGCATGCGCATGATGCGCTCGAGCTGTGAAGAGAAGGTGCCGATAATTAAGCGGCCGGTCGACTTAGAAATAATTTCGTCTAGGTTTTTCTGCACGATGCGCTCAGGAAGGGAGAAGCCCGGCTTTTCGCAGTTCGTGGAGTCAGCAGCCAAGAAGAGTACTTTCTTGTCAGCAAAGTAGCCGAATTCTTTTTCTTCAGTCTCGATAGGAACACCGTCGACATGGTCGAGGCGCAAGTCTCCGGTAAAGACCATAAGGCCGTAGGGAGTCTCGATGATGATGCCCATCGAATCAGGAATGGTGTGCGACACCGCAAAGAATTTAACGCGGATGTTGCCGGCGCGAATGGTGTCCTCTTTTTCTACCTCATGCACATCAAGAGGTTTCAGGTTAGGGAATTCCTCTTGGCGCTTGCGGATCATCACTGACGTGAGGCGGCGGGTAAAGATAGGTGGGTAGCCAATGCGGTCGATGATGTAGGGAATACCACCGATGTGATCGAGGTGGCCGTGGGTAATAAACATACCCTTGATCTTTTCGCGACGATCTTCGAGATACTTGGTGTTCGGAAGGATGTAGTCGATACCAGGTGTATCGTCTTCGCGGAACTGGAAACCACAGTCGATGATGATGATGTCATCGCCGATCTCAACTGCAGTCATGTTGCGGCCGATTTCTTCGACGCCGCCAAGCGGGATAATACGAATGTTGCCCGGCTCAAGCGCAGGGATCGGCTGTTCGTCACCGTTAAGGGCGGTCACTGAAGGTTCAGATATTTCACGCGCTGGATGCGGTTGGTGTGGACGAGGACCGCCATGGCGAATGCGTCCACGACCACGACTGCCACCACCGCCACCACGATTACCAAACGGAGGACGTGAACCGCGGCGAGGGCCGCTTTTTTTCTGAATAGGTGTGTTTTCTGGCATAAGAATAATATTATTAATTTTTTTACAGATTCATTTATCGAGCCCTACCGGACGCAAAGACAGGCCACACATAGTCCACCTCGCGGTGCCATTGCGTAATGCTTAAAAACCGGTCGCTAGGAGTCTCTACAAGCCCTAAGGTAATACCGTTAAGGTCGTTAGGGACACTATACACGAAATCGGGTGCATAGAGAAACACGGCAGGAATGTCGGTCTCGATCTCCCCAAGAAACTCTTGGTAGAGCTCGAGGCGGCGGGCATCGTCTTGGGTCTGTCGCATGGTCTCAAGCGCTGCGTCTGCAGTGACGTTTGCATACAAAGCGATGTTAAGTCCTGGATCGTTACGCTGGGAGCTGTGCCAAAAGGCATATAGGTCGAGTTCTCGGCCAATTACTTCACCAAAGAGAAGTGCATCATATTTGCGTGGGCGTATAACGTTTTGAGAAAGATCACCGGCTTCGTAGATATGCACCTCAACTTGAGCACCCATGCGGCCCCACACATCGCGCACATATTCTGCTGCACGGCGCAGTTCAGGAACATTGCCGGTTGAGAGACTGAATGAAAGTTGTTCAATTTCATCATCCTCGCCGCGTACCAAGGCGGTACCTTCAAGTCTCCATCCCGCATCAAGAAGCATTTGCTGCGCCTCTGCCACGGGATCCTCGGTGCGAGTTGGTACGGGAGTATGAAGGAGTGAAGGAGGAACAGGACCAACCAATGGGGTGCCAAACCCACCCAATACTTCTTCAACCAGGAGTTGACGATCGATTGCTAATGAAAGCGCTTCGCGCACAGTCTTGTTACGCAATACTTCGGATTGATTCTGGTTAAAGAACACACCGAACACGCGATTGAGAGAGGTAGTCTTTGGAGCCTCTTTGAGGCCCTCTACCCCTGCTTGGGAGAGACCACTGCCGCTCTCAACCTCCTTATCTTTGAGGGCTTTCGCTAACGCTGCTTCGTTTTGATAGAAATTGAGACGAAGGCGCGAGAGATACGGCTCTCCAAGCGCATATGAATCATTGGCGCGCAGTGTGTAGACCGATGGGATACCGCCTTGGCTACGAGCAATAGACTCCACTTTATACGGGCCAGAACCTACGGGATCAGTGTTGAGTTCGCTAAACGGAAATTCTTCCTTCGCTACACCTTCCCATAGATGTGCCGGGAGTATGCCAAGTGTGAGATTTTCGATAAATGGGGCGTAGGGAGCAGGAAGGGTAAAGCGCACCGTGCGTGCATCTGGGGCTTCAACAGTGACACTGTCCCAGTTTGCGCGCAGTGGTGACTTAATTGCAGCAGCCTGTGCCTTGTGTACCGTAAAGACGATATCTTCTGCGGTAACGGGAGTGCCATCGTGGAACACAATTCCTTCGCGCAATAGCGCGGTGTATATCAAACCATCCTCAGATACTGAATATTCTTGTGCGAGGTCAGGTACGTATTCACCTTCAGGAGTTGCGCGCAAAAGACCGGAGTATATCAGTGCGGTGAGGTCACGATCTGCGTCAGATATGGCAAGTACAGGATTGATAAAGCGCGGAGTGCCGACAATACCTTCGGTGAGGGTGCCGCCACGGGAAGGCGAAGGTACCACGATAGAACTTTCGAGCATGAAAAGGAGGGCGAGTGTAGAAACCACCAACATCCCTGCAAAGAGGATAAAAAGAGCGCGGCCGGCACCCCGAAGCTCGGAGACGGCCTCACCTGCACGATTTAGAAAAGAGAGACGGGCGCGGGGAGACCCCAAGCGCCGTACAGTACTCATAAGTAGTAGTTGAGATTATC
The DNA here is from genome assembly GCA_020854065.1 of Candidatus Nomurabacteria bacterium. Taxonomy (GTDB): domain Bacteria; phylum Patescibacteriota; class Minisyncoccia; order Phycocordibacterales; family SBAW01; genus GWA1-54-10. The sequence goes on from JADZGF010000004.1 coordinate 6,363, forward strand.
GAACGAAGAGAGCAAGAAGAGCCGACAGTGCAAAGAGCACTGCAACAACTATAGTCGCGCGGAAGAGGAACAACTCAGAACCACGGCGTGTGTGATATGCCGCAGAAAAGTTGTCTCCACCGAAGGCGCCGCCCACAGAAGCGCCTGTCTGCTGAAGCAGGACACACGCTATCAAAAGGACGGAGAGACCGATCTGTATGTAGGGAAGCACCCCTGCTAACGCCATTACCCGCACTTTACCATGAGGCCTTCTTGAACACAATATGTCTTTTGGCATATAGTATTGGCGCTATGGCTAAATCTAAAAAGAAGAAAAATGCCCCTAAGGCAAAGAAGGTTTCTAAGCCGGTCGTTCAAAACAATGGCATGGGTCGTCCGTACGGCGATCGTGTGCTGGTAAAGCCAGGAAAGCCGGAAGAGATGACTAGTTTCGGTCTCATTATCCCGGAGAGCGCGAAAGAAAAACCAGAACAAGGCACTGTAGTTGCGGTTGGTCCTGGTCGTCGCGATGAAGATGGCAACCTTATGCCACTTTTGGTTAAACCGGGCGACAAAATTATGTTCAGTAAGTACGGTTACGACGAAGTAACTATTAATGGTGTCGACTACTACCTTATCCGCGAAGAGAGCATAACCTACGTCCTCTAAATCCTATGGCAAAACAAATCCTATTTAATGAACGCGCACGCCGCAGTCTGAAAGCCGGCATCGATAAAGCAGCAAACACCGTTAAGGTGACTCTCGGTCCCCGTGGTCGCAATGTTGCGATTGAAAAGAGCTATGGTGGTCCAACCATAACCAATGACGGTGTCTCTATTGCGAAGGAAATCACTCTTTCGGACAAGTTTGAAAATATGGGCGCAGAGATTGTAAAGGAAGTTGCAAGCAAGACCAATGATATTGCAGGCGATGGCACCACGACCTCAGTCGTACTCCTCCAAGCAATTGTCGAAGAGGGAATGAAACACACAGAAGCAGGCCTTTCTGCTATGGGGGTGCGTGCAGGTATCGAAGCGGCAACCAAGGATGCAGTTTTGGCGCTTAAAGGTGCAGCAAAAAAGATCTCTGACGATGAAGAAGTCCGCCAGGTTGCTACGATCTCAGCTGAGTCAGCAGAACTTGGAGCCATTATTGCCGAAACTATTTCAACCGTGGGCAAGGATGGTGTCGTGACTGTAGAAGAATCGCAGACTTTGGGTATCGAGAAAGAAGTAGTAGAGGGTATGCAGTTTGAACGCGGCTACATTAGCGCCTACATGATTACGGACCCTGCTCGCATGGAAGCAGTGTTAAAAGACCCGTACATCCTTATCACTGACAAAAAGATCTCGAGCATCCAGGAAGTATTGCCGCTTTTGCAGAAGATTGCTGAATCCGGCAAGAAAGATGTCGTGGTTATCGCTGATGATGTTGATGGCGAAGCCCTCACTACCTTTATCGTGAACAAACTACGCGGCAGCTTTAACATTGTGGCCGTCAAAGCTCCTGGGTACGGCGACAGCAAAGATGCAATGCTGCGTGACTTGGCAATTCTTACAGACGGCGAAGTAATCTCGGAGAAGACGGGCGGAACGTATGAGTCGGCAGGACTTACCGTGCTTGGTCGTGCGAACAAAGTAATTGTCACCAAAGACAAGACCACGATTGTGGGTGGCAAGGGGGCTAAAAAAGATATTGAAGCACGTATTGCTGAGATAAAGGCTGAGTTTGGAAAGCTTTCTACCAAAGAGCAGGCAGGGGAATACGGTAATGGCAAAACGCTCCGTGAGCGCATGGCAAAACTTTCCGGCGGTGTTGCGGTTATCCGTGTGGGTGCTGCGACCGAGACCGAGATGAAATATCTCAAATTGAAGATCGAGGATGCCGTAAATGCAACCAAGGCTGCGATTGAAGAGGGTGTAGTTGCTGGCGGCGGAAGTGCGTTAATCCAAGCCTATGTAAAGCTACAAGAGAATTACGAGAAGATGTTAGAAAAAGGAGTGTCGGTTGACGTGCGCTCAGGGTATTTGATTCTTATTAAAGCTTTAGAACAACCACTTCGTCAGATAGCACAAAATGCGGGAGAAGACCCGGGTGTTGCTGTCATGAAAGTAGTTGAAGCTCTTACAGAACAAAAGAAACCTAATGCTGGATATAATCCACTTGATCCAAAAAAGAAGCTCGTCTCGGACATGGTGGCGGCGGGTATTATTGATCCGGTGAAAGTAACGCGTACAGCACTTGAGCGTGCCGCTTCAGCAGCCGCAATTCTCCTTACAACCGAAGCAGCTATCGCTGAGGAGCCAAAAGAAGAGAAAGAGCCTGCAGGAGGTAGCATGGGTGGGGAAGATTTCTAGCCCCTTGCACTTTGGGTAGAACTGCTATACTTCACAGTATGACATTAGCTTGGATTGTATTCTTAGTACTTGCCGCGCTGGTGGTGTGGGTTATTTTTGCCTACAACCGTTTTGTCGCGATGGTTATGCGCGCCAAGGAGGCGTGGGCAGATATCGACGTGCAGCTTAAGCGCCGCTACGACCTTATCCCAAACTTGGTTGAGACCGTTAAGGGTTACATGACCCATGAGCGTCAAACGCTTGAGAGTGTGACTGCCGCACGCGTTGCCGCAATGGATGCAGGTGGCGTAGAGGCAAAGGGTAAGGCAGAGAACATGCTTACCGATGCGCTCAAGTCACTCTTTGCAGTTGCTGAAGCCTATCCGGACCTCAAAGCAAACACTAACTTCCTTGAGTTGCAGCGTGAATTGAGTGATACCGAGAATAAAATCCAAGCATCTCGTCGCTTCTACAACACTGTGGTGCGTGATCTTAACACCGCTATTGAATCTTTCCCGGGTAATCTAATTGCGGACTTCTTCCGCTTTGAGCCGAGAGAATTCTTTGAGCTTGGTGAGGGTGAGCAGGCTGCACGTCAGCCAGTCGCAGTTAAGTTCTAGACTCCGCAAAAAAGAAGTGCGCCGAAGTGCAACCTTATTTTTGCTTCCCATAACACATGGCATCTAACCTTTACACACATCAAAGCAGCAATATCGCCAAGACTTGGGTCTTGATGACATTCTTTTTCGTTATCGTCATTGGTATTGGCTGGGCAATATCATGGGTGTTCAATGATCCAAGTATTTTATTGATCGCTGCAGTATTCGCGATTGTGATGAATGTCGCGTCGTATTGGTTCAGCGACAAAATTGTTGTGTCGATGGCGGGGGCTAAGCCTGCGCCAGAGAAAGAATTCCCTGACCTACACAATATGGTTGAAAACCTTGCTATTACCGCAGGGTTGCCTAAGCCAAAGATTTACATCATCAACGATCCTGCGCCGAACGCTTTCGCAACGGGTCGCAATGAAAAGCATGCAGTGGTAGCGGTGACGAGTGGACTCCTTAATATGATGGATCGCACCGAGCTTGAAGGTGTATTGGCACACGAGTTAAGTCACATTGGTAACAAAGACATGTTGGTCTCTACGGTAGCGGTAGTGTTGGTGGGTTTTGTCACGATTGTCTCCGACTTTGCACTACGCGGCATGCTCTTTGGCGGGGGAGATAGGGATAATAAAAATCATCCCCTTATTGCGATCATTGCGTTTGCCTTTATCATCTTGGCACCGATTGTTGCGTCGCTCTTGCAGTTGGCCGTTTCCCGCAAGCGCGAATTTCTCGCCGATGCATCGGGGGCACTCTTAACCCGTTATCCTGAAGGGTTGGCAAATGCCCTACGTAAAATTGGGAGTTACTCTGCACCGATGAAGCGTGCAAATAATGCTACGGCACACCTTTATATTAGTAATCCGTTTGGTTCTCGCGCATTTACGAGCGGGTTGGCTAAGTTGTTCATGACTCATCCTCCAGTGGAAGAGAGGATAACTGCGTTGCTGGGCCGAAGATAGTCCTGTACGGTAGTAGTAATGTCGGTTGCCCAGCGTTTTTTCTTTTCGCGCGGAGTTTCTGCGGATTTGTATCGCCAGAGTGCTATTCGCACGGGAGCTTACGCTGCTTTAGCACTCATTTTTGGTGTACGCCTTGCGTTTGGGGCTTTTGACTATGAACCCATGTACGCGCTGGTGTTGGCGCTTGTCTTGCTCGTGCTCGGTATTGTAGGACTAACTCTTTCGGCGGGGCAGCGCTCAGGTACGGTACAACATGTAGCTCTCTTTTCTCTTCCTGTTGTCGATATTGCCCTCATCACAGCGATGATACTTGCTTCGGGTGGGGTAGAGAGCAGATTGATGTTTATGTATGCAGTGCCGTCGCTTGCGAGTATTGTGGTGTCGATACCGTTTGCGTTAACGGTGGGCGGTATGATTATTGCCGCCTTTAGTATTGCGGTGCTCAGCGGACATTACGGATTGCTGCCAATAATAGAGAAAACTTCCTATGCGGGTGATTCGGTATTAGTAGCGCGCATCTTGCGCACCATCCTTTTTGAAATCGTGGTGCTTGGCGGCTGTATTGTCTATGCGGCATATCTCCTGCGCCGTCACCGACAGGAGATTGAAGCACGAGATGAAATTATCTACACCTTGGTTGAGCGCATGCGCACCCCGCTTTCTCAAGAGGAAGCCGATGCGGTCTTAGCCGCGGTCTCTATCCCATCGCTTCCGATTGAACGGCAATATAATTTTGGAAAGACTATCTCATGTGCAGTGTGCAGCTCTTCGATACCACGCTTTCGTTCCTATTGGGGGATACGTGCAGCACATGTGCGGCTCTATCCATTTGGGGAATATCGCAACGACATACATTGCAACAGTTGCCATGGTGCGCAGAGGAGCTGTGCTCACTGTGCCGAATGGGGAGCGCGCCAGTTTCTCCAGCAGGAGGCTTAACTTGGCGACGATGGGCCATTTCGTGCTATATTCGTTTGGCATTGGAGGCGTCGCATAGCGGTCTAGTGCACCGCCTTGGAAAGGCGGCGTGGGGCAACCCACCGTGAGTTCGAATCTCACCGCCTCCGCCCACTTCAACTTCTCTTCATCGACGATGGTATAGTGTCACTGTCCCGCTCGGGCTTTTAATAAGTAACGTATTTTTTATGGAAATAGCCGTAAATTATTTTGCGATAGTAGTTGCGACGGTCATTAATACAGTGTTGGGTTTTATTTGGTACGGACCGCTTTTGGGGAAACCGTGGATGAAAGAAATGGGCTTCACTGAAGAGCATATGCGCCGTGCACAAGAAAAAGGCATGACGCAAAACTATATCCTCATGATTATCGGGGCACTGCTCCTTAACTACGTGCTTGCGTATTGGATATTGGTTGGTGAACAGGCATTTGGCACACTCGATGTACAAATGGCTATGGTCGCAGCATTTTGGGCATGGCTTGGCTTCATTGCAACCACTATGTTGGGGCAGGTACTCTGGGATGGAAAATCATGGAAACTCTATGCCATTAACATTGGTTACTATCTCGTTTCTCTTGAGATTGCGGCTATTATAATTACACTGTGGCGTTAAAAATTATCATTGCGTTAGTGGGCGCAGCGGCTCTGGCTTTCCTCGTTATGATCCGCCCACCTGAGTTTAAAACACCAACCCATGTACAAGTGGGTGGGGTGACTATTCCCGTTGAAGTCGCTGACTCGCCAGAGGAACAAACTCGTGGACTCTCTGGTCGCGATTCGCTCCCGGAAGGCAATGGACTCTTGTTTGATTTTAAAGGGCAGGGGGTGTGGGGTATCTGGATGAAAGACATGAACTTTCCCATAGATATTGTCTGGGCGAATGACACGGTTGTAACGGTGGCATATGGCGTGTCTCCTGATACCTACCCGCAAGTCTTTACACCTGTTTCTCCCGTGCGCTATGTGTTGGAACTGCCTGCAGGGTATGCTGCACAACATGGTATTGTCGAAGGGGTTCCTTTTGTGGTACAATAACATCAGCGCGTTTAGTGGCAGCTCTCGCAGCAATGCGGGAGAGGAAAGTCCGGACTCTATTCCTTCGGGAAAACGGTAGCAGGTAACCCCTGTCGTATGATCCTGGCGGTCATAAGAGGTGCGAACAGTGACGAATCCCTTTAGTGGGAGTGAAACGGCTAAATCCTTACCGGAGAGCAAGGCCGTGCCCCAGCAATGGGGAGTGCCGCTTGAGTCTCATCGCGAGATGGGACCTAGATAAATTGTCACTCAAGACAGAATCCGGCTTACAGACGCGCACGCTAGATGTGAACACCTCCCCTAAAGGGAGGTGTTTGCTTTTACATATCTCAGGATATACTAGGGGCAGCTCTTTTGGAGTCACATTATTAATGCACGAGGGCATTGTGTCCCTCGGTAAATAGTTATTGTAACTATGCATTCATCTATATTTACGTGGTCGCGTTTTGCGTACCTGGGCGCTTTGGTTCTTGCATTGGTCTTGTTTATCCCGGCAACAGGATTTCCGCTTCAGGTTGGTAAAGTTGCTATCTTCTCATTACTCACTGCAGTTTCGATGGTTCTGTTCGTATGGGGTGGCGGCGTTCGCGCGTTGGCGCGTGCGCATGGTTTTGGTGCAGCGCTTCTCGTGGGACTTCTTCCGGCAGTCTATGGACTTTCGGCACTCTTCTCGACTGATAAATCGATTGCGCTTGTTGGGCATGCCTTAGATGTTGATACGGTACTTTTTACCGCGCTCGCGTTTGTTGCCTTCATCTTGGCGTTTGTACACTTCCGCACCTTACGGACACTCCGGTTGCTCGTGCTCGCTCTTGGTGGGGCACTCGTACTTGCAGCGATATTCCAATACATCAGTATCTTCTTCGGTACACCTATCCCCGGAGTTGATGATCGCTCTGTAAACCTGGTGGGTAAGTGGAATGACCTTGGTATTTTGGCAGGTCTTCTCGCACTGCTTCTCCTCTCGCATATTCAGCTTGGACATGTGAAAGGAGGAATACGGGCAGCTGCCACTGCAGGACTCTTTGCACTGCTCGCACTCCTTACGTTCGTTAACTTCGCACTCGTGTGGGCTCTGCTTTTGTGTGGTGCGCTGGTTATTGGAGCTATTGGATATCTCTCTGCGCGAAGCGAAGGTGGTATGCCGGTACTTTCTGCAGTCGTTGCAGCACTCGCAGGCCTCTTCCTTATCTTCGGCGCAACCTTCAACACAACACTCACAAACATCTTCCCAGTCTCATCACTCGAAGTGCGTCCTTCTGCAGGTACAACCTTCGATATCATCTCGAACTCTTATGATGGTTCACTCCCGCGCTTCCTTATTGGCATGGGGCCAAACACCTTTGCACAGCATTGGATGCTTCATAAGCCGGCAGAGGTGAATCAATCACAGTTCTGGAGCCTAGACTTTAACGTCGGCTTCTCCACCCTTACCACCGCACTCCTTAGTGTTGGTGTCCTTGGACTCTTGGCATGGCTTTTGCCGCTGTTTCTGGTACTCGCAGGAGTAGTACGTGCAATTCGCAGTTCTGTACTCACGGGCGAGGATAGGGGAGCAGCAGTGTCTATTGCGCTTGCCGCACTCTTTGCCTACGCAGCGCTCGCGTTTTACGTTCCAAGTCCAAACCTGATACTGCTTGCATTCATACTCTCGGGAGCAGCGTTCGGTTTTCTGTGGCGACAAGGAAAAGGTCCACGTGATGACGCTCCTATGCGCCGGGCTGAGTACATCATGGTTCTTGCGGTGATAGTGGTGCTCGTTGTGGCAAGTATGTGGTCGGCATTTGTGGGAGTACGACGTCTCACAAGTTCGATCTATCTCGCTCAAGGACAAGTCGCGCTTGCGGCAGGTAATAGTGCGGATGCGCTTGCTGCAGCCTCGGCTTCTGCAAACGTTGAAGAAACTCCTGCTTCGCTTCGTCTTGCGGTTGATGCAGGGGTACTCCGATTGTCAGAGCTTGCACAGGCACCGACTCCTTCTTCGGCACTGCAAGCCGAATTTGCCGATGTTGCACGAGATACACTTGCACTCAGTACCCGCGCCATCGAGCGTGCACCATCTGATTACCGCAGCTATGTGTCAGCAGGTGCTGCATATCTCTTACTCGCGTCACTGCGTGTAGATGGTGCTTATGAAAGCGCTCTCGGTGCATATGAAAAAGCAATTGAACTCAATCCAACCAATCCCGCTCTTCCACTTCTTGCGGCACGATTGGAGATAACGGAAGGGAATGTTGAACGTGCCAAAACACTTCTTGAACAATCACTTACTCTTAAACCTAACTACACCAGCGCAATGCTCTTCGGTGTGCAGTTAGCGGTCTCACAAAATGATCTTCCAAGTGCAGTGCGCGCAGCTGCCTCAGCTGCAGAGAGTGCGCCAGGTGTGGCGTCTATCTGGTTCCAGCTTGGGCTCTTGCACTACGCAAGCGGCTCTATGAGCGAAGCAATTACGCCGCTTGAACGGGCGATTGTGCTTGTGCCTGATTATGCAAATGCCAAGTATTTCCTTGGTATCGCATACTACGACCAGAACAGAAAGAATGATGCTATTGCATTGTTTGAAGACTTGCAGCGCACAAACCCAAGCGAGCAAGAAGTTGCGCTTATCTTAGCGAATATGCGAGCAGATCGACCTGCGCTTGAGGGTATATCTGCAGAAGTAGTGGATGAGGCGCCAGTAGCGGAGTAGAAGGCTACGCTACAATGGCAGTATGGTACGAGCATTGTTAAGCGCAGTAGGAGTTGAGGTACGCGGCCTGCACCAGGCCGCGTATCTTTTGGCTTTCTTCGCACTGCTCTCGCAAGTGCTTGCGCTGTTGCGTGATCGCTTGCTTGCCGGAACTTTCGGTGCAGGGGAGACGCTCGACCTCTATTACGCCGCATTTCGTCTTCCTGATTTTCTGTTCGCAACGGTTGCCTCACTGCTCTCGCTCTACGCGCTCCTACCGATCTTGGCAAAACTCACTCCCGATGATGTCACTGGATTTCTTGAACGGTGTTTGTTGGTGTTTTTTGTTGCGATGGGGGCAGTGGCAGCAGCTGCCTATGTCGCCGTTCCATATCTCTTACCCATCATTACTCCTGGTCTTGCAAATGGAACGCTCGAGCAGCTCACTCGCATATTGCTGTTGCAACCGATTCTTCTCGGGGCAAGCAATATCATTGCGGCACTGACACAGTTGCGCCATCGGTTCTTGCTCTATTCGATCTCTCCACTGTTGTATAACCTCGGTATTATCGGCGGCATTGTATTTCTCTATCCGCGGATGGGAGTTGAGGGGTTGGCATGGGGTGTGGTATTTGGCGCAGCGCTTCATGTACTTATTCAGCTTCCGTTTTGGGGCCGCACGGGTACGCCTACGATTGGGTGGCGTGACACCTTCGTGCATCTTGGTGAGATTCTGAAACTCTCGGTACCACGCACACTTGCACTTGCTGCCGGACAAATCTCGCTTCTGGTCCTTATCGCACTCGCGTCGCTGTTGCCCGGCGGATCAATTGCAATATTTATGTTTGCGTTTAATTTGCAGGCGGTCCCCCTTACAGTCATCGGGGTGTCGTATTCGGTTGCGGCATTCCCGACACTCTCACGACTTCATGCTGCAGGGGAGCGCGGTGAGTTTGTGCGCCATATCGAGACCGCACTGCGACACATATTGTTTTGGGCAATTCCCGCCATGGTGTTTGTTATTGTGCTGCGCGCGCAATTGGTACGCGCCATATTAGGCAGTGGTGTCTTTGATTGGCCTGAGACGCGTCTTGTTGCTGCAGCGCTTGCGATATTTATTGTTTCGCTTTCTGCGCAATCCATAACCATGTTGGTTGCCCGCGGATACTATGCAGCGGGTAATACGGCAAAGCCACTTATCTTCGGCATTAGTGCAGTTGTGGTTTCAGTCACCAGCGGACTTATACTCATGCATTTCTTTGAGTACTGGGATTTGTGGCGCATGTTTTTGGAAGAAATGTTGCGTGTCGAGGGGATTAGCGGCACCGTGGTATTAATGCTCGCGCTTGCGTATTGTTTGGGAGGGTTGGTCCAGGCAGCATTGGGGCTCTACTTTTTTACCCGCGATTTTGGTGTTGCACGTCGACCACTCCTCACCCTTTTCTTCCAGAGCTTCTCTGCAGCGGTATTGGGCGGCGCAGCAGCATACGCGGTGCTTGCGGCAACGGGTGAAGCAATCAATATCGATACCTTTACCGGAGTCGTATTCCAAGGGCTCTCAGCGGCGTTTGTAGGAGGTATCGTGACCATTGCCACGTTAGCCTTATTGCGTAACCGAGAGCTCTTTGAGACCTATGCGGCAGTGCATAAGCGTGTAGCACCGCCGAAGGTGGTTATCGAGCCAACCGACGTCTCATAACCCTTTATTTTAGGCCAAAAATGTGGTAATTTGGGGCGGATGCAAAACATCCGCAACTTCTCGATCATCGCGCATATCGACCACGGCAAATCCACGCTTGCGGATCGCTTTTTAGAGGTTACGCGCACTATTGAGGCGCGTAAGATGCGTGATCAAGTGCTTGATTCTATGGACCTTGAGCGTGAACGCGGTATCACCATCAAGATGCAGCCAGTGCGCATGGTGTATGAGGGATACGAGTTAAACCTTATCGATACTCCCGGCCACATCGACTTTAGTTACGAAGTATCACGCGCCCTTACTGCGGTTGAAGGAGCAATTCTGTTGGTTGATGCTACGCAGGGTGTGCAGGCGCAGACGTTAACTACCTTGCGTGCAGCACGCGATCTTAATTTGGTTATTATTCCCGTGCTTTCTAAAATCGACTCACCTCTGGCAGACGTGTCAGCGGTGCGTGAGCAGGTAGCAGTGCTGCTTGAAATAGATGAGAGTGAAATCTTAGGGTGTTCGGGCAAAACGGGGGAAGGTGTGAAAGAGGTGCTCGATACGATGATTGCTAAAATCCCGCCTCCCAAAGCATCGCAGGTAAAAGATCCGGCAGCACTTATCTTTGATTTTCAATACTCCGATCACCAAGGCGTTATTGTGTTTTTGCGGTTAGTAGATGGTGTGATCTCCAAAGGACAGGCGCTTGAGTTTTCCGCATCAGGTCGCTCGTTTAATGCACTTGAAGTGGGTGTATTTGCCCCTGCACCAACCCCAACAGGTACTTTAACCGCAGGTTCTATCGGCTACGTGGTGACTGGTATTAAAGAACCAGGCTTTGCTCGAGTGGGCGACACAATACGCGCTAAGGGTTCTAAGACGCCCGCGTTGCCTGGCTATGCAGAACCAAAGCCTGTGGTGTGGGCCAGCGTATATCCTGAGAGCCAGGATGACTTTGTGTCTTTACGTCAGGCACTCTCTAAACTGCGACTCAGTGATTCGTCACTCTCGTTTGAAGAAGAGAGTTCGGGTATTTTGGGCCGTGGGTTTCGTTGCGGACTCTTGGGCATGCTCCATCTTGAGATTGTGACTGAGCGTCTGCGTCGAGAGTTTAAACTCACTTTGGTTATTACCTCTCCAACGATTCAATACGAGGTGACGCTTAAAGACGGAAAAACAATTACGGTATATTCGCCAGCGCTCTTTCCTGAGCATGGAGATATTGCCAGCGTGCATGAGCCCTATGTTGATGCAGAAATCATGGTGCCCACCACGTATCTTGGCGTTATTACGACGCTCCTCTACGAACACGAGGCGACTATTACCTCAACCGATATTTTTTCCGAAGGGCGCATGCTTATCAAGGTCTCCATGCCGCTACGTGAGCTTATGCGCAACTTTTTTGACAAGGTAAAGAGTGTGAGCCAAGGATACGCCAGCGTGTCCTACGAGATGCGTGAGTTGCGTCCCGCTGATGTGGCACGACTCGATATTGTAGTTGCTGATGAAGTGGTGCCCGCATTTACCCGTATTGTGGCAAAACACCGCGCCTACGAAGAGGCGGTGGCAGCGGTAGAGAAGTTGCATGGTATTTTGCCGCGCCAGATGTTTACCACGAAAATTCAAGGCCAAGCACTTGGTCGCATTCTCTCGTCTAAGACACTTTCAGCATTGGCGAAGGATGTAACCCAGCACATGTACGGTGGTGACATTACCCGCAAGATGAAACTGCGCGAAAAGCAGAAGAAGGGTAAGAAAAAGATGCTTAACCGCGGCAAGGTAAACATCCCAGAGGATGTCTTTTTGAAAATGGTGAAGAGCGAATAATCGCTAGAACGTAAAGGTAAAGGAGGAGAGTACCATTGATAGGATTACGACAACGCCGATGAAAATGGCGCTTATGCGTATCCAACGCTCCCGGTTTTTGCCAAACATGGCATCACAGTACCATGCCTTATTCGCTTCGGCAAAGTATACTTAAGAGATGCAGGACCCATATCGCAGGCGTGGATATCGAAACCAGCTCACGCGGGCCCTCCTTGGAGCGGGAGGCATTGCATTGCTTGCGATTCTAGCGTTTTTCTTAGTCCAAGGCGCGTGGCGGATGTATGGCAAATTCTCTCAAGCGGCAGCTCTTCGTGAGGCGGGAGAGATGCGCCTTGAGCAATTAAAGAAGGAAGAGGCACGTGCAAAAGGGAAGGTGTCTGAGCTTGGCACTGCGCGCGGGCTTGAAGCTGAGGTACGTGAACGCTATGGTCTGGCTCGTCCAGGAGAAGGGACTATTTTAGTGGTGCGCCCTGAGGAGGAAGAAGAGGGTAAAAACAGCGAGCCGCCGTGGTGGCAGCGCCTGTGGCATACCGTGTTCCCGTGGTAGTGGTGCGGAATGGGAGAATCGAACTCCCGTCCTATGCTTGGGAAGCACATGTTTTGCCACTAAACTAATTCCGCATTTGTATTGAGAATCCTCTGGATGATATACTAAAAATATGAAAAACGTAACCATATACACGACACCGACGTGTCATTTCTGCAAGATGGCTAAAGACTTTTTTGCCGAAAAGAACGTAGAATTCACCGCCTTCGATGTAACGACTGACGCTGCAAAGCGTGAGGAGATGATTCAGATGACTGGCCAGCTCGGTGTACCGGTCATTGTCATCGGCGAGGATATTATGGTTGGTTTTGATCGTGCAAAAATTGCCGACAAGCTTGGCATCGCTGCGTAAGCAGTGTTCCTGTCAGAAACCGAACTGATTTTTTGTTCGACAGATAAATATATAGGTTTATAATGAAAGCATGCGCAGACATGCTAGTTCTGTCATAGATGGTCTAAAAACCGATAGGAGGTCAGGTGTGTCTATCCTGGACTTGATGCAGAAATATTCTTTATCAAAGACTACTGTCTGGCACCATGTGCGAAACATCAAATTATCCCAGATCCAAAAGGACACGCTTCGCAGTCGTATGGGCGCTGGAGCAAAACGTAGCCAGGTGCAATGGGATTTGGCGAGATTAAAAGCTAGGGATGTGCTCTCAGATTTTGATGAAAATAAGACATGGCCAGTATTACTAGCGGCTCTGTATTGGAGTGAGGGGACCAAAAAGGGTGGTTTTGTGTTTACAAATACAGACGAATTAATGATACGGGTGTTCTTAAAAATTTTGCGCGAAAGATTGAATATAAAAGACAGCGATCTGGATATTTTGGTAAGAACCTCGACACCGATGAACCCTCTTGATTGCCGACGATACTGGAGTAAAGCAACAGGTGTTCCATTAAGACTTGTCCGGGTAAATCATGATGACAAACAAAATAAAAGTAAAACCAAATATGGAATGTGTAGGATAACTCTGCGGAAAGGTGGTGCTACGCTTAAAATAATGCACTGTTTAATACAAGAAATAACTGGTAAGATGCTTGCGTAATAAGCCCTCGTAGTTCAACGGATAGAACTTCGCACTCCTAACGCGAGAATCCAAGTTCGACTCTTGGCGGGGGCACCGAAGAGAGCTGATATAATTGATGTATGGAGGATGTCTACGACACCGAGATGGAGGAACTCAAAGAGCTGGTGAAGCGCCAGGCAGTGCAAATGGATGATATGCAGAAAACACTGCATGGTATTCGCAACGCGCAGCGACGTCACATTATCTACAAAATTGCATGGTGGCTCTTGGTAACCGGTGTTGCAGCCTTTGCGTACTACACGTATCTCTGGCCGATGCTCCAGCCAATTATTGGCGTGTACGGCGATTTACAGGGCTATCAGGAGCAAATGGCAGACTTCTTCAGTAGCTTCCGTAAGGAGCAATAGTTTGGTAAGATCTCATTTATTGCCTGGGTAGCTCAGTTGGTAGAGCGCTTCCCTGAAGAGGAATAGGTCGCCAGTTCGATCCTGGCCCCAGGCACATGATTAAAAAATCCCCCTCGGGGGATTTTTTAGTTTGCCTTTACTTTCAATTTGGCTTGGCGGCCCTTGTCGAGTTTAGGGAGTTTAACCACTAAGAGGCCATGCTTCTCAGATGCTTCAGCCTCTTCAATGTCGACTTCCTGCGGCAAAACCACTGTGCGGGTAAATGAACCCCAATAGAGTTCCTGGAAGAAGAAGTCTCCGGCGGTGCCTTCAGTGGCACGTTCACGTTTGCCGCGGATGGTAACCATATCCCGGGTGATAGAAACATCTAAATCTTCGGGGCGCACACCGGCGATCATGGCTTTAATAATGATATGAGTAGGGGTTTGATATACATCAACCGCTAGTTCGCCTGCTGACTCCTCTTCCATAGGCTCAGCGGAGGGAGCGGCGTCCTCATTTTTTATCTTAAGACGTGAGCTGCGTGCAGGGGCTGCAACTGGGCCATAAGAGGCGCCACCTTGCTCAAGTTCATCGAAAGAGTACTCGGCATCTTCAGAGCCAGTGAGCCACTCAAATAAGGATCGTTTACTTTTAGCCATTTTTATTTAACAGAAGTCTGCGGGGCGTTTGACGCGCTCGAGCGTGAAGAGAACTCCGATAATACCAGCCCAGATAATAAGAAATACCCAGAACGTCGAGTCACTACCACTACCTAGTATAAAAAAGTTAAAGAGTGTATGCAACACGATCGCAAGGATAAGTCCTATAATTGCAGCCATTTTTCGCACGCGAGCTGGTTTGAAGTAGGCGAGTGCAAGTGCAACACCAACAGTGGCGCTTGCAAGTGTGTGCAAGAGCGTTGCGCCAATAAAACGAAGGTCGCCCGTGATAATGCTGCGCAATAAATCACCTTGCTGTATTGGTGTAAGAAGGAAAAGTGCATTTTCCAAAGCTGAGAAGCCAAGCGCCGCAGTAACGGTGTAAATTACTGCATCGAGCGGTTCGTCATACATTGCCCAGCACAGTGCAGCAATACATGCAGCCGCAAACTTTACTATCTCCTCAGTTGCCGCCCATCCCAATAATAGATTTGTGCCGGAGAGGTACGGCACCATGGCACGCTCGATAATGAGTGCAGGTATTACCGCAAGCATGCCTGCGACAAAACAAAAGAAAATATACTTTTTGGGCTCCGGTTTACAGCGGTCTTCTAAGAGCCAAAACGCAAGCCATACCAGTGCAGGTAAAATGCCGCCTAAGATGGCAATAAAAAGAGCAGGAGCCATACCTTGCTAGTATAGCAAGTCTTTAGTTGGCAACAGGCCAACTTTCCACCATGAGGAGATCTTTATTGTTTGGAAGTGAACCCCAGATTTCTTCCGTAACATACGGCATAAAAGGATGAAGTGTTGCCAGGATGATATCGAGCGATTGGCGTAGGACCGTGGCACGCGAAGCGGCACGGGCAGCATCGGTCCCTTTGATGAATGGTTTGCTTTCTTCGAGTATGACATCAGCAAAGCGATACCAAATACATTGATATGCAGCATCGGCAGCAAGGTCTAGGCGGTAATCGTCTATGTGTTTTGTAACCTCAACGCTCATCTTGCGCATTTCCTCTACGATGACCGCATCTTCTGGGAGTACAGTACCTTCTCCGGCAGTATCGGTACTTTCGAGTACAAAGCGGGTGATATTCCACACTTTGTTCGCAAAGTTTTTGTAACCACGGATGCGGTTTTCATCGAGTTTAAGATCATTGCCAGGTGCCGCGCCCATGATAAGGGAGAGACGCACGGCGTCGGCTCCATACTTTTCCACCATATCCAAAGGATCGATAATGTTACCCAACGACTTGGACATCTTGCGACCTTTGCTGTCGCGCACCAGTCCGTGTAAGTACACGTTTTTAAACGGTACTTCACCCAACAAAAACTGGCTCATGAGTATCATGCGCGCCACCCAGAAAAAGAGGATGTCGTATCCGGTCTCAAGAAGTGCGGTGGGGTGGTAGGTTTTGAGGTCATCTGTCTTCTCCGGCCAGCCAAGAGTAGAGAAGGTCCACAATCCCGAAGAAAACCAGGTATCGAGAGTGTCTTGGTCTTGTTCCCATCCTTCACCAGGGGAAGTGGCGCTTACTTTTGTTTCGCCGTCTTTGTACCAGACGGGAATACGGTGTCCAAACCAAATTTGGCGAGAAATACACCAGTCGCGCAGATTATCTATCCAGTGGAAGTATATTTTTTCGAAACGCTCGGGGGTGATGGTAACTCCACCACTTTGTACCGAGTCGCGCATGAGCTCTTTGAGTGTTTTGCCACCACGCTCAGCGATAGGTTTATTTACCGCAACAAACCATTGGAGTTTTGGAAGGGGTTCGATAATGCCACCCGTGCGCTCAGCAGTAGAAACATTCTGGGTGATTTCTTCTTCTTTTTGAAGAAGTCCTTCTTTTTTGAGCCATTCGAGTACGTACTCACGTGCTTCGAGTACTTTTTTGCCGTTCAACTCGCCCTCGACAGTCATCTTTGCGTACTCGTTAATAACTTGAGGACGCTCAAGGTTATGACGCTCAGCAATGTCCCAGTCGGTTTGACTGTGTGCCGGGGTTACTCCCAAAGCGCCCGTACCAAAAGCTGGATCCACTGACTGATCAGCAACAATTTTTATATGCAGCGGTACGCCTGCAAACACAACGTCGTATGTCTTGCCGACAAATTCTTTGTAGCGAACATCATCGGGATGTACTGCAACTGCCGTGTCGCCGACTTTTGTTTCAAGTCGCGTGGTTGAAATGGCAATAGGGAAGTCTTTGGAGTAGGTAAACGTCACTAAGGATGCTTTGCGTTCTTCGTGAACAATCTCATCATCGCTGATAGTGGTCTGGCCTTTTGGATCCCAGTTCACAATGCGGTTGCCGCGGTATATAAGGCCTGCATCGTACATGCGTACAAACGCCTCCATAACGGCGCTGTAGCGTACTTCGTCCATGGTGTAGGCGTAACGACTCCAATCAAGCGAAGAGCCCATGCGACGCAGTTGGTTGATGATGGTGGTCTTGCTCTCTTCCGTAAATGCATCTATGCGCGTAAGCAGCTCTTCACGACCTAAATCATGTCGTGACTTCTTCTCATTCTTTTGGATTTCCTTCTCTACCTTAGACTGTGTCGCAATGGCGGCAGAATCGGTGCCGGGAATCCAGAGTGTTTTGTATCCTTGCATGCGCTTGTGGCGCACGATGATGTCTTCGACCGCAAGCATGGCTGCATGGCCCATGTGCAGGGTGCCCGTGACGTTCGGAGGGGGAAGGACAATAGAAAAAGGACCTTTATCAGCATGGGGAAGATTGTCGGGATTGAAGTAGCCTGAGTCCTCCCACTTCTTATATATAGACGCCTCGGTAGCGGCGGGGTCGTAGGGTTTTAAAAACTTATCGTCCATCGTCCTCAAATACTAGCAAAATAAAGGCTTTTTGACAGCGGGACTATATGCTACGGTTAGTATGGCTGCACAGGAGGGCCTCATGGCAAATCTTGGCAAGGTCACCTTAGCTACCGATGACTTCTTGATCATTGAGACGACAGGCGAGATAAAAGGAAAGAAACGAAAGGTCAAAATCGACGCTTGTTATTTTCATAGAGAAGACGATGGCTCAATGAGCCTCGCAAGCGGTGCGGTCATCGAGGAACTCCACTAAGCCTTGTGTTATTTGTTTTTAATAGAGAGGTTACCGACGGCGCGGATTTCTGCGCCGTCTTTTTCATCAGCGATGCCACTGAGTCGGCGGGCGAGTACGGCCTGCGCGATCATAATGGCGTTGTCGCCCGTAATGGCAATGTCGGGTAAGCGCAATTCGACGTCAGGGAACTCATCTAACAGAAGCTGTTCAAGTCGCTCTCGGATATAGCGGTTTGCGGCAACACCCCCGCCAATCACAAACGTTTTTGCATCGCTATCGATAAGTGCTTGTCTGGTTTTGGCGACAAACACATCGGCTACCGCGTCTTCAAACTCTGCGGCAAAGGCAGCTCTTTCGTCATCACTTAATGTTTTGCCTTTAAGTGCGTAGAGTGCCGCAGTCTTAAGTCCTGAAAAAGAAGTGTCGCAGGTACCGGAGGTAATCATCGGGCGCGGCAACTTTATTACGGACTGCAATTTTTTCTCTCTCGCAGCGGTTGCGTGCTTTGAGATATGAGGACCGCCTGGATAGGGGAGCGCAAGCATGCGCGCCACTTTATCAAACGCTTCTCCTACAGCGTCATCCAAGGTCTCACCAATCTTTTTATAGTTGAACCATTCGTCCATAACCACAAACTCGGTGTGTCCGCCTGATATAAGGAGTGCTAATACAGGAAGTGTGACCCCATGTAGTTCACCTTTTTGTACGAGCGAAGAAATAAGATGCCCTTCCATATGATTGGCAGGGATAAGGGGAACATTTTTCTCTGCAGCGACCCGCTTCGCAAACTCGATACCTTGCCAGAGCGCAGGCTCGAGTCCAGGGCCTGCGGTAACCGCAACTGCATCAAAGGAGAGGTCGGCAAAATCGCGGTAGAGAATCGGCAAGTTTTTTTCGTGTTCACGTTTGGCGAGGTTTGGGTAGACACCCCCATACTCGGCGTGGAGATGTGCCTGGGAGAGGAGTGCGGCTTTCTCTACGACAAAGTGCCAGCCCCCAGCTACTGTGGTGCCTTCTACCAGGGCGAGCCCTGTTTCGTCGCATGATGTTTCGAACGCTAAAATCCTCATAGTTTGCAATGCCATTCTATAATGTCTTCAGGAAAAATACAGGCAACTCTTGGTAGGCTTGCATACGGTATGTTCTTTAGTAGTGTGTGAGTTGGAGTAAAACCACAACATCCAGCAGTGCGAGGGAAACGTGGATACAGAAGTGGGGGAAAGCCCATATGTACGGGCTTCGTACATTACTCAGTTACAAAAGACGCGCACCATGGTCTTAACCGACCTTGATGGCACGATGACTTCGAAGGGGGTCACCCCTTCAGATACCGAGCTTGCGGATCGTTTGGAGGTCCGTACGTTTTTGGAACGGCAAGGTGTGGTTGCGGGAGCAGTTACTGCACGTACGTGCGGGTTAACGCTTTCGCAGAAGGCTTTTGTAGAGTCAAAAGAATTATGTGCGGTGGAACCTCCGCCGCGCTGGCACTTTGACCCACACACAAAAAAATACAGCTATATCGACTTGGCGGAGGTGCCCCACTTTAAGCACTGCTTAGATTGGGATCTTACCGCAAGCTTTTGCAGTCGTATCATAGTTCGTAACGGCTGCGGCTATCGAGTCGATAAAGACTTTGAAGCGAGTCTACGCTACGACTACGCAAGTGAAAGTGTGAATCCTGAGCCATGGCGCCAAGCGGTGATCATGTTTTTAGGGTTTAACTGCTCGCACTTGTTGGCCGAACATCTTTCGGTACTTGAGTCGCGTACCAACTATGACCAGGGCAAAGCAAATGTTGCTCCGCTAGAATTCCGCTTCCAGTTTGATTTTTTTGGGCCCGAAGGACTTGCAGCCATGCAGGCACTGAAGGGTATCATTAAACAAAGAGCTGAAGCGGGTGATCAATTGGCGCGGCGTATTGCCATGGTGGACGAAAGTCGGATCGAGGTGTTGCCCACCGAGAGCCGCTACACGCTCTACTTGGTGCCACGAGACGGCACTAAGGAAAAGCTTGTGCATCGCATGTACTCCCAGTCGCTTAATGCAGCTGGGCTCTCGTCTACAGAGTGTCGTCTGTACTATGCGGGCGATACGCTCACTGACCTTAAGACCGGTTTGTATGCCGGAGGCAGGTCAGTACTCCACTTTTTACTGCCGTGTGGTTCACGACTCGCTCCGTATATTATTGAGCGACGCAGTCACTACGGGTTAGAAGATCTTTCAAGACTGTGGAGTGCACCAAGACGTGGTGCGCATAAACAGCGGTTGAGACCAACTAATCAAAAAGGGGTCTACTACTTCGACACGAGTATCCCGGGCTTTGGAGCCAACGTTATCGTCATTGGCGATGAGCGCTACACGGGTGCAACACCACCAGGTTCGGTGGCAGAGTTCTTGCAGGAGTTCTTGTGAAAGAATACAGCGTCCCGTCTATACGGGGCGCTCTTTTTTTGATATTGTCTATACGCGCGCGGTTAGCTCAGTTGGTAGAGCATCCCCTTGACGTGGGGAGGGTCGTAGGTTCAAGTCCTACACCGCGCACCAAACCAGTTTGCTATTATGAGTTCTATGGCTGAACTCAAAACAAAAAAGACTACCGTCAGTCCGACTGCTTTTATTGCCACGGTTAAAGACCCGCAGAAACGCGCTGATGCAAAAGCGCTTCTTACGTTGTTTAAAAAAGCTACTGGGTTGCCACCAAAAATGTGGGGAAGCGCCATTGTCGGTTTTGGACAGTATCACTACAAGTCTAATCGTAGTTCGCAAGAAGGCGATTGGCCACTCACTGGCTTTAGTCCACGCGCAGCAACCCTCACGATCTATATCATGCCGGGGTTTAAAGACTATGGATCGCTGCTTAAAAAATTAGGCAAGCACAAGATAAGTGGTGGGAGCTGTATTTATATAAAGAAGCTTGCTGATGTGGATCAAAAGGTCCTCGCGGAGATCATTAAGAAATCTGTCCGCGATATGCGGAAGAAATACAAAGTCTAGCCAGGTAGACTAAAAAATGGTATTTTTTGGCTGTTCGTACAGCAGTAGTCCTCGTGAAAGGAGGCTACATAATATGGAGGAGTGGCTGAGTGGTCGAAGGCACCGCACTCGAAATGCGGCGTGGGGGAAACCTCACCGTGAGTTCGAATCTCACCTCCTCCGCGGCCCTATCGTCTAACGGTTAGGACAGCTCTCTTTCAAGGAGCAAATCCGGGTTCGATTCCCGGTAGGGTCACAAAAAGAAACTTCTTCGGAAGAAAGTGCGGAACGCGCCCCCGCGAAAGCCGGGGGCGCGTGCATTTTGCCGCGGAGTACCGCGGCGTATTCGGATGGTGGGGGGATTCTGAAATGCATGGATTTGCTTTCAATATTGGGGTTCGTTCCGACCTTGCGAACGAAATCGGAGATTTCGTGCAAGTTGTCGGACGAACTCAAAACCATGGCCTGTTTCGTATCCAAAACCCACTCCCGCAAGGGTTCGACCCAATTCTTTCGTCCGCGCTCAAAATCTTTCTTCTTCTCTTGCAAAGCGGCGAGGGAGCGCATGAGAACGTCTTTTTTGTTGAGGTAAATCGGCTTTGGTATATCTCCGTCAAGATAGGTTGAGACAAGCTTGTCCATGCGCTCCTCGCCCGCTTTGATTTCTGAAGAAAGATTTTGCATCTCGCTTCCCGACGCGGTTGTTTCCTCGCGTTCCCATTCCTCGATTTTGTTCAGCATCCAGCCGGTGTACCTGTCGGGAAGCGAGATAGTTTGAAGCCGTTCCTTGATTTGACTTGCGAGCAGGTCTTCGCGCAAGTATCTCGCGCCACAGTTGCCTTTCTTTTTCGTGCAACGGTAGTAGCGGTATCTGCCGCCCGATTTTCCGGTTGTCCACTGTGCCGTGAACATACTGCCGCACTCGCCGCAACGAAAAAGATTGGCAAATGGAAAATCGTGCGTCCCGCGTACTTTGCGCTTGTGTTCTCTGCTCGCAAGGATTTTTTGGACGGCTTCAAACTGGCGCGAGGAAAGAATTGGCGCAAAGCTTCCGGGAAAATATTCGTCGTAGTGTTTGGTGAATCCGAGATACGCGCGATTGGTGAGTATTCTTTTCACTGAAGCTTTGCCGAGTGGCGTTCCGGCCTTGGTCGCTACATTGTGATCGGCCAGAAACTGCGCCAATGATACGAGCGTGTGGCTCCCTTTGGCGTATTCTGCGTACGCTTTGATGATAATTCGCGATTTCACCGCGTCCGGCTCGATATTGCGCGTTTTAGGGTTATTGGTGTAGCCAAAGGGAGCTTTGGTCAGCCATTCGCCACGGCGCAGTTTCTGGCGCATACCGCGACGCGTATTTTCGGCGAGATTGTCGGAATAATATTTGCTCTGGCCGAACGCCACTTGCAACATAAAGAGTCCTTGCGGAGTGGGTTTTGGATACGAAACAGGTGCAAATCCATGCATTTCAGAATCCCCCCCCACCATCCGAATACGCCGCGGTACTCCGCGGCAAAATGCACGCGCCCCCGGCTTTCGCGGGGGCGCGTTCCGCACTTTCTTCCGAAGAAGTTTCTTTTTGTGAGGATATTCTAACCCATGCGCGAACCGACTTCGCACGCGCCGAGCGCGTGGTGGCTTGAGATTCTTTCGTACGCTCCGATTCCGTGCCAACTCTGAAGCCGCCGCCCGCCGTCGCGAAGTG
>JADZGF010000005.1 GCA_020854065.1 Candidatus Nomurabacteria bacterium
CTGCAGGCCAGTACATCATCGGCTCAGGGCTTACCATCACCAACACCGGCGTTACCTCTCTTGCAGGCACGGCAAACCAAATCACTGCAAGTGCTGCAACTGGTGCAATAACGCTCTCACTTCCAGATCACGTTATCTTCCCAGGCACATTCCAAGCATCTGCTGCGTCAACCACCAACGCCACCTCAACTAACCTCACTGTTACAGGCATTGCATCAACGACAGCGCTCTATATTTCGAATGTTGTTGCGGATAGTATTCTCAAAACCACTACTGGCGGTTTGGTTACTGCAGCAATTGCAGGCACCGACTATGAAAATGCACTTACGTTTAGCTATCCGTTAGTTCGCACCACTAACACGATATCGCTCGCATTTGGCACGACCACTTCAAATACCTGGGCAGGAACCCAGACCTTCACTAATGCCCCGGTCCTTACTGGCTTTAGCGGCGTCGTTGCGGCAAACAGTGGCACCACATACTCCACTGCAACAGGTACTGTCACAGGCTCCTCGCAAGTCTCCGTCACGGCAGGGCAGTCGGTAATTGGTTCTGGGCTCACGATTGACATCGTGGGTGATTCGATCGGTGACACACAGCTTGCCTTTAATACCGGACAGAATCTTACGACCGCATCGGCACCAACCTTCTCTGCATTAACCGTTACCAATGCACTCACGTCTGGTTCGTTTGTCACCGGCAATGCAACTACCACGAACGCAACGACAACGAATCTTGCAGTTTCCGGTCTTGCATCGACTACTAACCTTATTGTTTCGGCACTTGCACAAGCAGGTACCCAGTGTGTTACGAGCAACTCCAGTGGTTTGCTTTCACTCCAGACCTGTGCCGACTTTAGCTACCCGTTCCCTTCAAACGCAACTTCTACATTGCTCACCTTTAGCGGCGGCCTTATGTCTACTGCGTCGACCACGATCGGCAATGGTACCCAGACCGGTGGACTTACGGTCTCAGGTGCTGCAACGACGACGGGAACCCTAAATGTTGGCTACAGTGCTTCGACAGGCTGGGAGAGTCTCACTATTCACCACAATGCAACTAATGGTGGTGGTTACTTTGTACAGCGCGATGGAAACGAAAAGTTTGTCGCATTGTCGGCCTTCGACGCTACCACGGAGAGATCATTAACGTTTGGCGGCGGCAACTGGGATGTACAGGATGTAAATAAGATCTATTTCTATACCGATCCGACCTACTCTGGTGGTGTAAATGAAGGAGTGGCACGAATGTACATTAGTCCAGAAGGCGGTATTGCTATCGGAAGCGGCTACTCTACTGTTGATGCAGGCACCAACAATGTTCTTATCGAAGGCACAGTGGGCATTGGCACCACTACGCCATACAGCAAACTTACCGTGTGGGGTACCACGAGTCTCTTTGAAGCAGTCAATAACTCTTCAACCACTATCTTTAGCATCGGCCAAGGTGGCGCAACAACAACCGCACTTTCGGTCTCAGGTACTGCATCAACCACCAATCTCATTGTTTCCTCGCTTGGTTCTGCTGGTACGCAGTGTGTACAAGTGAATGCGGTTGGTCTCCTTTCCGGCGCAGGTGCAGCCTGCGGTAGTGGTAGTGGTAGTGGCGATAGCAGCTGGGAGTTCTTTAACACTTCCGGTATTCGTCTCGCGACCACCAGCAACCAGGTGCTCATAGGCGGCTTTGCTACCTCAAGCTCGGTTGCGTTGCTTGAGGTTGCAGGCGGCAATATCCTCCATATAGCATCTTCTTCTCCATCGCTTGCAACCACCAGCGCTTCGGCAAGCAAAACCTATGACGTTGCGGTTGTCGGTCGCCTTGCGTACCTTGCTGACTTTGATACAGGCTTGCGCATTATTGATGTATCGAATCCGAAGCTCACTGCAACGGTCGGCACCTACTCAACGGGGCTTGATAACACCGTGTCAGTTGCGGTGGCAAACAACTATGCCTTTATCGGCGATGAGTTTGCAGGCATCAAGATCCTTGATGTTGCGAATCCTGCATCTCCGGTATTAGTGGGAAGCTACAGTGATATCACCGGACCATATGATCTTGAGGTCTCAGGCAAATACCTCTTTGCGGTTGACCTGAACGACGACGAGCTCCATATAATAGATATATCTGATCCTGCCAATCCGGCTGTGGCAGCAGTGTATACCTCAGGGCTTTTGGCGCCGTATGGTGTTGCGGTCTATGGTCGCTACGCATACGTCGCAAGCCAAGACAACGGAGACATTGTTGTCGTCGACATATCAAACCCTAAGAGTCCTGCGCTTGCAGGAACCTACGCCGGCGACGGTGCACCTGCCGCACTGTATGTCTCTGGCAAGTACCTTTATGTAGCTGATGCAGGGGCCGGCTTCTATATCCTTGATGTATCGAACCCAACCTCACCGTCCCTTGTATCTGGTTCTACGTATGATGCCTTAGGTGCATACTACGGCGTGCAGGTAGCCGGCAACTACGCCTACATTACCGAGCATGCAGGCACCCTACGTGTACTCAATGTGGCAAATCCGGAATCAGTATCGCTGGTAGGGTCATACTCGACCGGTGGTGCACCATGGAACGTCACCGTCTCTGGCAAGTATGCGTACGTTGCAGCAGATGCGTCGGGACTTAAGGTGGTTGATATTAATGGTATTGAAACACCATCGGCACACATTGGTGCAATAGAAACAAATACTGCCAATGTGTCTGATGCGCTTACTGTTGGTGGCGATATTACAGCAAATGGTGCGCTCTCGGTTGGTATCTCCGGTATCTTCTCTCGCGGCACTATTGCGGCCTATGTGGCGTCCTCGACCCAGGTGAATCCAATGGCGGCGACCTTTATGGGCGGCAATGTTGGAGTGGGTACTACCACTGCGTACAGTAAGTTAACTGCGTGGGGAAGTGGTTCTGTCTTTGAAGCAGTCAACAGCGCATCGACCACTATCTTTAGTGTTGGGCAGTCAGGTGCAACCACCACCAGTTTTGCCATTACTGACGTACTCTCGGGTCTTCTTAAGACCGATAGTGCAGGTAATGTTGTGGCGGCAGTGGGAGGTGTCGACTATGCAGACTTTGGATATCTCTTCCCTTCAAATGCAACCACAACCGTTCTTAACTTTAACGGTGGACTTACCTCCTACGCCTCGACCACTATTGGTGCAGGTACTCAAGCGGGCGGTCTCACCATTTCCGGTGGTGCAACGACGACGGGTAACGCGTACTTTGCCAACAAAGTTGGCATTGGTACTACCTCTCCATTTGCAACATTCTCCATCCATGCGGGTGCAGGACAGAATTCCTTTGCGATCGGTTCCTCATCAAGTAGTTACTTTATTGTTAACTCCACCGGTCGTGTCGGTATCGGCACCACGACACCGTCGAGCAGACTTGCAATCACCGACACGGTCTCCGAAGCACAATTTACCCTCGCATACGATGCAACACGCTACGCAACACTCCAGACCAACGCATCTGGTAACTTGGTGGTACATGCAAGCAATGGTGGTGCAAGCGGTGGCGGCATAATCCTCTCCGATGACAACTTGTGGGTATGTCAGTCCGGCTCGTGTCCATCTATTACGCCGGTAGATACATCGGGTAACCTCTTTGTTGAAAACAGCGTCTACATTGGTGCTGATGGTCACCATCTGCGCCAGATTAGTGCGACTGAGCTTGGTCTCTACAATGGCGACAATGAATTGATCGTTACCTTTGACGAAGGTCTCTAAAATACTATGAACGGATTACTCCAGGAACTTAAAATATTGCGGAACCTACTCTTGCGGGTGGGAGTAAGTTTTTTTGTCTTTACGATTCTCTGTTTTGGTGTACCGATTGCGCCTGGTGGTATCTCTCCGGCGCAATGGGGTATTGAGCATATACAACAAGATCTACTTCCTCATGACATTCCACTCTTAGCGCTCACGCCACTCGATGGTTTTGTGGCACGTGCACAAGTCGCCATGCTTATGGGTGCAGTGCCTACCATAGGGATGCTTCTCTTGGAGTTATGGTTTTTTATTGCACCGGGACTCTATGCGAGGGAGCGCAGGGGTCTTTCCTGGTTTTTACTCTCTTCCGTTGTGCTTATGCTCGGTGGCGCAGTGTTTGCGTATAAAATACTGATCCCATTTATCTACCAAGCACTGTTTGCGTTCGTTCCAGAGGGGGCAGTGCAGTATTTTGCCATAGGGGAGACTATTGCCTCGGTGGTGGGCTTATTGTTTGTTACCTCGCTCCTCTTCCTTATTCCTGTGGGTATGGCGCTGCTTTCAGGCTTAGGGCTCGTGTCGCCTTCATTTTGGGCAATACATGCCCGCCACGCCGTCTTGCTCGTGCTCCTGCTATCGGCGATAATTACCCCAGATGGCAGCGGCGTCAGCATGGTGCTTTTGGCGGTGCCGGTCTGCGGACTCTATACGATCGGGTATGGAGCGAGCAGGGTTGTGTCTCGGGGCACAGAAAGACAGTTGGTTTATTAGCTATATACTATATATATGTTTGGCATAGGACTACCAGAAGCAATCATCATAGCGCTCGGTGTGGGGATTCTTTTCTTTGGAGGTGGAAAGATTGTCGAGTTAGCACGCTCGATGGGTCGCGTGTCGGGAGAGTTTAAGAAGGGTAAACAAGATATCGAGCGTGAATTGCGTTCGGATGAAGAACCAAAAGCATAAATGCCGCGCAGGATACTTCCACAACTGCCAACAAACGAACGCCGCCGCACTCTCTTAAAGTACGGCCTCTTTGGCGCGGGAGCGTTTATGCTCGGCAAGATATTTGGTCCGAGCATAAATGTTTTTGGTGGAGGTAGTTTTGATGGCGATGTACACGACTTTAAAAACTTTCGTGTAGTAGAGAGTGGCAAAGGGTTAGCCTTTTTTGACAAGTGGGGCAATGAGATTTTGGTACTTGAAAACGATAAAGAAGCAGGGAAGTAAAGTGTTAAAATAGGGGTATGGCAAAGATATCGTCGTCGCGGATGGATATGGAGGATGGGCGTCTTGATGATGCGATACTGAAACAGTATGGCGAAACGGTAGTAGGTGGTGCGTCAGGTACCAATGCTGGCGCAAGTTATGAAGTTGCGGTGGCGAGCGGCAACGTCTTTAACCTCATCCTTAACTCGGCCACCTGCACACTCACTTTTACGACTCCGGCGGCATCGGGGACGATGTCTTCTTTTACGCTCATCCTCCGGCAGGATGGTACTGGCGGACGGCTGGTGACATGGCCTACGGTTAAGTGGCCAGGGGGATCAGCCCCCGCCGTCTCTTCTGAGGCGTATGCGGTCAATGTGTTTAGTTTTTTTACACTCGACGCAGGAAGTACCTGGTTTGGAGTACGGTCGGGGGCGCAATTTCAATCGAGATCTGCGTTTCTTGGTTGGGGCAGCAACGTTTCGGAATTTATCGGGGACAATTCTACAGTCACTCGTTCCTCGCCAGTGCAAATTGGCGTACTTACTGATTGGTCACAGATAAGCAGTAAAGGAAGTCACACTGCTGCGGTTAAAACCGATGGTACACTCTGGACCTGGGGATTTAATACGGTGGGTCAACTTGGTCTCGGTGATAAGTTGGCGGTCTCTTCTCCTGTGCAGGTAGGTACACTCACTGACTGGGCGCAAGTATCTACAGGATATGATCACACCGTTGCGACAAAAACCGATGGCACGCTCTGGGCATGGGGTGACAACGGATATGGCCAACTCGGACATAATACTGCTGTTACGGTGGACACATCTTCCCCTGTACAAGTTGGCACCTTAACTACCTGGTCTTCGGTTGCTGGCGGAGGTACGAACACTCTTGCTGTTAAGACCGACGGCACGTTATGGGCGTGGGGCAATAACGGTGCTGGCCAATTAGGTCATAATACCGCCATCACTCTTGATCGGTCTTCTCCGGTACAAGTTGGCACCTTGACCACCTGGTCAAGCGTCTTTACTGGGGCGCAAAATTCTTTTGCCATACGGACTAACGGCACATTATGGGCGTGGGGATTTAATAACGGTAATCGACTTGGTGATGGTACCTCCACCAACCGTTCCTCGCCGGTGCAACTTGGTACGGTAACTACCTGGTCGCAAGGGGCTGCGGGTGGTAACCACGGAGCTGCCGTCAGAACTGATGGCACACTTTGGACGTGGGCGTTTAGTAACAATGGCCAGCTTGGCCATAATGACACCGCCTCTGCAGTTTCTCCGAAACAAGTTGGTTCTCTTAGTGACTGGGCTGAAGTTTCAGTGGGGCAAAATCACACCATTGCGACAAAGACAGACGGCACGCTCTGGTCGTGGGGTGTTAACAGTAGCGGCCAACTTGGTCACAATGACACCACGAGTCGGTCCTCTCCAGTACAAGTTGGAGGGCTTACCGGTTGGGGCGCTATTTCAGCGAGTAAAAATGGCACTAAAGCTATAGTTGTGCTTCAGCCGTAATTCTTCTCAGTAGGGTAAAATAGGAGAGATGGTCAAGATTTCGTCGGCACGGATCGATATGGAGGGCGCACGCGTTGATCGTGTAGTACTCAAAGACTACGGTGAAAAGGTCGTTGGTGGTCAGTATGGGGTTGTTACAAGCTCTTTTGATGTAGATTGCTCTCAAGGCAACACCTTCCACTATGTGTTAGGTGACAATTGCAGTATCACCTTTAGTAATCCCCCTGCATCGGGAGTTAATGGTTCGTTTACCTTGATACTCCAACAAGACTTATCCGGAAGTCGGACGGTGACTTGGCCTTCGGGGATATTTTGGAGCCAACAAACAGAGCCAACACTTACAACTGCTCCTAGATATGCAGACATTTTTACCTTTACCACCAATAATGGCGGTTCCTCGTGGTTTGGGTTTGTGGCGATGCAAAATGTCTATGCCGATTCAGTACAGGACACACATCTTTTTTCGTGGGGCGCTAACACTAATGGCATACTTGGGTTAAACGATACTGCGACCCGCACGCGTCCTACCATTGTGGGGGTAGACGGGGTGGCAGACTGGTCGAGTATTAGTGCCGGGGGCGACAGGACTATGGCTATTAGAGGAGGAACTCTCTGGGGGTGGGGTACTAACGGAGCTGGTAATCTTGGCGATGGTACCGAAGTGGGGCGGTCATCTCCGGTGCAAGTTGGTTCCCTCGCCACCTGGTCGCAGGTTTCTTCGGGAGGCGGTCATGGGAGTGCAATTAAAACCGACGGCACGCTCTGGGCGTGGGGGCCCAATACAACTGGTCCAGTTGGTGACGGCACCGCAGTCGCCCGTTCCTCTCCCGTACAAATTGGCACACTCACTACCTGGTCGCAGGTTTCGGCCGGCCTCTTACATACCGCTGCAGTTAAAACTGACGGCACGTTGTGGGCGTGGGGTACTGCTACTTCAGGTCGGCTTGGTGACAATAACGCGACAAACCGCTCCTCTCCTGTGCAAGTTGGGACACTCACCGACTGGGAATCAGTCAGTGCAGGAGGGTACCACACTGTTGCAGTTAAAACCGACGGTACGCTCTGGACGTGGGGTGAAAATTCCAACGGTCAGCTCGGCGACATAAGCATAGTTGATAGCTCCTCGCCCGTGCAGGTTGGTACACTCACTACCTGGTCGCAAGTTTCGGCTGGCCACGCACATACCGCTGCAGTTAAAACTGATGGCACGTTATGGACGTGGGGTTCTGGTGGCTTTGGCAGACTCGGCCATAATGACACCACTACCCGCTCCTCGCCCGTGCAAGTTGGAACACTTACCACGTGGTCGCGAGTGTCGGCCGGAAGTACCCACACCGCCGCAGTTAAAACTGACGGAACACTCTGGACGTGGGGGTATGGTACTTCAGGTCGGCTTGGTCACAATAACGCCACATCCCGCTCCTCGCCCGTGCAAGTTGGGACACTCACTGACTGGGCGCACGTCTCTGCGGGGGATCTTCATACCACTGCTGTTAAGACCGATAGTGCTGTTTGGGTCTGGGGCGAAGCAGGCTCAGGACAACTGGGCAACAACAGTACTGCAGACCTCTCGTCGCCTGTTATGGTGGGGGCAAACATTGGTCCGTGGAATACGCTTGGTATAGGCGCGCTTTCAGCTGGGGCTACAAAAACCAATGGCTCGCTCTGGACCTGGGGGGACAGTGTTTCCGGCCAACTTGGCCACAACAGCACCACTGACCTTTCGGTACCAACTCAAGTTGGTGCGCTATCCGACTGGTCTAAAGTATCTGTTGGAACCAAACATATGGCAGCGATAAAAACCAACGGTACATTATGGACGTGGGGTGTTGGTTCTTCGCTTGGTCAAAATGCCAACATTGACCGTTCGTCTCCTGTGCAAGTCGGTACCCTTACTACGTGGTCAATAATATCTGCCGGAGGTTACCACAACCTTGCCATACGGACTAACGGCACGCTCTGGGCGTGGGGGTCTGATAAAGGCACTGGCGAGATTGGCGATAACAATACCATAACCCGTTCCTCTCCCGTACAAATTGGCACACTCACCACCTGGTCGAAAGTATCGGCAGGTGGTCACTCTACAGCGATTAAAACCGACGGCACACTTTGGGCGTGGGGTGACAATGGTGCAGGTCAACTTGGTCACAATACGGCCACGACACTCGACCGCTCCTCTCCTGTGCAAGTCGGTTCCCTTACTACCTGGTCGCAGGTATCGGCTGGGGGTTCACACACCCTTGCTGTTAAAACCGACGGTACGCTCTGGGCGTGGGGGGATAACGCTTTTGGCCAACTTGGCCACAATACGGCCACGACACTCGACCGCTCGTCTCCCGTACAAGTTGGCACTCTTACTACGTGGTCTGATGTATTTACAGGATCCGCGTCTAGCGCTGCCATTAAAACCGACGGTACACTCTGGGCGTGGGGCCTAAACACCTCTGGCCAACTTGGCGACGAGACGACTACCAACCGTTCCTCGCCGGTGCAGGTTGGTACTCGCACGGATTGGTCGCAGGCGGCGATGGGTGCAGGTGTTTTAGGTCTGACGGAATAGCAACATTACATGACAAAAATATCATCAGCGCGGATAGATATGGAGGGCGGTCGCGTAGACGACTCGGTACTTAAAAGTTTTGCTGAAACTTTGGTTGGTGGGGCAGCGGGGACTAACACCACCTCGACCTACACCGTTGATATCCAAACAGGCAACACCTACCATCTTATTTTAAATGCAAACTGCACCTTTACGTTTAGTAACCCGACTCCAGCAGGCACCTCCTGCTATATCACCATACTCTTGAAACAAGACGGCACTGGCGGGTGGACTGCAACCTGGCCCGCTACAGTGGTCTGGCCAGACGACACTGCTCCAACAGTGACCACCACTGCAAGTACATGGGTGCTGTATCATTTTTTTACCGTAAATGCGGGCAAGACGTGGTTTGGGGCGGCAACTAATCCTTCCTCTGTATATACATAAAAATATACATAAAAAGGCGAGGTGCGAATAGTTTATACTAATTACTATGCTCCCGCATCGTGTGTTAACAGTTGCAACAATTCCGGAAGGAGGAAGTCTTTGGGCAACCGGTGGATATGGTAATGGTGTTATCGGCAATAATACCAACAATAACTACTCCTCTCCAGTACAAGTGGGCACACTCGCTACTTGGTCGCAGGTGTCGGCGGGGACTTTACACACCACCGCTGTTAAAACCGACGGTACGTTATGGGCGTGGGGAAATAACGGCGCAGGGCAGGTTGGCGACAACACTGTTATAACTCGCTCCTCACCAGTACAAGTAGGTACCCTCGCCGATTGGTCACAAGTCTCTGCTGGAGGTACTCATACTGCCGCGGTGAAGACCGATGGCACCTTATGGGCATGGGGTCAAGGCACGACTGGTGTTGTTGGCGACAATGATAACGTTAATCGTTCCTCTCCGGTTAAAGTGGGCACTCTTTCTACCTGGTCGCAGGTTTCCGCGGGAGGATCCCACACTGCAGCCGTTAGAACCAACGGCACTTTATGGGCGTGGGGGCAAGGAACCTTAGGTCGCATTGGCCAAAATAACACCATCACTCGCTCATCGCCGGTGCAGATTGGTGCACTCACCACCTGGTCACAAGTGTCGGCAGGAGGAAGCCACACTGCCGCAGTTAAGACTGACGGTACTCTGTGGGTGTGGGGGTATGGCACGTTTGGTGCAGTAGGCGATAATACGAACACGATCCGCTCCTCTCCAGTGCAAGTAGGCACGCTCACCACATGGTTGCAGGTATCGGCGGGGAAATATCACACTGCCGCGGTGAAGACTGACGGCACCATTTGGGCATGGGGATATAACAGCGCAGGGCAGGTTGGCGACAACTCCACGACCACTCGCTCATCGCCGGTGCAAGTAGGGACGCTCACTACTTGGTCACAAGTTTCTCTTCCTGTGGGGGCGAGTCACACTACCGCGATTAAGACCGACGGGACGCTTTGGGCATGGGGGCTTAATAGCTTTGGTTTTCTCGGTGACAATACTGCTGATAGCCGTTCCTCACCTGTACAAATTGGTTCACGTGTTTGGTCGAACGTTGCCGCGGGGGGTCTACATACGGTGGCTGTTGGAGGGTCAGTAGGTTAAAGTCTTTTGTTGCGGGAGTTACTCCTTTTTATATACAATGCCTGCATGCACAAAGACCCACTCGACCTACAGCTCGAGGCGAGCATCCGCGGCGACATAGATGAAGCATGGCGTTTATCACAGCTTCTTGAGCAAGAGCGGCCCACGGACAACCGCGCTGCATTTAACCGCGGATGGCACTACCTGCGTCTTGGTGATTTACAAAAAGGTTTGGCGCTAACTGAACGAGGAAGACTGGAGGGCGTGTATGGTTCTCCTGCGCTGAAGACAACCAAACCGCGTTGGCAGGGGGAAGATGTACGCGGCAAAACAATATTACTCCGTCTTGAAGGCGGCTTTGGTGATGAAATTGTTTTTTCTCGTTTTGCAAAGACTTTTGCCGACAGGGGGGCTCGTGTGATACTTGCAGCTTCAGAATCTATTGTTCCGCTACTCTCTCGGGTGTCGGGTGTTGCGCAGGCGATGCCACATCGGTTTGTTACCGATGATATGTTTGACTACTGGGTGCCGGGCATGGCCGCACCTCTTGATCTTGGTTTTACATACGACACATTGCCAGGTGAGCCGTATGTAGTGCCGCGTGCCGACGCAGTGGCGCACTGGGCGCAGATAATAAAAAGTGACAAGCTAAAAGTAGGTATCCGTTGGTCAGGTAATCCCAAGTTTGAACACGAGCAACATCGACGCTTTCCTTTTGATGAGTTTTTACAGGCGGTATCACTACCAGGTGTAGAGCTATACAGTCTCCAGCGCGACCACGATATACGCGACTTGCCGGAACATGTCATTGATCTTCAAGACAAGCTCGTAAGCTGGGAAGATACTGCCGCGGCAATTGCTAACCTCGATTTAGTTATTACTTCCTGCACCTCTATTGCGCATCTTGCAGCAGCAATGGGGAAGGAAACATGGATTATCATCCCTATACTTCCGTATTACTTATGGGCCCTGCCAGGTGAAGTGAGTCCATGGTATAAAACCGCGAGACTCTTTCGACAAGAGGTGTTTAAAAACTGGAATGCACCTCTGCAAGGTATACATCGAGCGCTTGCAGAAAGGGTAGGAGTAGAAGCGCGGGTGGACTATACTAAACCATCCCAAAATCCTATGCCCCCAGCCCCTACACCAACACTTTTTCATAAACCCCACAGCGCACCGGTGCACAAAAACACCATGCATTTTGTAGCAGGATTGCCGCGTTCAGGCTCGACCGCACTTATGTCAGTCATGGCGCAAAATCCGCGCATATTCGCATCTCCTATCTCAGGGCTTGCAGGTATATTTGGCGGTGTACACGCTAATTGGGATAAAAGTGAGTTTCATCAAGAGTTGCCCAACATGGCTGCAAAGAAACGTACTCTCCGTGCGTTGCTTGAGAACTATCACGAGACTGACCGACCTGTCATTTTAGACAAAGACCGAATATGGGTAATGCATATTGCACTCCTTGAAGAGGTGCTGGGTCGGAGAGTAAAGATCATTGTGCCGGTGCGGCCCTTGGTTGAGGTCATTGCCTCGTTTGAAGTGCTGCGCCAAAAGAATCCTCTTGAGTTTACGGGTGCTGATGACTCATTGGGCCCCAGCTCGACACTCGAGAGTCGCGCAGCATATTTTACCGACACCAAGGGACCTATTGGGGTGGCGTATAACGCGATGAAAGATGCGGTAACTGCTGGATACTTAGACCGCATGTTGTTTGTGGACTATGGTCGCCTTACCTCTGCCCCTAAAATGCAGCTAAAGCGCATTTATGAGTTTTTAGAAGAGCCGTACTTTGAGCATGACTTTAATAAAATTGAGCAGGTTGCTAAAGGTAATAGTCGTGGCGCGCATAAGTTCGAAGGGCTCCACGATATACGTCCACAGTTTAAAAAAGAGAGCCGCTCGGCGCGCGAGGTGCTTGGCGATGTATATGCTAAATATGACCACCCTGAGCCATGGGCGCCTTGGATACTCTAAAGTATGAAAGAAACTGCAAAATGCAAAGCAATGCGCGCGGCACGCGGCGACTTTGCAAAGTACCTGCACGGTGATGGGATAGACATTGGAGCGGGAGACGACACTCTGGCGGTTGAGAGTGGAACAGTGCGAGGATGGGATCAAAAGGACGGCGATGCGCAAGTGCTTGCAGGTGTCCCTACTAATGCATATGACTTTGTGTACTCGTCGCATTGTCTCGAGCATATGCGCAACGTAGAGGAGGCGCTTGGAAACTGGACCCGCGTGCTTAAACCAAAAGGGTATCTGTACGTAGTAGTACCGGATTATATTTTGTACGAAAAACTCACCTGGCCTTCTTTGTATAACACTGACCATAAACAGAGTTTTTCTTTTTTGGTAACACGCAATATGGTGAAGAGAAGCAACCACTACCATCTCGAGCAAGACCTTTTTCCTTTGTTGCAGCGCTTAGGGTATCGGATACTCTCTGCGGGGATAGAAGATACCAATTTTAATTACAACGAAGGGCATGCCGACCAAACACTGGGGAGTGCCTTAGCGCAATTGTGTATCATTGCACAAAAGGTATGAAGCTCGACATTGTTGTACGTACACACTCAAGAGGGAATGTGCATAACGCTAAAGAATGGGGCGAGCGGTATGTTGGTGCACCTAAAAACGAGGTGATGTTTCGATGTGTTAACTCACTTGTCACTTCAATCAATCTCGCCGAAGCAGATATACGCGTATGGGTGCTTGATGACAGCTCAGATGAAGCGTCATTGCAGACGTTGCACACCATTATAAACAAGTGCCGCTACCCTACAGAATTAATACAACTCCCACCTGAGCAGTGTGGGGTGCAGGGGAGTGCCCTAGCGCAGTTTGAAGCTGGGAAGACGTACGGGCGCGAGGTGGTGTACTTTGTCGAGGACGACTATTTGCACACATCAAGTGCGATACAGGAAATGATTGATATGTATGAGTTGGGCAAGAAAAATACCAAAGGCAAAGAGGTGGCACTTTTCCCTTGTGATTATCCGGATCGATACCAACCAGGCGGCATTAAGTCTTCTTTCATAGTGTATGGAAGCAGACGTCATTGGCGGACCATACAAGAATCGACCAATACCTGCATGCTTAGTCATGCTCTTTTAGTTGCACACTGGCATCAATTTGAAACACTTGCTAGAAACTATCAACTCGATCCTGCTGTTACGGAAGAAAACACCGTTAATACTGTATGGCGAGAGCATGCTGTTTTGTTTTCCCCCATACCATCGCTTGCACTCCATGTGCAGTTTAAGCAGCATAAAGATCCGTATATCGACTGGAAGAGTTGGTGGGACGCTGCGAGGTATTAACCTTTCTTCCAAAGACTCAGTATCTGATTGTGGTTGCCAAGATAGGGATAATATCCAACAAGGCTGAAGTGTTTGGTCATAAGATCAGAGACCTTGATACCATCGTCGTGCCATACGGCCATGCCATTTTTTGGTTCAGTGGGGACGTAACGTGCAGGCTCGTTAAGCAGCACCACTGTGCCGCCAGGTTTTAATACCGAGTTGATCTTTTTTATTTCTTCTTCAGGTTTCTCGGCATGTTGCAGCGCAAACGCCGCAAGTGCTATGTCGATGTTTTGTTCGTGATGGTTAAACTTTGGGTTAAAGCGGCCATCACTCACATATTTTTGTGCTTCATGAAGCATCCCCGCGCTTATATCAACCCCAATTACTTTGCAGCCCACGCGCTCGATAAGTCTCTTGGCCACACGACCCATGCCGCAGCCAAAGTCGAGCACTATCGATGATTGAATAAGAGGGACATTTTTTATCATAAACTCAACCAAATGGTCAGTTTCTTCTGCGAATTTGTGTGGTCGTGTTGGGTCGGGCACCAACACGATATCTTTGGCATGCGCTAGGTTAAGAGGATCAAACGTTTCTTTGTGGTATTTCATTGTGCGTAGTGCTTTTCGTCGCGGAGCGTCGAGCCTATGTGTTCGTCAATTTTTTGCTTAGTAGCGATTCGCTTTGCGTTGCTTTTGTGTACAAGTCCCGAATGTTTTGCAGCTTTCTCCCATTCCTTTTTGCGTAGGTATATGCGTACTTTGTCTTCAAGCTGCCATTGGCGCTTGTTGATGGTAAAGAGGGTGAGGTGTAATTTACGCAGTGCCTTGCTTTTAGGGAGGGTTTTGTAGATTTTTTTTAGCTCAGTTAAATGTTTTTTGGTATTAGCGATTTTTGCATGATCGGTAAAGTAGAGGAGTTTAATTTCGAGTATGGTTATGCGGTCGATGAGGTCGCCAGCCGATGAAGGTATTAGGATTTTCATACGCAACTACTGTACCTCTTGCGTGTATAGTGTTGCAACTTCTTTTGCCACCTCCTCAGGCTCTGGCAGATATACTGACCAATCAGCCACTGGGACATCGACGTGCATTGCCTCGCCATTGACTGGTTCGCCCAAAATGTCGTCGGCCAACAAGCGCTTGTAGAGCGCTTTTGTTTTGTATCCCGTTGACCCTTTGCGGTATGGAAAGACGAGGTCTGGGTGTTTGCAGGTAGCGAGCATAACTATCCAGTTATCAAACGCCCCTGCAAGCTGCACCGGTGAACTATCGTTCGTAAGTAATACCGGCGCAGCCTCCATGAGTGCAAAGAGCTCACCAAGCTCAAGAGTGTTGCGCAAGTCTGTACCGCTTGGTGGGCACACCACTGGCACAAGTCCTGTTTTGTCTCCATCAACAGACGAGTGGCCTTTGCCGATAAGGCATACGATAAGGCCCTCTTTGGCGAGAAGATCAACAGTCGATTGCCACCAAGGCAGTGGTAATGTTTTGCTTGCCCAACTTTTGCCGGCATGGACAAGTACTACCTTTGACATATCAATGCCCTGCATCCGCGCAGCAAGACGTTCACGGTCTGTAGCGTTAGGTACCAAACGGATTTCACGATCTTTAAGCGGAAGCATGCGCATGAGCATGGTCATGGCATGGAAGTCGATCATGTGGGTAAGGAGAAACGACACCGAGCGAGAGAGTGCCGAGTCGGGGTTGGGGAGCGTCCAAAAGGTGCGGTATACAACTCCTTGAGGATTAAAGGAATTGTGTACATGCACGGGTACACCTAAGTGTTCGTACATGCGTGGCCAAAAACAGGAGATACGAACATTGTCAGTTGGATACAGATGCTCGCGCAAGTATCGGATAGCGGGCTCAGCAGAGGCGTGATCGCCCAACCCACCAAACACACTCACCATAATATTCTTCTTGTACTGGTGTTTACCTACATTGGCTGACCATGTTTCTAAATCATTGCGCATGACGGGCACAAGTACCTCGGGAGAAGGGTAATTACTGTAGTGGATGATATAAGAATCAAAGCGCTCTTCGCCTGTCGTGTCGAGTGCGGGGAGGCGGTTAAATACATAGGGCAGGGGCAGTATGGCGGTTTCTTTAGCGGCAAACACCGCGCTCATATATTGATTGATCGAAAAACCGAGCATTGGGTCTTGTGGGTGCGCAAACAAGTCGCGGTTTTGTTTTGACACTACCAACACGCCGCTGTCATAGATGGTTGGTTTTGTAATTTCTGTACCAAGCAGCATGGTTGCCGATTGGGCAAGTTCTTTGGTTTTTTCATCAGCGTTTTGCAAAGGGTACGCTCCCACCTTTTCTTCGGCGACGATCTCAAACAGGTCGGGACAATCTTCGCGCACGATACAATCGGGTGCTATGTATATGACACGGTCGTATTTCTCGAGTGCATCGTAGAGTTGCAATATGCCCCATGCAGGATGCACGCCTGATAGTTTTTCCTCCTTTATTTCATCAAAGTCGGCACCAATGCGGCTCGCGTACGCTTTAATCGAAGGCGCACTTACATCGGCAAGTGTTTTGTAGTCTCTCAGGGTTGAGGTAAGGACAAGTTTTTTCATCGGTCGTTTCGTATATACGTGCAGGCGTGGTGCACAGCTCCTACCCAATCACCATACCTTGGCTGGCGCAGCGCAACCATGTTTGGGTACCATGGCGCACTGTCCAGTGGCAGCCAGTAGTGGTGTGGGGCGTGTGGCAAGAGTACGAGTGTTTTTTTACCCAAGTTGCCTGCCAAGTGTGCGGTCGAGGTGTCGTTAGTGACTATATAGTCCATAAGGCTCATTACCGAAGCTGTGCTCTCCCACGACGGGAGCCCCGCTTCGGTGTCATACACAGGAGCGTCTTTAGGGAGTGTGTTGTTGCCTGCGTCGCGCTGTAAGCTGTAGAGTTGCCCCACCTCGTTTAGTTTTAGTATTTCTTGTGCAGGAGGTGATTTGCGCTCGAGATAATCAAATGCCCAGTTTCCCTGCCAATGTATGCCAATCTTTACGCGGCCATTTGCTACTTCCGTAATTTTTGGTTCCCATTTTTTAACCTCTTCCTTAAGTGGTGCAAAAGTAGGAAATTCCATACCAACCAAAGGATCCCTAATAGCAAAGAGCGGGATCATACTCATGGCGGGGATGTAGTAGTCGTATTCGTCTGGGTTAATGGTTTTTATCGCCCGTACGTCTTTCATTCCGGACATGCGGGCGATAAGGGGAACAAGCCGTTGATGTGCGCCGACTATGACCGTTGCGCCGTGTTTCTCGAGCCACGGGGCAAAGCGTGCGTAGGCCAGTTCATCGCCAAAGCCGCCTTCGAGTGCAAGTAATACTCTTTTGCCCTCAAGCAACATTCCTTTTATATACTTCTTCTCTATTGGTAGAGCGTGCGAGGCGTCTATGCGATAAATACCAATCTCTGGCTCGAGCTCGGTAAAGCCATGAGCCGTGTCGCCATGTCTGAGCATGTGCCAGCCGGTAAGGTATGCGAGTCCAGGAGTCCCTCGAGGAACCTGGCGTGCGAGTCTTTCGCTTTCATCAAACTCGCCTATGTATCGAAGATAGTGCGCTAATTTTATTTGGTAATTAAAATTCCCTGGCTCTACAGCGAGCAGGGCTCTCATGATCGCCGCTGCTTCTGGTGCACGCATAAGATTAAAGAGGCACTCTGCTTCGACTGCTTGGAGCAGTTCATCAGTGCGGCCCAGCGCCTGCAGTTGTTTAACACACGCAAGTGCTTCACTAAACTGTTTTTGCGCAAAGTACTCTTGGCCCCTGCGTATAAGCTCTTGTTCGTCCATGGTTACAGTAAAGCCCCTGGGTTATGTCCCTGTGCCGCGAGCCACGCTGCTCCGCGCGCAGGCTTAACGACGCGAGGCTTCATAGTTATCTCTACACAAATATTGTTTTGATGTTGCTGCAAATGTTCCAGGTCGTTCATGGTAAGGCGGCCCGCTTCTACCTCGGTAGCAATTTTTTGCGTGTAGCTGTAGTTGACGTCTTTTTGTTGCAGGTCGATGTCTACACCGGTGAAGAGTCCAAGCTTTGTCTCACGGATACCTTGCTCGGCCATCTGTATGTTGCGTGCCTGGTCAAACATAGCTATGCCAACTGGAGTAATTGGTCGCTTATGAGTTGGGTCATGGGCAAAGTTCTCATGATTCCAATGGGGGACGGTAATATCTATGACTGCACCATTTTTACAAATACGGTAGAGTTCCTTCCAGATATTTAAATAGGCCGCTGTAGTTTCGCCTAAGTGTTCAAGTGTGTGTTCAAGCTTCACCTCATCAACTGAACTATCTTCCCAAGGCCACGGTGTTTTCTCGAGGTCCCACACCACATCAGGTTGGCACTCAGGGGCGGAGTCTACATTGATATAGCCCGGATACTTTTTAAATCCGCATCCGAGGTTGAGCAGTACGGTGGTTTGAGTACTCATGATTGTTTTGGTTCGTCCTTAATTTGGGCGGCCCTGCGCCAATCGCTAAAGGGCTCGGCATCCTTCTTTTTATTATGCGCGAGTGTGGGAATAGGGCAGAGGGCTGGGACACTCCTTAGCTCATCGTATCCCTTTCGGGCTATGGACAGCAACTCTTGCGGGATAAACAACAATTCTTTGTGTGGGGTGCATACTCGCCAATGTTTTCGCGTGCCGAGTATGAGTTTAGAATCGACCAGTCTGTCCTTTTTATAATGCGTCGCATCATCTGCGGGGCACAAAAGGAGGGGACCAAGTTCTTTACTCAATAGTTTGTAGGTATAAAAAAGTTCATGCAGAGTCGATGCTTCATAGGCGTACTCCCCGGAAGCGAAAAACAAAAAATCGGCATCATGTGCGAGTGATACTGCCTGCTCCAAAAGATCTCCTTCCGGCGCGACTATCGTGTAGGGTACGGGGCACAATGACAGTATCTGCTCAACCTCACTTCCGTGAAGATTCTCGGCTTCATATATAAAGGTGGCATTGATACGTACGGCGTTGTGCCTCTCGAGCAAGAGCAGCGAGTAGAGTAGTGACTTCAGTAGTTCGGGATATCCCTGGGGTGGTGCATACACAATATGGAGCGAAGGTTTTTCTGCGTCAGCGGGCAATGCGGCAGAGGCTTGTGGCACCGGCATGTCGTGGTGTTTGTAGTACTCAGCGTTAAATACAAGGGCCCCTGATGAGTCAAGCGTGTAGGAAGAATGTCCGAAGTGTTTATGTTGATAGGCAAGTTTGCGCCCGACATCTTCGCGGCGCCACGTGTGATGTATAACTTTGGCAATCGAAGGTGGCACAATGCCGGGTATGCGAGTGTATAAAGAAGACCCGTCATTAAATGCTACTTCGTTGTCAAATTTAAAGTTCCGGATGCCGCCGGAGCGATCGGTGCGGATAATGCGTGGGGGAAAGAATGCGCCAGGAGAGGAAACCCCAAACACGTGGTTATCAAAATGTACGTGGTAGTAGTCAAACTGGGGAGTTTTTTCTACAAACGCAATAATGTCTTTTATCTGTTGCGCTGTGTAATGCTCGTCGCCATCAAGGATCCATATAGCATCGACTCCTTTTGCAAGAAGTGCATAGAGGACGAGTGATCGAACCTCTTTTTCATACATTGGTTGCTCATCAAGAAAGAGTGCATCAAAATGGCGACTGTTTGCCCGGAGTGCTTCTCGAGTTGTTTGGTCGTTGTCTGGGTAACCAAGTTCGGCGTACTCCTTAAACTGCACGCTTGCAGCGGCAAGAACAATATCGTATCCCTGCGCTTTAACCTCAAGCCATGGGGTGATAGTTCTCTCTAACAAGTCTGGTGCACCATAAAAACATCCCAAGACGCCGAT
This sequence comes from Candidatus Nomurabacteria bacterium, assembly GCA_020854065.1. Taxonomy (GTDB): domain Bacteria; phylum Patescibacteriota; class Minisyncoccia; order Phycocordibacterales; family SBAW01; genus GWA1-54-10. The sequence goes on from JADZGF010000005.1 coordinate 19,711, forward strand.
TTTCATGGGGCTATCATACTATAGAGGGCTTTGTATGGGTACAAAGGGACATTTTTTGCCTTGGCGTGGGCTATACTACAAACATGAGGTTCTTCAACTTCCTCAAATACAACAACGCCGTACCGATCGGTCTTTTCTTGTTGTTTGGTATGGGAAGTGCTGCGCTGGCTTCTACCCCTGAGGTTCAGCAGGCGGTGTATAACACGCAAGAATCGGTGGTCAGTATCGACAACAGTTATATCGTCAATGCTGATATAGAAAATTTTGAGTATCAGCTCATGGTAACGGGCATAACCGAGGACGAAGAATTGTATTACGTAACGTACACGTATCAGACGATTGATTTGCAACAAGAGGTTTGGCAAGAAGTTACAAAAGGAGGAACGCTTAAATTTACAAAAAAAGAATTAGAAGGTAGAGATCTTGGGCTTGAGGTAAGTAAGCAATTGGGCGAGCTTATCGCAAGCGAGATGAAGTATCTTGCCGACGTACAAAAGTATGAGCGTGCAAACGGCGAGTCCCGCAAAGTAGTTGCAACTGAGTACTCAGGACTCATCGGCCGTTTCTTCGATCCGACGCAAAAAGAATTCCCGGGGTATAAACCAGTAATTGAGCCACCGAAACCTGAAGAAGAGGAACAGACTGCTGCGGTAGCGAATGCGGTAACAGATCCTACACAACCTGTTCCTCCTGAGGAGAAGAAACCGAAAGAGAGCACGGTGTTAAGTCTCCAGGTGCTTGGCGAAAATCCGGTGCGCGTGGCGCTCGGCAGCGAATACCGCGACCTCGGCGCACTTTTAAGTGATCCAACTGATCCATCAATAACCTACAAGGCGTTTGTAAACGGTGAGGAGAAAGTCGCTCCGATAACGGTGACCTCAAATGACGATGCGGTATTTGAAATTGAGTATCGTGCGGTTGATCAGAACGGCATAAAAGTATTTGTGCGTCGCATTGTGCTCTTCGGCGATGCTCCTGATCCAGGCACCGCAAAGACATTTGGAGGAAACCGCGACCTACGACAGGAAGAACCACCTGCTGAAGAACCTCCAGCCGAAGAGCCACCGGCAGAGGAACCGCCCGCTGAAACTCCTCCTGCTGAAGAACCTCCCGCAGAGGAGCCACCTGCGGAAGAACCGCCTGTCGAAGAGTCGTCCACACCGCCTGCCGAAGAGCCGGCACAATAGCGGTATAGTTACACTATGCGGCTTATGCCAAATCATCCGCCCCATGTTTTGCGCTACGCGGCGCTTCTAACGGGTGGAGTAATGCTCCTGGTTATGGTGGCGCTCGTAATGTCGGGTAATGTTCCCTTCGCTCCGAAATTCGTTAAAAATCTAGCAGGTACACTTGAAAGAAACCCAACCTCTCAGGCTGCGGGTATACCTTTTTATGCTGACCATTTTCCGATCTACAATGGAGGCGACCCAAATCTGAGGCTGGTGAATGTTATCTTACCTGGTCACCCGGTACCCAATAACTGCGGACTTAATACCTGTGGAAATACAGGAAGCTGCAGCAATCCCTACATAGGACTCATTAGTATAAGCGATAGCTCCGGCACTAACGGACATGCCGCGCGCGTAAGATTCAACAATACTGTACAATACTTGCCGTCAACGGGTGTGTTTCAATCGCCATCCGGCAGTACTTTAACACTCAATTGGTCTTGTCAGGACAAGGTTATCAGGCATCAGCTTGACGCATATAATTGCAGTAACTATGTCGCCGATGGTGTCTGGTACTTCGACAGCGCTGTCGTAACGGGCCCTAGTGGCACCTTGTACAGCGGAACCAACAGGATCGGAAGCGTGCAAGTCCCTTTTAGTGGGAGTGTGGGCCAAACATTTAACTATACGTTGACGTGTCAAAGAAAAACCAACTCGTGGAGTGCCAGTGTTTCAGCTAGAATAATGCCCCCTGCTCCTACTCTTAGTATTACGGGCCAAGTCGGTGCTTCTTCACCGGTAAGCGGTACGGTAAACATGACAGTGGGGCAGTCGGTGCTCATTACAGGCACCTTTTCCGCTGCTTCAGGAGATTCCTTAACGGCCACTGCACTCAACGACTCTTCAAACAACGCGCTTCCTGGTGTGTCCAACACAACTAATACTTCACCAAAGACCTACACTTTTACTCCAACGACGGCGGGCACGTATGTTTTCTACCCAGCAGTTAGAACGACCTTGCATCCAACGTGGAATAATCATGGCAGTGCACTTACGGTACAAGTGGCCGCCGCTCCTTCAGGGTTCACCCTCACAGTCGACTCAAACGGCTCCTCAGGCGTTGCTATTGGCGGTACTTCAGGCTACACCGGTACCACTAACTACACTAAGGTGGGTATCGCAAACGGGACGTCGGTTCAGCTTATCGCTCCTGCTACTACAGACACTGCCTACTTCTCTGGTTGGAACAACTGTAATTCAGGCAGTGGCACCACATGTACTGTCATCGTGAACTCCAGTAAGACGGTGACGGCAAACTTCGGCACTGGAGGTTACACACTCACCGTCAACACCTCCGGCGCGTCAGGGATATCCATAAGCGGTTCTCCGACACTTACTGGCGGTACTACTAACTACGTCCGCTCAGGTATTCCTGGCGGAAGTGTCATTGTCCTCACAGCACCTTCGACTTCGGGTACCGCCACCTTCTCCTCCTGGAGCGGCTGTACTTCGGCAAGTGGGGTCACATGCAACATTACAATGACGGGCGGGAATAAAACGGTAACGGCAAGCTATACCGCAACCGACCTTTGCCCATCTCTCAGCGGCACACAAACCTCATACCCATCAGGTTCGAGCCCGGCTAACTCATGCACCTGTCCTAGTGGCTACACGTATAACAGTGTCTCCAACACGTGTGTTGCGCCGGCGACTGATCTCTGTCCATCACTTGCGGGAACACAAACGTCATATCCGTCAGGTTCAAGTCCAGCAAACTCCTGCACCTGCCCCAGTGGGTATACGTACGACAGCGGTTCTAACGCTTGTGTTGCTCCGGACCTCTGCCCATCACTTGCAGGAACACAGACCTCATATCCATCAGGTTCAAGTCCAGTAAACTCCTGCACCTGCCCAAGTGGGTATACGTACAACAGTGGCTCCAACGCTTGTGTTGTCGCGAGCGACTCGTGTACGACCATGTATCCAAGTTATTACGGTCCTGTTGTTGTGACGGGTACTACTGCAGGGACTGTGTATGGTAGTGGTCCGTACCATTTTATCTCTACCACTGCCAAAGCGGCAGTACATGCTGGTATTATCTCTGTCGGACAGACTGCTACTATTATGCGCACAAGCGCTGGTACAGTAAGTTCTTTCACTGGCTCTACACAAAATGGAATCACTTCCTTTACGACTGGGTCCTCTGCGTGTGGTGTAACACTCTCTAACGCGGCGCCATCAATACCTACCTTGACTCTTGCTTCGACGCAGAGTGCTGCCGAGGGTGGGTCAACGGGTATTTTTACTGTTACTGCAAACCAGACTTCAAGCAGCAATATTGCCGTTAACTACACTGTTACAGGCGGCACTGCCACCGAAGGTGTCGATTACACTTCGCTTTCGGGCTCAGTTACTCTTCCGGCGTACGAGACGAGCGTAACGATACTGGTGAGTGCCATTAACGACACTGAGTACGAGGGTACTGAGACAATAGGATTGTCATTGGATTCTTCTTCCAGTTATGACCGTGGGAGTCCGTATACTGCGACCATGAACCTTATCGACAACGAAACAGCAGCTTCGCTCCCAACATTCTCCACCTGTGCAGACACCGGGACTCCTCCTACCTGCTCGTTGGCACTACTTTCAGGTCTTACTTCAGTTAATTGGATTAGACAGGGTCTTCCTGTAACTGTGTCCTGGAATGTAGACGGACTCGTCACTGGTTCTCCGGGTAATACTTGTACGATACGATCAATTCCTTCTTCAGCATTCACCACGCGAAGCTGGCCACAGACCGGGAGTACGTGGGTGGGCACTGCAACGTCAAATAACATTATACAGACTACGATCTTTACCCTCACCTGCACAGCGCCAAATGGTATAGAAACTACAACTGCACGAACGGTGCGCGTGGTGCCTCGCTTCAATGAGATCTAGGTAAAAATCATGCGCTAGAATAAGCGTATGAGTGTTAAGGTTGCAATTAACGGCTTTGGACGTATCGGTCGCGCGTTCGTGCGCGCAGCGGTGCATGATCCGAAGATCGAACTTGTTGCGATCAATGACCTGGGTGAGATTGATAATCTTGCGTATCTTCTTCAGTACGATTCGGTGTACCGGCGCTTTCCCGCACAAATTAAAGTAGAGGGTGGCGATCTGGTGATTGGCGCAAAGCCAGTTAAGTTTTTAAGCGTCAAAGATCCTGCACAATTGCCGTGGGGTCAGCTTGGTGTTGATGTAGTGATTGAATCAACAGGCGTGTTTGATAGTTTTGAAAAATCGCAGGCACATATAACAGCTGGCGCGAAGCGTGTGGTTATTACCGCTCCAGTTAAAGACGAGTTACAAAACGCCGCAACGGTGCTGGTCGGAGTGAATGAGGATAAGCTCCAAAATGTTACCGTTACTTCCAATGCGTCGTGCACCACCAACTCAGCATCTCCTCTGATTGCGATTCTTGATGAATCGATTGGGATTGAGAAGGCGTTACTTAACACCGTGCACGCATACACCGCAACACAGTCGTTAGTGGATGCGCCGGTTAAAGGGTCAGATAAACGACGTGGTCGTGCTGCAGCGCAAAACATTGTGCCCTCATCCACAGGCGCTGCAGTTGCGGTGACAAAAGCATATCCAAATCTTTCAGGACTTTTTGATGGTGTCTCGGTACGGGTACCTACAGTTTCTGGTTCGCTCGTTGATATTACGTTCGTCGCGAAACGTGCAACGACTGCTGAGGAAGTAAACGACATACTGCGCAAAGCAGCGCTCGAACCGCGCTGGCAGGGGATTTTTGCTGCAAGTGACGAGCCGCTTGTTTCTGGTGACATTATCGGCACTGAACATGCATCAATTGCGGATCTTGAGATGACACGGGTGGTTGGAGGTACCCTCGTTAAGGTAATGGCGTGGTACGACAACGAAATGGGGTATGCGCATACACTTCTTCGACACGTACAATTGCTCGGTGCGCATATATAATAGAAGAGTGAAAATCTTCATTGCATCTGATCATGCAGGGTTTGAACTCAAAGAAACTCTTGGGCATTACTTGCGGATGAAAGGCCGCGAGGTGGAAGATCTTGGTCCTGCTGAATTTAATCCGGAGGACGACTATCCACATACCATTGCGCCGTTGGCTAAAAAAGTTGCAAAGACAAAAGGCGCCATGGGTATTGCGATTGGAGGTTCAGGACAAGGCGAGGCGATGGAATGTAATCGTGTGAAAGGAGTACGCGCTGCTGTCTTCTATGGTGGCTCCCATGAGATCCTTAAACTCTCACGCCAGCACAATAGCGCTAATGTACTCTCGCTTGGCGCGCGATTTCTTTCTCCAAAAGAAGCGATACAGGCAGTGGAGCTGTGGCTTTCAACTCCGTTTAGTCACGAAGAGCGCCATGCGCGCCGTATTAAAGAACTGGGATGATAAAAATAATTCCCGCCATTTTACCGAAGACGTTTGACGAACTCGTTTCGGGACTCGAGCGTTTAAGTAGTGTCTCAAATGAAATACAAATAGATTTGGTAGGAAGGAATGTGCTCAAGGATCAAGAGATGCCACACTGGCAGGAATTTGAGTTCGAAATTGATGTCATGCTTCCTGAGCCGCACACCGAATTGGATAGCATATTAGCACTTGGTCCTTCCCGTATTGTTATCCATGCAGCAAACCAGCACGCCAAAGAAGCGCTCACACAACTACAGAGTATGCGCGACGGAAATTACCCGACTCTTGTCGGTATAGCGCTCTTACCCACCGCAGAGCCTGAGGTGCTTGATGAGTACGCAGGACTCTATGATTTCATACAAGTCATGGGTATTGATGAGGTTGGCGCACAAGGCAGGCCCTTTAATCCCAAAGCTATTGAGTTGGTCTCACGTCTCCGCGCGCTTCATCCTCAGGTACTTATACAGGTTGATGGTCATGCGGCTGGAAATGAAAAAGAGTTGGTTGCAGCGGGTGCTGAACGCTTAGTTATTGGCTCTGCAATATTGAATGCTGATAATCCAAAAGCAGCACTCCATGAAGCGCTCGCTCGTGCAAATGCCGGAGTATAATAGAGCAAATGGCTCTGAGCGATACGCAGGTTAATAGCCTTGAACTGCGCGCGCGCGACATCCGCGCCACTATTATTGAGATGCTCACCGCTGCAGGCTCCGGGCACACCGCGGGACCTCTCGGCATGGCGGATATCTTTGCGGCGCTCTATTTTCACATCCTCTCGCACGATCCCGCACATCCTGAATGGGATTTGCGCGATCGTCTTATCCTCTCCAATGGCCACATCACGCCGGTACGCTATGCTGCGATGGCACATGCAGGCTATTTCCCCGTTGAAGAGTGTTTAACGCTTCGTAAGTTTGGGTCGCGTCTGCAAGGTCACCCGGAGCGTCAAAAGCTCCCTGGGGTAGAGACTACTTCAGGTCCTCTCGGTTCGGGACTCGGTCAGGCTGCCGGATATGCATATGCGGCTCGGATGGACGGAAAGAAATTCCGCACCTTTTGTTTAATGAGCGACGGGGAACAAGATACCGGCAACATCTGGGAGTCTGCGATGTTTGCGGGGAATAATCGACTGAGCAACCTCACCGCTATTATTGATCGCAACAATATTCAGATAAACGGAATGACGGAGAATGTTATGCCACTTGAGAACATGCGTGCAAAATACGAAGCGTTTAACTGGCATGTACTTGAGATTGATGGACATAACATGCGTGCCATTGTTGATGCGTGTGATGAAGCAGCGGCAATTTATGAGCGTCCAACCGTAATCATTGCACACACCATCCCTGGCAGAGGAGTACGTGAAATAGAGTTTGACTATCGCTGGCATGGCGTGCCGCCGGGCAAAGGTCCAACTGACAAAGTTCCGGCAGACAAACAGGCAGAAGTGTTCTTAAAAGAACTCCGGACTTTGAAAGGCAAAATTCAAAGCGAACATGAATAGCTTTTTTATGCGCAAATCGCGAGGTTTTACCCTTATCGAACTCCTGGTTGTTATTGCCATCATCGGCATACTTGCCTCTATTGTGATGGTTAGTCTCAATGGTGCGCGTGCTAAAGGGCGAGATGCTCGGCGACTTGCTGACTTGAAGTCATTTGAATTTGCACTCAATCTCTACTATGAGGCGAACGAACACTATCCATATACCAACTGCTCTGGCTCTAACAGCTGGGCCAGTTTTGACAGTCCTACCTATTCGCCCAATTTGGTATGTGATACGCCAGGTGGAGCAGGAGTTACGCTTTCACAAAAGATGAGCCCATACACCGATCCCTTAAAAGACCCGGGAGGTGCAACTGGTGATGCGGGTTATTTGTATATCAACCAAGGAGGACGATTCGATTATTGCGTCTTGGTATGGCGCACCCCTGAAAACCTCAACAATTTCCCGCCTGAGACGATACCCGCATCTCAGTGCACTGCATGGAATAGTTCCGGAGTGTGCACCAGTGGCACTAATGCGTTGTATATAGGGAAAGGTATCTATCAAAACGGCTGTTAATCTTGTATATATGCTCCACGCTACTTTTTCACAAGATGTATTTGAGAAGCCCGATATGTCCGCAACACGTGATGGGTTTGGCAAGGCACTCTTAGAGCTGGGTGAGTCTAATAAAGATGTAGTGGTGGTCTGTGCCGACTTGGCTGAGAGTACGCGCGTATTAGCGTTTAAAGAAAAGTATCCTGAGCGGTATGTCGAAGCGGGTGTTGCCGAGCAAAATATGGCGACCGTAGCAAGTGGTCTCGCAAATTACGGAAAAGTCCCTTTTATTACTTCATATGCTGCATTTTCACCCGGGAGAAATAATGAGCAGATCCGTACCACTATTTCACTCAATTATGTGCCGGTTAAAATTGTTGGTGCGCACGCTGGTATTTCAGTAGGACCTGACGGCGCAACACACCAAGCGCTTGAAGATATGGCGCTGATGCGTGTGCAGCCTAATATGTTGGTGCTTTCTCCATGTGATAGCGAAGAGGCGCGTAAAGCGACACTTGCTGCAGCAACGCATCCAGGACCCGTGTATATCCGTCTGACACGAGAAAAGTCTCCGGTCATGACTGCAACGGAAACTCCCTTTACACTCGGTGCCGCAAACGTGGCGTGGGAGAGCGACCATGCGCCTGAAGTGGTGGTGTTTGCGACTGGGCCTCTGCTCTACCATGCACTCCTTGCTGCGAAAGAGTTGGAACATGCGGTAGCAACGATGGTGGTGAATGTGCACACAATCAAACCGCTTGATAGGGCAGTTATCGATTTTGCAAAACAAGCCGGGGCCGTCGTTACGGTGGAAGAACATCAGGTGGCTGGAGGGTTAGGAAGTGCAGTTGCTGAACTTTTGGCACAAGAGCATCCCGTACCAATTGAGTTTATCGGTGTGAAAGACCAGTTTGGGCAGTCCGGCGAGCCGTCTGAATTGTATGAGCACTACGGCATGGCGCCGAAGCACATTGTGGAGGCAATTAAAAAAGCAGAGAGTCGCAAAGTGAAGTAAACACTATGCTGCATACGACGCATCGGTTTATAAAAAGGAGATTTGCAAAGCTCGGCATCGAGGGAGGCGTCATGGCGATATGCGCACTCATTCTCTTTAGTGGCGTTGTATATAAATACGGTGAGTACTCACAGAGTCTGCAGTGTTTAACGCATCTTTTGTATGTCGAAGCACGGGGCATGGATGAACAAGCGCAGTATGATGTGGCGCACTCGGTGATGAATCGTGTCGAAGCAAACCGTCCGTATTTTGGTGGCAACACGGTGTGCGGTGTGGTGTATTACGTGCAAGATGGTGTACGTCAGTATTCGGGAGTGTCCCGTAACTTTGGTATGCCGGAGGATATGGAATCCTGGAAACGGTCAATGGCAATTGCGAGTGATGTGTTGACTGGCAGGGTGGAGCCTGTTGGCGCAATGCGGGATGCGCTCTATTATCTCAATCCTAAATATTCAAGCTCACGAAGTATTGTGTGGTTCAGAGCAAATCTCCGTGAGGTGGGATCCTCCGGTGCCCATATTTTTTACACTGACAGATAAAGGTTAGAGCGACTCGACGCTCCACGGTGCTGGGGGATTTGCTAAATTCTTTTCCAATTGCTCGCGCGTAAGGAGTCCTTTTTGTGCACCAATACCCTGCAAGACCGATGATGCGTTAACTGAGCCCCAACGCAACGCTTCTTCAAGTGTCTTCCCGAGGCTTAATGCAACCGTGGTGGTTGAGGCGAGTGCGTCTCCTGCGCCCGTTACCTCATACGGCTGCTTTGGATCGGGATAGCGGGGAAGATGAAACATTGCTCCTTGTTCGTCTCGTGCGTAGCATCCGTTGGTGCCGTCGGTAATGACGACGGTCTTGGGACCGAGTGCGTGCATAGCGTCAAGGAGCTGTTTAAATTCTTGTCCTGCGGGTAATCCTAAAATACGTTCAGCCTCCTCTTTGTTGCAGAAAAATAGATCGCTTCTTTTATACACCTCTGCAAGTGCTTCTTTACCCATCTTCATCTGGTATGTCCCCGGCTGGAAGGCGAGTTTCGTGTCTGGATACTTCTCAAGCATCTGCATCAAAGCGCGGTGATAGGGAAGCGAGGAGTCTCCGAGCGAGGAGAGATAGAGCCATTGTGGTTTCTCGCGCAAAGAGGGCACGGCATAATCGAACGTTTCGTGCTTAACCAATATAGTGCGTTGCGATTCATACCACAGTACGTAGTGGTAGTTGGTAAATTTGCCTGGCTGCGTTTCCATATACGCAACATCGACGCCTTCACGGCGCAACACTTCAATACATTGTGCACCGTATGCATCTTTGCCGACATATGCACGCAACCCTGAAGACACCCCAAGACGTGCTGCAGAAACTGCGGCATTTGCAGCGTTTCCCACTGCAGGCACGATCTCGTGGAGCTCATACGGGATCTTATCTCCCCACTTCATAGAGATCTCGCAATCTTCGTTATCAAGTCGGCAATGCACCCTCGCATCTTTAAGTCTGATAAAGGCGTCAGTCACTATGTCACCAACTGCAAAGAAGTTCATGTTGTTTTCTATTATATAGTAAGTACATGAAGCCTCTCCGCGAGGTGCTCAAGGAGTACAGAAATGCCACCAAGGCGTTGGCGCATTTTAACTTCTCCGATTCTAATCAACTCAAAGCAATTGCTGAGGCGAGTAAAGAAACAGGATTACCGGTACTCGCAGCGCTCTCGGAAGGTGAACGTGAGCATTTTCCTCTGGTGCATGCGCGCGCATTGATTGATGCGTACCAGCGTGAAGGGGTGCAGATGTACTTAAGTGCTGATCACACGTATTCACTTGAAAAAGCGAAAGCGGCTATTAATGCAGGAGTAGATGCGATTGTGGTTGATGGGGCAGAACTTAGTTTTGCCGACAATGAAAAGTTGCTTATGCAAGTCGTTGCATACGCGCACAGCAAAAAGCGCTTCCGCGGATACCACGACACCATTATTGAAGGAGAGTTGGGGTATATTGGTAAATCTTCGTCTTTACACGATTCACTCCCGGAGGGGGTGAGTGAAGCAAACCTCACTACGCCCGAGGATGCGGCACGTTTGGTTAAAGAAACAGGTATCGATGCGCTTGCGCCAGCGGTGGGGAATGTACACGGCATGTTGAAGAATGCAAAAGAGCCACGATTGCACCCGGATCGGATGAAAGAGATTGCAAAAGCGGCGGGGGTTCCACTCGTATTGCATGGTGCTTCCGGAAACAGCGAAGAGGACATTAAGGCTTGTATTGCGGTAGGTGTCTCAATTGTTCATATCAATACCGAGCTCCGGGTGCTCTATCGAGATTCACTCCGTGATTCACTAAAAGGAGAGGAAACAACGCCGTATAAGTTTTTGACCCCGGCAGTCGATGCTATGCGCGAGTACCTTATCCACAGGGTGCGGTTATGTGCAGGTCTCTAGCTATATACTTAAGCGAGTTACGGAGACGCTCTACGCATATCTGAATTTTTAAAAATTATAAACTGAGCTGCTTTTTATGAATACATTTAACGGGATACTTATTGGGCTCATTGTAGCCATCGTCGCTTCGGCAGGTTCTTTTTATCTTGGGTACAGCATTAACCCCGCTGTTCTCGGGCCTTATATAGCACCAAATGCGGTAGAAGGTTTACCTGAGGGAGTTGTCCAGATTCTTGGTACGGTTGAATCTCAAGAAGCTGGAAATCTTACGGTCCGCCTCAATACCGGCGAGCAGCGCACAGTCATGCTTAACGAAGATACTTCAGTGGTTGTAAGTGTCCTCGCGGCAGACCTCTCCGTTCTTATCCCAGGGACGGAAGTTTTGATCTCTGCATTTGAGCAGCAAGACGGCTCTCTGCAGACGGAATACATTACGGTAGTACCTCAAGACGAGTAACAATGGAGTTTTTTCCAAAACATAAGGGTCGTTTTATCGGCGCAAGCGTTGCTGCGGTGTATCTTCTTTTAATCGGTGCCGCATTTATCGGGAATGATTCATTGGCGCAGTTTGCGAACGTCTCTCCCGGTAGTCAGACAGCACTGTCGATCTGCGACATTCCTGGTGTGGGTTGTGGAGATGGCATTATCTACACGAACGACCTGAAGGTAACCATAGTTTCTTGGGCACTCCCGCCATATGGTGGGAGTGGAGAATTGTATGTAAAGACCCATGGTTATACGTCTTATACGGGGGTTAACGCGCTTTGTGTGTATAAAAATCTCACGACAGGCGTCGGGAGGACCGCGAAGAGTGGTGCTAAAGGAGAGGCTAGAATTAAAGATTTCGGTCCAATTAATGGCACTACACAAGTAAAGATTACCTGCACCAACTACTACGCTACGTACTCCTCTTCCGATTCGACCAAAATAACCCTTAAAAATGCGCCAGACATTACGTTCCAGGCGGACCCAACAGAGCTTACCTACAGCGGCGCTCCAGTCACGAGTAACATTACGTGGAAGGTAGGGAACGATTACAAATGTCGACTGACGGGTCCTGGTGTTTCTATAAGTAAGACAGAGGCGGAGTGCCAAAATAGTACGGTAACTGCTGTGCCGTTTAGTAGCCCAGGTTCTTATACGTACGATCTTGAGTATGTTCCATATTCTGACAAAGACGGAAATGATGTATGGGCTACAATCCAGAGTGTAACAGTTGATGTCTTGCCACCGGCCGACCTCTGTCCATCGCTTGCAGGTACACAGACCTCATATCCATCAGGTTCAAGTCCTGCAAACTCCTGCACCTGCCCCAGTGGGTATACGTACGACAGCGGTTCTAACGCTTGTGTTGCTCTGGACCTCTGCCCATCACTTGCAGGTACACAGACTTCGTATCCTTCTGGTTCGAGTCCTACAAACTCTTGTACGTGCCCCTCAACTTCGACCTACAACAGCTCAACGAATAGCTGTGCAGCCGCCACTGACCTTTGCCCGTCCCTCGGGGGCACACAAACCTCATATCCATCAGGTTCAAGTCCTGCAAACTCTTGTACGTGCCCCGCGACATATACCTACAATAGTGGTACCAACAGATGCACAGCTCCTGTTGCCGCTGATCTCTGTCCATCACTTGCAGGCACACAGACTTCGTATCCTTCTGGTTCGAACCCACCTAATTCATGCACATGCCCTGGAGACTATATCAGCGCCACTAATAGATGCATGGCTCCTGTAACGGGAACGCCAACGTTGAACATTACAGGCAACGGGCAGCAAAATACAGTAACTGTCACTCCAGGGACGCCGGTTACTGTTGTTGGAACTTTTGTGGCTGCTTCCGGTGACTCTTTGGTAGCTACAGCTCTTAATGACAACGCAAGTAATCCACTTCCTGGCGTGCCAAACAGCACTGCAACATCGCCTAAGACATATGTCTTTACGCCAACAGCAGTCGGTAGTTACGTATTTTATCCAGCGGCGAGGACTTCGGCATATCCATCATGGAACAATTACGGCAAAGCGTTGGTCGTAAACGTAATACCTGCTAGCGTCTTTACCTGCACAGGCGCTGTTCCTTCAAACGCCACACTTTGTACTGCAGATGATACTGGTTTGACTTCCAATACCGCACGAACACTCACTTCTTCCTGCAGCATACCTAGGGGGAGTGCGCCAAAATGCCAATACACGTGCCAGTCGGGCTACACCATACAAGGCAGCACGTGTGAGCCAAACGCTACATGCTCAGGGGCACATCAGCTCGGTACGCCACCTAACTGCACCTGTGAAGTTGGATACATCATGCAGTATGGAAGTTGTGTTGCTGTAGCTTGCCCGGGTGCGCATGAGGTTAACTATCCGGCATGTACCTGTGGGTCCGGCTACACTCGTGATGCCGGAAGTGGTCAATGTGTTATGCAACCAGCGCTTGAGCTTCAAGTAAACGGAGCAGATGCAGCTCGGGTTCGTGCGGGGAGTGGGGTAGAGATTATATGGAATGCAACTGGAGTTCAGGCTGGATCCTGCACCGTACGCACTTCGGCTGGTACGACAATCTCAAGTGGAGTCAACAGCGGTTCTAGTGAGTACACTGTTGCGGGGCAGACAATCTTCCGCCTCAGCTGCCTTAATGATGCTGGTGGGGTAGTAACGGATGAAGCGGTCGTCAATATCATCCCTACCTTTATAGAGTCCTAGCGGTCAGGTCCTCTAGCTTGCCGCGTATAGGTTTTTCTGTTACAGTACCTCCGTTATGGAGTTGACCGTCAATAAGCGCGAAACTACGCAAAATCCTAATACCCTACGCCGCGAGGGCTTCTTGCCTGCGGTTATCTATGGTTGTGCCGCAGAGTCCACTCCGGTTACGATCGACCGCAAGACCTTCCAGAAAGTCTATAAGGCTGCAGGCGAGTCGAGCGTTATCACCATTAAGGGCCTTGGTGAGGATAAAGACGCCCTTATCCACGATGTACAGCACGATGCAGTAACGGGTGAGCCGTTGCATGCAGATTTTTATGCAATTCAGAAGGGTCAAACGGTGACGGTCTCCGTACCACTCGAGTTCGATGGTGTCGCTCCTGCAGTGAAGGATCTTGGTGGTATTTTGACCAAAGTCATGCACGAGCTTGAAATCACGGTACAACCGAAAGATCTCCCACATGCTATTCATGTAGACATTTCTGCATTGAAGACCCTTGAAGATCAGATTAAGGTCTCTGACCTTAAACTTCCGGCATCTGCTGAGATATCTGCTGATCCTGAGGAGGTTGTTGCAATGGTATCGACTGCAACGGAAGAGCCTGCGGAGCCTGCAGCACCAATTGATCTCTCGGCAATCGCTATCTCCGAAGAGCGCGGCAAGAAGGAGGAAGAAGCTCCTGCTGAAGGCGAAACAAAAGAGTAACAAAAGCGACCCTGAAAGGGGTCGTTTTAGGTCTTCATAAGTAATTTTTGAGAGTCTCTTGCGTCTGTTAAGATATAAAGAACGCATGAGTTTTAAGCTCTCCATAGGGGCTCTGTTCCTCTTCCTGGCACTCTCAGGTGCCGCTATGGCGCAGACCCTCTCTCCGGAGGAACGCGCAAAACTCCAAGCTGAATACGACCAACTGCAAGAGGAAATAGTAAAGTGGCAGAAAGTGCTCGACGAGACGCGAGCAAAGAAGAACACCATTCAAGGAGATGTGTCTGCCCTTGATGCACAGATTAAGAAGGCGCAGGCTGAGATTAATCAACGTAATAATACTATTTCGCGGCTCTCTTCTGAGATTCGCCAAAAATCAGCACGCATCTCTACATTAGAAGAGCGCCTTGATCGGGGGAAAGAGTCTTTGGCAAAACTTCTGCGTGAAAAATACCAGAGTGATCAACAGTCGCTTGCGGTATTAGCACTCTCAGCACAAGACCTTTCTGATTTCTATGCCACCGTCGACTCTATCGACATTATCGACCGCGAGTTGCAATCCCTTTTTGATGAGCTCCGTGGCGTTAAACAGCAGACTGAGGAAGAGAAGGCGGCATTAGCCGAGCGCCAGGATAAAGAGTTTGATGCGCGCTATGAGGTGGAGGTAAAAAAGAAGGAGATAGCAACGGACCAGGCACAAAAGAAGGAATTGCTCGCCGTCACCGCAAGCGAAGAGAGATCATACAGCCAGGTGCTGGCGGATAGGCAGCGTAGAGCTGAGGAAATCCGTAGCGCACTCTTCGAGTTGCGTGACACGCAAGGTATTTCCTTTGAGACCGCACTTGCGTACGCACAAGAGGCTTCCGGCAAAACAGGAGTACGTGCTGCCTTTATTCTCGGCATTCTGCGCCAAGAGTCTAACTTGGGTAAAAACGTAGGGCAGTGTCTCTTAACCGATGCTACAACCGGGGCTGGCAAGGGTAAAAATACCGGTACACCATTTGCTCGGGTAATGCGTGCGGATGAGGTACGTAACGACGCTGCAGTCTTCCTCAACTTAATGCAAAAACTTGGTCGCGATCCGTACTCGACCCCGGTGTCCTGTCCTATTGCAGGAGTGGGGTATGGCGGCGCTATGGGACCGTCCCAATTTATCCCCACCACCTGGGTTGGGCTTGAGAGCCGCATCAGCTCCCTCGTCGGTGTATCGACTCCTGATCCGTGGAGCCCGAAACACGCCATTCATGCAACCGCTCTTTTCTTAGCAGATCTCGGTGCGGGCAGGGGTACGCCAAGCGCCGAGCGCGAGGCTGCAGGCCGATACTATGCGGGAGGCAATTGGGCTACCTTGGGGCTTGGGTATGCCAATTCGGTCTTAGGTTTTGCCGCCGAATACCAGGCAAATATCGACTTCTTGAACGACTTGTAATCGTGTGTTACACTGCTCACACATGAAAAAGGAGACCCATCCGACATATTTTGCCAAAGCCACCGTTGCGTGCGTATGCGGGGCGTCTTTTCCGGTGGGTTCGACCAAAGAAAAACTGGAGGTTGAGATCTGCTCGAGCTGCCATCCGTTCTATACGGGGAATGAGAAGATCCTCGATGCCGCTGGTCGTGTCGAGAAGTTTAAGGCTCGTCGCGCTGCAGCAAAGAAGAAATAACTACGCTACACTGAGAGCGTAGAAGAAGTAAGTCGAAAGGGCTTGGCTTCTACGAAGCTACCCATGGACGATTTGCAAAAATACAAAGAAAACCCAAAAACTGCCTATATGGTGGAGACGTTGCAGTACCTTACCAACGAGTCTGATCGTGCAGCACTCATCACGCAGATGGATGAGATTCTCAAAGCAGAAGAGGGGAGCGATGAACTCCCGAACGAAGCTATTTTAGAAGTCCGTGCCGGTGTGGGTGGGCAAGAAGCTGCCCTCTTTGCTGAAGAGTTGGCAAACATGTACCAGGCATATGTGGTGGCGCAGGGGTGGAGTGTCCGCACGCTCTCTGAGGCAAAAACTGATCTTGGGGGGTATAAAGAGGCGGTATTTGAAATTCGGGGGAAGGGAGTGTATGAAAAATTGCGGTATGAGACAGGGGTACATCGCATCCAGCGTGTTCCTGCAACTGAAAAGAGTGGTCGTGTGCACACGTCCACTGCATCGGTTGCAATCTTGCCGATCCGTAAGAAGCACACCATTGTTATAAATCCCGCTGATATTGAGTGGGAGTTTTCGCGTGCAGGGGGTGCCGGTGGCCAAAACGTGAATAAGGTTGAGACTGCTGCGCGGGTGATACACAAACCAACGGGTCTTGATGCCCGCTCGCAAGCAGAGCGTTCGCAAAACGCCAACCGCGAGCGCGCCATGGCTGTCCTTATGGCCAGACTTGAGCAGCTTGAGGAGGAGAAAGAGGCTCAAAAATATGCTGCGCATCGTGCATCCCAAATTGGTACCGCGGATCGCTCTGAGAAGATTAGAACCTATAACATCCTGCAGGATCGCGTAACCGACCATCGCATCAAGCAGGACTGGCATAATCTTCCTAAAATTTTTGCAGGTTCGCTTGACCCTATTATTGATGCCCTACTCTCGTATACAGCGACTGAGTAAACAGGCGGGTGTTGCCGCTGTAGCGCTGGTGGCAGCATTTGGTTTGGCGCAAGGTACTGCCGAGGCACCTCACGCTTTTATTTCTCAACAGAATGCCACCGATATTCTTTTCTTAGGGGATGTCATGCTCGATCGGGGTGTTGCGCGTCGTGCTGCAACCACAACGCCTGGGCTTGGTGGTGGAGCAATGGTCTCCGGTATGCAACCGTTAGTGCATAGTGCCGATGTGGTGGTACTTAATTTCGAAGGCACTATTACCACCAATCCTTCAATTGCACAGCAAGACAACACTATTTTGCGCTTTACCTTTACACCTGAGCTTGCCAAGACAATCCTCGAAGCGCTCGAGGTAGATGTGGTTTCCTTAGCAAACAACCATGCACTCGATTTTTATGCAGCGGGGTATGAAAGTACCAAGACGTATTTAGACGAGTGGGGAATTGGTCATTTTGGGCATCCGTTAAACAGTCAACATCTCTCCACTATATTTGAGCACGAAGGGAGAGTGTTGTGCTTTGTGGGATACCACGAGCTCTATGATGCGAATACCGCTTCTGTCGTTGCGGAGATTATTCGTCTGCGCCCGGAGTGCACGAAGATTATCGTCTTCCCGCACTGGGGTCCGGAATATGAGCCCCTTCCAAGCGCTTCTCAAGTGTCCGAAGCACATGCGTTTATCGATGCAGGTGCCGATATGGTTATTGGGGCTCACCCCCATGTCGTGCAGCCAATTGAGGTGTACAACGGGAAGCCAATCGCGTACTCCTTGGGCAACTTTATCTTCGACCAGGACTTTTCTTGGGAGACCAGGCACGGGTTAGCCCTTATGGTGCGCTTACGCGACGAGGGTACCCGTATAACCCTCATCCCTATTGCTATAGAGGGGTCGCGTCCGAGCCCTGCTCTCGGGGAAGAGAGGACCCGGATTATTGAGGCTGCAGGTGGAGTGGACACCCTAGAGCTGCCATGATATGGTAGCTGCACAAGGGCTTGTGCCCTTTTTTGTTACAGCATGACTAAAAACACCTTAATTGAGCGGCTTTTCAGCGTTGGCGCGCATTTTGGCTATGCGGCCCGCTACCGCCATCCATCAACTACTTCGTTTCTCTTTGGTGCAAAGGGCTCGGTGGAGCTTTTCGATCTTGAGAAGACGGCATCTCTTCTTGATCAGGCACTTGCGTTCGTCAAATCTCTCGCAGCGGAGAAAAAGGTTATTCTCTTCGTCTCTGGCAAAGCTGAGTCTCGCGATACTCTTCGCAGGGTTGCGGAACGCATTGGCCAGCCATATGCTTCAGGTCGTTGGATAGGAGGTACCCTCACTAACTGGAATGAGATTAAAAAGCGCCTCGCTCGTTTAGAGGAGCATATCGCTATGCGTGATGGTGGGCAGCTTGCCAAGTTCACTAAGCGTGAGCGCCTCCTTATCGATCGCGAGATCACTGATCTTGAGGCTATGTTTGGGGGTCTTCGTGGTATGAGTAAACTCCCTGATGCACTTGTTATCGTCGACCCACGAGCTGAGAAGGGTGCAGCCGAGGAGGCACGTCAACTCAATATCCCGGTGGTTGCTTTTCTTAACTCTGATTGCGATGCCTCGAGTATTCAGTATCCAATCCCCGGCAACGATGCGTCTGCAGCGGCAGTCACACTTGTGCTTGATGAAATTGCGAAAGCATATCAGGACGCGACTCCTGCAGCATAAGGCACTATAATAGGGTAATGATTACGACGGAGCAAATAAAAGAACTTCGGGAGAAGACCGGTATTTCGATTGCTGAGTGCAAGAAGGCACTTGAGGCAACAGAAGGAGACATGGCAAAGGCTATGGATATTCTGCGCGAGCGTGCTGCTGCTGCAGTGGGTAAGAAGGCTGATCGTGACTTGGGTGCAGGCTCTGTTGCATCCTATGTACACGGCACTGCCCAGGTGGGTGCCATGGTTAAGTTGGCCTGCGAGACTGACTTCGTATCCAAGAATGAAGAGTTCGTAGCCCTTGCTCGCGACATTGCTATGCACGCCACTGCGATGAAGCCAACATCAATCGTTGAGCTTCTCGAGCAGCCGTTCATCAAGAACCCTGAGAGTATGATTAAAGACCTCATTTCTGCCGCTACGCAGAAGTTTGGCGAGCGTATTGAGGTCTCGGAACTCAGTGTTTTCTCCGTCTAAACTGGTACAATAAGGGGGTATGGCAACCTTCTTCATGGCAACCCTTGCCGTCTCAATTGTGGGACTTATCACCCTTATCTCGCTTAAGCATTGGGAACTGACCAGCGGTAAAGTCGTTCTAGGAAGTATTCGTCCCACCGTGGGAGAGTTTCTTCACAGACTTGTGTACTTCTTTGAGTATTCGCTTCCGCTCCTTATCAAAGCATTCATCGTGCGCGCTATCGCAGCGCTGCGTCGCGGCATGCACGCTGCAGTTGCGTGGGCCGTCTTCTTCACCGAGCGAGTTCTTGAATCAACCTTGGTTCGCTTGCGTCGCAAGACAGATCTTCCGTTAGTGCGTCGCACCCAGTCATCTCACTTCTTGCGCGAGGTTGCGGAGCATAAGAAAAAGCTCCAGGAGATAGAAGATCGGGCTATCTACGAGGATTAAAAATAGGGTATAGTAACCCCGTTCCGCACTCTTTTGCCGGAGTAGCTCAGTTGGTAGAGCGCCGCTTTTGTAAAGCGAGGGTCGCCGGTTCAAGCCCGGCCTCCGGCTCCAATTTATCGTTCCGTGGTCGTTGCAGTGGTCGTCGAGAGCGTAGAAAGTTCAGGGATGAGCTCTTCCATCTGCTCGAGATTGCGGAAGCCGTATACCGGTGCGCGATCGTTGATGATCAGTGCAGGGAGGTCGCCGCGTACTTTACGCAAGGCGATCAGTGTCTGAAGTGCCGAGAGGTTTAGATTGTAGTCAAACGAGTATACGCGGAGTCCCGGGTACGTCTGGCGCAAGTAGGTGAGTACTTCGCCGAGGCGAGCACAGTCGGTGCAGTCTCCCGTGTTGCTGTAGAAGTAGAGCACATATACCGGCTCAAAAGATGAGCACTTCTGTGACACCTCTTGGAGGAGAAGATAGTCTTTGATCTGGAGAAGTGAGTATTGTTTCTTAAGAGAAATTACTTCTGCGTTGTCGCTGCCGAGGTTTCCTTCTGCGACACTGAGGCGACTTGCAAGCTCATCAAGCTCATCCGAGAGAACTGGATTATCTGCAATGATGGAGCAGGGCAAGTTGCCCAATAGATCAAACTGAGTTTCAAGCGAGAGTATGTCGATAGAGACTGCCTCTTGCGTTGCGCGAATATCCGCGACGCGGGCGCTATCAAATCGTGCGGCAATATAAAAGGCTGTGCCGAAAATGGCAGCAGTAATACCAAACGCAAGGATATATTTTTGCCAACTCATGACGTACGTGTTTTACCGCCAAACGCTCTCGCGCGCAAGGAGTGCACCCCAAGCCGCCTTTACAAGCCACAATGGTGCGATAAAGCCGTAGAGTGCAAAGTATGCAACAAACGAGCGGGGTTTAAGAGAGGTTTGAGATATTTTGGCACCCATATAGATCGCAAAGAGTGTCAGTGAGATCACCGTTACGGTGACGAAGATAATCATACTGGTTTGGATGTAGAACCAATCAAAGTGGAAGGATGGCATGTGAAGTGGAATGCCCGTTGCTGAGTAATCTGCGATGCGATTCACTATGAGCGACGTTACGGTGTAGAGCATGTATCCTGCGGTATAGAGACCTGCGGCAAATGCAGCAAGACCAAAGGGCAGGACGAGCATACCGAAGTTTCCATATTTGCGATTAAAGAACATGTGTGCGTAGTCTTTGCTGTTTTGGAGGAACCCTTGTGACCAGCGTGTTCGCTGCTTTACCAACGCACGCACTGTTTTCGGTACGGTCGTGTATACATACGCAGTGTGTGCATTCACAATCTTGAGTCCATGAGAGTGCATGCGGAATGCGATTTCCATGTCTTCGGTGTTGTGCGCGTGTTTAAAGAGACCAATCTTTTTAAATACCTCGCGGCGATAGAGAGAGAAGGGGCCAGGCAATACTGAGATAGCCGAGAGGTTGTCGAACATTTTTTTATAGAAAATACCGAATGTATATTCGACTGCCTGCATCAGTTCAAGTGCATTCTTTGGCTCATGTACCTTCATTGCTGGAGTAATGGCCATGATGCTCGGATTATCATTTAAACTCTTTATCACTTCGATCAGCGCATCTTGAGCAACAAACGAGTCAGCGTCCAGGCATCCCACAATGTCTGCAGTTGCGTTCTCGATACCGAAGTTAAGTGCAGTGTATTTGCCACCATTTTCTTTGGTGTAGAAACGGACGTTTGGATATTTTGCAGCATAGGTCTGGGCAATAGAAGCGGTATTATCCGTGGATCCATCATCAACAACTGTCACGGTCAATTTGTCCTGCGGATACTCCATCGCAAGGAGAGATTCGATGGTCTTGCCTACCGTCTCTTGCTCGTTAAAGCAGGGCACCAAGATATCTACCGTCGGGTAGAAGGCAGGACGGAGCGCGCTCTTTTTGCTAGGGCGTTTTTCTAGGAAGCTAATGAGCAAAAACACCTCAAAGTAGAGGGCAATAAAAAGACACACATACAGGCCAAGGGCCCCGATTTCCATACGCTACAGTATAGCATTTTTGCCCATATTTGACACCCCCTAGCTTTGTGGTCCGATTATCGGACCTGGGCACCATATTCGGCAGCGGTTTTCTGCTCAAGTGCTTTATGGAGCGCGTCTACCTCCTCACTGGTGAGTGTTCGATCAAGTGAGCGGTACACAATGCGATACGTGTAGCTTATCTTATCCGCCCCGAACTTTTCTGCACTTTCGAACTTGTCTAAAAGGGAGACTTCTTCGATGAGATCTTCGCCCACAGTCTCGCGGATAAGGTCAAAGTAGTCATTGGGGGCAAAACGTTTGTCGACAATGAAAGAAATGTCGCGCACTACTGCTGGGTACTTGCTAACCTCTTTGTACTTCTGCCCAAGCTTCAGCTGAGCTGTTACGCGCGGGTCTGTGGACCATAAAAGGCGTATGTCAGGGAGTTCCATGCTGATAATAGCAAGACGCTCTAACCCAAAGCCGAACGCCCATCCGTTGTATCCCTCAAGCCCCATCTTTTTGAGTACTGATTTCTTTGGCATACCGCTGCCAAGAATCTCAATCCAGCGATCTCCCACCTTTACCTCAACTTGGAGCGACGGATCAGTGTAGGGGAAAGTATCATCCAAAAAGCGGTATTCAATACCACTGCCAAAGAGTCCTTCAACGACTTCGGTTAAGACACGCTTCAATTCATCAAGCGGCATGATGCCTTTTGAATCAGGCTGCAAGAGCCATCCACCAAACTGGTGGAAGACATTCATGTGACGATTATCTATCTCGTCTTTGCGGTATACCTTGCCATAGCAGACGCAACCGACATCTTCGCCGCGAGCAATACGCTCTTTAACCTCGGGCAAATTGAGGTAGTAATACCACATGACCGTGTCATGGGGGCGTAAGATATCAGTCTTAGTTGCGTAGTAGGTGTCCGAGGGGCTGCGTGCCGGGTGATCAGGAGGGAAATCAAAGAGATCAAAGGCAATGGTGGTCGGTACGATCTCCGGAATGATGATGTTGTCGAGTGTTGAGAGGGTAGGAGTTGCCCGGGCACGCTCTACTAACTCATAGAGCGGGTGTCCAGGTGTGCGGGAGAGATCCGGCATCGACAATACGCGCTTCATACGCAAAGCGTCGGTGTCTTGCCGTGACTCAAGACTTTTTTTGGTCTCCTCTTCGGTCTTTGTGTCTATACGGTATTCCATAAAATGTCGCTCTCATACTATATGATAAGTCATTAAAAAAGAAGACCGCCATGTGATTACATGGCGGAAGTGGTAAAAGATTCAGCAGCGCTTGTAGAAACCGTTCAGTACGCTTGCTGGCATCATTTTCAGATCTTGTGTCAGGCCACCTTGGTGCCTAATCCACTCCTGCACCACTTTCGGGTAAGAGTTCATCATGGAGTTGGTGACCTTTGGGTTGGGGCCAGCGTAGTGCTGGGTCGCGAAGAATCCGTAATTGCGCAGCTCCACATCGAATGCCGCATGGAAACCAAAGACTGCACGGTTCGTGACACACACCTTCTTGCGCGGCACGTAGCTCAGGACCAGTGTGCAGGCCGAGAGGCATTTTCCGTCGATCATCACCGAGTATCCGGCTGCCCGGATACCTTTGTATAACTCGATGTACGCTTCAACTCTGCCGCCCGGGTCATCACTAATTCGGACCTGGGCGTGTGCCGGAGCACTCATGAGTGCCGCAAAGAGCAAAAGCAAAACGTATCGCATAGGAGTCCTTCTCCTCCACCAGTTGCTCTGCCACAACGGTACCACTTTATCCTTATTTAGCAAGCTTATTTGTGGGTGGAGGGGCTTCCAAAAAGGGTTAAAATTTGTTAATATATAGGGGTAGGCCCGCATAGGGTTTAGCTAACTAATGGCCGAGGAAAAGACTAAAAAATCCAATTACGGTGCCGACGCCATTACCGTCCTCGAGGGTCTCGAGGCAGTCCGGCGCCGTCCGGGTATGTACATCGGTACCACGGGTCCCGATGGTCTTCATCATTTGCTCTGGGAGGTATTTGATAACAGCCGGGATGAAGCAATGGGTGGTTTTGCTGATGAAATTGAGGTCGTGCTCTTGCCGGGCAACATGGTTCGCAATGCGGACAATGGGCGTGGTATTCCGGTTGAAGTACACAAGCAAACCAAGGTTTCTACACTTGAGACCGTTCTCACGATTTTGCATGCGGGTGGTAAGTTCGGTGGTGAAGGATACAAAGTATCCGGCGGTTTACACGGTGTCGGTGTCTCGGTGGTGAACGCGCTTTCAACGAAGCTGGTTGCGGAGGTTCATCGCGATGGGGCAGCCCATGTGCAGGAGTACTCAATTGGCAAACCGAAAGGGAAGATAAAAAAGATAGGAGCAAGTAAACTCCACGGTACCGTTATTACCTTCACCCCAGACGATTCCATCTTTACAGGGGGTATCGAAATGAGCTTCGAAAAAATAGTCTCGCATTTGCGTGAGCAAGCATATCTCGTCAAAGGGCTGCGCATTCGGATTATTGATGCACGTAACTCTTCGGTAAAAATCCCTGCATCAGGCGAAGAGCTATTTGTGGGGCATCTGTTCACCGATTGTCCATCGCAAACCTTCTATTTCGAAGGAGGCCTTCGTTCGCTCATTTCCTTCCACAACCGATACCTCAAACCGATTCATAAGAATATCTTCTATATCGAGAAGGAGATAGATGATGTATCAGTCGAGATTGCACTCCAATATGTAGATGACATCTCTTCCCGCGTATTTCCGTTTGCAAACAACATATACAACACCGAGGGAGGTACCCATATCACGGGTTTTAAGACTGCACTTACCCGCACTCTTAACTCATATGGCCGCAAGGCAGGGATTGTAAAAGAGAGTGAAGAAAACTTCACCGGGGATGACGTGCTTGAGGGTCTCTCGGCAGTCGTATCGGTAAAACTTCGGGAGATTCAATTCGAAGGCCAGACCAAAGGCAAACTTGGGTCTGTTGAAGCACGTGGCGCTGTTGAAAGCGTCTTTAGCGAAGCATTCGGGGTTTTTCTCGAAGAGAACCCTGACGATGCAAAAGCGATAATCAGCAAGTCGGTCTTGGCGATGAAGGCGCGTAAAGCGGCTAAAGCTGCCAAAGACTCGATATTGCGCAAAGGCGCACTTGAGGGCATGACGCTCCCAGGCAAACTCGCTGATTGCCAAAGCAAAGATGCATCAGAGTCTGAGCTCTTTGTGGTGGAGGGCGATTCTGCAGGTGGTTCAGCAAAAATGGGTCGTGATCGCCGTACACAAGCAATCTTGCCGCTTCGTGGCAAGATCCTCAACGTTGAACGTGCACGGCTCGATAAGATGCTGGGCTCTGAGCAGATCAAAAACTTGGTCGTGGCGTTAGGCACCGCAATCGGTGAGACATTTAATATCGAGAAACTCCGCTACCATAAAATCATCCTCGCTACCGATGCCGATGTTGACGGTGCACACATTCGCACACTGCTTTTGACACTACTCTTCCGCCATTTCCGACCCATCATCGAGGGTGGTTTTGTCTACATTGCACAACCACCGCTCTATAAGATTAAGAAGGGTAAAGAGGTTCACTACGCATACTCTGATGAGGAGAAGTTTAAGATCGTCGGCGATGAGCCGGTTGAGGAAGGCGAACCACAGGAGTCTCCAGAAGGGGAAACACCAACTGAAGAAGCGGAGGAGAAAGCAGCGTCTAACCCTAAGAAATCAAAATTCCAAATCCAGCGCTACAAAGGTCTTGGAGAGATGAACCCTGAGGAATTGTGGGAGACCACGATGAACCCGGAAAACCGCGTGCTTAAACAAGTTACGATCGACGATGCAGCGGATGCAGATCGTGTATTCGATATTTTGATGGGTGAGGATGTTTCAAGCCGCAAGAGCTTTATCCAAAGCAATGCGAAGTCGGCAAACTTGGATATCTAACGGAGTTGAGTATAATCGGGGAAGAAAGGAGAACACTATGCGGTACAAAGATGCGCGCCGGAATGTGGATCTCGCTCATCGTGGGTATCGGTATGAACGAGTTGTTTGGGCATGCCAAAACCTCTTTGTGCTCGGTGTGCCTATCTCGTACAAAGCAATTGCTCGGTGGCTGGGCCTGACTATCGACCATTTCTATCGAGTCTGGCTCCGGCGAAGCCTCCTGCTCACCAATGTTGTTCACCACTATAGAAAGCTGCAGAGAACACTAGCGGCAGCATAATATGTTTCGATAACGAAAAACCCCGGCCAGGAGCCGGGGGTTTTTGTTTTAGTAGAAGCTGCGGGAGGCAGTGTTGTTTACCTCATTCATCTCCGGGACGATATTGTATGGATCCACATGGATCGTTACGCTCTGTGATCCGTAGTCGTAGTTGTATACGTTGTAGCTTGAATGGCATGGTGCAACGTAGCTTGCGTTCGGACCGTAGTAGCTTGGTGGGCAGTAGCTGTTCGTCCAGTTGCCGGTTGCTTGATATCCCATTGTAAAGACAATGCGATCGCCAGGGTAGAGTGCCTGCTGCGTTGGCGATTGATAGGTGTATCCACCATCGATCGGCAAGTTTGCGGTGAAGAACCAATTTGCTGGAGCAACATTGGTGCCAATGTTTTGCACGGTAAACTGGATCGCTGCACGTCCACTAGAGACGTATGCTGAGTTAATACCAACTTGGAGGTCAGAGTATCCGTAGAGGTTTTGGGTACGGCCACTTGGGTAATATGTTGAAGCAGGTTTTGCAGTCGAGGTTGCAGGTTTTGGAGTGGTGGTCGTTGTCTTTGCTGCTGCTACCGTCGTGCCGCCGGTCGAAGTTGCCGTGATTGCGCCGGTGCTGTCAGTTGCGGCAACGCTCACACCGATTGGTGTAGCAGTGGTGCCTGCGAGCGTTGGGGTGATGCGCACGGAGCTGGTTGCACCATCGAGTTTAAACGGCGTATCGCAAGCAACCTTTTGCGCTGCCTTACCCGGCAGTGTTACCTCAAAGGAAACCCCTTCTTTACACTGATATGCCAAACCATAGGTACGGCTGCCGGATGCGTTGCGGCTTGCCCACGAAAGAGTGAAGGCATCACCTGAAGTAGTTTGTGCAGGCAAAGAGAGTGTTACTGCCTCTTTTGCGGGCTCAC
This sequence comes from Candidatus Nomurabacteria bacterium, assembly GCA_020854065.1. GTDB lineage: Bacteria > Patescibacteriota > Minisyncoccia > Phycocordibacterales > SBAW01 > GWA1-54-10. The sequence goes on from JADZGF010000005.1 coordinate 46,559, forward strand.
CCTTAAAGATCCCACCGATTGAACCGGTTACATTGCCCACCAAAGAGGGGAGCCAAAATGCGAGCTGGATAATACCCCAGGCGCCTAAGAGTAAAACGACGATAAGTCCTAACACTGCGACGATGCGCAGCACGTTATCTTTAAACGTATGCATATCCGGCAAGGTACCACTAGTGAATAAACTTGTCAAATCTTATAAAACGTGGTTTTATATACCATACTATACTATCACAAATATGAAATTCCTCGGATTTCTCGCAACATTTGTCATCCTCTTTTTTGTTACCGTCGCCTTTTTGGGCGTGGTTGATGCGCTGCCTGAGCCAATTGGGGGAAATGGCGAGTCTGTACCGCAAGAAGAAAACCGTGCGTTTCGGGTGGAGAGTGACAGTACGCTCCCAGAAGGGGGCGAGTTTCCTACCCGCGTTGTCTCCAAGGCAATCGACATGGATGTAACAGTCTTAAACACTCCTTCGACTGACGTTGTTGCCCTTGATGCTGATTTACTCAAAGGAGCGGTGCGCTATCCAAGTTCCGGCAGACTTGGCACAAATGGCACCGTGCTTTTGCTTGGTCATAGCTCATATTTGCCGGTGGTTCGCAACCAAAATTACAAAGCGTTTAATAATATTCAAAAACTCAAAGCAGGTGATGAGATTTCAGTCTACTCAGACGCGCGCGAGTACCGCTATGAGGTCACGGGCGTACGACTTGCCGATGCAAGTGAAGATGTCGTAGAGTTGCCCACGGACGGCATGTACCTTACCTTGGTAACCTGCAATACCTTTGCCGCAAAGACTGCACGCTATGTAGTCACGGCAAAACTCTCTTCGGTAAGCGAAGTTCAGTAACGCTTCATCTAAAGAGCGCATCGTGGGCAGTAGATACCTACGGGTGCTGTTCTTCAAATCAAACACAAGGAGACGGTGATATGGCGAAAGCCACTAAGAAAGATGACGAAGTGGACTCAATGGCTCAAGAAGCACATGAAGTGATCGAAGGGCTTCTTCAAAAGCTCAAAAGCTCGGAAGACGAGAAGGCTAAGATCAAAGAGAACAATGAGAAGGCCAAAGGCATACTTAAGTCCGCTATCGAGTTAGGGAGAAAATCCCTCTTGGTATTGTTCTTTATAGGCACCTTCGCGCTCACTCTCTACTACATGCCGAAGAGTGCTCCGACGGAGGAGGTGGCGGCTAACCCGCCTGCACATTTTCTCCTGAGCTTGGTCGCATAGCGGCTGAGCTAAAGGCCGATATTGCTGCGGTTGTTGCGCAGAATAACGACCTCCAGAAGGCACTTAATGCCCTCAGTGAACGACTGAAGGCTTCACAGGAAGAAGCCTTGCAGGACAAGGCGGAATGGGGTAAAACCCTAACAGATTTGGAGGCCCGTCAAGAGGGGCTTGACAAAAGGCTAACTTCGGTATATACTGATCTCAGCGAAACAGTAAAGCAGGTCGAGGGTTTGAAAGCCCAAATTTCGACTCTGCCAAAACAAGAGGAGATCAGAGAAATGAAGAAGCAGCTTTTAGCGGTTTGCGCCGCTTTCGTTGCTCTTGCTGGCGCCGGTTGTACGCAGTATGGCGTGCAGGCGAATGCTCAGTCTTATCACCACAACAACCGTGGCCCGATCGCCCCACAGCGACTCATCACTGAGCACGCACCGCGGGAGGAAGGCCAGTTCCGCTGCAATGCAGATGGGACTCCTAGTGGGGGACCGGGTACTGGTACTGGCTGGTGCATGCGCCGAAGTCAGTAACATCGTGCGGGGCTTGTCCATGGACAAGCCCCCACAATTCTTTTCGTTAGAGACTTTTGTAAACCTTAGATGAGGTTTCCAATATGACTCTCGCGATTCGAGAGTAACAGCTTTACAGACAAGGAGTAAGCTGATGATCAAGTACTTTGCAATCGTGTTAGTGGTCGCAGGATTCTGTTCTACCGCTCAGGCTGAGCAGAACCGGCTCGACCAAGCTGTCGAGGCGTGCAAATATCGCGGTGCCATCCTCAAACAGAGGATTGCGACCGGTCAACTGTCTCGTGCTGAAAACGAACAGTATTTCGACAAAATGACCGCTGATCAATTTCGCCAGTTTCTGGTGAAGTGTCATCAGACGGACAACCGTTTCGTCGAGCCTCGGGCACCTAAAAATACAATCATGGCGTGTCCCTCTGGTCCTCCGCAACAAATTGTTGCTCGGCCTGGTGGCGCACCCATGAGCGAATGCTACAGGTGCAATGCAGAAACCAAGTTGCCCGATATTAACGGCACGAAAATCTGCGGACCGCTGCACGCATCTCATCGCAAACAATGATGGTCCATGGGCCATCTACTGGGGTTACTTCGGTAGCCCCTCATTCTCTGGTCTTAATAGATTTCTATTGAGTCCGGAGCGTGAGTATTCATTATTAGGTTCGTCGTTTACAATTAATTAATAGCAATTATGACTCGCTATAACCACTTCGTTCGGAATAGCACCATCGCACTCCTTGCGTTTATGGCACTTGCTCTTCCGACTGCCTTTGTCCAAGCGGACTTCGGCGATGATATTGGTGTGTGGGATATGGGTGGCGGTTACGACTACTATCCGGATACGTATACTGATTACTACCCGGACACGTACACTGACTATTACCCAGATACGTACACTGATTATTACCAGGATTCGTACTCTGATTACTACACTGCTCCTTCGTACAGCTCAGGTTACTCGTCTGGTGGCTCGTACTCGTATCCTTCGTACAGCTCGGGTTACTCGTACGGTTCTTCGTACAGCACCCCTTCGTACTCGGTACCGTCGTACAGCTACTCCAATACGAATGTTGAGACTTGCAATGCTACAAATAGCTGCAACGACAACAGCGTAGAGGACAACGATACGTACGAGGATAACGACACTCATACGGAGACTTGTTCGGCAACGAACAGCTGTAACGATAACAGCAACCACTCGTACGATTACACGTCGAACTACACGTCGACTTGGACTGACAACAGTGTCCACGACTACAGCTCTACGTGGATTGACAACTCGGTGTTCCACAGCGATGACCACTCGGTGGTAAACATCCAGAACCCGGCTCCACAGCCATACATCGTATACAAAGACCGCGAGCGTGATCGTGACCGTGATCGTGATGACGATCGTCACTACGACCGCGACTACGATGTCTGCTACAACCTTCCAGGTTTCCAGGACTACGTACCAAATGGTTACTATGTCTCTGGTGGTAACTGCTTCTACCAGCAGTACAACACTCCCGCTCCGTACGTATCTCTCTCGGCTGTGCCATACACTGGCCTCGAGATGGGTCCTACCGCAGCCGCTCTCTACTGGGGCTTCCTGGTACTGTGGTGCGCAGTAGCGGCATACCTCATCGCAGTGAAGAAGGTTCAGAACAAGCTCGTGAATGGTCTCAACACCTTCCTCTTCCCGGCAACTGCTCATACTTCGAGCCATGCTCAGGTATCGGTTTCCGAGACCAAAGAGGTAGCAAAGACCAATACCGATGGTATTGACCCCTTCATCGCTTCGCAGCTCGGCAAATATCGCTAAGCGCGATTAAAGCGGATGCAGGGCTCACGGCTCTAGACTCCAAAACATTGTAGCAAAACCCCCCGGCACTACGCCGGGGGGTTTTGCATTTTCTCATGTGGAGCTTTATGCCCTCGTCTTAATCTCCTCAACCAATTTTGAAACAATCTCAGTAACAGGGAGTACTCCTACTTTACCTTTGTCGCGACTCTCTAAACTTGCGGTGCCTGCCGATACTTCAGCGTCACCAATAACGAGCGTGTAGGGGATTTTTTCTGCTTTAGCTTCACGGATCTTCTTACCCAAACTCTCGCCACCTGCATCAATGTCGGCACGGATTCCTGCATCTTTAAGTTGGGCAAGCACCTCTTCTGCAAATGCAGCGTGCCCTTCACCGATAGGGAGGACGCGTGCTTGTACCGGAGAGAGCCAGGTAGGGAAGGCGCCTGCGTAGTGTTCAATCAAGAAAGCCATGATGCGCTCAATGGCGCCGATTGAAGAACGGTGTATTACAAATGCGCGATGTGGTTTGCCGTCCTCACCTACATAGGTCAAATCGAAGCGGTCTGGCATGCAGAAGTCGTATTGGACGGTAAAGGCAGTGTCTTCCTTGCCGTTTACGTTTTTCATCTGCACATCGATCTTGGGGCCGTAAAATGCTGCCTCATCTTTTGCTTCTTCGAATTCAACACCACGGCTTACCATGTGCTTGCGCAAGAGATCCTCAGCTTTTTCCCACGCAGCATCGTTCTTGTAGTATTTCTCGCTGTTACTGCGATCGCCAAGCGAAAGGCGGAAGCGGTAATGCTCGCCCATCTTAAGTCCAAATACGCCAGCCATGTGCTCGATAAGATCAAGAGCTTTGCCGGCTTCTTCAACTGCTTGTTCTTCGCTCGTACAAATAATGTGCGCGTCTGCGAGGCAGAAGGTGCGTACACGCTGGAGACCCATAAGTTCACCAGACTGTTCGTAGCGGTACAGCTGCGCTAGCTCAGCGATACGCATAGGAAGTTCGCGGTAGCTGTGGGGACGCGAGAGGTAGAGTTGGAAGTGATGCGGACAGGTCATCGGTCGGAGCATGAATTGCTCGTCGTCGATAACGATAGGTGCGTACATGCTGTCCTTGTAGTGTGGGTAGTGACCTGATTTTTCATAGAGCTCTAGCCGAGCCAGGTCTGGTGTGTGTACGTGGCTGTAGCCACGTTTGGTCTCCTCCTCAATTACAAAGTTCTCAAGCTCGCGTTTAACGATTGCTCCTTTAGGCAAGAACATTGGCAGTCCTTTGCCGATAGTCTGGTCGATATAAAAGAGTCCCAGCTCGGGACCTAGTTTTTTATGATCGCGCTCCTCCATATATTCTTCATATACTACCTCTTTAAGGTGTTTTGGCAAAAGCGAAAGGCCCGTACTCTCTGGTGAGTACGGGCCGAAGTATCAAGTTGAAATTCTCTTTTTTTGGCGGCCGGGCGACCGCATCTGCTGAACGATGTCGTCCAGCATTGCCGTGGTTTTCTGATCCCGCATCTCTGCAGAATCGAAATCTGTTTGAGCGCTGTCGCGCTCGGACGGTACGCCAAACTCAGCAGGCAGTGATTCGCGGATATTCTCCACAGAAACCTCCCTCGTTGATCATGGAGACCCTACCAAAGTTCTTTCATTTATAAGTATAGCAAATTTAAGCTAAATGTCAAGTGAAGGTGTGTTTATAGCGCTTTCATAGCTTCGGTCACTAAGGAGAGTTCTCCGTTGCGGTTGCTTAATCTTCCTTTGAGCGCAACACATGCGTCGGGTTTTAGTATCTCGCGATATTCAACAAAGCTTTTCGGGAAGACCACCGCCTCTATCGTATCGCCTTCGTCTGCCAATTTGATAAACGCCATCTGGTCACCGCCTTTGGTGAGTATAGTGCGTATGTCGCTGATCATCCCTGCAGCCACAGCGCTGGTGCCTGGTATTGCTCGTTCGCGTAGATCTTTGATGGAATGAGCTGCTCCTTTCTTGCGTGCAGCATCGAGACGTTCGCGGTGTGCATCAAGTGGATGTCCCGAGACATAGAGTCCGAGCAACTCCTTCTCCCATGCAAGCCGCTCTTTCATTGGTGTCTCGGGTGCAGGAGGAAGGGTTAACTCCATCACTTCATCCATGCCCATAAAGAGGGAATCGTGGCCATGATCTTCAACTGCATCGCGGTGATACTTCAACAACATCTCCATGTGAGCGTGCATAGCGCCCCGCTCGCCAAAGGAGTCGAGCGCCCCGCACATAATGAGTGCCTCAAGAGATTTCTTGTTGAGGTGCTGTGTGGTTATGCGTTTCAGAAAATCAGAGAGCGAGACAAAGGCACCTGCGTTTCGCTCAGCGATGATTTGATCTGCAATACCTCTGCCAAAGTTTTTGATTGAGTAGAGGCCGAAGCGGATAGCGCCGGATTCTGGGATGACTGTAAAGTCACCGAAGCTTTCATTGATATCAGGTGGCAAGATGGTAATGCCCATTCGTTTGCATTCATTCACCATGATAGAGACGGTATCGATGTCTCCTGCTTCTGCCGTTAACACCGCTGCCATGTACTCCACCGGGTAGTTGGCTTTCATGTATGCAGTTTGGTATGCCACACGACCATAGCTTGCGGCATGTGCTTTGTTAAACCCGTACGCGGCAAACGGTTCAATTAATTTCCAGAGTTTTTCTGCAAGTGGTTTGGAGAGTTTTCCATATTCGATAAATCCTTTGATCAGTTTTTCTTTCTCTGCGGCCATAACCTCAGGAATCTTCTTACCCATCGCTTTGCGCAACTTATCAGCTTCAAGCCAGCTATATCCGGCAAGTTTAATAGCGGTCAAAAGCACGTCGTCCTGATACACCAACACGCCGTATGAGAAGTCGAGATATTCCTTCATGCGTGGGTCGAGGTAGTGAATGAGTGCAGCGTTATGTTTGCGCTCAATATACATAGGAATGGTTTCCATTGGTCCCGGGCGGAAGAGCGCCACCATGGCGTTAATATCGTGAATGGTCGAAGGCTTCAGTTCTTTGAGGCAGCGCGTCATACCCGCACCGTTTAACTGGAATGTTCCTTCAGTCTCACCACGGGAGAGCATTTCAAATGTCTTTGTGTCCGCAACATCAATGTTTTCGATATCAATCGTGATGCCGCGTGTCTTCTGCACCATCTTCACGGTGTGCGCCAATATGGCCAGGTTGCGGATGCCAAGGAAGTCAAACTTCAAAAGTCCCGCTTCCTCAATTGAGTACATGTCGTACTGGGTGATGACTTTTCCGCCCTTCGGGTCGAGCTGTATCGGAGAGAAGTCGGTTAACGGAGTCGGGGCGATAACCACACCGGCAGCGTGCACTCCCACGTGGCGCGCACAGCCTTCAATCTTTTTGCCGAGATCAATAATCTCGCGCACGTCACGCTCTGCTTTATACATTTTGGCGAGTTCAGGATTTTCACTCAGCGCGCGCTCCAGAGTCATGGGAAACCCTTGCGAACCAAACGGAACTTCTTTGGCGATGCGATCTCCAAGACCATAGGGATATCCGAGTGCACGGGCAACGTCGCGCACGACGCCGCGTGCAAGCATGGTGCCAAAAGTACCAATTTGTCCTACTTGTTCAGTCCCATAGGTTCTACGTGCGTAATCAATCATTTCGTCACGGCGATCGTCGGCGTAGTCCATGTCGATATCGGGAGCGGACGGACGTTCAGGGTTTAGGAAGCGTTCAAAGGGGAGTTTGTATTCAAGTGGGTTTACGTTGGTAATGCCTGTTACGTATGTGACGAGACTTCCGGCGACGGAACCGCGGATGGTGGTGAGGATTCCGCTTTCTCTTGCGTATCGTAAAAGATCGGCGACCACCAAGAAATATGGTGCGTATCCTTTGTCGATAATAATTTTGTACTCGTATTCAATACGCTCCCGCACTGCAGGGTCTTGGTCGAGACCACGACGCACAAGTCCATTTTCAATTAAGTTGCGTAACTCTTGGTTGTAGTTTGAACCTTCAGGGATGGGGAGATTAGGGAACACCCACTGGCCAAGTTTCAACTCTACGTTGCACTCTGCTGCAAGGTCCACTGTTTTTTGCAGAGCCTCAGGACTAAAACGACTCCCCATATCTTCGGCAGAACGAAAATAAAAACCTTCGTCATCGTCCGTTAGGTCGCCCTCTTCAGCGGGGCCGCGATTTTCAATGGCACGGATAGTTTCCCATGCGCGACGATCTTCAGGGTTGAGATAAAATACTTCACTTAATGCAATGGAGGGATCCTTGGGGTCAACCATTAAGAGTCCCTCGCCATGCTCCTTCAGCATCTCTTGAGTAATGGGAGTTCCTTGTGCGTCAGTTAAATGAGAAATAGAAACTAACTTAATGAGATTTTTATACCCCTCATTGTTTTTCGCATACAACAGTAACCGCTTGCCATCACCTATGTTTGCGTCAAGTCCGATGATCGGTTTAATGCCTGCATCTTTGCACTCTTTATAAAACTCAATGGCACCATAGAGATTGTCTATGTCGGTTAGTGCAAGTGCTTCGCAACCCATCTCTTTGGCACGCGCCACGAGTTCAGGGACTTTTGGCAGAGCCTTCAGGAGTGAGTAATGCGAATGTACGTGTAAGGGGACAAACGCCATGGGCTCAGTATACGCTTCATGCTTCCTCTTGTACCACCACTGATATAATGGTGGTATGCAGCGATGGATGATAGGGGTCGACGAGGCGGGCCGTGGCCCTCTTGCGGGCCCTGTCGCCGTTGGACTTATTGCCGCACCAGCGGATCTCGATATCCTTGAAGCATTTCCGGGGGTTGCTGATTCAAAGCGCTTAACCGCTGGTGCTCGTGAAAATATCTATGCGTTAGTTGAGATGCGAGCACGTCGTGGCGACATCAAGTTTGTTGCGCGTTTCGCATCCGCCCGCTTTATCGACCGATATGGCATTACGCGTGCTGTGGAGCGGGCAACAGTTAACGGGATGCGTCGTCTCGATATTCCGTCCAAAAGCGCTCACGTGATGCTCGATGGATTGCTCAAAGCGCCACCGCACTATTCGCAAGAGACTATTGTGCGGGGTGATGCCGCGGTTCCACTTATCTCACTTGCATCCGTTGTCGCAAAAGTACGACGCGATCGACTCATGCGCCGCTTAGCTGCAGAGTATCCACAGTGGGGTTTTGAAGTGCATAAGGGATATCCCACAGCGGGACACTATGCCGCGCTCACGGAGTGGGGATTAAGCGATATTCATCGACGTAGTTTCTGCAAGAAGTTTGTCCTTGACTCGTCTCTTGATGTAGGAGTACCATTGATATCCAGGTAGTTCGTTTATCCGTTTTCGACCCTTGTACGCCATGGGGACGTACGGGACATTCACCACCAGACCGAAGGGCATCGGTACATGACGTCTATTATTAGACGGAAGGCTCTCCGAGAAGAGCCAAAGACGAACTGGAAGATTCCATGCGAGCGTAACTGCCCGCATTATGAAAAAGGAGGAAGTGCGACCAAGGTCGCCTGCGGCGTGAATGGTACCTTTTGTACCCGTCCTGCGCCGGAGAAATCAAGCTTTATATCTTGTCCTGATCATCCGGACTTCAAGCCGGACCCTGCACATCGTGTTCCAATTGCTCAGCTCCTTCGGGTCTGAGCCCCCTCACCAGAGCCCCCGCCAACAGGTGGGGGTTCCTTATTTTATAGAGATATGCTATATATAGAGCCATGGTAGTCCGAATGAGACACACCCGGTCGCACACGGCTAATCGCCGTTCGCACCATGCCCTCAAGGCGCAAAAGCTCGCAACCTGCGAGTGTGGCGCTGCGCGCGTGTCTCACCGCGCTTGTGCGTCGTGCGGTCGCTACCGTGGACGTGTTGTAGTTGACCTTGCTGCAAAACAGCAGGCAAAGGCTGCAAAGCGTGCAAAGAAGGAGGGGAATAAGGCCGAGGCGCAGAAGTAAATCTGCATTGGGCTTTGTTTCCGGTTCGCAGGTCGTTCTTTTACACATATGGCCAATAGGCATCTATCACGCTCAGTAGTTCTCCAATCGCTCTTCGAGCGGGATGTGCGCCATTTGTCAGCCCCTGCAACCAAAGAAGCACTCGTGCGTATTGCCGGAGAGTTTGCTCCCGGTGGCTCTGACCTTTCTTTTATGGAAGGTTTGCTTGGTGGCATCATTGATCGAGAAAAAGATCTTGATCTCGTGATTGAAAAGGCTGCTCCGGAGTGGCCCATTGATCGGATTGCACCGGTTGATCGCAACGTGCTCCGTTTAGGTCTCTACGAACTTCTGTTTGCTGATCGTTCTGTGGTTCCGGCTAAGGTAGCAATCAACGAAGCGATTGAGCTTGCCAAGAGTTTTGGTGGCGATCATTCAGGTCGCTTTGTAAACGGTGTGTTGGGTGCAGTGTATAAAGAGCTGGGCGAACCGGGTAAAGACGAGACGAGTAAGAAAAAGAAGGATGTTCCGTGGGAGGAGATGCCACAGGAGCGATTGGTGGGAGCGGTAGTCTATGCCCGCAACGGTGGTGAACTCTATCTCGCTCTGGTACACGATATCTTTGGCCATTGGACGCTCTCCAAGGGCAAGCTCGTTCCAGAGGAAACTCCCGAGGATGGCGTAGTCCGCAAGATTAAAGAGGAGATCGGACTTGATATTACGCCCATCGAACGTCTGGGAGAGAATGAGTATGTTGCCAGCGATCCCAAGGAGGGCAAAAAACGCAAACATGTGATATTCTTCCTCGCCGAGAGTCCCTTTATGGAAGTGGCCTTGGCAAAGAAGGGTGGACTTGATGACGCCCGCTGGTTTAAGGTAAAAGACGCAATTGACCTCAACTTTTATGAGGACATGCTTCCCATCGTTCAAAAAGGAGTCCAAAAACTCTCACAAACAATAAATACATAAAATACCGTGCCAAAAGATTTTTCTGCATTTGAGCGGGCAATAAATATTTCGTTTAACGAGGCTGAGCTTTTGTGTCAAGCGTTTACGCATCGCTCGTATCTCAACGAACACCGGGGCGAAGTACAAGGACACAACGAACGGTTGGAGTTTTTGGGGGATGCCGTACTTGAGTTGGTCATCACCCATTTTCTCTACAAACAGTTTCCTGAGAAGCCGGAAGGTGAACTAACGGCGTATCGCGCAGCATTGGTTAATGCCACGACGTGCGCAGAAGTTGCAAACGACATTGGTATGAACGAATATTTGCTCCTCTCTCGTGGTGAGGCGAAAGACACCGGTCGTGCACGCGGTGTACTTCTCGCGAATGCACTTGAAGCATTGGTTGGTGCAATCTATATCGATCAGGGCTACGAAGCTGCTGAACGTTTTATCAAAGAGCGTCTCGCTCCAAAACTCGACGATATTTTGAAGCAACGTTTGTGGCAGGATCCGAAGTCGGCTCTACAAGAGAAAGCACAAGAAGAGGAAGGAGTTACACCTTCATATGCCGTATTAAAGGAAGAGGGTCCAGACCACGACAAACAATTTACAGTTGGCGTCTATTTACGTGAAGAGCTTCTTGCGGAGGGTATTGGTCGCAGCAAGCAGGAGGCTGAGGCAGCGGCTGCAAAGGCAGCGCTCGGAGCGCGCGGGTGGTAACATAGCAGCATGCGTCTTCTTTCGATCGAGCTTTCAGGCTTTAAATCGTTTGCAAAAAAGACCACTCTCGAGTTTGGTTCTGCCATAACCTCGGTAGTGGGTCCCAATGGCTCCGGCAAATCAAACGTTGCCGAGTCATTTCGTTTTGTCTTGGGCGAGCAGTCAATGAAATCAATGCGCGGCAAGCGCGGAGAGGACATGATTTGGAATGGTTCCGGATCTGTGCCACGCGCAGGTCGCGCGGGAGTGAAGCTTGTGTTTGATAACACTGACCGTGCACTGAATCTCGACTTTGATGAAGTAGCGATTGAGCGTGTTGTGCACCGGGACGGTAACAACGAATATCTCCTTAATGGTTCTCAGGTGCGTCTGCGCGACATTTCTGAGCTTCTTTCGCGTGCCAATATTGGCGCCTCGGGCCACCATATTATTTCTCAGGGTGAAGCTGATCGTGCGCTTTCTGCTTCTTCACGAGAGCGCCGAGAAATGCTCGAAGATGCACTCGGCCTCACGACCTATTTGTATAAGCGCGAAGAGGCTGAGAAGAAACTGGAGAAGACTGCAGAGAACATGCGCGAGGTTGAATCTTTGCGTCGTGAACTCTCTCCGCATCTTAAGTTCTTAAACGCACAGGTTAAGAAGATTGAAGATGCACATGTGTTGCGCGAAGAACTCTTTGAGCGCTATACCGATTATCTTTCTCGCGAACATATTTATTTGCGTTTGGCACGTGCAGAACTTGGAGAGGGTAAAGAGCTTGAGGACGAACACACGACGCTCGATCACCGTATAACTCAGTTACGCAAAGAGCTTGAGAAGAAGCATGATGCAGGAAGTGATGAGTTGATGGCGCTTGAGCGTGAAGGTCGCGAGACTGCTCATGCACGTGAGGCCGCAGTTCGAGAATTAGGCGGTATTGAAGGCGAGCTACGCGCGCTTGAGCGCATGCAAGGTGATGGTCCTGCGCTTCCTGCGCGTGAAGCACGAGACTTTGCTGAATCCATCCTTAGCCTTGCGGAAGGTTCAAAGATTTCAGAACTTATTTCATTAGCCCGTTCTTTTATTCAAAAACTGTCCGTCTCGAGCGGTGTTCATTCACGTGCCGAGTTGCTTGAAAAGAAACAAGTACTTGAGTCTCAATTGAAGGATCTTCAAGAAAAGGAAGAGCATGTTGCGGGGGAGGTGTCCGTGCTGCGCAAAAAGATAGAAGGGGAGAAGGATGCGTCGCGCGAGGCTGAGCGTGAACTGTTTGCTGCAATGGCACGTCGCTCTGAATTGGAAGGTGCGCGTATGGCACTGCGTGCGCGTGAAGATGCGCTCAAGTTGGAAGAGGAGCGCTTTAAAGAAGAGTTGCGTGAAGCAGCAATCCTTCTTGAGCGAGTTCCCGACTATGAGCAAGAAACAATGTTTGAAGATGAGCCACGCAGTGCGCAGGAAGAGCGTCGTCGCAAACTTGAGAGACAAAAGATCCGGCTTGAGGAGGCTGGGTTAGGAAACTCTGCTGAGATATTGAAAGAACACCAAGAAACTACTGAGCGTGATCAGTTCCTTCTGCGAGAACTTGCAGATCTTGAGACAAGTGCACAATCGCTTCGCCTACTCATTGAGGACTTAACCGCAACGCTTGAAGAGCGTTTTGTGGGAGGTGTTGAGAAGATTAATGCAGAGTTCGATGCGTTCTTTAAACTCATGTTTGGTGGGGGCTCAGCGTCACTGCAAGTGGTGAAAGAGACGAAGTTAAGACGCGGTGTGAGTGAAGAAGGAAGTGAGGATATGGATGTTGAGGAAGGTGTCGAAATTAGCGTTACGTTGCCGCATAAGCGTATCAAAGGACTCCATATGCTCTCGGGTGGTGAGCGTGCGCTTACTTCGATTGCGCTTATCTTTGCGATGAGTCAGGTCAACCCGCCTCCATTCCTTATTCTCGATGAGACGGATGCAGCACTCGATGAAGCAAACTCTCGCCGCTATGGTGACATGATTGAAACGTTGGCGAAGAAGTCTCAGCTCATTTTGATCACGCACAATCGTGAGACGATGTCTCGGGCAAGTGTCCTCTATGGTGTGACGATGGGATCTGATGGCGTTTCGAAGTTACTCTCCGTTAAGTTTGAAGAAGCGGTAGCGGTTGCAAAATAAGCATGCTACAGTCGAATCAGCTGCACCATTGTTGTGTTGCAGCAGAACGCACGAGGTTCCAATGCTCCAGAACGCTGTCGCTCATAGTGCAACAACGGACAGGAGGACACGGCCCAAAGTTCTTTTTCTCATCGTCGCGCTTTCTCGCGAAAGGGGGTAGTCCCGCACTACGCATCCAGTTTTGATATTCAGAACGCCCGGCGAGTATGCCGGGCGTTTTCTTATGCAGTTCTTATGCTTGCTTTTGTACTCCGGTTGGTGTTTAGTGAATGTGGCAAACAGGGGAGTTGTGCCAATGGATACCTACAAACGGGAGATGGAACGGGTGTTCAGTAAGCAGGGTTCGACTTATCCCGAGCCCCGGGAAGATAAGAGAGACGAAGATGCTCGGTGGGTGGTCCGCTCTCAAGCGGCCCAAAAAGAAGCGGGCGAAGGTCCCTTAAGCTAGCTCGAAGTCGAGCTGCCGTGCCGAGAGATCGGCGTTCACTAGTTTTATACGCACTCGATCTCCGAGTGCGTATTTCTTTTTATTCCGCTGGCCCACAAGGGCATACTCTCTCTGAACGAAGTTATAGAAATCATTTCCAATGGTTGAGACGCGTACCAATCCTTCTGCGGCACTCTCATCTTCCTCCACATAGAGACCCCACTCAGTTACACCACTGATGGTGCCCTCAAAGGTCTGGCCAATTTTAGGCAACATATACTCCACTTGTTTGTAGCGGATACTCTCACGCTCAGCATCTACCGCTTTAGCTTCAGCGGCGCTTGCTTCAAGGCAGAGTTTTTCTAGGTTGCTAAACTCGGTGCGGGTAATCGGTTTACCATCGAGATGGCTCTCCAAGATGCGGTGTGCCAACATGTCCGGATAGCGCCGAATAGGAGAGGTGAAGTGGGTGTAGTATTCAAAACTCAAACCAAAGTGACCAATATTTTTGGTGCTGTAAATTGCTTTGGCCATGCTGCGGAGCGTTGCGGTGCGAATGAGATGTTCTTCCGGCTTACCCTCAACTTGTTTAAGGAGTTTTTGAATATCCTTGGTCGAGTACTTCTTTTGTTTCTCACGTCCGAACTCATAGCCAATAGCGCGTACGAACGTCGCTAACTCTTCAATGCGGTCAGCTTTTGGTTCGTCGTGGATTCGGTAGAGGAAGATGAGATTTTTCTCAGGAACCTTTTCCGCCAATTTAGATACATACAAGGATACCTCACGGTTGGCCAAGAGCATGAACTCCTCAATGAGCCAGTTTGTATCGATTCGCTTTTTGCGGATAACACGAATCGGCTTGCCTTGTGCATCAAGTTCAAATCTGACCTCGTTATCACCAAAGTCGATAGCGCCTTCTTGGCTGCGTCGGGTACGCATCTCGGTTGCAATTGAAAGGAGAGTATTAAGCTCCTTGAGATACGGTCCATCTTGCGCATCCAATACTGCCTGCGCTGCTTCATAGCTAAAGCGCTTCTTTGAGCGGATCACGGTCTTTTCAAATTTCTTCTCAAGTACGTGGCCTTTGCTGTCGAGCGTAAAGAAGGCGGAGAAGGCGAGGCGGTCCTCATCAGGTTTGAGCGATGCAACGCCTGCTGATATCTCATGCGGGAGCATGGGGATCGTTGCGTCTACGAGATAGACGCTAGTGCCTCGTCTCTTTGCTTCATCATCAATTGCAGTGCCGGGACGGCAATAGTAGCTTGCGTCTGCAATATGCACGCCCACCTCAAAGGTGCCGTTCTCGAGCGTGCGTACGTGGAGGGCATCGTCAAAGTCTTTGGCGTCCACCGGGTCGATCGTCATTATGTCGAGATCGCGGCAGTCGCGGCGTACCTGTAACTCTTTTTGAATAGTCTCAGCGTGAGCGGCCTCTATTCTTTGTGCTTCAAGTGCTACTTCAACCGGAAATGTGGTGGAGAAGCCGTGTTCGATAACAATGGCATTCATTTCGGCGCGATGTTCTCCTGCGCGACCGATAATGCCAACGAGGCTTCCATGCGCTTCGGTGCCATCAAAGCTCTCAAGTCGTATTAGTACTTTGTCGCCTTCGTTGGCTTGCAAGTCTTCAGCGTTAAGCGGTACGTGAATCGGTGCGTAAAACTTTTGATCAGCAGGTATTGCTTTCCCGCCTTTTATAGTTGCAACGAATTCAGTCTTGGCACGTGAGATGACTTGTACAATCTTGCCCTTGGGGCGAGGGAAGAGAGCGGTGAGTTCGACTGCTACCTCGTCGCCGTTTAGGGCGCCACGGAGATCCTCTTTACGGATTTCTATATCCTCTGTATGTTCCTCCCACGGTAAAAAGCCTCGACCCGAGCGGGTGAGTTGTAGAATGCCTACTATCTTCTTTTTCGGTACGTCCCCCTTCTTTGGGAGCTCTCTAGCACGGGACATTAGTGGCGCCACTATAGCACGGTTGACCCGTCCTGGCTAATCTGGTAGGGTAGAGCCAACCCCGGACGGGGTCATTTTTTCGAAACATGCTAACTATTCGTCTCACCCGCGTCGGCAAAAAGAAAGACAGCTCTTTCCGCGTGGTTGTCGTAGACAGCAAACGGAAGGTTCAGGCAGGCAACTACCTTGAGATGGTGGGGTCATATGACCCGCGCGTTGATACGGTGTCGCTTAATGCCGAGCGTATCAAGCATTGGATTTCCAATGGTGCGCAGCCTTCGGACACCGTCCACAATCTCCTCGTATCTCAAAAGGTCATTGATGGAAAGAAGAGAAACGTTCTTCCTAAGAAGACAGTCGCAAAAGTTGAGGAGCCTGCTCCTGCAGCTGAGGCAGTAGCGCCGGTTGTTGCGGAAGCAGAGGAAACTCCTGCTGAAACTCCTGTCGTTGCTGATGCCCCTGTGGCAGATGCTCCTGCAAGTGCTGACGCTGGTGCTTCGGGCGGCGATGGTGCAAGTGCATAAGTGACTTCCGCAGATTTTTTTCACGGTACACTACAGGTAGTTATCAACTAAATATCCCGCTATGGCAGAAAGAGATCAGGAATTTCTAGAGTTTGTTGTTAAAGGTTTGGTTGAACATCCGGAAGATGTAAAGATTGTACGTGTAGTGGATGAGATGGGAGTCCTTTTGACCCTCGATCTTAATGCCGAGGACATGGGTAAGGTTATCGGCCGCTCAGGTAATACTGCGAAGGCCATCCGCACTCTTCTTCGCGTCGTTGGCATGAAGCACAATGCGCGCGTTAACCTCAAAATTAACGAACCTGAAGGTGGTATGCGCGGAAGTGCAAACACCGGTTGGGACGGGACGCACGAAGCACCAGCTACTCTTCAAATGAAGTCAGTCGATGAGGCCATGGAGGACCTCTCCAAGTTTTAACTGAAAGAATAAGGCCCCCTGAAAAGGGGGCCGATTTCGTTCTTGGGCTATTTCTTTTTCTTTTTTGCGCGAGCGTCTTTGCCGTTCGCAAGGAGCTTGAGTCCCGCGATGATCCATCGACGCCCTCGGCTACTGATCGTGGCAGCAGGGGCACGGTCACCACTAGGGACCTCGATCACGGCGTTTTTGAGAGCCGCGGCCAGAGCCAAGATATCCTCACGCTGCTTCATACGTTCCTCCTGAGCTGTTCTGGCACAGTTGTACTCATTTTTGTAATCAAACACAAGCGCAGCTTTTGTTTTTGAGGCTTTCACGCTAGTCTAACTGTATGGAAAAGGGTCTTATTCGAATTTCAGTAATAGCAATTTGTCACGACGGCAAAGGTAAATATCTGTTGGGTAGACGATCAATGTCTTGTCGCGATGAGCAGGGGAAATGGGATCCAGTTGCAGGTGGTGGACTCAAATTTGGTGAGAGTATTGAGGATGCTGCTCGCCGAGAGATAAAAGAGGAAGGTTGTGCTGATGTTGAGGAACTTGAGTTCATGGGGTATCGAGATGTTTTTCGTGAACAGGATGGCCAGCAAACACACTGGGTTGCTTTTGATTTCCGCGCTAAGATCGACCCTGCCCAGGCAAAAATAGGTGAGCCTCATAAATGTGATGAGCAGCGCTGGGTCTCCATTGCTGAGTTAGAAGTAATGGACAACCTGCACTCTCAATTTCCAGCTTTCATCGAAAAATATCGTGAAAAATTAATATGACATTTCATGTCGTCACCCTATTTCCTGAAGTTATTGAAAGCTACGCACAGGCGTCGATCGTAGGTCGTGCCCAAAAAGCAAAACTTCTGAAAGTAAAAACATATCAGTTGCGCGATACGGCAGGTAATAAATGGGGAAAAGTTGATGAGCGTCCCTATGGTGGGGGTCCCGGCATGGTGTTGCGCGCTGAGCCAGTTATCAAGGCGGTGCAGAAGATTGCGAAAGGCAAAAAGGTAAAAGTCATTATCACCTCTGCCGGGGGGAAACCCTTGACCAATGCATACGCCAAAGCGCTCACCAAACACAAAGATGTCGTTATTGTCTGCGGTCGCTACGAAGGAATCGATGCCCGGGCCAAGGCAGCATTGAAAGCCGAAGAAGTCTCCGTGGGTCCATATATATTGACTGGAGGTGAACTTCCAGCCCTTTCTATCATCGATGCCACTGCACGACAGGTAAAAGGAGTGTTGGGGAAGTTCGAGAGTCTTGAAGAAGGTCGGGTTGCCTCCCACGACGTATACACCCGTCCCGAAGTACTCACTGTTAAAACAAAGTCATACCGCGTACCGAAGGTTCTGCTCTCTGGTCACCATGCCAAAAAGGATGAGTGGAAGGGGAAGCGCCGCAGCAATCCGGGTGCATAACCACTGTTGTCTTAACGCTCTAAATACGGTATCTTCATCGGTGGTAATTCTGACGTAGGGAGGTTACGGTATGCCCCAACAGGAGCATGGCACGCAAGGTGAAATCCCCACCGGTTGGAAGAAGGATCTCAGTCTCAAGTACATTTTTGCCCATCCCATCGTCCCCCGCGACACCCCTCCGCCTCGGCGGCCCGGCACGGTGCCGTTTATCAAGACCGAGGAGTGAACTCCTCCATGGCCGCCCTCATCAGGGCGGCCATTACTGTTCAAGGCTAAAACCCACGGGGAAGAGCAGTTTGACAACCCTCTGGGGCCGAGTATACTCACTATTGAAACCAACAGGGCTGCGATTGTGTATCGAGGAGGGGGTTTCGATACAAATAGAGTGCTAAGGATTTTATCCTAAAGCTTCATATAAGAAGCGAGCGGGAGCGTTACGCGCGCCCGAAATTTTCGTGTATTAGGACTGTGCATAACGTTCTTGCGTTTAAGGTCAAAAATTAGTAGCCGCAATTTATCACTAAGCCGCTTCACGAAATTGTCATATGCGCTCACAAAAATATTTCTCTCGTTATCGTAAGCCCCTCACCGAGACCCCTTCGCTCGTTGCTGCCCAGACCGACTCCTATCAGCATCTCCTCGAGCGTGACCTTAAAGAGACCTTTAAGGAGTTCACTCCTATTAAGGACTACAGCGGCAAAAAGTTTGACCTCGAGTTTTTGAAAATCGAGCTCGGCGAGCCTAAATACGACGAGCACTATGCCAAGGCGCAGAAATTGACGCTTGATATTCCTGTACGCGCAACGGTACGACTCAAGAACAAAGCGTTGAATGAAGAGAAGGAGCAGGAGATCTTCCTCGCGGACCTTCCGCTTATGACGAGCCACGGCACCTTCGTGATCAACGGCGTTGAGCGCGTTATTGTTCCGCAGTTGGCACGTTCCTACGGTGTCTTCTTCACCGCCGAGGAGGCAAAAGGCAAGCGCCACTTTGGTGCCAAAATCATTCCTGCACGCGGCGCATGGATTGAAATGGAGGTTGAGGCTTCCGGCGACATTGCGGTTCGTATTGATCGCAAGCGCAAATTCCCTGCAACATCTCTCTTGCGCGTACTTGGCGCAGCATACGACAGCGACCTTAAATCGCTCTTTGCAAACTCTCCTATCGCTAAGAAGTGGATTGAGGAGGCGCTTGAGCGTGATCCTGCTAAGTCTGTAGACGAGGCATACATCGAAATTCACAAGCGTCTCCGTGATGGCGACCTTGCAACTGCACATAACGCACGTGAGTACATCAACTCAATCTTTAGCGAAGAGCGCTATGACCTCTCGCGTGTTGGCCGCTACCGCTTTAACCAGCGCTTCGCTCGCTCGCTCGATGAGAAGGAGCTTACCCGCAAGACCTTGAGCTTGGATGACGTAGTCACCGTTATACAGAAGGTGCTTGAACTCGAGAACGACCCAGAGGCGATGGAGGATAACATCGATCACCTTGGTTCTCGTCGTGTCCGCTACGTCGGTGAGATGCTCCAGCAGCGTCTCCGTGTTGGCCTCACGCACATGAAGCGCAACATTCAGGACCGCATGTCGACCATTGATGCCGAGGCAACCATGCCACAGCAGTTCGTGAACCCACGTCCGCTTCAGGCACGCATCAAAGAATTTTTCACTACCAACCAGCTTTCGCAGTTTGCGCAGCAAACGAACGTGCTTGAAGAGCTTGAGCACCTCCGCACACTCTCCGCACTCGGTCCCGGCGGTCTTACTCGCGAGCGTGCAGGCTTCGAGGTGCGCGACGTGCACCCATCGCACTACGGACGTCTGTGCCCAATTCAAACTCCTGAAGGCCCTAACATCGGTCTTATTCTTCGTCTCACGCAATATGCCCGTCTCAACGAGTTCGGCATGATCGAAACGCCATATGCCAAGGTTAAAAATGGTGTTGTACAAGACGAGATTGTCTACCTCAACGCAGCAGAAGAAGAAGGCGTTGCAATTGCACACGGCGCCACGCAGGTTGCCGAGAATGGCAAGATTGTTGATGAAATCGTCGAGGCTCGCCTTGGTGGCGAACCAGTCCGTACCCCTCGCGAGGAACTCTCTTATATAGACGTATCCCCAGAGCAGCCGTTCTCCATCGCTACTTCGATGATTCCGTTCCTCGAGCACGATGACGCCAACCGCTCTCTCATGGGTTCGAACATGCAGAAGCAGGCAACGCCCTGCATCATTCCTGAAGCGCCGCTTGTTGCAACCGGTATGGAAGCACGTGCAGCGCGGGACACGGGCCGCCTTATCCTCGCGAAAGAGGCAGGCACCGTTACCCATGTTGATGGTCGCGTGATCAAAGTGAAAAATGAGAAGGGGAAAGAGGTATCGTATCCGCTCATCAACTTTGTTCGCACCAACGGCTTTACTGCACTCCACCAGCGCCCTTCGATTGAACTCGGGGCAAAGGTTAAGAAGGGTGATCTTCTTGCCGATGTTTCTACAACCGACGGCGGTCAGCTCGCACTTGGTCAGAACGCGCTTGTCGCCTTCATGACCTGGTCCGGTGCAAACTACGAGGACGCCATCATTATCTCTGAGCGTCTCGTGAAGGATGCAAAATTCTCCTCTATTCATATTGAGGAGTTTGTCTGCAACGTACGCGATACAAAACTTGGTGCTGAGGAAACTACCCACGACATTCCAAACGTAAGCGAAGTAAAACTCCGCAACCTCGATGAGGACGGTGTTGTTCGTCCTGGTTCTGAAGTACGTCCTGGTGACATCTTGGTGGGCAAAATCACACCAAAAGGTGAGACACAGCTCACTCCTGAGGAACGCCTCCTCCGCTCTATCTTCGGTGACAAAGCACGCGATGTGAAAGACTCTTCGCTTCGCATGGAAAACGGCAAGCGTGGTCGTGTGATCGGCGTCAAAGTATTTAGCCGCGAGCAAGGCCATCATCTCGAGAGCGGTATCATCAAGCGCATCCATATTGAGGTTGCACAGTTGCGTGCAGTATCGGTCGGCGACAAGCTCGCAGGTCGTCACGGCAACAAGGGTGTAATTTCCCGCATTCTTCCTGAGGAGGACATGCCATACATGGAGGATGGTCGCCCAGTCGATGTGATCCTTACACCACTTGGCGTGCCAAGCCGTATGAACTTGGGCCAGATTCTCGAGCTTCACTTGGGTCTTGCTGCCAACTCCCTTAACTACCAAGCAATCTGCCCACCATTCTCTGGCGCAACTGAGACTGAGATCCGCGAGGAACTTCAGTCGGCAGGGTTTGCACCATCCGGCAAAATGAAACTCTTCGATGGTCGCACCGGCGACGCATTTGAGCAGGATATTGCCGTGGGGTACATGTACATCCTCAAGCTCCATCACATGGTGGAGGACAAGATCCACATGCGCTCAATCGGGCCGTACTCGCTCATTACGCAGCAGCCACTTGGTGGTAAGGCACAAGGTGGTGGTCAGCGCTTTGGAGAAATGGAAGTGTGGGCACTCCTTGGCTATGGCGCAGCCTATACGCTTCGCGAGATGCTCACGATTAAGTCCGACGACATTGTCGGCCGCTCTGCCGCATTTGATGCTATTGTCCGCGGCGAAGCGATCAACCATCACTACGCACCTGCATCCTTTAACGTGCTCCTCCACACCATGCGCGGTCTCGCACTTGATGTTGAGCTTATGAAGGATGGTCAGTCTATCCGTGCACAGGCTCGCAAGACACCACCTGCTGAGGCAGCAGACTTTGATGCATTGCGCATCCGTCCTGCATCTCCTGAGGCAATTCTGTCTTGGTCACATGGTGAGGTTACAAAACCTGAAACCATCAACTACCGCACCCAGCGTCCTGAGAAGAACTCGCTCTTTGATGAGAAGATCTTCGGTCCTGAGCGTGACTACGAATGTTACTGCGGTAAATACCGTGGCATTCGATACAAGGGTATTGTCTGTGAAAAATGTGGTGTTGAGATCACCCGCGCAATTGTGCGCCGCGAGCGCATGGGCCATGTCGACTTGGCAGTGCCTGTCGCACACGTCTGGTTCCTTCGTGCAATCCCAAGCCGTCTCTCGATGGTGCTCGGTATCTCAGGCTCTGATTTGGAGAAGGTCGTGTACTTTGCCGGCTACATCGTGAACACGGTGCATAAAGCTGAGAAGGCACGCATCACCGCTGAGCTTGAAGCTGAATACAAACAAAAGATTAAGAATCTCCAGGATGAGAAGTCCAAGGAGAAGATGAAAGAACTCTTCCTTGAAGCAAAACGCGATATCGACTCGATCCAAATTGGTGCAGTGCTCGATGAGCCAAAATACCATCGCTTTGCGATTAAGTACGGTGCAATGTTTGAGGCTGGTATTGGTGCAGAAGCACTCTACAACCTCTGCAAGACACTCGATGTGAAGCAGATGATCACCGATGTTGAGGCAGCGCTCCTTGATGCTGGTGCTGCAGAGCGTGAGAAGCTCGGCAAGCGTCTCTCCGCACTTCGCGGCATGCTGCGTGCGAACGTCCGCCCTGAGTGGATGTTCCTCACCCGTATTCCAATCATCCCACCAGGCCTTCGTCCGATGGTTGCTCTTGATGGTGGTCGCCATGCAACGAGCGACGTCAACGACCTCTACCGCCGCGTCATCAACCGCAACAACCGTCTCAAGAAACTCATTGAGATCCATGCACCAGACGTGATTCTCCGCAACGAGAAGCGCATCTTGCAGGAGGCAATCGATGCATTGATCGACAACTCAATCCGCCATGGTGGTGCTGCATACTCTGCAACCACGCAGGCACGCACACGTCCATTGAAGTCTCTTTCGGACAACTTGAAGGGCAAGCACGGCCTCTTCCGTCAGAACCTTCTCGGCAAGCGTGTCGACTACTCGGGTCGTTCCGTTATCGTCGTTGGTCCTGAGCTTAAGCTCAGCCAGTGTGGTCTTCCGAAGCACATGGCACTCGAGCTCTTCCGCCCATTCGTAATCGGCAAACTTCTTGAAAAAGAGTTGGCATACAACATCCGTGGTGCAGGTCGTCTCATCGACGAAGGTGTACCAGAGGTGTGGGCAATTCTCGAAGAGGTGATTAAAGACAAGTACGTGTTGCTTAACCGCGCACCAACCCTTCACCGCTTGGGTATCCAGGCCTTCCAGCCGATCCTCATTGAAGGTAACGCTATCCAGCTCCACCCAATGGTCTGCCCAGCGTTCAACGCAGACTTCGACGGCGACCAGATGGCCGTACACGTGCCACTCTCTCCTGAGGCACAAGCTGAAGCGAGACTCATCATGGCTGCACCGAAGAACATTCTGAAGCCAGGTAACGGTGAGCCAGTTGTGGCTTCCAAGCTTCTCGACATTCTTCTCGGTTCATACTGGATGACCAAAGAGGTCGCTGGTGCAAACGGTGAAGGTCTTGCATTCCCGTCGCCAAATGCCGCAATCATGGCCTATGACTTCAAGGCAGTGGGCTTCCAGGCAAAGATTAAGGTCATGCCGTCTGATAAAGAGAAGTACGCACAGTTTGGCGGACAGATCTTTGAGACGACTGTAGGACGCCTTCTCTTCAACACCGTCTTCCCATCTGACTACCCATACATCAACTACGCAATCGACAAGAAGTCTTTGCCGAAGCTCGTAGATGATCTCGTGAACCGTTACGGTTTGGACAAGATCCCAGAGATCATGGACAAGGTGAAGAACTTCGGCTTCCGCTATGTGACACAGTCCGGTATCACGTGGTCTCTCGATGACATTCGTGTTCCTGCGCGTAAAGAAGAAATCATTGCTGCAACGCAGACGAAGTCCGATGAGGTTATGCGCCACTGGCAAGAGGGTCTTCTCTCCGAAGAGGAGCGCTACAACATGAACATCGAGCTCTGGCACCAGGCTAAGTCCGATATCGAGAAACTGATTCCTGAGTCGCTTCCTGAGAATGGTTCGGTCTCTGACATGCTTAAATCTGGCGCTCGCGGTTCGTTGGCTCAGATGACGCAGATGGTTGGTATGAAAGGTCTTATCGCATCGCCAACCGGTGAGACGATTGAGCTTCCAGTGACGAAGTCGATGAAAGAGGGTCTCTCTCCAATCGAGTACTTCACCACCACGCACGGTTCTCGCTCAGGTCTTGCGTCGACCGCACTCTCAACTGCAAAAGCAGGGTACCTTACTCGCCGTCTCTTCGACGTCGCGCAAGATGTGGTGGTTACCGAAGATGATTGTGGTACCAAGCAAGGACTCATTGTGCGCCGCGAGTCTGCTTCGGGTATCGGTACCTTCCTTGCGAAGAACACCGCAGGTCGCCATCTCGCAGCTGATGTAGAGATAAATGGATCGGTTGAATACAAGAAGGGTCATCTCCTTTCCTCTGAGGATGCGAAGCGTATCGAAGAGTTGGGTGTTGAGTCGGTCTTCGTTCGCTCTCCAGTCGCCTGCAAATCACGCAATGGTATCTGTGCTGCCTGCTACGGCATCGACTTGGGTACACAGCGTTTGGTTAACCTCGGTGAAGCAGTCGGCACCGTTGCCGCGCAAGCTATCGGCGAGCCAGGCACCCAGCTCACTATGAACGTGAAGCACGCCGGTGGTGCAGCATCTGCAGAAGGTGACGTAACGCATGGTCTGCCACGCGTTGAAGAAATCTTCGAGCGCCGCGCACCACGCAACCCTGCAGTCGTTGCTTCAGTCTCGGGTGAGGTTGTTGAAATCAAAGACGACGGCAAAGAAAAGATCATTGTGGTTGCTCCTGACATCGAACACAAAGGCAAAGGCAAGAAAGACATGATCGAGTACGATGCGCACATCCGCCGCGTACCAACCGTTAAGGTGGGGGACACGATCACGAAGGGTCAACTCCTCACTGACGGCTCTGCTGATCTCCAGGATCTCTTCAAGCATGCAGGCAAAGAGAAGACGCAGGAGTACATCATGTCCGAGGTCGTGAAGATCTACGAGCTCCAGGGTGCTTCGATCTCGATCAAGCACGTTGAAGTTATCGTTCGCCAGATGTTTAGCCGTATGAAGGTAACTGCATCCGGTGGTACTGAACTCTCAGTTGGTGATGTCCTTCCACAGGCAGACTTCGAGTTGGTGAATGAGGCAGCTACTTCTGCAGGTGGTGAACCAGCAAAAGCAGAAGGTCTCGTCATGGGTATTCTCGATGTATCGCTCTCGCGCCCATCCTTCCTTTCTGCAGCATCGTTCCAGAACACCACTCGTATGCTCATCAAGGCAGCACTCTACGGTGCGATGGATAAACTTGAGGGTCTTAAAGAGAACGTGATCATCGGTCGCCTTATCCCTGCAGGTACTGGCTTTAAGGGATCTCCAAAACAGGAGATGATCCAAAAGGCTGTACCGCCGCGGCATGAGCAGGTCGAAGATCGCATCCGCACTTCCTAATAGAAAAGAAAAAACACCGGCCCAGAAATGGGTCGGTGTTTTTGAACAAGTCAGAGAGGATCAAATTTCTCAAGCCCCATGTTTTTGAGCGCGATTGATGTTGCTTTCGCGCCAAACGCTACGCGGCTTTGAAGTATGCCTTCCCGGACCGCTTTCTCGACGACGGGCCAGGGATGGTTGGTGGGGTAGAGGAGCAGTTCCTTGGTCGCATCCGCAAGCCGCTCGCGGATGACGCGATACGCTTCGCCTGGTGCCTGCGATTCTCGCAGCTTTCTGATTTCGTCGAGAGAGGAGAGTCCTCTCGTTGTGATTGGATGTCTGCGTCGAACAGGTCTCACGGTGCCCTCCTTGTGAACGCCAATAGTATTCTCCATATAATTCATAATTATGTCAAGTGTTATACTATAGCTCTGTGGACTCAGACGTACAGAAAGTAAAGGACCGTCTTAACATCACCGATGTAATCGGGCAGTACGTGCAATTGCGTCGTGCAGGACGCACGTATATTGGCCGTTGTCCGTTCCATAAAGAGCGGACACCATCTTTCCACGTGTCTCCTGAGCGAGGCACGTTTAAGTGTTTTGGTTGCGGGGAAGGTGGTGATGTCTTTACCTTCATAGAAAAGATCGATGGTGTCGATTTTAAAACTGCCCTTAAACAGTTGGCCGAAAAGGCAGGCGTCACACTTGATCAAAGCAGCTATGCACCGAAAGACCCGGGCGTTAAAGAATATGAGGAGCGGTTGCGCGAGGTGTGCGAATCTGCCACACAGTTTTTTGAACTTGAATTACGCCGCCGCAAAGACGTGAGCGACTATCTCCATACTCGCGGACTTCTTGAGGCAACCGCAACGCACTGGCGATTGGGGTATGCGCCGGCGAGCTGGGATACACTCTCGCTCCATCTACAAAAGCTTGGCTACTCTGCGGAAGAAATAGTTGATGCGGGCTTTGCGGTTAAGTCAGAAAAACGCCCCGGACGTATCTTTGATCGTTTTCGTGGACGTATCATGTTTCCCATATTTGATATTGCCGGTAGACCAATTGCAGTCTCTGGCCGTTACTTTGAACAGGTGCCCGGCATGAAGGAAACCGGTGAGCCGGCAAAGTACGTGAACTCGCCTGAGACCGCGGTGTTTAAAAAGTCCCGCACGCTCTATGGCCTTGATCGTGCTCGTGTGGCGATTCGCCGAGCGGACTGCATCTTACTCGTTGAAGGCCAGTTTGATCTTTTAATGGCGCACCAAACAGGGCTTCCATTTGCGGTGGCGCTCTCTGGTACCGCACTCACTCCGGAACATCTCTCACTGTTAGGGCGGCTGAGTAAGCGATTGGTGCTCGCCCTTGATGCCGACCAAGCAGGGATCCGTGCAGGACTCAAATCAGCACAGCTTGCGATTAATGGGGGATTTGAAGTGAAAGTGCCGACCTTTGGGGCAGGGCAAGATCCTGCGGACGTGGCCAAGGAAAACCCTGAGCTTCTCAAAGCAGCAATCCGCACGTCTCGCAGTGCGATTGAGTTCTTCTTAGATGCACTGCGTCCGAATGCGCGTGATGAGCGTGCGTACGCTACTTTAGTGCAACAACAAATCCTCCCCCTCATCGCCGCCATGCAAAGCGTTGTTGATCAGGAACATTTTGCAGCACTCGTTGCAAATCGTCTCGGCGTCTCACAAGCAGCGGTTATGACCGAGGTGCATAAAAAGCCGGTGAGTGCAGCACCTTCATCGGATACTCACGTGAAGGAGTCACAATCAACACTAACGCCCGTGCAGAAAAAAGCCGGGATGCTGATGGCCCGGTTTGGGCCCGACTCCGATATCGGAAGGAAGCTTCGTGAGATTCTGGGCGAAAATCGATTCGGAGAATTGTGGCAGGGCCTCGAACCACGAGCAGAGGAACTTCGCTTCCTCTTTGACCAAGAAGTGGGCGAATCCGAAGAAAGTCTGATAGCTGAAGAGATCCTCCAGGGGGTGGCGCCGGCCCTTAAATACGAGCGTTCCAAAATGAAATTTGTGTGATATAGTATTCCCAACACATGGCTAAAAAGAAGGTTAAAAAAGCTGCGTCTAAACGCCGCCCTACGAAGGTGTCTAAACGCGTATCTCCAAAGAAGCTGCGGGAAGTCGCGGCTAAGCGTCGTGCCAAAGTAGCACCGAAGGCTAAAAAAGTCGTCAAAAAAGTAGTGAAGAAAGAGGCCGCGGTCTCACCTAAAGCACAAAAGAGACTCGATGATCAGGGCAAGAAGGTTGAAGCCTTGATGGCTGGTGGTCGCGAGCGTGGCTTCGTCACATACGACGAGATTCTTAAATCATTTCCTACCATCGAATCCGATATCCTCTTGCTTGAGGATTTGTATGACAAATTCCAGACGGCACACATTGATGTGCTTGAAGGTGGCGGCATGCTCGAGATCCCTGACCCCGATGCTGATAAAGGATACTCGCGCTCCGACTCTCAGTACGACTCTATTCAGATGTATCTGCGTGAGATTGGTAAGTACCCGCTTCTCAATGCGCAATCAGAACGAGATCTAGCAAAGCGTATCGTCGATGGTGATGCTGAGGCGCGTAACCTTCTTGCCCGCGCAAACCTCCGTCTCGTCGTTTCTATCGCTAAAAAGTACGTTGGTCGCTCGCCTGACCTTACACTCCTCGACCTTATTCAAGAGGGTAACCTCGGTCTCTTTAAGGCGGTTGATAAGTTCGACTTTACGAAAGGCTTTAAATTCTCAACGTATGCCACCTGGTGGATTCGCCAGGCCATTACCCGTGCCTTGGCAGACCAATCCCGTACCATCCGCATTCCGGTGCACATGGTTGAGACTATTGCTAAATACAAGCAGGTATCACGTCGTCTCGCACAAGACTTGGGTCGTGATCCACTTGCAGAAGAGGTAGCACTTGAAATGGGTGTCGATGTTGAAAAGATCTATCAGATTGAAAAGATTGACCAAGATACCGTCTCGCTTGAAAGCCCTGTCGGTGATGATGATGGTGATGGCAAGTCTACTCTTGGTGATTTCATTAAAGACGACAAGATTCTCTCTCCTGACCAAGAAGTTGCACGTCGAATCTTGGCCGACCAATTGCGCGAGATTCTCGATGAGCTTTCTCCCAAAGAGCGCGAGATCCTTAAACTCCGCCACGGACTTGAAGATGGTATCTATCACACCCTTGAAGAAGTAGGGAAGAAGTTCGGGGTGACTCGTGAGCGTATCCGCCAGATTGAGGCAAAGGCGCTTGAGCGCATCCGTACGCACGAAAAGGCACGTCGACTAAAGAGCTATTAAATGAGAAAACCCCAGGCCACAGCCTGGGGTTTCTTTATGCGTGGGCCTACGCCCGCGCGTCACCGATCATTGCTTCATCAAAAAGTTGTCCGCGGGTAAAGCGGAATCGACGGTCGTTGCCGTCTGTGAGGGCGGCATTTGCTGCCCATTCTGCGGCAGAGATAGCCACGATCTGTATCTCGTAGATCCTTGCAGGACTGACGGTCTTTTTGATCAGATTCAAACGAGCTCGGTCTTCTTTACTGCCCATCTGCGCCCTCCCTGGCGTAAGAAACGGGCTACTGCACCGCACCGATTGTACACCCGCGCGGGCTTTGTCATACTACTCACTGTGAGTAAGTACCCGATAAAGCATTGGAGTCATTCCTCCCTTATGTCCTTCCTGCGCAATCCGCTTGCGTGGCATAAACGCTACGTAGAAGAGGTGTTTGATACCCCTGCAGGCCCTGCGTCGGTTGTGGGCCGTGCAGGACATGTGGCGCTGCAACACTACTATGGCGGCATCGGAAAAGATGAATCGATCAGTTTAGGGCTTGAGTACCTGCGTAATGTCGCAGACTTTGAGATTAATTTTGGGAAGGCGCGCTCAAAGAAGGCGCAAAAACAAAAGCGTGAGTCGATGGAGCGTGAGTACTTGCAGGCTATCAACTTTTATCTTGCACGCCCGCCGCAGTATAAAGTGCTTGGGGTTGAGGTTAAGGCAACGGTGGAGGTCTCGGGTCTTCCGCTGCCCATTAAAGCGGTTTCAGACATTGTAGCGGTGTCTAAAGTAGATCCGCGCGGCATCGATATCATCGATCATAAGTTTGTATCGGCGTGGAGTCCGTATAAAGCAGAGAAGTCCTTGTACGTGCTCCAAGCAATCTTTAACTACTACACGGTTAAGAAAACATTTAACAAGCCGGTACGACGCTTCATTATTCAAGAGTGTAAGGTGTCGCGGAATGTGGATGGTTCTCCTCAGATGCGCCGGCATGTAATCGACTTCCGTACCTTCCGGCAGGAGTTTATTGTCTTTAACCGGCTGGTACGTGACGCGACGTTGGCACTGAGAGACATGAAGGTCTTCTTACCCAATCCCTCCGATATGTTTGAAGGGGAAAATTCCTTCGATATATATCGTATTAACCTGTTGCCCGAGGATAGTGACTCTCACTTTAGGCCTGATGAATAGAACACTTGACAGTGTGTATTTAAAAGTGGTATAATTGAACCAGGTGTAACAAAGTAAGGAGAAGAGCAGTGCGTAGGTTAGACCAAGTGGGTTTCCTCATCAGTCTCTTGGAAGCTACAAAACGGTACGAGAAGCTGCCTAAAGAGCAGCAGAGCGTAGAGATGGCAAAAGTCATCGCGTATGACGTCGGGCTTGCCTCTAAACGTATCGGCGTTGGAGCTGACATCGTGGTGGCCATCCAGTTTTTTGGCAGGGCAGGTTTTTACCAGGAGCACGGGATCTCGCAAAATGTCCTACTGCTCTACGCCCGTCTTGCTGAAGAAAAGGCGTGGCAGGCTTACCAGCGTAACTATGCAGACCAAGCAGCGTAAATAAGCTGCTCAATAACACAAAAGGCGAGATCTTTATGATCCCGCCTTTTTTCTTTTCTGTTTCTTGATTACTGTACCGTTGTGGTGCCGTTAACTGCTGGTGGCACAACAGGAGTACCAAGCTGCTGGAGTATTGCGTCGAGCGCTGCACGCATCGATGCGTATGACTGCGCGCCTGAGAGGTTGCCGCCGGGGATCAGCTCACCATCAACCATGATAAGGGTGTATGGAGTGCCTTCACCACCCGCTTCGATAGCTTCGGTGTAGCTTGCTGCAACTTTTTCAGTGTACGTTCCGGCAGAGAGACATGCGCGGAGTACCTCGGCATTAAGTCCGACCGACTCTGCAATGGCAGGAAGCTGGTTAAGGTCGAGTCCGTTGTTGCTTGGCGTTACCTCGAATACTTTGTCGATGAATGCGAAGAATGCCTGGTCGCCACCTTGAGCTGCTGCACACTCAGCTGCTGCAGCTTCTTGAGTTGCCTTTGGATGAATTGATGCGAGAGGGAAGTGACGGACGACCCATGCAACGTTGCCCGAGCTTCCGTAGTAGTCCATGATCTGATGCATAGTCGTGTGGAAGATCTTGCAGTGCTGGCACTCAAGGTCTATGTACTCAACTACTTTTACGCGTGCGTTTGGATTGCCCAAAATATGATCTACGCCCGCTTCATATGCGCGCACTGTTTGAGTGCCGTCAGTATTGTTGCCCATGCCGGCGCCGCTCTTGCCCGACCAGAAAATGCCCCCTGCGATAAGTGCGCCCGCGATAACGATGGTAATCGGTAAAATGTAATTGCTGTTCATATACGTACATGCTAACAAATTACAGCCGCACAATACATTACTTGACTAAGGCTCATTTTTAACCTATAAATTGCCTTAGGAATGTCTCGGGCCCGAGGAGGGGTGCATGACTAAGAGGTCTCGAATTATCTTCGGTGTTCTCGCTCTAGTCGCGGTCGGGGCATTCGTCGGTGATTCAATGGTGGCGCCGACGCTTGAGCAGCGCATGGAGAAAATTACTTTCTCCAAACCGCTCGAATGCTCTGGTCCCGATATTGCGACTGAACATCGCGCCTTCTGTAAAGAAGTTGCTGAAGTCCTGATATCCCGTGCATACCTGCGCGGATCAGTCGGTGGCTTCAAAGGCGATCTCGCCAACGTCTATCGGGTCGTAGAGCGCATCGAACATGCGTTCGAAGGACTCCATCTACACGAGTAATCCTCGCGCACAACAAGAGGTCCCGGAATTTCCGGGGCCTTTTTCTTTTAAAACGGCAGCGTATGGGTAAGGGCGGGGCCGGAGGAGGGGGTTTCCCATGTACTGGTGTTGAGTTTTATCTCTCGAACGCCATCGTAGTCTTTGTACTTAAGTTTGTTGTGCTTTTTAGCATACTTATACAAATCATCAGTGATTTTAACGTCGTCCATGCAATACTGGCGCACTTTTTCATAGAGTCCTTGCTCCCACCATTCAACCGCTTGGAGTCCGTGTCCGCTTTTGTTCACGCCCAAGGTTGCCTCAGCTAAGTTGTCGAGTTTCAGTCTGCGTCCCAGCACGTTTTTAACTTCCTTCAACAAATCGACGCTGCGTATCTTGGTGAGATCGCCCGCGTAGTACTTATTGAGGATCGGGATATCGAAGTGCTCTGAGTTATAACCCACCAAGAAATCTGCCGACTCAAAGAGAGGCCACATGTCTTTAAACTCTTCCTGAGTGTAGCTGGTGAGTTTCTTGGTCTGCGAGTCGTATACGCCAACGACACTCACCTCCAATTGGCTCCAGTCTCCTTGTTGGAATGTTCCAACGGTCTCGATGTCAAACGTGATTCTACGCATTGAAGAAGTCAGCGAGGCGTGAGCGCTCGTATGATACCTCCTCGCCGGTGTCTAAGTTTTTAATACTAAAGGTCCCGCTTGTTATCTCATTTTGCCCAACCACGATAACGAAAGGGATCCTATGCTTACTTGCAATCTTTATCTGATCCCCGAGCTTTCTCTCGCCATAGTCCACTGCGGTTGCAATACCTGCGGAGCGGAGCTCGTTTGCAAGCTGCAGCGCTTCGCCTGCGAGTGATTCTTCTGCAACGGCTACGTACACCTTTGTGGGTGGGAGGTACTGTGGGATGAGTCCGCGCACATCCATAAAGATACGCATGACTTCATCGCTCACCGCAAAACCAATCCCTGGCAAAGGATCACCACCAAAGAGTTCAGTTAAGTTGTCGTAGCGGCCACCACCCATAACGGCCCGGTTATTATCCGGATGCGTGTCAAAGATCTCGAACACGATGCCGGTGTAGTAAGTAAAGCCGCGGACAATAGTAGGGTCGTAGCGGGCATTGCTCACTCCAAGTCCTTCAAGGAAGGAGAGCGCTTCCGCAACCTCTTTTGGCACTTTGCCGCCTTCAAGAAGCGAGAGTGGTACGCCTAAATCACCAGCAGCACGAGCAAAGTCGGCAACTGGCATTTTGTTTTTTCGATCAAGGAGGGCAAGCAGTGCTTTCTTTTTTGCGTCATCAAACCCAAGTTCTTGGCAGATCTCATCTAGATGTGTGCGGCTTCCGATACGGATCTCAAAGTCTCCTTCGGTTGCGCCAAAGGCGCGCATCAGAGCAGCTGCAAAGGCGATAATTTCAGCATCAGAAGCACTTGAGCGGCTCCCAAAGATATCGGCATTAAACTGCCAAAACTCACGCAGACGACCGCGCTGTGGGCGCTCATAGCGGAAGCAGTTCGGGATAGAATACCATCGCAATGGATAGCCGAGCTCACGGCGACGTTGAGCCACCATGCGCGCGACGGTTGGGGTCATCTCAGGGCGTAGTGTTACCTCACGGCCACCGCGGTCCTCAAAGGTGTAGGTCTGCTCGCTTATGATCTCCTCATTATCCGCTCCTTTTGCTTTATAGAGCTCAGAAGGCTCGAGGATGGACGCATGATACTCAACGAAGCCCCAGCGCTCTGCAGTGGTGCGCCAGGTGGCAATAATGTAGTTAAGGAGAGCCTGATCTTCAGGATAGAAGTCACGGACGCCCTTATAACTTTCAGTTGATAACGTGTTTTTTTTGGACATACCCAAAGGTTTTGTTATTCTAACACTATGGAGCCTACGCTGAACACCGACGCACTGAAGCGCAGTTCAGCAGGAGCAGTACTCAATCTCTACAAGAAAATGGGCGAAACGCCACGGGAGCGACTGGAGCGCCTCCGAGAAGAAGAACCCCATTATGCTCGTGAAGTCCTCTCTTATGCTGGGCGGCTTGATCCGATGGCCGAAGGGGTCCTCATCACCTTAGTTGGCTCTGCAAACAAGCGCCGTGACATGTACTTGGAGCTTTCGAAAGAGTATACGCTCGATATTCTTTTTGGTTTCTCCACGGACACCTATGACATCTTGGGTCGAGTGATTGAGACTGGCGACCCTTCGAATATCCGCCGCGACTTGGTGCAAAGCGGACTCAATGAATTTCGAGGACATATTTCGCAACAGTACCCGCCATATTCTTCCAAGACCGTTCAGGGCAAGTCGCTCTTTGAGTGGGCACGTGCAAGCGCACTCAGTTCAATCGTCATGCCATCGCGCTCAGTGAACATTTATCACATCGAGGTAACCTCTATGGATAAAGTGAGCGAGGCTGATTTGCTTAACTACATCGAAAGAAACGTGGAGAAGGTGCAAGGTGACTTCCGCCAAGAGGAGACCATGATCTTATGGAAGCGGCATTTAAAGAAGGAAGGGAAGCGTTCATTCCCGTGTGCGACGGTAAAGATTGAATGCTCTTCAGGCACCTATGCGCGCTCGATAGCCCATGGGCTAGGCGCACAGCTTGGAGTGCCAGCGCTTGCGCTCCGTATCCTTCGTACCAAGGTGGGGGACTTCAGTATTGAAAAGAGCCTTAAATAACAGGGATACTTGACAATACACCCAAATGGGTGTATAATAGTATCAGAATCTTGAACCTCTCGCTCTAACGTCCTGGAGGACAACATGCGCACTGTTATCGTTTTTCTGCCGATCGCAGCTTTGGTCTTCGCCTGGCTCGTCGGTCGTGCTCGTATCACCCGGGCGGTTGTTGCCTTCGGGGTATGGGTGCTAATCTGTGAAGCGTTTATTGTCGCTTCGATCCTTGTCTATCCGCCGAACCCTGCGTACTTCATCGCTGGCATCGCGATGCTCGTCATCTCGATACCGGTCGCAGTCGTAGTTGGTCTCACTGGTCGGCATCAAACATCGCCGATCAAAACTGCGCTCGAGACATACAATGGTCTCGACGACGAGACGAAGCAGAAGGTTCGTGACGGTGCATCGATCGTCGGGAAATTCGCTGCGAAATTCGCCACTGAATACGGCGAACGGAAGCTCAACGAAAAGGGCTTCACCAAGACTGCGGAGACTCTCCGCAACACTACCGCATCATTCATCTGACGACTCAGGTCGTACAGATGCCAAAGCCTCGGAGAAATCCGAGGCTTTTCTTTTACCCTAATCTATCTGTGCTATAGTGGCGCGGAAAGGATCTTTGTAAGGAGGGCCAGATGGGCAAAGTTATAGACCTTGCTGCATACCGGAAGCTCCCACTACCTGCACTGGTGCCAAATTCTACGCTGCCCTATGTTGATTTTTCTGGCAGCCAGACCGATGTTGTGGGCACTTATTGTGCTCACGTGTTTATCGAGCATATTGAAGCAGGCAAGCTGAACTATGTACTCGAAGCGTATGACAGTTCCTGCCCCTATCGCGCAGAGTGCAGCGATAAAGGGCTGCTTAAGGGACTTATCGATACTCGCCGGCAGGCAGCACGCGCACGCAAGTTAATGCTCCGTGTGCGCAACTCCACCGGACTCCCACCATGGGAGACACTGGGGCTCCATCCGAGCGAGATAATGTTCTAAACGAAGACACCGCCGCAGAATTCTGCGGCGGTTTCTCTTTCTCGAACTATTTCACTACCAATCCAATTCCCCTGTCTTGTATTCTGTGACACGCGTCTCGAAGAAGTTCTTTTCCTTTGGCATATCCATCACTTCCGAGAGCCAAGGGAATGGGTTGTCTTTATGATACTGGCGCTCAAGTCCGATGCGCTCTAATCGACGATCGGCAATATGCTCAACGTACTGCTTCACGGTTGAAGGAGTGAGTCCTACAATGCCGCGTGGCAATGCGTCATCCGCATACTTGTTCTCCAACTCGACTGCTTTCTTGATGTTTGCCGTGAGTGCAGCTTTATACTCCGGTGTCCAAATCTCTGGATTCTCCGCGACGATGGTATTGATGAGATCTGCACCGAAGGCCAAGTGTACCGACTCGTCTCGAAGGATAAATTGGAATTGCTCGCCGACACCCACCATGCGGTTTTTGCGGAGCATAGAGAGCATCATCGCAAAACCTGCGTAGAAGAAGATGCCTTCCATGATGACGTAGAAACCAACGAGGTCGTGGACGAACTTTTGAATGTTCTCGGTACCTTGGGTGTTAAAGTTTGGATCAAATACTGATTTGGTGATATCAACCACAAACTCATCCTTTTCTTTAATCGATGGGATGTGCTCATACATCTTGTAGATCTCGTCTGGGTCGAGGCCAAGGGTATCGCAGCAGTAGATAAAGGTATCGGTGTGCACTGCCTCTTCATATGCCTGGCGCAGGAGATACTGGCGCGCTTCAGGGTTCGTGATGTGACGATAGATAGCGAGCACGAGGTTGTTTGCGGTGAGACTCTCGGCAGTTGAGAAGAACCCCAAGTTCCACATAATCATGCGGCGCTCGTCTTCACTCAATGCGCCTGGTTTTTTCCAGAGCTCCACATCTTGCTGCATGGAGACTTCTTCAGGTACCCAGTTGTTTGCCACACCTTTTTTATAGTGGGTACGCGCCCACTTATACTTCATCGGAAGTATTTTGTTTGGATCGGTTGAACTTGCACCATTAATTATTCCCATACAGAATTTATGAAAGATTTCATACTTCTTTATTCTAGGAGAAGGAATGCTAAAGCGAAAGGATTTAATATACCTAAGGACACATTTTAGAAATAGGCAAAAGATTTCAAAATTCCAATAAATTAAGGGGTTTTTTGTACAGAAATTATCCTTAAATATTGTCCCGCTTGCGTTATCCACACCATTCTATATAGTCATGGGTAGGTAGAAAATAGAGGTCTATAATGGACTTATTAGGAACTCAGGGGAATAGAAGTAAGAATTCTCGAGTGTCTCTAAAGTCTATGAAAACGATATTAAAAGGAAAATGGAGTCCCCACTAACAGGACTCCTTGTTTTAACTGTTCTTAATTTGGTTTGGATCTTTGAAAACAGAATAGAAAACACAAAATAATTCTCTCGGTTTTTGTGTTTGAGTGTTGAGCAGAGGAAGTAAAAAACTAGTACGCCGGGTGGGACTTGAACCCACATATCGCTTGCAGCAATAATAGTTTTGGAGACTATCGCGTCTACCAATTTCGCCACCGGCGCATCTAGTAACCCCTTCGGGTTACTTCCTCTGCTCACTTCTCAAAAAAGAAGTGATTTTTGTAAAAGTACTCTCAAAACGCAGTTGTCGAGGGCGAAGTAAGTTGGTGTTGATTTGTGTTCCGTCGCTTTTGGAGAGCGACGGTAGCGTAGAAGCAATCATCCTAACCCACTCGGAGAATTTGGACTTCTCCGTGTGCCTCACCCCCGACAATTGTGCTTCGAGGGTGCTTTTGCGTTTTAGTGTTTGGTCACTCCGATCTTTTTAAAAAGAAAAGAGTTTGAGTCCTCAAAGTGCGATATCAAGCTACGTGGTTTGCTTATTAAGCGTCACTTAGCCGATTGCAACATCATGCTTTTTAGGCTTGATATCGCGCCTTGCTTACTCAAACTCTCTGCACCGGCTATTTTATGACTTTGAGTTTTCATAAGCAAATCCACGATAATTGCATAATGTTGCATCCTTAATGGTACACACAGGTTTGTCTACTGCAATAGCAAAACCTGTGAATATTAGAGCACAACACATTAAAAAGAACTTATCAATCCTTACGCGCTGCAACTCTCGCACGCCTCACCAATGATCTCGATCTTTGGGCGGTTCGTTACCGCCAATGGTGCATTGCCAAACATAGGAATGCCACTGTTTGCCATAGCGGGGGCAGGAGTCGATTGATGCGGTGTTGCGTGAGAAACATGACCTCCTTTGGCATCTTTAATAGCCATTTGTAATTGCCCAGCTTCGACAACCGCGCGTGCCTCTACGGCGGCCGTTACTTCACCGATACTCATCGGTGAGAGCATGCCTTCGCCGGCTGCGGCAGCCTCAGAGAGAAGCGGATCTTGGCGCGACGTGTTCACGACGGCAACCATTTCTTCAACAATCACCGTTGACGCCACTGCAGACTGTACAGGTGCATCTTTCTCGCTTGTGGCACCGAACTTAGTCATGTTAACGGTCGACTTCTCAATCCGGCTTGCACCCAACGTGCGAAGGTAGTAGGTGGTTTTAAGACCCAAGCCCCATGCGTACTGATAGATCTCGGAGAG
The DNA here is from genome assembly GCA_020854065.1 of Candidatus Nomurabacteria bacterium. Taxonomy (GTDB): domain Bacteria; phylum Patescibacteriota; class Minisyncoccia; order Phycocordibacterales; family SBAW01; genus GWA1-54-10. The sequence goes on from JADZGF010000005.1 coordinate 84,328, forward strand.
CATACGTCCGGAAGTGCCGCCATAGAAGATGTTGAGAGATTGCGACTGGTCAATCCAGCGACCACGGTACGCAGCAGCCTTCACGAGCCACTGTGGCTCAATCTCGAATGCTTCTTTGTACTTGTCGCGAATTGCAGGAGGGATTTCCATAATCTGCTGGATCGAACCATCGTGGAACTTAATCTTCTCCAGCATGTCCTCATTCCAAAGTCCCAACTTCTTAAGGTCCTCTACCAAGAACTCATTCACCAGCATAAAGTCGCCGGCCATGTTGCTCTTCACGTAGATGTTTTTGTAGATCGGTTCAATGGTTGGGTAGCAGCCGGCAATGTTTGCAGTTGAGGCAGTTGGTGCGTTTGCCATGGTGTTGGAGTTACGCATACCCCATTGCCGTACGGCTTCGCGTACCAAGCGCCACTCCAACGTCTCGTGACGAGGTACATCAATTGCCATACCGCGCTCTTGTTCAAGCAGGGCAATGGTGTCCTGTGGGAAGATGCCGCGATCCCATTTGCTGCCTTTGTATGTTTCGTAGGTACCGCGCTCTTTTGCAAGCAATGCCGAAGAGAGGATTGCGTGGTATGCAATGGCTTCCATGCTCTCATCGCTAAAGCGGACCGCTTCGTCAGAGTCGAAGTTGAGGTTCATCTTGTAGAGCGCATCTTGCAACCCGCGGAGTCCTAATCCAACTGGGCGATGCTTCATGTTGGAGCGCTTGGTCTTTTCAGTTGGATAGAAGTTAATATCGATGACGTTGTCGAGCATGCGCATTGCAACTGGCACTACGCGGGCAACCAAATCGCGATCAAAAGCACCTTCGCGTATAAACGACGATATGTTTATGGAACCCAAGTTGCATACAGCAGTTTCTTCGGCGCTTGAGTTAAGCGTAATTTCGGTGCAGAGGTTGCTTGAATGTACGACGCCCACGTGATCTTGTGGCGAGCGTACGTTGCACGGATCCTTCCACGTAATCCATGGATGTCCGGTTTCAAAGAGCATAGTGAGATGCTTCTTCCACAAATCAGCAGCCTTGATCACCTTATGGTGCGGAATTTCGCCTGCACGAGCCTTCTCTTCATAGCGTAGATACGCTTCATCGAACTTGCGGCCATAGATCTCATGGAGATCTGGTACGTCTGATGGACTAAAGAGGGTCCATTCACCATCCTCGCGGAGACGCTTCATAAAGAGGTCGGGGACCCATACAGCGGTGTTGAGGTCGTGCGCACGGCGGCGTTCATCGCCCGTGTTTTTGCGAAGTTCTAAGAAGTCTTCAATATCGAGGTGCCAATACTCCAAATACACAGCTGCAGCACCACGACGACGGCCTGAGCGGTTAATGGAGATGGTGACATCGTTTGCAATCTTTAGGAACGGAATGACGCCTTGGCTTTCAACACCAGTCTTTTTGATCAGCGAGCCTGTTGCGCGCACCGGAGTCCAATCGCTGCCAATACCACCGGCAAACTTAAGAAGCTGTGCGGAATCTTTGTACTCATCAAAGATGGCGTGCAAGTCATCCGGTACGGTGGAGAGGAAGCAGCTTGAGAGTTGTGGGAGTTTAAGTCCTGCGTGATAGAGGGTAGGGGAGGACGGCATGTAATACATGGCCGACATTACTTCATAGAACTCAATAGCAAAGCGCATACGCTCTTCCGGTGTCTTCTCGCTCAACGCACAGCCCATAGCGGTGCGCATCCAGAAGATCTGTGGAGTCTCGAGCACTTTACGCGTTCCAAACTCACGCGAGAGATAGTTTGCCTGCAAGGTTTGCAGTCCGAGGTACTTAAAGTCACGGTCACGCTCGATAACAAGTGCGTCGGCAAGTTTTGCAAGATCAAAATCCAACAAACGCTCATCAAACTGTCCTAACTCAACACCGCGGTTAATGTTCCTTGTAAATGCATTCTTGTATTCGTTTTCCAGATTGGCGTAGTCAACTTCGCCGATAACGTCGCGGTACATGGACTGGAGCAAGAGTTGTGATGCCACATAGCTATACGCAGGGTCGCGTTCGATGAGGCTGCGTACCACCATGATGAGCACGTCATGGATATCGGTGGTCTTCATGCCTTCGTACATCTCCTGGCGGACACGTCCAATGATAGAGGGAGTGTCTATCAATCGCTCGTAGCCCTGTGCGGCATGGGTGAGGGTAGCGGTGAGCTTTTGTTCGCTAAAGGTTTCTTTGCGACCATCGCGTTTGGTGATGGTGAGGGCATTGTCCTCAATCTTCTCTGCGATCTCTTGCTTCGCTACTTCACGGCTCTTGGTGTGTTCGTAGCGGTAGATGATGTAGGATTTTGCAACGGTAAAGTAACCGCGCTGCATGAGTGCGTTTTCTACCAAGTCCTGAATATCTTCAACGGTTGGAACAAATGCAGTGCCGCCGAATTTTAATTCAATCGCACCAACGACTACTTTTGTTATTTCAACCGATTCAGATTCGTGTGCGTCGCCGAGTACTGCGGCAAATGCCATCCGTACTGCACGAGTAATTTTAGCCGGGTCAAAGTCTACAATCGAACCGTTCCTTTTTTTAACTTTGAGTGCAATTGCCATGAAGTACAGAATGAATACGAAGGCTGCTAAAAATTAAAGACAGATTGTCATTATGAGCCTTTCGCGTCAAAAATAGCCTGTGTATAAGCCAAGAGAGAACGTTTTTTGCCAAAAAGCAATCATGCCATGAAAAAATAGTGCAAAACTTGATGATTTAACCCTCAAATTGCCTGATTTTTAGGTACTTTCTCCCACCGCAAAATAATGTTGTTTTGCAATACATTTAAAGCTATTGACTTGTGTATCTAGACTGTTGCAGAAGTTTTTAAACGTATGACATAATAGCTCTATGACCCAAAACCTTTGGAACTTTGTGTTTTCTGTTTTCTTTTTTGCAGTGTTAGGTGGGGCAGTGTGCATGGTTGGTCAGGTGCAGGGGTTCTATCCAACATCTATCCCACCGTTTGATGTGCTGCTCATTGCGTTTGCGTCTCTCCGTATTACACGTCTTTTGGTATACGACAAAATCGCGCAATGGCTACGCGATCTTTTTGCAGGGAGCCGTGAAGGAACGTTCCGCCACACGGTGGCAGATCTCTTGGCCTGCCCGTGGTGTATTGGATTTTGGGGCGCGCTGGTCGCCACAACTGCCTACTTCACCGTGCCGTGGGCATGGTTTGTGATTCTCTTCCTCGCACTTGCTGGTATGGGGTCATTGCTCCAGGTATTGGCAAACGCTCTCGGTTGGCATGCAGAGAACCTAAAGTTGGACGCCAAAGAGCACCAACGCGATTTGCGACTTTAAAAGGTAACGGGTATTTCGAGCGAGTTGTCATGCTCAGGCAATCCGGATGGATTGTCTTTGCGCAGTATCAAGGTTCCTGTGGAACCCGATGGTTGTGTGGTGAACGTAAGGGGGACTGAGGTGAAGGGTACATATTCGGTGGTCATCCACTCGCCTTCAGCTTGTGCGTACCCCTGTGCGATCATTGCTCCTGCTGCATTGCGTAATTCGATAGGGAAGGATGCTTCAAAGTACCAATTGCCGCGTGCTTCACCGGACACAACGAGCGGTGATGAGATGGCTCCTTCCGGCAGCGGAGAGGTGACACGGATAAGGTCGTCTTTGCTTGCGGGGGTCGCCGTGGGAGCAACGGTTTTGCCCGGCAAGATTACCAAGGCAATAGCCGCCGCCATGATGGCGACGGTTATGCCGATAAGTACGAGTGCAGTGCGATTCATGCCCACACTATACACCGTTTAGACTTCTCGTGTAGTGCTCCATGCGTAGCCGGCGACACCAACTACCACCAACGCTACGAGTGCGGCCCAGAACCAATTCGGTATGCCGCCATCGAGGGCGCCCAGAGCGGCACCTGCGGGTACGGTCGTTGCAACGCCGAATGGGGCTGAGGTTGCGGTAGTGGTTGCAACGGTTGTCGTTGGGGTCGTTGTTGGTGCTGGTGTAGTGGTAGTAGTGGTGGTGCGCGGTGCTTGTGTCACGGTACTACGTGGTGCAGTGGCGGTTGTGCGCGGCGGTGTGGTAGTTTGCGCACCTGCCACTTGTGCTTGTGGTGCTTGCGGTACCGGAGTGACCGATGCAAGGGAGACATATGGATTCTCCGCGCTTGGCACGATCGCAACGGTGCCAGGGCGTATAGCAACTTTTGGTCTATCAGGATAGATCGGTGTTTGGTATCGCACAATGCCACCGCCCGAGCTTGATGAACTACTCTCTTCCTCAGTGTCTTCGTCGCTCCCTTCGTCACCAGAGCCGCCATCACCTCCATCGTCTTCTATAGCGACTGAGAAGGTGCGCTCAGCGGTTTCGGTACCATCGTCGTTGCTTACTTCAACCACGAAGCGATATTCACCGTTGGGTAATTCATACGTTTGAGGAGATCCGCACGAAAAGAACGACTCGTCGTCATCCGCTCCGGTTATAGAGCAGCGCGTCGTCTCCGCTTCGGTCGTGTCAAACGCAAAGGTCACTGATTCTTCTGTTACCGTTCCGCCTTCATCAGGGCCTTCGGTGATAGTGACCGTTGGTGGTGCCGCGAATGCCGCAAGGGGGAGTGCAGCCAAGGCGGCAGCTGCCACAAATCCCATCAATCCATTTCTTGTAGTCATAGAGATATGTTTGTAAAGCTGGTAAAACGCCGCTACCGTGGCGCTGTTTGTAGCGTACGCGCATGCGCTGAAAGGGGGATGAATGAAGATTTCATCATGAAGAATGGTCTTTTCCCTCTCATTTGACATACCGAAGCACCTAGATATGCTTGGTCTAGTCTTTATTAAATAAGGGATACATATATGACGTTGACTCGGGATTGGCGCCGGGGTCTCGCGATTACATTCGCGGTCCTCGCAACGCTCTCGGTTATGGTTGTGGGAAACCAGCGTCATGCACAAGCAAATATTGCAGATGAGATTCTGTGCGATGTAGAGGAAGGGTTAAACAGTGAAGGACTTCCGTTCGATTTCGAACAGGACGAGTGTGGGGAAGAGGATGATGATGGTGAGACACCAATACCATCCGAAGACCCTCAGTGCTCTGATGGTATCGATAACGACGGTGATGGCAAAAAGGATTGGGAACCACCAGTAGTGGGGGATCGCGATCCGGGATGCTCGGGCCCAACGGATGACGACGAGTCGGATGATCCGTCTAATGGCGGCGGAGGTGATGAGGCTGCCTGTGAGGATGGGGATGATAACGATGGCGATGGAAAAGTCGACATGGATGACCCAGGCTGCACCGACAGCAACGACGACGATGAGACTGATTCATCGGGCGGCGGTGGTGGCGACGATAATGCCTGTGAGGATGGCCAGGATAATGATGGCGATGGAAAAGTCGACATGGATGATCCAGGCTGCACCGACAGCAATGACGATGATGAGACTGATCCCTCTGATGGGAGTGGCGGCAATGGCGACTCTTCCTCGGGTGGAAGTGGTGGCGGTGGTAGCAAGCGCAGCAATGGCGAAGTATTGGGTGATGCCACGTGCAGCGAGTACCTAACAGCATACCTTCGCATGGGTCGTGAAAACGACGCTGAGCAGGTACGCCGCTTACAGTTCGTACTCAAAGAGATGGAAGGGTTCGAGGTGGAGATAAACGGTGTCTTTGATGCCGCAACGCTCGCCGCAGTGAACGCATTCCAGGTGCGCTATGCAGACGATATCTTGGCGCCGTGGGGCATTTCTACGCCAACCGGCTACACCTACATCACGACTCGCAAGAAAGTGAATGAGGTGTACTGCAAAGGAACGGTTTCCTTCCAACTTACTGAAGTTGAGCAGCAGATTGTTGAGAAGAGCAAGACGCGCTCTTCAACACAGAGCTCTGCAGCTACGAACACCAGTGCTCCAGTTGCACAGACCACGACGATTGATGCAACTGAGGCAACTGCCGCAGTAGCGAATGCAAGCTCGACTCCGTCTGAGCGCCGTGGTTTCTGGGGCGGTATCCGAGACTTCTTCCGTGGTGTATTTGGTCGCGACTAAATGAGAGAGGGACTCAAAAACTTTGTTATCCCGCAGCAGGGACGTGCCGTACAGAGTGTTTTTGAGCCAAGCGTAAGTGCCATCATCCCAACGTTTAAACCCGGGGTGATGGCATTTCGTTTGGTCGAAGATCTGCTGCGGTATAACCCCGCGTTGAATGTGGTCGTGGTGGATGATTCAACGCCACTGGAACATGAAAGTCATGCGGTACTTGCACGTATAGCTGCGCTCCCGCGCACGACGCTCCTGCGTACCCCTACTAACACTCTTAAAGCAGGGGCTTTGAATGTAGGCGTGCGGCATGTGCTAGCGCAGACACATCCTCCGGCAGTTATCTGCACACTTGATGATGATGTGGTTGTTTTTCCGCATACGCTCTCTGTGATGGTGCACGCACTGCTTGCGGATAAAGGGTTAGGTGCGGTGTGTTCACGTGTTGCGGTTGCGAATAAAAACAAGAATGTTTTAACTCGTCTGCAGGGACTCGAATACTTGGGCTACAACGCTATTCGTTTGGCAGATCAAGGCTTCTTTTGGGGTCCCTTGGTTATGCCAGGCATGCTCACTGCGTTTCGCACCAGGGCGCTGAAGAAGGTAGGTCTCTTTTCTGAAGGGCATTTGATAGAGGACTATGAGATAACGACAAGGCTTAAGTCACAGGGCTGGCATGTGCGTGCGGCACTTGATGCGCCTGCATGGACCTCTGTGCCAGAGACACTCTCACAGTTGTGGCGACAGCGTACGCGCTGGAGTCTTGGCGGTGTGCGGGTAGTCCTTGATGCGAAACCTATAGCAGTTATCCAAGATGTTATTGGTCACGGTGTGTTTATTGCAACCTTAGCCACTATTGGGCTTCTCCTTTTGATCAAAAGCAGTGGGGCTCCGTCGCTCCTGGTACACGCCATTGTGGCGCTTTCTTTAGGGCAACTCCTGCTTTGGTATGGTTTCCAGCTGTGGCTCATGCGGTTGTATCCAGAACGTGACTGGAAAGACTGGTTTTTGCGGGTGAGTGTGTTGCCAGAGCTTATCTACAGCAATATTATGACTATTGCGCTCATTGGTTCGTACCTTTTCACACTCTATTCGTCGGTGAAGGCGTTCGTGCCCGTGCGCATGGCACATGCAGTGAACGTTGTGTTTAGAGCGGTGGGGTATGAAGCGCAGTGGGGCACACGCAACTGATATGCTTTCTTTTAATTCAGGAACGGGTATTTCATCCATATCGCCCCTTGGTGCGTATGTGGGGTATTTGCTTGTCGACTCCGGCAATGTGTGGGTTGGTGCGATCTTTCTTCTCCTTACCGCCTTCTGCTTTTTCCTTACGGCAAGCGCTTTCTGCCGCTTTATCATCAACTACCGCCGCAATCCACAGGTTGACATGACTACTTCGGGTGTACACTAGGAAGAAGGAAACCAGCATTCGCTCATGCGAATGGGCATTTTAGTTCGTTAATCTTTTGCTGGTATGAAAAAAACTCTTGCGGTCACCGTGCTCTGTGGTCTTTTGCTTGCTTCAACTGCTGCTGCAGCCACGCGTCCTGAGCGTGAATCGCGCGGCGGGTCTGATACTCCTTCTTCGGTAGTTACGAACGGGGGATCGACCATAATCATCACGATCCCAAACTTTTCGCACAATGGCGGCAATGGAAACATTAATTCCAATGCAAATACCTCCACCAATACCGGTGGCAACTCTGGCGGCAATGTCGTTACCGGCAATCAGTCTTCGACCGTAACGGTGGTGAACATCGATAACCAGAATACTGGTGGTCAAACACAGCCACCGCCACCACCTCCTCCTGCCCCCGAGCCACAAGCTGACGACTGCGGTGATCGCGGTTGCCGACCTGCTCGGTAGATCTTTGGGGCCGTTCCTCCCGCGTGTGGCCCCGCAAACTGTGCTCCACTTCGGTGGGGCACTTTTTTGTCTGCAGGTCTTTTATTTTTCATGAAAA
>JADZGF010000006.1 GCA_020854065.1 Candidatus Nomurabacteria bacterium
ACATGGCGCACCCAGCCACCCCGTCGTTCACTCTCGCAGAGATGCGATATCACCACCACATGCATCGTTTCATTGTCTTGTGCATGCTGCGCAAAACGCGTCACCTGCGCATAGTGCAGTGCACGTGCTTCGGAGCGATAACAAAGGGTGAGCCACGTATATGCAGCTGATGTCCATGAGTGATACGGCACACGCGCTATGACTTCGATAGCACGAAACTTCAAATAGCTCGGTCGTTTGCCGTAAATGAGGTTGCCGCAGAAGATAAGAAAACCGCCAAGAATCCGTGGCGCGAGACCTACCCGATAGTGATCGTATGTAGCCTTATATGCCGCAAGCTCCCCTTCGTCATTCAGTCGCACGTTAAGTGCCTCTAGCTCGTCGTCACCTCGGGTTAATTCCACCGGACCATTATACCCGAGGCGCTTCACTAAAGCATCAGCCCCACTCTCGTAGAGTTACCTCTATGGAAAAGCGTAAAAAGGCCTCCTCCCGCAAGGCCACAACACAATACGGGAACTTGCACGAACTTCTTATCCTTAAGCTGCAGAGTTTGTACGACATAGAGCAGGAACTTATCAAAGCGCTCCCGAAAATGGCAACGAACGCGCACAATGAACAGCTGCGCGAAGCATTTGAATCGCATTTGGAAGAAACGCGGATCCATTCAGACCGTCTCGAACAAGCCATGGAGTACTTAGAGGTTGAACCAAAGAAAGAGAAAGTTGCCGGTATCCGCGGCATTGCAGAAGATGGGAGTTGGGTTATTAAAAACGTAAAGGACGAGCGTGCCCGCGATGCAGCACTTATCGCTGCGGCACAATATGCCGAACACTACGAAATAGCCGGATATGGATCAGCTGCTGAGTGGGCGCGACTTATGGGACACACTGAGGTTGCTGACCTGCTTGAAACAACCCTTGCCGAAGAAGAAGAAGCAAACAACAAACTCACCAGTCTTGCAGAAGGTGGTATCAACGAAGAAGCAAACGATATGGAAGAGGAACGCGAAGGAGTATTTAATATTCTCTAGCGTTGTACAAAAAAGCTTCCCTTTTCGGAGGGAAGCTTTTTGTATATGTCTTTATTTACTCGCAGCTGAGCGCAACACGGCATTGATCACGTGCAGTACCAGCTGGGATCATGTCACATTGCGAGCACGATGGGCCTGAAGTGCTTGCGCCTGCAGTAGCTCCCGCTGCTGCGCTAAACTCCATAAAGTTTATAGTGCTTGGGATCGTAAACTGACCCTCTTCTGGCGTCCAGCTATCACAATCATAGCTATACGTTGCGTCGTATGGGTTAGGTTGCTCTGGGTCGCTCGAGACACTGGTCTCGCTGTTTACTGCCATTTTTATACCCTGAGTCGCCATACTGCTCCACGTGTATACAAAACCGTCGCGGACAATCATGTGACTCTCAACTGCACCAAATTGTGACATGGTGCTGGTGAAATCACCTCGCACTTTGCCATTCCCTACATACACCACCCCATTACTGGTGACACCATTTGCTTCGCTCGTTACCGTACAGCGTGCATTCCCTTGCGCCATTAACTGCTCAATACCGCCCTCTTGTGCATTCGTATTAGCAGGCGCGGGCATATTTGGAGCATCTTTGCCCATAAGAAACCAAGCACCTGCTCCTACCACAACCACACCTACAATTGCTGCCAAAATTCCTTTATTCATACAATAAAAATTACCGTCTAAAATCCCTATCCCTACTCTACCATTGTGGCCCGATTTATCGCTCTCCTTCAGCAAAATCCAGACACACGCTATTCATACAGTAACGCTGCCCTGTTTTAGTAGGACCATCATTAAACAGGTGGCCTAGATGACTCCCACATTGTGCACAGACCACTTCGGTACGCTGCATACCGTGCGCATTATCATCCAGTAGCTTTATTGCACCAGGCAGCGCCTGATCAAACGATGGCCAACCGGTACCGGAATCAAACTTAGTATCGGATGCATAGAGCGGATTCCCACACGCAGCACACGTGTACAACCCATCGCGTTTTTCCTGCAACAATTTTCCGCTAAAAGGAGTTTCGGTCCCTTTTTCTCTCAATATCTTGTATTGCTCAGGAGTGAGTTTATCTCTCCACTCTTGTTCGTTTTTTGGCATCATATAGTTTAGTCCCAATTTTCCGTATCAAGTGGCACCACCTCTTCAGCCTCAGCGACTGCTGCAGGGATCACACACAACACCTTGCCTGCGATCTTGAAATCTTCGCGCAAGACAATAGGTTTGTATTTTGGATCTTTACTCTCTGGATAGAGAATCGTGACACCGCCTTGGCGAACCAAGCGTTTAACCGTTACCATGTCGCCCACAATTGCAGCAACACGATCTCCACTTTGGACCCGGTCGGTGAACTTAACTAATATGTAGTCGCCGCTATTAATCCCCGCATCAAGCATCGATTCACCTACCGCACGCACGGCAACAATATCACCTTCTTGATCCACCAACTCTTTATCTACCTGCAAAAACTCATCAGTGTTCTCTTGTGCAAAGACCGACAAGTCATCACATCCTACATTTGCAACCACTGGCACCGATACAAGCATAGCGGTGGTGCCTTGTGCATCCACTGCACGCAACTCTATATTGCGACGCGCATGGCGACGGCGCACAATGTAACCCTTACGCTCTAGAGTCTCCAAATATTGCACTACGGTGCGCAGCGACTTAAATCCTAAGTTTGTACGCAACTCTTCAATAGTAGGCGGCTCACCTTTAGCTCTTAGGTAGAGCTGAATGTTCTCTAATACACGCTGCTGCTTGGAGGTAAGTGGTGTATGGATGTTCATAAAGACACAAAGAGTTATCTAATATGCACTTACTTTAACACAAACTACCCTGTACAATACACAAAATACACAAGTTCTGTGGAAAAGTAGGTCCCTTTGTAGCTTCTCTACTGAATAGACCTAGTGACGAGGGCCGTGATGGCGGCTAAAGAGTTGTTCAAACTTAAGCTTGGCAACAAAGAAGAGATAGATAATCTCGAGTATTCCAAGCGTATTTACCACCAAAAGCACCATAAACCATATAGGTTCGTTCCGTCCGGCCGAGTGCCAGAGCGCAAGACCTTTCCACACGAGAGACCAGAGCGCCGCAACCAAAAATAAAGGGCCCATGAATGATAAAAATCCAAACATATCACCGCCTCCAAAATACATCATAGTTCTATTGTACCCTCACTTGCAGCAGGCTTTTGTGGGTCACGCTTCTCTACCACAATAGTGCATTTAGTAACGAGCGCTGCGATAGCACCCACGGCTGCCAAAAGTGGCGCGATAAGCGCCCCTACTGCACCAATAGTGAGCGGAAATTCAACAAGCGTCTCTTCCGCATCGTTTTTGATCATGATCCGACGAGCATTACCCTCGGCAATGATTTTTTTGACCGTAGATATAACGTCGTCGCCACTTACTTTAAATTCTTCAGTTGCCATGCACGCAGTATACCCCACCTCCTCCTGAAATAGATATGAGCACCCTATGACACCAATCCCACAATGTTGCGGGCAAAATCAAGCACCAAGGTAAGTGCAGAGATAAAGAAATTAATAATTAACGTAAGGAGCGCGAGCAAAAACCCAAGTATTAAGTTTAAAAAGTTTTGGATAGCATCCATACCCTTATTGTACCTTTATTTTTTTCCTTATCCTTTTGGAGCCTTAGGTTTTTTTATATTTTTACTACCCAGTCTTTTAACAACCGGTTTTAGTCGCGACGCATGCCAGCGTGCTGCCCCGCGTGCCACCCGCCGCTCTCCTTTTGCTTTGTTCATGTCCTAACTATTGCAATACCTTGCTGAAGGGATGCTGAAACGTAAAACCCGCCCGGCCAGAGCCGAGCGGGTGTTCTTACAAAATTACTTGGAGTGCGCTTCTGGGAGCCCTACCACTGTCACCTTTAAATTAATAATTGGTGGCGGTGGTGGCGAGAGCATAACCCAAACATTCGGGTCGTCCGAAGACTGCCGACTGCGATATGGATACGGAGTCTCATTCCATCGCAGTAACCCCTTGTGCTGGTTATCGAGCACGTAGTCTCCATCGTCAGTCCGGATCATAAGGACTGCGTGGCCACCACTACCAAACTCTTTTACGTACGTTATAAGCAGCGCCTGCACGGGAAACCCCCGTTCAATAAGCAGACGACGCTTCTCCAGCACATAGTCCTCGCAGTCACCTATCCCATGTATGGGATAGCTCCATCGATCAGCTACGCCCCATTGAGCTTCGTCAGTCATTGGAACAATATTGCGGTTGACCTGATGGTTTACCCAGGCCAATACCAGCATATTCTCCCTCGTCCAGCGGATCACTGTAGGCGGACGTGGATCAGCAACACACTCGGATGGGTCGTTCTTACAAAACTCGATCCAGCCAGGTAGCGGGTTAACGAGGCCTGTCTCAAGCAAAAACCGCTGGTCGGCAGATGCAGCACTAGAGCCAAGGAGCAACAGAGTCAAAGTACACAAGAGCGTACGCATGCGTAACCCCTCTCCCACTCGGTTAGACGTCTACCGCAGTTTTACCACAGTATTAGTTTTTGCCAATCCCCAGGCAGGAAGCAGAGCTGAAAACATTAATTCTTTAAATGGAGACGAAATCTATTTTTACCTGTCGTCTGCCAATTCACTACCAATACGTTCGACTCAGGCCACTCTGGCGAGCAGCGCTTTATTTATCTCATCTTTTACAAATCCCTTACCCACATCTTCCGTCTTTACCCGCAAAATTGGCAACTGAACATCGCTCATAAGACTATTAACAAAATCATCCCGCTTTATACGACTCTCCCAGTTATGGGTATGCCCGTCGAGCTCAATTACAAGTAAAGGTTTAATCTGTACCTTATCGCAAATAACAAAATCTACTGATTTCTTTTCAATGCGGCTTCTATCTCTTCGGTGTTCAAAGAATTCTTTACTTTTTGGCTCAACAAGGTGAGCAATGTTAATTTGGGGAAAGATGTAGTATTGGTCTGCATATATTTCCACTAAAAACTTAAAGAATTTAAATTCACTTGCAGAATAGAATAAATACGTCCTTTTTTGAAACTTATCTGCAAATTCCCAACGATCTTCTTCTGGGACAGGATTCTCTTGAGATGAGGGACTTGGGTATTTTCTATTTAATAACAGCCGCCTTATGGCTAATACACAAAAAATTAACCAGAGAATAAGTAGTAAAAATTTCATACCTTACTTTTAAAAATACTCTTAATCTTGGCGCCAATATGTAGGGTGGCTTAAGTCAATTTTGAGTCAACCGCTTTCTTTATCGACTCTTTAGTGTATGGACCCACAGTTAAATGCAGAATGGGCAGACCCGCGCTCCCCACTGCTTTGTTTATAAACCCATCACGCATTTTGGTGCGCTCGCGAGCGTGGGTTGGACCGTCATACTCAATAACTAACTGTGGCACGACGTGTTCCCTGTCGCAAAGCACAAAGTCTGCCGACTTATGACCAAGCTTGCCCATGAGCCTTCTGCTCTCTCGCCAATCTGTTTTCTTAGGCTCAAGCAAATGACTGTAGTGCACTTGGGGAAATATGTAGTACTCCTTGCCGTATAACTCAACCAATATTTTAAACAGGCCAAACTCGGCGTTTGAGTCCATTAAATATCTGCGCCGCTGATAATTCGACACATTTCCTTCCCCTTCTACCAACTTTTTAAAAACAATAAATCCAATCGCAAGTGCAAAAATTGCCAAGGCAAACCAGACTATATCGATCATGCCCTTATAGTACCTTACTTAGTCGCAACCAAAAGATATTGAGAATGCTGCGAAGGTTCAATGCGAGTCTTAAAACCACCTGCAGCAAAAATGGTGCCGAGCGCCCGTGGCGTATGAAAAGTACTCCCCATTCCCAAAAGCCACTCCATAAAACTAAGTGACGCGCCGCGCCACATGTTTGGGTTGTATTCCACCAACACCACCTGCCCACCCGGTTTTAATATCCGCCGCACTTCATGCACCGCACGCACTTGATCCTGAATATGATGGAAGCTATCCACCAGCAATACCTTATCGATACTCTCATCACTCAGCTGTATATCTTCGGCACTCCCCACAATACCGAGCACACCTCGTTTCCGGCAATGCGCCACCATTTTGCGCGACGGGTCGATAACGACAATATGTGCCGTTAGGTTCTTGAGTAAGTGGGCAACTGATCCACCCCCACCCCCTAAATCAACCACCACATCAGCGGGATCAAACGATACCGCATTCGTGACCTTTTGGACCGCTTTACGCGCACGCCGACCGGTCCGGTCATAGAAGGGTGCCATGAGGTCGAAGTAGGTTGCCATAGATGTCCCAACCCTACCAAAAAAGCAAAACCTCCGGCAACTAGTCGTTTTCGATTGAAAAAATCTTCGCAGGACTGGTATGACCGCTCACTAGTCGTACATTTTTTTGCGCCACCCCAAAGTGTCGAGCCACGATAGTAAGTACCCGTCGATTAGCCAGGTTTTGCTTCGCTGGTTCTTTAACCCACACACGCAACCGCCCCGCTTTGAGCTCCTCTACTTTTTCGTGTTTTGCCTCTGCGACAACCCGGACGCTGACATACATGAACCTACCCTATCACAGCAAGAATGGTCACGAGTACCAACACAAAGGCTGCAAAACTTCCAACGGTTTGTAAAAAGAATTTGGTACCCTCTGCTCGTTTGCCATCAAAGATCATGAGGAGTGGTTGGTATAGAAACAAATATCCCATCACTGCAGCAGAAAGTGTAAATACACTTATCATCGTGAGCGGCATGAGAAACATAAAACGCTCCGAAAGATTCTGTTCTGTGTGTCCCAATAACACCACCAACACAAAGACAAGGGTGCCAATATAG
>JADZGF010000007.1 GCA_020854065.1 Candidatus Nomurabacteria bacterium
AAAAGACTGATCATGGCCAACGGTGCAAAGAGCGTATCTGGTTCGTTTGGTTCTGCGATAAAACCAATAAAAAGCACGATAGCGCCAATATAGGCTGCAGCCGCAAGGGCGTTTACTACAGGGTTTTTGCTCATATGCCTATTAAACCCTATCCACCATGTAAACGTTACCGTACTAGCGTAAATGAAAAAGCGGAGCTATAGTCGGGATAGATGCACGGGTGTCTGTGCACAAGGAGGTGTCATGCTGCACATTCCTTCACATAGTTTCGACCCCGGAGAGTCCCTCTTTTTTTCACTCTACGCAACAAGTGCTCAAAAACGCCGAATCGAGCGCTACCTGCTTTATTATCATCTCGGTCAAGTCTGGCTTTCACGCCACTAGACCACTCACACGTACAAGCCCCGCCACAGGCGGGGCTTTGTTTTTATTTACCCAACATCTTCGAAGCCTGTTCTTTAATGGCTGCTTCGATCTTTTTCTCAAATAATTTCATCATGAGCGGCAACTTCGCATAGAGTTCGAACTCTGTATCTTTGACCGTAAAGGTACCGGAGATACTCTGCCCCTGGCCGCTAAATCCAAAGTGGAGCGTATCACCCTCCCATCGCTCTTCAGTAATGGTGGCCTGCTCAGCTATTTGAGCGCGGGCACGATCAAGCGCTTCTTGTACGCGCTTGAGGGCCTGCTCTTTGGTAAATTGGTGTGGAATGGTTACTTGCATAGGTTTGAGATTGTAACACAACAAGGCCCCCGCATGCGCGAGGGCCTAACCTTTATCACAGAGACACAATACGCAAATTGATGCCGCAACGCTGACACGCAAGCTCCATGGCACGTATATACGGTGTCCACGTGCTTTTAATCTTTGCATACAACACCACGTGCGTCACGTTGTCTTGAGAGAGTCTCGACGAGATTAAATACGAGAGTTTTTTAACAGCCTCTTTGTCCCGAAGCGCGTAGTCATACGGGGGCACCGGCTCACCTGCTTTAAGCAAGCCAAACTTGCCCGAGAGTATGTAGTACGCCTTGTGCGCTGCCTGGGCAATCATACGCACATTCTGGATATGATCTCCTTTATAGCGCTCATATGCGGGCATGAGGCGTTCGCCCTTGTCTTTCTCTCGACTGCAAATCGTGCAGACAATTACAGACATTTCGTTTCTCCTTTTTTACTTCAAGACTGTGCCAAAGCCCACCATACCAAACACACTCTTTCTTGCAAATGAAGCCCGCTCAATAGTCCGCAGTGATTGGCGCAACTCTTTATAGTTCGGACACGCCTCAGCAACCCGAGCCCAAAACGCGTGCCCATGATTAAACTCCACCAAGTGACACAATTCGTGCACGATAACGTAGTCGGCAACTGCAGGCGGCAAGAATAGCAGCTTGTAGCTAAAGTTTAAATTACCCCGACTGCTACAACTCCCCCACCGACTCTTCGTGTTTTTTATAAATACCTTTTTCAGCGGTAACTGGTAGTGCGTGTTGTAGTGCGTGAGACGCGCATGCACCAAAGCGCGCGCCGCCTCTTTGTGTCGTGTATAGTGTTTGTGATTACGCTGGCGCAACATTACTGCAATAGTGTAGCAAGTTCTGGATACACTCGATCAGTAATGCGCTCATATCCTGCGGTATTCGGATGTATTTGATCTGACATGTAGTCATCGTTACCCAGTAATCCCGCCAGCACATCCGACACATATGCAGTGCCGTGTGTCTCACTCAATGTTTCGTACATTGGTTTAAAGTTGTCGACAAACACACCGCCGCGCACACCAAGCAGCAACACCATGGCGCCGCGCTCTTGGATAGCGAGAATAATCTGCGCAATGTTTGCAGCAGTCTCTTCGCGATCAATACGCTTCAAATAATCGTTACCACCTACGAGCAGTATCACCACCTGCGGCTTATACCGATCCAATTCATCAATCCGCGCAAGAACCTGCTCACTCGTATCACCCACGCGCCCCAAGTTAACGATAGGTCTACCCACGCGCTCCGAGAGCATATCGACAAACCCTTTCGTGCGGGCTGCGCCGGTGCCCACCACCAGACTATCTCCTATCGCGATAATGTCGGTTCCTCGTGAAGGATAGTTCCGTACCTCAAGAGCGGGAGTCGGCCATAAAAACCAAAGAGCCGCAGTGGCAATAACGATTGCTGCTGCGACTCCTATGACAACACGCATAGTTACTCGGTCTCCTCTTCAGCCTCAGTCGGCGCTGCAACAAAGGTAAGCGAGCGGCGAATTGCATTGAACTCTTCAATCAAGGCAGCTTGGTTGTACTCAGTCACCGTGCCTTCTGGATAGTTAGCAATATTGGTCGAGTGTATTTGGTAGCGGACCGCGGTGCATGGTTTGGAGTCCGGCAGTGCATAGACAACCTCATCGTATACATTTCCTGCACCCGCGCTCGAACTGGTTGCAAGCGAGTACTCTACTTGCGTCTCCGTGTCAGTCACGGTTGTTGCCACCACATCATCAATCATAAAGATGTCGGCAGTGCAGATTGCAGCACGGGTGAGCTGCTCAATTGATACCTTAGTGTCAGTCGAGAGATTGGTACCTGCAGCGCTTCCGCCAATAGCCACCGCAACACCGGGAATTGTCTTCGTCTCGCTAAACGGATACGCATATGTCTCATCGATATTAAAGTCGCTTGGGTACTCAAACGAGTATCCGAGAGTCGATGACGCATAGGTCGACGTGATGGGAACTGTCGGTGCAGGCTCCTCGGGCACAGGTTCAGGAACCGTACTAAAGAAAAGTCCCATCAATGGCTCACGCAAAAACCACGCACCCGCAAGAAGTAATACAACCACTACCGTAGTGATAATCCATCGCATGAAGCTATTGTACCGCCTGGGTCCTGTGCGGCAAGTGGGTCAGCGCAAGGGCGAGTGTGAGGGCTGCAATGGAGAGGTCCCGGAAAAGCACCTGCATTTGCGGCATATTGAAGAGCACAATAGCGACCAGGAGCACCGTAGCAAGCACCGAGGGCCAAAAGATATGCTTCCCCCAGAGGAACCAAAGCGCAATCCCGATCTCAAGCGCGCCAAAGAGGTGGAGGATTGTAAAATCACTTAACCCCACAGCCTGTCCCAATCCGAGCACAAACGGAGGAAAGTACCCTATCCAGGACTCCGGGTCGCCCCAAGCATTAATGGCGGGGTATGCAAACGCAAAAGCCGCGCCCGCCCGAAGGAGGAAATGCGCGGCTCGTGCTTTAAAGGAGATGTTCACTCACCTATTGTACTACTACCGTCCCCACGTGTGCAGCATTGCTGTGGTTGTGATACTCGAAAGTACCCGCCTTCGTAAAGACGAAACTGTATGTAGCGGTTGCAGCACACTGATCAAACGGCGCAGGTCCTGTGTACTCGGACGCACAATGTGTAGCGCGATCGGTACCATCATACTGGGTGTGGCTTGGGTGTTCATCAGCCCCTACCCACATACGTCCGCTTCCGGTATTCGTCCACGTAACGCGGGTGCCCGGTGAGACGGTAATGGTAGCGGGAGAAAACCCATCTGCTCCGTAGGTAACGCGAGCTTCCGCTACTGGAGCACTTGCATCGCCAATACCGATATCTACTCCTACCTCCGTATTCCCTCCCTCCGATGGAGTAGTTTGAGTAGTGGTTGTTGCGGTTTCAATCGCAGGAGAAGGTGCTGGTGTCTGGGTTGAATAAAACCAAAACCCAAGCCCCGCAATAATAAGAACACCGATGAGCGCCCAGAGTGCTGATGAATTCATAGTGGAAGCGATGATTGAATAATCGGCTTCCAGTGTATCACACGCCCTTTTTACGCCGTTCGTGCACTCGCCCACAAATATATAAAGAAGAGATATACGCCCGTGAGCATGACTGAAGCAACAAATGCTGCTGCATCAAACGCCCCATAGGTCACTAAGGTGCGAATACCATCAATGATGTACGTCACGGGAAAGAGGTGTGCCATTATTTGCATCCAATTTGGCAATGTATCGACTGATCCGAAAAGCCCCGCAAATGGAAGCATAGTGAACGGAAGTAGTGCAGCCTGCCAGAAGCGTACCCCTGCACGTACTGCCAAGTGCACATACCCCACCATGGTTGCTGCAAAAAAGATAAGCGCAAGCATAAACGGTACCACATACGGACCAAGTACCAACACGGGTAGCGCTACTGCCGCAGCCACGTAGTAGCGTTGCTCAATAGCAGGCACGCGTACAAGCGCCGCCATGCGACGCAAATTATTAAATCGTTGTAATACTGCCGTTTTCATGTGTGTATTATTGGTACCGCTTTGCGGTGTAGGAATTATGAAGGCCACGCAAAACTCCTGCGTGAGGAAAAACTACGCTATTTGAAACGACTAGACTCGGAGGAAACAGCGCAAGCATGCGCCCTGCCCTGAACGGGTCTTAATGTACTTATTACCGCAGCCACAGAGCAAAATGATCGTTTTGTTGGGCTTGTCGACCCAATGACCATCCTTCTGAAAGGTCTTCCCAGGGGCCCGAGGTGAGCGTTGCTGTTTTTTGTCTTCCATACCTTTAGTTATGACTCGATGAAGGTTAAAGCCTTACCGCGTTTCCCTGCCCGGCCGGTGCGGCCAATACGGTGAACGTAGTCCTCACGGCTGCCGGGCAGATCGTAATTTATTACGTGAGAAACCCCTGCGATGTCAAGTCCGCGTGCAGCGACGTCAGTCGCACACAATACCTGCACATGATCGCGCTTAAAGAGGTCGAGTGCGCGTACGCGCTGGCTTTGCGACTTGTTGCCATGGATAGACTCTGCCTTGATGCCACGCTCTACCAACTTCTTCGCAAGTCGCTCAGTACCGTGTTTGGTGCGGCCGAAAATAATAACTTTGGTAAAGCCAGGCTGAATAAGCAAATCATGCAGCATGTCGAGCTTGTCTGCGCCGCGCGGCACACGGATAACGTCTTGCTCGATCGCAGCAGCAGTCTCGCGTGTTTTAACGCTAATGCGCGTCGGTGCATGCATAAATTCACCAATCAATTTTTCAATCTCAGGTGAAAGTGTTGCCGAGAAAAAGAGCGTATGTCGTGGCGTAGGCAAAAGTGCCAAGATCTTGCGCATGTCATGGATAAAACCCATGTCCAACATACGATCAGCCTCATCGAGTACTGCGGTATTAAAGTCATCAAGACGCAATGCTTTGCGCTCAAGCAAGTCTTTCAAACGGCCAGGTGTACCGATAACAAATGTTGGGTGGCGCTTAAGTTCGCGCAACTGCAAGCCAATACTTGCACCGCCGACGCATACCGCACCATAGAGACCGAGTCCCTTTGCAAACCCTTTAAGCTCATCATTGATCTGCAACGCCAACTCACGCGTTGGTACCATAACCAAGATGCGCTCGTTTTTACCTTGCAAAACTTTATTAATGAGTGGAATCAAAAATGCTGCCGTCTTTCCTGTTCCGGTGTTTGCAATACCGACCATGTCTTCCCCACGCAAGATGTGGTTTATCGCGCGGTCTTGAATAGGTGTTGGCAACACGTAGCCTTTAGCCTCAATGTTTTTCTTGATGCGCATGTCGAGCGCAAAGTCAGCAAATTTATGTTCAGGGACAAATACTTCGACCACCTCTTCGATGACCGCTTTGTTTATAAACTGAGAGGGATCAAAGCTTGCTTGGCGTGGTTTGCCACGACCTTTGCTCTGCCATGGTTTGGAGGAGCCCCCACGGTTAAAACCCCCAAAACGAGGATTCTGCCCCTGTGGGCGCGCTTTATGAAAGGGCTTTTTAGAGCCCTGATTGCGAAAGTTTTGAGGCATTCGTGATAAAACTGTAGCAAAATAAGGCTTTTTTGTCAATGAGCCTCCCCTATTTGACAAAGTACCTATTTTAGTATATAATAATATAGAACGTTCATTCATACGTGCTGGAGGGCACCCATGCAAAAGATACTCTTTGTGGTGGCGTTGTTGTTTGCACAACTCGCCGCTGCTGCGGCTCAGCCGCAGCGAGTCACCTTCGACACCGGCCTTGCGCCAGGGTCGATACTTGTTGACCAGGCAGAGCGCAAGCTCTACCTGACTCTCGAGAGTGGGCAGTCACTGGTATACCGTGTGGCAGTTGGTCGCGACGGCTTTCGCTGGAGCGGCACACACAAAGTGTCTCGCAAAGCAGAGTGGCCGGACTGGATTCCTCCCAAGGAAATGCTGGCTCGACAGAAGCATCTCCCCCGCTTCATGGCTGGGGGGCCAGGAAATCCGCTCGGCGCTGCTGCACTCTATATCGGAGACACGCTCTACCGTATCCATGGGTCGGACTCACCGTCCACCATCGGCATGGCAGTTTCATCCGGATGTTTCCGGATGACCAACAAGGATGTGAGTGACCTCTTCAAACGCGTACAAATTGGCGCAACCGTTGTGGTGCGCTAAACATTCAATCGCCTCGGCACATTGTGTCGGGGCGATTTTCTTATTTCAGAATTCCCCACACGCCCGGGTCTTGCCCACCATCTAACTTAAAGATTGCAACACCACGTACCCCAAGCTTCTTCGCTAAGTCTATTTTTTGCTTCACCGCAGTCGCGTCACTCCACACCAAGAGATTAATCGGCAAGGTTGCGGCGGCAACCGCTGCAGGTGCTGCAAGAGATGAATGTGGTTCTGGATTCGGGAGCGTGTTACTCGTCGGTGCAGACGGCTTTAGAGCTGGCATGTAGGAAACCGTCATCTCTCCGGAGAGCCCGCGCTGTGCACGCAAACCATACTTTTGCATAATCTCGCTCGCATATGTGGGATTAAATGACCATTGTCTGGCGTAGCGGTATCCGCTCAACGTCAACGGCGTCACTTCGTATTCGTAGCCATAGGTTGCAACACCCACGACGATTTTGTTTTTGCTAATACTTTTTGCGGTTTCATTAACCACCTTCTCCACCCACCGTGGATCAGCAATGGGAATATATGGCACCGATTTGGCCGCAGCATTGAGTTTTACATCAATCGTCCCTTGATCGTACGTCATGATCCGTACTCGGTCGCAATATTTGTTGAATGCAACAAAGTCGTTTGCATATATACCTGCATCTTTGGGAGGAGTGCTGTCATAGCGGGCAGAGAGCGGCGTGCGTGGTTCAATCGTGCACATCACCCACTTGTTACCCATCTTGGTGTAGAGCTCTTTCAAAAAGGCGGAGTAATGATCTTTTGTCTCAGCATACTTACCTTCAAAGTCGATATCGATACCGCTAAATCCTTCGGTCTTTACAATGCTTACAATATTGTCGACCAATGCGGTGCGCGTCGTCTTGTCGCCCATGATTCGATGCATCGCTTCAGCGTCTGACCACATGACCGTTGGGATAACGCGGATTTTACGCTTCTTTGCTTCAGCAATAAGTCCTTTCCATGGCGCATCTGCAATGCCCATAGCGTCGTGTACCACGCCGTCTTTTTGCACAATGTATCCAAACGGATTTACCTCGTGGAGCTTATCTAGATTTTTTAACGTATCAGCAACACCCTCTTCTTCGCGCCAATACGGAATCCATCCTGAATACTCAAAGGCTGCCGACTGTGCATGCGCAACATACGCACCAAAAAACGGAGATAGTAAAACAACAAAACCCAATGCAAGAAGCTTCATAGTCATAGTGTACCAAATATGACGCACAGGTACGGTGCGGCTTTCATCCGCTAGCGCGTACGACCGCCTGGTTTTTTACGCAGACGAATGTTTTGTGGGGTCACTTCAAGGTATTCGTCGTCCGCCATAACCTCAAGTCCACGCTCAATTGAGAGCGTATACGGTGGCACCAAGTTGATGGCTTCATCCGTACCTGACGCGCGCATGTTGGTGAGCTGTTTACCCTTGGTTGGGTTCACAAACATTTCTTCACCCTTTGCAGTGTTGCCGATGACCTGACCTTCATACACCTCAGTTGCAGGGCTGATGTAGAGTACACCACGGTCTTGCAAGTTATAGAGAGAAAATCCAAGTGCCTTGCCTGCTGACATCGATACCATCGATGCAACCTGACGCTTTACAATTTCGCCTGCATGCGGGCGAAACTCAATGAATCGTGATGAAAAAATTCCTTCACCTTTCGTGTCGAGCACAAATTGGCTGCGGTACCCGAGCAATCCACGTGTTGGTGCTTCAAATGAGAGGCGTGCTGAACCGGCATGGAGCACTACGTTAGTGAGAAGTGCTTTGCGCTGCCCCAAGCGTTCGATAATGGCACCTTGATATTCTTCAGGTGTATCGATGATAACTTCCTCAAATGGCTCAAATATCTGATCCCCTTCTTTGTGGAAGATCACTTGTGGCTGAGATACCTGCATCTCATACCCTTCACGGCGCATGTTTTCAAGCAGGATAGAAATATGGAGTTCACCACGACCGGAAACTTTGTATGCTTCGGCCGAACTAAAATCGACACGTAGTCCTACGTTGATTTCAAGCTCACGCTCAAGACGCTCGCGGATTTGGCGTCCCGTCACAAATTTACCCTCGCGTCCGGAAAACGGCGAACTGTTCACCATAAAGTCGAGCGTAATAGTCGGCTCATCAACGGCAATAGCAGGAAGTGCCTCTTGTGCTGCATCAACACAAATTGTCTCGCCAATGTCGATATCTGGCAGACCTGCAACCATAACAATGTCGCCTGCTGATGCGCTTTGTGTTTCCACTTTGCCAAGTCCTGCAAACGTATAGAGTTTTGTTACTTTACCCGTGCGCACTTCGCCCGATGGTTTTTTAATGATGAGTGTTTGTCCAAACCCAATCGAGCCATCGTAGATACGGGCAACTGCCATACGACCCAAAAAGTTGTCGTATGCCAAGTTAAACGGCTGTGCACGGAGTGGCTTATCCGCCTGTCCCTCGCTCGATGCAGGAGGTACATGGCTGAGTATCAAATCAAGTAGTGGTGAGAGATCCTTTGAATCATCTGCAATGTTTTTCTTCGCTATACCTTGGCGACCAATGGCATACATAACTGGAAAGTTGCTCTGCTCATCGTTTGCACCGAGTTCCAAGAAAAGCTCAAGCACCAGCTCCTCACATTTCGCAGGATCTGCTGCAGGCTTGTCGATCTTGTTAATAACGACAATTGGTTTAAGTCCAAGTTCCAAAGACTTCTTGAGTACGAAGCGTGTTTGCGGCATGGGGCCCTCTTGAGCATCAACCACCAAAAGCACACAATCAATAGAGCGCAACACACGCTCCACCTCTGAACCGAAGTCTGCGTGGCCGGGCGTATCAACAATGTTTATCTTTACCCCTTGGTAGGTAACCGAAGCGTTTTTTGCGTAGATGGTAATACCGCGCTCCTTTTCGAGCGTATTGGAGTCCATAGAAACACCTTCCTCAACCGCACCACACTGGCGCAGCATTGCATCGGTAAGAGTAGTCTTACCGTGGTCCACGTGCGCAATAATGGCGATGTTTCGTATTTCCATGTCTCAACAAAAAAAGCGCTGGGCGCTCTCTTAGGTCTTACTATACGACGCTTTCCCTCCTTACACAAGTTGTGGTGGAGTATGTTTTTGTGTATCGAAACTCTCTCCACTCGATACCATTACTGAATGCGCCACGGAGACCAGTTAAAACTGTTTGACAGCAGAGCAGCACTCCCCCACGGTCTTATTTATCGCCCTGATTTTATAAGTATCGACGAAGAAGAAATAATACTCGCGTATATTGAAAACCTTGGCATGCCCTACCTGCAATACCGAGAACACTGGAGTAAACGGCGCGGTATGAGTTTTGAATACACGTTACCCACCTTTCTCTTACCCATGCAGCGCCGCATCGCGAAGTGGCTCGATGTGTCGCGACACTCTATTAATGAGGCGTTTATTCAAGAGTATCCACCCGGTGGCGGGATCGGATGGCACCGTGACCGCGAGACACCGCTTGTAGTGGGTGTATCACTGAAAGGATGGGCGCGTATGCGCTTTCGTCCACTGAATAAGATTGGTGACGCACAAGCGGTAGAATCCTTCGAAGTTGAACCTCGCTCGGCCTATGTCATGCGAGGAGAGGTAGCAACTGCGTGGCAGCACAGTGTTGCCCCGGTCGAGACACTGCGGTATTCAATAACCTTTCGCACGCTTTAACTAAACGAACGTGCAACCATGCCGATGAGAAAGATGCCGATTGCATTAAACGTAAAAGAGATAATCGCAAATTTACTGGTGCGCACATGACTCATTCCCAACAACGCAAGTCCAAGCTCATCAGGTAATGGCGACGCAATAATAAATCCCCCAATAAAGGGCAGCACACGTTTGAAGGTGCGGCGGCGCAAGAGTGCTCGATACCGAGCCCATTTTCTACCACTCACCAGGTGTGCAATATCTTCTGATACTCGGTCGCGCACAAACGCGAAAATAAAATAGTCGCCCAATACTGCACCTAGACCTCCGAACACGGCAACAACAAACAAATTGCTCTCCAGACTCAACTCACCGAGCACTGCAATAGCGGGCGCTGTGGTAACAACCGAGGTAAAGAACATTCCTGCCAAGAAGCTCGCAATTGCGGTATCAGCATGAAAGTAACTGAGTAGTGCCGGAACCGCTTGGGTCTCAACAATAACTATCGCCGTCACGACGCTGGCACCTAAAATAGCGAGGTCGGTTATAATCCGATTCACGCTTTTTAGTATAGCGTAAGATTTTATCTACTGTTGTGGACTGCCGATCTGGCGCGTCTCTCTCTGCGCACCATCTCGATACGCTGTTCTTCATCAATGAATTTAGGATCAAAAAGAAGCGCGTATATACCTGCAAAACACACCGCCAACCCCGCAAGCACAACAATTGAAGTTACTATCTCCATAGCACACCACCCTATCGCAGGAGCAATGAGCTGTGGATGAATCTCCTATCGTAAAAAAAGCCGCGCTATACTAATGGGCAGTAGTAGTTAATGATCATTTATGGATAAGAGAACGTATTATCGTCTCGTTTCGTTAATTTTTACCTTGCTTGCGGTCGCACATGGCGCACGCATTTGGTACGGCTGGCCCTCAGTTATGGGCGAGTATGTAATCCCTATGGAGGTGAGCTGGGTGGCAGTAGGTATCTCGGGCTACTTGGCGGTCCGCGGTTGGCAGTTTGCAAACGGCCAAGGCGGCAAGCTGAGTTTTAAGCGCCGTCGCTAAATCTCTCACAAAAAAACCCTCAGCATTTTGCTGAGGGTTTTTTGATGTGTTCGAAGATTATTTGTCGACCTCTACCGTAAAGCCCCCGTACGAGAACTTCTTCATATCGAATGGCATTTTGTTTTTCTTCTGCCACTCTGGATCGTTCATCTCGGGATCCTTCATTACCTTTGCATTTACCTGATCGCGATGTTTTTTGTTTTTGTACACAATGAAAGAAAACCACACATCCTCACTTGGTTTTGCATCGGCCAATTTAACAAAAGTCTTGGTCTGCATGCCGCCCATGTTAGGCTTTAGATCATCTCCTTTACACTCTTTATAGTCGAGCGCTCCATACTTCATCCATACCTTCTTACCCAATGTTGCCATTTTTTTGTACGCAGCAGCATTCTTCTTTGGCGCCACGATTATAAATCCGTCTACATACTTAGCCATAACAAAAGTGGTTATTTTTAATTTAGCCTGGTTATTGTAGCAAATGCCTACTTTTTTGCCCGACGTGCTTTTTGCGCTTTTTTGATGTTTGTTTTCTGTGCACGGCGCATCGCAAGCGTAGGTTTCTTTGCTTCGGGCACATTACGTGGGTGTGCGTGAAAGATGTCCCCTTTCACATGTTCAATAGGTCCTTTTATTTGTTTGAGGACACTCTTCTCCTTTGCGCCAGTAATTTTCAAATGACCTTTTACTACCTCAGCTTTATCTTTAGAGATAAGCCACGACACGGTGTCCCAACTACCGCTGGTGCGACGACCAGCAAGACGTTCTAACCCGCCTTTGCGGCCTACGTCTTGCATACGAAAACTTTTAAACTGTCCTTTTGGCCGAATCTGTATCCGATAGAACTTACCTTTGCCGGTAGAACCAGGTGCCTTGCGTTGTGCCATATATAACAAGGTTAGCTATATAAAATGAAGAGCGCCTAAACTCATCATACCGTTTAAAAAATCGGTGCTGTGTCTTTGCTGGGAGACTAGGGGTCGAACCTAGATTAATGGATTCAGAGTCCATTGTCCTACCATTAGACGATCTCCCAATTACTTCTTTTTTCTTGCTTCGTAATGTATTTTACGATGGCAATTCGAGCATAGTACCACACACTTTTCTATCTCGCGAAGCATCCTTTCTTTACCATATCCCCACCCTTTAATCAGGGCAACACTAAACTCTTTTTCCTTTGCGTCTTTGTGATGAAAGTCCAAACAGGCAGGGTGTTTTTCATCACAATTTGTGCACGAAAGCTTTGCTTTATATTCATCAAGCCATTGACGTAATTCTGCTCGCCGCTTCTGTACCCGAACATACGTCGCTGTCTTATTTTTGAGGTAAAACTCTCGATTCCATTTTTTAAGGTAAGCCTTTTGTTTTGCAGGATCACGATACGGCATACTCTACAGTATACAAGGTTCTGAATCCAAATAAAATACATAAAACTTACCTTTCCTGCCATGATAAAATAAAGATATGAGGAAATTCGTTATTACGGGTGCACTTCTCAGTACCTTGTTTGTTTTCTCCCCCGCAACAGCACAAGCAGCGCTGACTGCCTCGCAGATTGATTCAATCTTAGGCCTCCTCACTGCATTTGATGCTGATCCAGCTACCATTGCGCGCGTACGCGCAACACTCATGGGCAACTCGGCTCCAACCGCAGGAACCTTATGGTTTGGCGCAGGCACACAACCCACAGCCGGAGAAGTAAGCCGCAACGATATCGATGTTCCGTTTACCACCATTACACTGAGCAACAATACTGCTGCCGCAGCGACAATCTATACGGTTACCGTCGAGCGCGCAGGAAGCGCAAATGACTCGAGCGTACGCAGCATTGAGCTGCTACAAGGCGGTACAATCCTTGCTACCGCAAGTGGACTCGACAGCAAACACCAAGCAACACTCGCTCCCGAGGACCTTACTGTAGCGGCCGGCAGCACAGTAACTCTTACTTTGGTGGCTGACCTCTCAAACAAAGCACGCAGCAATAAAACACTCGGCCTTACGGTTGTCGCACTCAATGCTTCCTCTCCTGTCTCTGGTGTGTTACCACTTACCGGAACTCTACAAAAGATAGATTAAACGTATGGTAAAGCTTTGGCACATACTTGCGATGGTCGTACTCGTTACCGTCCTCCACTTTGGAGCGGTATGGAGTGGTTTTTATGACTGGCAGTTTTCTACCCGAGTATTTTGGTTCGACAATGTCCTCCACGTACTAGTCGGTATTGGGTTTGCCATGGCGGCCTTGTTTATAACAGAGAGATACCGTTTAAGCGGTCTTCAAACGCTCTTTTTTGTCCTCGGGTTTGTATTAGTGGGCGCGGTAGCGTGGGAACTTGTTGAGTATATTTTCTTTACGCGCTTTACTGAGTACGCCTATTGGTCACGTATTTACTCTCCTTCGCTCTACGAAGCGTCATCTGATGTTATCTCCGACTTGTTAGGAGGCGCTGCCTACCTTCTGCTTGTGTGGCACAAGCTTCCAAAACATTAATTACTTACTAGGAGTGTGCTCCCCCGCTGCTTTGATGAACGCATTGAAAAGCGGGTGCGGACGCAATGGCCGTGAAAGAAACTCTGGGTGAAATTGTGTTCCCACCATAAATGGATGTGTACTTTTTGGAAGCTCAGCAATCTCCATAAGTCGGTTGTCTGGCGAGACTCCGCTAAACACGAGCCCTTTTTCTGAAAGTTTGAGTATGTAGTCAGGGTTTACCTCGTAGCGATGGCGATGACGTTCACGCACCTCGTCCGCTCCATACGCTTCGCGGGCCACCGTATCAGGATGGAGTTTGCACGGATACGCACCCAAACGCATGGTGCCGCCATAGTCACCTTTAGCCATCTTCTCCTTCTGCTCAGGCATAATGTCGATCACGACATGCGGAGCTTCCTTGTTTATTTCTGCAGTATGCGCGCCGGTAAACCCTGCAACATTGCGCGCATATTCGATAACCATAAGTTGCATGCCGTAACAAAGACCAAAGTACGGTATCTTCTTCTCACGCGCATACGTTATGGCTGCAACAACTCCTTCAACGCCACGACTCCCAAATCCACCCGGCACCAATATGCCGTGATACGCGCGTAATTCCTCAAGCTTGCTTGGATCACGCTCATATTCCTCTGAGTCGAGGTACGCAAGCTTCACTCGCACACCCTGGCTTGCTGCCGCATGTTTTATCGACTCAATAACCGAGATATAGACATCGCTTAATACATATTCACCTGACATAAAATACTTACCCACCACTGCGATATCGAGTGTACGGCTGCCATTCTTTACCTTCTCCACAAACGCAGTCCACTCTTTAAGATCGCTCGCGCGACGTGGCAATCCTAAAACATCACAGAGCATGTCACCCATACCGTCTTTTTCGTAGTTAAGTGGTACGTCATAAATTGACTCAACGTCAGGTGCTGAGATAACCCGCTCAGGACGCACGTTACAAAAGAGCGCTATCTTTTCCTTGCGCTTAAGATCAAGCGGTACTGCAGCACGCGCCAAGATAATATCTGCTTGAAGTCCCACTGAGTTAAGTTCACGGCTCGCATGCTGCGTGGGCTTGGTCTTCATCTCCCCAATGTTTGATGGTATCGGCACATACGAGAGCATGACCATCGCGACATCATTTGGTAACTCTTGCTTGAGCATACGTGCCGCCTCCAAAAAGAGAATGTTCTCATATTCGCCAATCGTTCCCCCCACCTCAATGATCACCACTTCGGCATTCGCTGTCTTTTGTGCCTCTTTAATACGACGCAATACTTCTTGCGGTACATCGGGTACTACTTGCACATTGCGACCTTTGTATTCAAGATTACGCTCGCGACGAATTACCTCTTGATACACACGCCCTGTAGTCATGTAGTTAATGGAGGGCAGATCGACGTTTAGAAAACGCTCGTAGTTGCCCATGTCTTGGTCAGTCTCATATCCATCATCCAACACAAAAACCTCACCATGCTCGGTGGGGTTCATAGTGCCCGCATCAACGTTGATGTACGGGTCGATCTTAATAGCGGTCGTCTTATACCCTTTCGACTGGAGTATCGCGCCAATTGAGGAGGAGGCTACCCCTTTGCCGATGCCCGACATCACGCCGCCAACGACAAAGATGTATTTTGGTGCCTCCATTACTATTGTTTATATCTTAAGATAGCGTCGTACCGCAAGGAAGGACGATACCGCGCCAAGAGCCACTCCAGTACCGAGGATAAGGCAGACGAACCAGACGAAATTGCGTAGGTAGTAATGGAAGACATTCACCCCACCAAAGAAGTCTGCGGTTGCCCCACCTAGCCAATAAGTCAAAGGATAGAAGAGGAGCAATGTAATGACACCAGCGGTTAAGCCATAGAGCATGCCCTCGATCATAAATGGTGCACGGATATAGAAGGAACCGGCACCCACCAAGCGCATGACATGGATTTCATCCCGGCTCGTGTAGATTGCCAAGCGTAATGTGTTAAACGAAATAGCGATTGTGGTGCCGATAAGAACTAAGATCACGAAGAAACCGAGCTGCCCCGCTGAGTCGATGATGCCTTGGAGGCGCGCAAGTGCCGTGCGATAGTTTTCGTCATAAAAACTGATCTTATCAATGATCGGAGCTTCACCTCCTTCAAGCGCATCTTGGCCTCGCGCAAATTCAGCGATCGCTTCGTACTGCGAAATATCTTGTGCCTGTACTTGAAGCGATGCCTGGAGCGGATTCTCCCCCAACTCATCAAGTGCTTGGAGTGTTAACTGATCATCTTTATAGCGCTCCCGAAACTGCGCAAGCGCTTCTTCGCGCGAAACATAGTCTACGGAGAGCACTTCCGGACGTGCTTCAAGGAGATCTTGTATCTCTAATATGCGCTCCTCAGGTGCATCCGTTAGGAAATAGACCGAGACATCGGCTTTGTTACGCAACTCTTGAAGTCCTGATCCTAAGATGACCCCTGCAAATACGGTCACTCCGACCGTAAAGAGAGTGACGGTCATGACAAGAATAGACGCTACTGAGACGAATGCGCCGCGCCAGAAGCTCATGAGTCCTGCACGGAAAATACGCTTAAGAGTTACTAATTTCATAGCAAGTTAGAGAATATATTTACCTTCCCGGTCATCGCGAATAATTTTACCGCGATCCATGGTGATGACACGCTTCTTTAAGCTGTCTATAACTCCTTTATTGTGCGTCGTGAGGATAATGGTCGTACCAAGGTCGTTGATCTTTTTTAAGATTTGCACCACCTCAAAGGTGTTAACCGGGTCGAGGTTACCCGTCGGCTCATCCGCCACAATGACGTCGGGTTGATTCACAATTGCACGAGCAATCGCAACACGCTGCTGTTCCCCGCCTGAGAGTTCGTCAGGGAAATTATTTGCCTTATCCATAAGATCAACCAACTCAAGCACATGCGGCACATCCGAGCGGATCTCTTCTTCACTACGGCCAGCGGCCTCCATAGCGAAGGCAATGTTTTCATATGCGGTGCGATGCGGGAGTAAACGGAAATCTTGAAAGACAGTACCTATCTTGCGACGCAAATCATTGATGCGGTGCAGCGGCACCTCGTGGACGTTTATAGATTCAAAAAAGACTGAGCCGTCTGTGGGACGCTCTTCAGCCAACAACATTTTAACGAGCGTTGTTTTACCGGCACCGGAGTGCCCGACAACCGAGATAAACTCCCCTGGCTCGACACTGAAGCTCACGTCTTCGAGCGCAACAGAGTTATCGGCGTACACCTTCGTGACGCGATCGTAATATATCACGCTCCCTATTTTACCTTATATTTTAGGCACTATGCAAAAAGGGCTCTAATCCACCCTCTAACACGCCTTCGGCGTCCCGGACCTCTACATCAGTACGGTGATCTTTGACCAATTTATACGGATGCAATACGTATGAGCGAATCTGGTTTCCCCACTCAATTTTTTGACCCTCAGAGAGATCACTGATTTTTTCCTTACGTTCTTCTTCAAGTTTGCGGAGGAGTTTTGCTTTAAGGATAGTGAGTGCTTTCTCTTTATTAGCGCCTTGCGTGCGCTCACCATCAACGTGGGCGGAGAGTCCTGTTGGGGTGTGGACAATGCGCACCGCAGTCTCCCGCTTGTTGACGTTTTGTCCGCCCGGACCTGAGGAGCGCGCCATCGTGATGTCGAGATCTTTTTCGTCGAGTTCAATGGTGGTTACTTTTTCGAGTACGGGTAAAATCTCAACCAACACAAACGATGTCTGGCGCTTTTGACTTGCATTAAAGGGCGACTGTCGCACCAACCGGTGCACGCCATATTCATTCTTCAAAATTCCGTACACACTTTTGCCAGCTATTTCAACCGAGACATTGCGGTATCCACCATGATCATTCTGGTTTTCGTGCAAGACTCGCATACCCCAACCACGACCTTCGGAAAACTTCCGATACATCTCAAGCAACATACGGGCAAAATCTTCAGCGTCGTCGCCTCCGGCACCCGCCACAAGCGAGAGCACTGCACCTCCCTTCTCCCATGCACCTGCGCCCTCAGCCGCTATCTTTAAATCATGGAGTTCTTTGATAAGGGTTTGAGCCTGTTCTTTGTCATTCCAAAAATCCGCCTGTTGCATGGCGGTCTCAATCTCCTGTATCCTTTTCTCAATCTCCGCAGACATGCGGGAAGTATACTTTATTTTATCCAAAAAATACGCTACTCTCGATATGGTTCATTGATAAGCCGAAGTAGCTCAGTTGGTAGAGCAACGCCATGGTGGGACGCAATCCCTGCCCATCCATACGGTAACGTGTGGATGAATCCCGAATAACGGTTAATGCCTGCACCGGCAAAGACCGTGGCGCGTAAAGCGCCCGAACGACTGACAAGGGTCCGCCCCAGGCGGAAAGATACAGTCTAGCCCTCTTTGAAGTGCCGAGAAAAAGGAGGTGTAAGCGAAGGCGTAGGTCGGCGGTTCGATCCCGCCCTTCGGCTCAAAGTTCAATGTACGACCTATAAAAACAACCATCTATAGGTCGTGTTTTCATGTATACTTAAAAGTATGCCTATGCCCCGAAAAGAGCGGACCCCCGTGTCTTTCGTGTAGCAAAGAACCAAGTCGTCCAGGATATAAATACTGCAGCAATATCTGCCAGGGCGAGTACCAATATCACGCATACATCCAGCGCTGGAAAGAAGGAGGAGAAACAGGTCTTCGATGCACTGGCATAGTAACGAATCCTATCAAAAAGTTTTTGCGTAAAAAGTTTAAGAATCGCTGCTGCTTGTGTGGGTGGTCTAAAATAAATCCGACAACGGGAAAAGTTCCGCTTGTAGCGGACCATATCGATGGAAATTGGCAAAACAATACAGAAAATAATCTAAGACTAATCTGTCCTAATTGTGATTCTCTTAGTTCGACGTATGCAGCACTCAACAAAGGCAACGGAAGACGGAATCGAGCTCTCAGTAAAAGATCAATCTACGCAAAAGAATTACAACAGTCGGCTCGCTTACAATAGTGGAATGACGTCTTTGCGTATGGTACTATTTTTTTGTTTTGCCGAAGTAGCTCAGTTGGTAGAGCAACCCCTTCGTAAGGGGTAGGTCGCCGGTCCGATTCCGGCCTTCGGCTCCACATGTATCATCGCGCATTTGTTGCGCGATTTTTTATTGTTTTCAGGAAAACTACAGGATTCAGAATTCCTTAAGTTAACTCCCGTAGAGTGTGTGGGTACGTCACGAAAAAGTTTTATCCGGTAATTACGCGTATGAAAAAGCGTCAACCTATACATGCAACGACATATTTCGCTGTCTATTTTCTTCCCCGCGTACAACGAGGAAGCCAACATTCGCGAAGCGGTAGAGAAAGCTATACGCGTTGTTGAAGACTCTCCCTACATAACCGATTACGAAATTATCGTGGTCGATGATGGTTCAACTGATCGCACTGCTGAATATGCGCGCGCCCTTGAACAGCGCTACCCTGCGGTGCGGCTTGTCTCTCACAAGAAGAACCGCGGATACGGCGCTGCACTCAAAAGCGGTATTGCTGCAGCACGGATGGAGTATGTCTTTTTCACTGACGCAGACCTTCAGTTTGATTTGGTCGAACTCCAAAACTTGCTTGTGCATATCCCATTGTGTGACGTTGTCGTTGGATATCGTGCCCCACGGCGCGATCCGTTCATGCGCCTGGTAAATGCACGGGGATGGAATCTTCTCAATCAACTCCTCTTCGGATTACATATCATTGATATCGACTCAGCATTCAAGCTCTTTCGTCGTGACGTAATACAGTCTCTGCCACTGAAAAGCAACGGAGCCATGGTCTCTGCTGAGATGCTTATTCGGCTACAGCGTGCTGGTTACTCCGTTAAAGAAATACCCGTTTCGCATGCGCCACGCCGCGCCGGTTCTCCCACCGGTGCAAAAGTATCAGTCATCGTACGCGCCCTGCGCGAAATGATACAGCTCTACCGAGGTGAATTGGGAGCGGTCGGACACAAGGAGGCGCTTAAGTTTACTGCGGTGGGCGTTATCAAGACCCTCCTTGATGCGACTGTATATATCGTCCTTACTCGCTTCTTTGGGATGGGACCGACCCCGGTCGCCGCAAAGTTCTTTAGCTTCATGAGCGGAACTATTACCTCACTCTTCCTTAACCGCTCGTGGACATTTGGGATACGGAGCGGAATCACTATGCGCGAGATTGCACGGTTTTATATAACCGTCTCTACAAACTTTGGCATACGCTCAGGGTTTGATGAGATCAACCATATTGAGAAAGGAGCAAACTACGGCTGGCCCACTATTGAAGGCGATGCAACTGAGAGCGGTATGCAATCCCCCGCCCTCCACTCAACTGCAACTGTGACTTGGGCGCCAGCAAGCCTTGCATATCTCAACGACAAATTATATTTTGGCGGACTTATGGGAGAGTCTCTATACGAGGCGACTCTAAATGGAAGCGAAGTAGCATCACTCCGTGAGGTATTTAAAAATGAATATGGACGCATCCGTACGGTACGGGTTGGTCCAGAAGACATGCTCTATATCACCACCAGTAACCGAGATGGTCGTGGTTCTCCTGATGCAAACGACGACAAGATCATCCGCGTCGATCCTGCACAAATCTAATCAAACAGCGTAGCGAGGAATTCATCTATCTGGCGCTGTTCTAACTCGTATAGATATTTCTCTCGGTCGTGAAGATAGTCTGCAAGTTCCTCCCCCACAAAGCGCCAATGCCATGGCTCGAAAACGTAGTGAGCGTTGTTGGGTGGATACGAGAGCACAAAACCATATTTGTATGCATTCTTTTGCAGCCACGCGTACGCTGCTGTCTTCTCAAACCCCGCAAGCTCCCCGCCCTGCCCTTTGCTGATAAGGTCAACCGTAGTGCCGAGCTGATGTTCGGAATAGCCTTGGTCTGCGCTAAAGGTGTTTGCGCTGCCAGCACCATACGTCACACTGTATGCAGATTTTAATTTTGATTGCTCTTCAAATGAGCGATACGAGGATTTTACAAATATCTCAACACCCGCTTTTTGTGCATCGCTAAGCATGTCCTCAAGATATGGCAGAACCGAAGAATGGATTCTTTCTGGACGAGATTCGTCATAGGTAAATTCTTTCTCAATTTGTGAAAGGCGTTCAGGTGCGTAATGTTCGTTGAGGAAAAAGACCTTTGAGTACTTTTGCAAAAGTTCTGGGTCAGTCTTAGAAAGTTTCTCTAATGTACCAAGCGAGTTTTCAAACCCACCCAGACGCGACTGTATTGCCTGCCAGCCCTGAGTAGCAGCATAGAGCTCGTCTGACATAGCAACCTGACGCTCCTCGAGCGCAGTAGTGGTCGATGCAAGCTCTTGGGTAGTAAGACCAAGCTTTACAGCCGTCTCATTGAGTTGGTAGGTGCTGTACCCAAACCCTGCAATAACCAGGGCAAGCACAATGTAGAGCGGATCAAATGGAAGAGGATTCTTCATCTCTCCTATCCTACCATCGCTACGCAAAAATCCCCTCGCGGGGATTCTTTCTGCGCGAGAGACGGGACTTGAACCCGCAACCTCCGCCGTGACAGGGCGGCGCTCTAACCAGTTGAGCTACTCCCGCATATAAGCGGAACAAGCAGATAGTAGCGTACTTTCGACGCGTTTTCCACTTGTGTCAGGGGTGGGAGTCGAACCCACGACCTCAGCGTTATGAATGCTGTGCTCTAACCATCTGAGCTACCCTGACGTTTGCTCAAAATAGCATTTTATGAGCGATGTTTCAATTTGAGGTACACGTGCGCCATTGCGAGCGACGTGAGCGGAATAGTGACCAAGAGTCCCAAACCAAGCGGGATAACACCAAGGATGTTAAGCAGACCGAAGGCAAGCAAGAAGAGAACGAGCTTACCCATCGCGCCACGGGTCATGCGCCAACTCTTGCGCAGACTCTCGATGACCCGAGCTCCCTCGATAATTGCATACTGCCCCATCGAGAAGCGTAAAGCGAAGTACACAGCGACGAGAACGGCAATAAGTACCACGATACTCGAGGCGACTATTGCACCCCACGGCCATTCACCCGTAGTCATAGCACCCTCAAAGTCGAAGTTGCCTCCAACGCTGCCAAAGAATACCCCTGCCCCTACCGCTGCACCCACCAGCAATGGGCCACCCACGACAAGTATCATGAGAAGGCCTGCTACTAATGTGCGCCAGAATATAGTCCACGATGGAATGATATTTTGGTATGTCGCATGCTTGCCTTCTGCAAGACGCAATGCAATGATCGTTGCTCCAATACCTAATGCCGCGCTTGCAATAGAAAGTACGATGCTTGCCGTGGCACCAGTTGCACTGTTCTGGAGTGTCTTCTCTACAATTTGAAGCGCAACCTCAATCGCAAACATTGTGAGCACGACCGCAAATACAAGACCGCTATGCGCACGCAGTGTGTGCCATCCTGCCTTAAACACCTCCTTAATTGAAAATGGTGCCGTCATCTGTGTATCGTTAAAAAAATAATACCGTGTTGCGGGGGCAGGAATTGCACCTGCGACCTTCAGGTTATGCATACCACTACGGCTTTCGCCGCTCCCTTAGAATTTGTGGTCTGGACTATACCTTCTCCCTTTTTGTGATTTACACAAAAGTCGGGAGTCTGCCGTCTAGTCTCTACACCTTCCCCGTAGGGCTTGGCTCGGTATTGTCATTCCAGATCTGCTGGAAAGATTTCACCGAATTTGACAGATTATCCGCTAAGCGTTTCTGCTAAGCGAGCCCAATTGAGCCTGACGAGCTACTACTGCTCCACCCCGCTGCAGTATTCATAATATCGCACTTGGCTTCTGTATGCAAATATATATCTACAATCATGAGGTATATATCTTATATACGATGGTATAATTCGCGTATGGCCCGTTTCGAGTTAAGAGAGAAAGCCCTTGCCTTGCGGGAGCAAGGGCTTAGCCTTAATGAAATTGTACAGAAGCTAAGAGCAAACAAAAGTACAGTGAGTTATTGGTGTAGGGATATAAAACTTTCTAAACTCCAACAAGAAAAATTGTACGCTCGCAGTAGTATAAAAAGCCTTGGAGCTCTCTTGCGTGCATCAGAGCAGAAACGATCGGCTCGAATAGCAAAAGTCAAAGAGTTGACCGCAGAAGGAAAAGGTGCCGTGGGAAAACTTTCCAGTCGAGATAGATACATAGCAGGCTTGGCTCTTTATTGGAGCGAGGGATATAAACACAAAGGAGAGGAAATAGGCTTTACAAATTCTGATCCAAGAATGATCGTATTTTTTATCCGATGGATTGCCGACTTTTATAATATCGATAAAGGACGGCTGATATTGAGAGTAAGCATAAATAAGGCCCACGCATACCGAATCAAACAAGTCGAAAGTTATTGGAGCAAGGTAACTGGTGTTCCTTTTACGCAGTTTACCAAGACGAGCCTTATTAAAAGCCTGTCAAAAAAAGAATACGCCAATCATTCGACTCACTACGGAACTCTGCGCGTAAAAGTGCGAAGAGGTACTGACCTTAGGAGAAAAATATTGGGCTCCATAGAGCAGCTAAAAGTTGGCCGTTAAATTGCGCCCAATTCTTCAAATACGCGTTTGTAGTAGTCGATCGTTGCGCGCACATCACGTTCAGTTAATTCCATGGTCTCACCTTTGTGCGCAACCTCGTTACGCATCTTATGCGCTTTCCATGCCAAATCGAGTGTGGTCATTTGGATTGGATTTGCGTGCCGTAATTGTTCCCCTACTGATGCTCCTGGATACCCTATGGTCGTGAGTACATCGCCAAGCATAATATCGGCCTCAAGTATGGCGCGCCGCCAATCGCCTTCTGAGCTCCCATTGGCGAGCGACACAATAGTGTCCCATCGATTGTTCGTGTGTTCCGTCTCTGTACCACTTTCATGATGTTCATGCGATTTTGCTTCCAACATATGGAATCCTTCATGTTCAATATGATGGAGCATAATCTGCACGTACACGACCAGCACTAAGAGAATAAGAGTGAGAAGCACACCCATGATCATGATTGTCTGTACCGCACCAATTACCCAATCAGGTAATACGGCAGCAAAGGAGACTCCTCCCTCAGCACCGCGGACGAGCATGAGAATAATGTACTCAATGTTTAAAAAATCGACGCCCATTGCTCTTTATTGTAGCGCCTTTCCTACCTCAAAGAGCGCTTGTTCATCCCCATGAGCAGCAGTGAGCTGGAACCCAACGGGAAGCTCTGCACTCTCGCGCTTAACCATACCCATCGGTACCGAAATAGCCGGATTCCCTGTTAAGTTTGCGGTAACGGTAAAAATGTCGAGCAGATACATAGAGAGCGGGTCTGCTTTCTCCCCGATCTTAGGTGCCGGTGCAGGCGCAGTAGGTGTTGTAATTACCTCAACACCCTTCAGTGCTTCGGCAAACTCACGACGCAAAACCTCGCGCGCAGCGGTCGCTTTTCCGTAATACGCATCGTAGTAGCCTGCCGAGAGCACATAGGTGCCGAGCATAATACGGCGGCGCACTTCAGGACCAAACCCTTCGGCGCGACTTTCTGCGTAGTCTTCTGCAAGAGTAGCGCCTTTGCGGGAGAGACCATAGCGTATACCATCGTATCGCGCGAGGTTGGTCGACGCCTCAGCAGGCATGATGATGTAGTAGCACGCAAGCGCAAGCGAGGCCGAAGGTATTTCAATATCGACAATCTCATATCCTTGCGCTTTGAGTTTTTCGAGAGAGGTTTCAAATCGCTCCTTCACATCCGGATCTACACCCTGCGCAAGCAAGGCACGTGGTACTCCAACTTTTTTATTTCGTATACCTGCCGGATAAAAACCATCTGCAATACTCGTACTGTCGAGCGGATCGATTCCTTTAATAGCATCATAGATGAGCTGCGTATCTTCAACAGTTTTTGCTACAGGACCTGCTTGATCAAGAGAGCTCCCCATTGCCATAAGTCCTGAGCGACTTACCGCACCGTATGTTGGTTTCATTCCAACGACACCGCAAAAGCTTGCTGGCTCACGCACGGAGCCACCAGTATCAGTACCGAGGGCACCAAGTGCCATATGCGCCGCAACTGCTGCGATAGAGCCTCCTGAGCTCCCTCCTGGCACACGAGTGGGATCATGAGGGTTTTTAGCAGGACCAAACGCTGAGTGTTCAGTCGAGCCACCCATAGCAAACTCATCCATATTTGTGCGGCCTACAAACACTGCACCCGCTTCTCTTAATTTCTTGATGACAGTCGCGTCATACGTTGCCACATAGTGCTCGAGCATCTTAGACGCCGCAGAGGCTACACGTCCTTCGATAAGGATATTGTCTTTAATCGCAAGCGGAATACCAAGCAGCGGATGATTCTCTCCTGCCTTCCGACGTTCATCTGCTTTTTGTGCCTGCTCAAGCACATCAGCAAACACCTCAATATATGCATTTAACTCTTTATTCTTTTTTTCGACATTCTCTAAACAGGCGTGCGCCAAATCAACGGCAGTAATTTCACCTGCTGCCATTTTTTTACCGGCCTCAACAATCGTTAGTTCTGCAAGACTACTCATCTTTTTGTATGATCTTACGAACAACATTAAAGTCTCCTTCCCGGGTTGGGAATGCCTTTACTAAATCTTCGCGAGCACCCAACACCTCAGTTGTGATATCCTCGCGCATCACATTGCGAAGCAGAGGCTTCTCTTTCTCACTGGACACAGAGACCGCAGAGACCTGCCCTACGTAGTCCAGAATGCTTGATATATCCTTTTGTAGACTCTCTTCCTCGGCACCGGCAAGCTTAAGGCGCGCCAACTGTGCAAGTCCCCGGATATCTTCTATCGAAACCATGCGGCTATAGTACCTTAGTTAATGAGCTTTAGAAACTCCTTCTCGGTCAAAATCTTTACCCCCAACTCTTGTGCTTTTTCAAGCTTGCTGCCCGCCTCCTCCCCCGCAACGACATAGTCGGTTTTTGCAGAAACTGATGAAGATACTGACGCGCCGAGTATGCGTAGTTTTTCTTTTGCCTCATCGCGCGACATACTCTCAAGTCCACCCGTCAACACAAACGTTTTCCCCTTAAACTTGCCCGACGTCGGCACTACCTCATTCGTGATACCGATCACTTTTTTTAGGCGCTTTATAAGTTCCTTATTCTCCTTCTCTGCAAACCAATCCGATACTGCTTTGGCGACAATAGGACCAATGCCTGCAATTGTGGCAAGATCGCTTTCTTTCGCCTCTGCCAAGCTATCGAGTGTTTTAAAGTTTTGTGCCAAGACAATAGCGGTTTCCTCTCCTACATGCGGAAGCGAGAGACCGGTAATAAGGCGAGCAAGCGGAACCGCCTGTGCCACTTTTTGTATCGAAGCAACGAGCTTCTTTGCTGAAATCTCTGCAAATCCTTCGAGCGCAAGAAGATCACCTTCGGTCAGTGTAAAGAAGTCATCGACATGCTCGATCATTCCCTTCTCAAGAAGTGCATCTATGGTCGATGGGCCAAGCCCTTCAATATTAAGTGCACCGCGACTCGCAAAATGACGCAGCTTCCGACGGATAATTGCAAAGGAGTTACGCTCCGTACAGCGCCACGCCGCTTGTCCGGGCACGCGCTCAATGGCGCCATCGCCTCCACACTCAGAAACTTTTTTAGGCCATACAAATTTCTTTTCCTTGCCGGTGCGCAGTTCGGTAAGGACCTGCACGATATCTGGAATAACGTCACCTGCTTTTTGAAGAATCACCGTGTCACCCAGTCGTACATCAAGTCGTTTTATTTCATCCTCGTTATGGAGCGTGGCGCGCGAGACCGTAGTGCCTGCAACAGACACAGGACGAAGATGCGCCACAGGCGTGAGTACGCCCGTGCGCCCAACTTGGAGCACAATATCTTCAACCACCGTCGTTACTTGCTCGGCAGGAAATTTAAACGCGATTGCAAAGCGTGGCGCTTTGCCGGTGTACCCAAGCGCCTCCTGGTATCGTCGCTCGTTTACCTTTACCACCACTCCATCAACCCAATAGTCTTCTGACTTTGCCTGGTGTCGCCATTTTTCCCAATATGCAAAAATATCTTCAAGCGATGCAGCACTACGCGCATGTTTATTTACCTTAAACCCAAGCTCTCGCAAATACTCAAGTTCTTCAATCTGTGTCGGCGGGAGCGTTTCTGATGTTTGTGAAACGTCATATATAAAGGTATCGAGCCCCCGTGAGGCTGCGATACGTGGATCGAGTTGGCGCACCGCACCCGCAGCAGCATTGCGCGGGTTGGCATAGAGCGGCAGCTCTTTCGCGGCACGCTCTTTATTGGTAGCGAGAAGCGCCTTGGCACTCATCCACACTTCTCCCTCAACGATGACATCAACCGGACGCGTGAGGGTGAGTGGCACTGACTCGATCGTGCGAATATTGTGCGTTACATCCTCCCCCACCAAACCATCTCCCCGTGTGGCAGCAGTCTTCAGTGCTCCTTTTTCGTACGTTAAGACGACCTTCAGTCCGTCAATTTTTAACTCAGTGGTGTAGGTAGGTTCTGGATTTGGAAAATGATCTTTAAGCATCCGTCGCACACGGGCATCCCATTCCGTAATGTCTTCTTGGTCGAACGCATCATTAAACGACCATTGCGCAATGGTATGGGTAACTTTTTTAAACTGCGGAAGCGGTGCGCCCGCAATACGTTGCGTGGGCGAATCAGGCTCAACAAGGTCAGGATATTCTCGCTCCAGCTCTTGAAGTTCGCGCATGAGCGTATCCCGAGCCGACTCAGGCACGACCTCATGGTCGTATACATGGTACTGCCGACGATATTCATTTATCGTCTCTTTGAGCTTTTGATACCGCTCCTTTATATCTTTAGGCACCATAGTCTCTAGCTTAGAGCTTCTCGCACTGAGACGCTAGTACCTAACTTCGAATCGACGCTCAACCCGCGGTGTTATATTGGGCGCGCAGACGTTAAACCCGCGCGAGATAATAGTAGTAACTATTGCCCCTCCTTGGTCTTCTTTCCCCACTTCAACAACCGCACAGGCTGAAGTTGCCGTGGAACCTAACCCGAGCGTAAAGGTCGTGGTTGCCGAATCAGTATCAAGGGTTAGCGCCCAGTTCTCCCAGCTGGTCGATGGCGGCACATACGTCGCAGGTGGCGTCCCGTCAGTAATAATGTCCTGCCCTAGACACGTCGCCCCCGAGCTTGGAGGTGCCGATTGGCTCGAAGTAGCAAACGCGCTTCCGCCTCCATTCCACCACGCATCCCAATAGAGCACGCATTCAGCTCCGGCGTCCGCCGCATAAATTGCATATTGCGATTGTGTTGCGGTTGCAGAGAGATCCAACTCACGGATAGTGAGGTCATATATAGCAAGACCAATAGCCAGCGAAAGACTCCCCACTAACATCGCAAAAAATATCGTAAATCCTTTCATATCTATTGCCAGTCAAACAGCGTCTCCGTCACCGTTATAGAACGTATATTGTTGCCAATGTCGCTCCAACTCACCGTCACCGAAAGTATTGCTTCGTTTGCAGCAGCACCCACTGGGTTTTGTATTGCAATCGAACGGGTAAAGATAGATGGCGTGTTACCACCCGTTGTGGTGTACGTATAGTTTTTGGTTGTGTTGTTGTAGTAAAGCTTGCTGCAAACATTGCTTGGACATGCGGTCGGTACCGTGGGCACATCTCCTGCCCCTAACGTGTTGAGGTAACACTTCGTCGCCCCTGTTGAGGATATACATGGCGTAAGATTGACTCCATTAGTAGCCCCCACACCGCTCAGCCAATTACCACCACCAAGCGAGTTAGTGTCCCGTGCATAGCGGACATATTCGACTGCATCTTGTGCAAGATAAAAGGCAATAGTTTGATCCTTCGCCACCAGTGCCACCAAAAGACCTTTACCTGAAATAGTTAGTGGCCCGCCAATCGCAAGCGTGAGCAATAGCACCGACACCAGCATTTCTATAAGCGTAAATCCTCTATTGGTCATAAATACGTTGGGTCACGCTGGTCTGCAAGTTAAAGGTTGAACGTTGGGTCGCGCTCACATCCACATAGCCGGAGAGAAGTATCGTGACTTTCGGC
Organism: Candidatus Nomurabacteria bacterium; assembly: GCA_020854065.1. GTDB lineage: Bacteria > Patescibacteriota > Minisyncoccia > Phycocordibacterales > SBAW01 > GWA1-54-10. The sequence goes on from JADZGF010000007.1 coordinate 28,714, forward strand.
TGTGTACTATCCCCCACCGGAGCGCCAATCACATAAAACGAGAGTGTCTGGATTACGACCTCGCGTGACGTAATAGGAGCAAGGGCGCCACCATCTTCCGAACGCAGAATTGCCGTTCCGCTTGAACTACAAGCTAATGGTGAAACCGTACCCAAACAATATGCCACGGAGACATCGTCCGAGTTCATGTACCCAAAACGAGTTGCGGGGTTACTCGCGCAATCAGTTGGCGTCGTATCCCCAGAGAATGGCATCGGAGAAGGATTACACTCATACGAGTAGCCGGTGCGAATTGAGCGCGACATCGAATCAAGTGCGAAGTTAAGGGTGTTAATAACCGACTTCATCGACTCCACGCGACGATTGCTCTCCGACATAGCGAGCAAAGCACCGAGCGACATCACCATCACCGTGGCAAAAATTGATACCGATATTAAAAGTTCAACTAAGGTAAATCCGCGCATATTTAACAACTTGCAACATCCGCATTAAGCCCACAGACTGCTATCTGCCCCACTGTCGTCACCTTAATACTGCGATAATCCGTTTGTGATGCTGATTGAACTTGAATATACGCATAGCTATATGCAGAACCGTTCGATGTATAAATAATTGCTTCGGGATTCGGACGACGGAAGTACACCGTCATCCAATCAATACCACCTCCACTCATACACGAGACGGTACCCCCTGCGGTAACCGCGCATATATCTCTAATACTAAATCCACGTCCGAGACTTTGGGTCGTAACTGTTTCGGATGCCTCCCATGTATTGTCACCATCAACATCCGAAAAAAGAAAATAGCGTGTCGGTTCAGTCTCACTAAAATGGACACCGAAGCCCGGCGCATAGACAGAAGACCCCGCCCCAACCCCACGCACCGAAGTGCCGTATACCTGTGCTTGGCGCACCGAGAGCGCTACCGAGTACGCGAGAGAACGAAGCAACGTTGAAGAATCAAAACGTGAATGGCGAAACAAAATAAGCCCTGTCAGCACCACCACAATAGCCACCACTACCGTTAGTTCAACAAGAGTAAAGCCTCCGGCGCTGCGGCGACTACGAAAGAAAGTATGGAAGAAGCGGGAAAAAGTCGACATGGAGAAAATAAGCGATCCACGCTCCCGCAATGAGGAAAGGCGCAAACGGGATCTCACTTCTCATTCTATACCCCTTAGCTGCCACGATGAGCCCGATGCCCACAAGCGCGCCAAGCCAAAATGCCATAAACAAAGCAGAGAGACCCATGGTTAAACCAAGAAGTGACCCTAAGGAAAGCTCGAGTGGAGCATCCCCCCACCCCATCCACTTACCCCCTGATACTGCCGAGAAGAGAAACAGGGGCAACGCAAGCACTACTCCTGCAAATACATCATAGAGTGGTGGTTGTATTGCAACGAGATACCCCACAGCAAGCGCCATAAGCATAAGCGATGCTGACCATGGGATAACTTTGTGACGTAGATCGTATACAAAGATAAAGAGGAGGACGAGATGCACTGCAAACCAAAACGCGAAAGCGCCAGGCTCAGGGTGAAAAATATAAGTCATGATCGCGAGCCCTGCAGCAGTAGCCTCAACCAATGGATACTGCCAGGAGATACGTGTGTGGCAGTATCGACAGCGGCCCTGCAAAGATAGATACGAGAGTACTGGTACAAGATCAATTGCGGCGAGCGTATGCCCGCAGCGCATACACTTAGACCTACCCTTTAAAACCGAGAGGCCTGTGTTGTAGCGAAAAAGAAGTGCATTTAAAAAACTCCCCAATATCGCCCCAAGCGCTCCTGCAGCAAAGATAAGCATTATGGACGCTGATCGTAGCACAGCTCCGTACCGCTTGGTTGTGGCGTTCCTGCTGTGCTGGTGCAAGCAACACTTGTGCCATTTATGTTTCCTTGTGCTCCTGGAGTTGCAACGCTCGTGGTGCACTCACTGTACCCTGAGGGATTTGTCCCCATATCAGAATCGTCGTTCAGCGCAGCGTTTACACCTTCAAGCGTAGCGCTGAGATGGTACAAAATCGGAGGATTCGTTGTTGTACACGACGCACTCCCAGAGGTACGAAAACCACTGTATTTATAGTAGCCATTGTTGCTTGGATCACGCGGCACTGTCGGCAAATACGTCGGTGCGAGCCCTGTATCAGGAGCGCTACCGGAACTACCTGCATATATCTGCTTAGGATACATACCGTTGTCGGTGTAGTAGAGCGCAAGGGCAAGCTGTATAGTCCGTATATCAGAAATGCGCTTTGCATCGCGCGCTTTGGCACGTGATGCTGAGAGGGAGACAATAACAATACTTGAGAGAATACCAATGATAGCAATGACGACCAGGAGCTCAATTAGGGTAAAACCTTTTTTGTTAAATTGCATAGTTAGTTACACCCCACATGAGGGGTCAGGTTGTCGCTACTAACACTAATCGGACCTTGAGGAAGAGTCCCATCAAGCTCAACATACGAGCAGATCTGCCAGTCTTGTGTTGTTGCAGCTGCACCACCATCAGCCTGAGAGATTGAGTACTGACACACATCGAGGGAGCCTGACGAACACGCTGTACCTGCAGAGCCCACACTTGGGTCAGCAAAAGCCGCAAGCGCTGAGGCATTACCCGTACACTGATACACATTGTCATCAGCGGCAACACAACCACCGAGCGCAACTGCAAAACCGGTATCTGCAAGAGTAATAGCGCGTGCCATTTGATTGAGTTCGGCGACACGCTTAACATCACGTGCTTTAGTTCGCGCACCGTTAAGCGACACCAGTACGACCGACGCCAAAATACCGATGATGGCGATAACAACCAAAAGCTCAATGAGGGTGAAGCCCCGAGCTTCATAGTGAGTCTTCATATAGTCATAAGTATACGTGCAAAACAAAATCCCCAGGATGTACCTGGGGATTTTGTAAGAAAGGTTGTACTAGTTGCAACCAGTGTGTGGGGTTGCGTTTGAGCTGCTGACACTCACGAGACCAGTAGCAAGTGAACCCGAACCAGACTCAAGGTAGGAACATACTTGCCAGTCTTGTGTGGTAGCGGCTGCATCACCATCGGCTTGTGAGACCGAGTATTGGCACGTACCAGTCGAAGCACCAGTGCACGGAGTGCCAGGTGTTGATGGATCCTGGAAGTTAGCAAGACCTGTAGGCAATGTGCAGGTATCAATATCTGCATCTGCAGTTGCACAACCAGTAAACGCAGTTGCTGGATCAGTATCCGCAAGCTGGATAGCGCGAGCGATCTGCTGGAGCTCTGCAACACGTTTTG
>JADZGF010000008.1 GCA_020854065.1 Candidatus Nomurabacteria bacterium
CAAAAAGGTCATAACTATCTCCGCTTTACCAAACGGAAAAATCCTTGTACTCAAAAATATGTTCGCGAAGAGCTCATCACTTCTCAAATTCAAAAGGAAATCAAAAAAGTTTCTTTGCCACTCGATTGGCTTTCTTGGGTGATTGAGGAGAACAGAAAAGACCAATCATCCGAAGTCCAATCGAGTACGCTTTTTGCGGATAGTATAAAAACCGATATTTCTCTTTTGGATTCTAAAATTGAGAAGCTGATGTCGGCATATTTGGAGAACGCACTTTCACTCGAAGAATATCGCGATGCCAAGAGTGCGCTGGTTGCCTCAAAACAGCTTCTCAAAGAGAAATTATCGGCTTTTGAGCAAAAAGCGAATAATCGGTTCGAACTTACCGAAAAGTTTTTGAAATACAATATGGAATTGGCAAACGACCGAACAAATGAAGAAAAACTTCATTTGTTCAAAAAAGTCGGTTCGAACTTTCAAATTAAGGATCGAACCGTACTTTTTGAGCCACGCGGAGCGTGGAAAATCCTTTCAGATTCAGAATTTTTTGGGGGGAATGCAGGAGGGTCGGCGCTTCGCGCCGACCCCATTTCGGGCTCTGATTCCGATTTCCAATTTTGGCGGAGGCGGAAGGATTCGAACCTTCGGAACCCGTTAGGGCTCAACAACTTAGCAGGTTGCTGCATTCGACCGCTCTGCCACGCCTCCAGTAGAGGCTAATCTAGCACTTTTGGCAGGATTCCGCCACGTATTTCCACTTCCCCTGAGGTACCCGCACTCCCCTCCTCAGTGGAGGTCCCGTGGACCTGTCCCTCATCTTCGGAATGGTCATCCTCTTCATCATGTAAGAGTGACTCGATAATATCGGTATCAAACTTTTGATGCGCTTCGAGCAATTTTTGGAGCTTAACTGCTAAACGCAGTGCTGCAGAGAAGTCTTCAGACGCTTGCATATACGCCCCTGCTCCAAGCGATGCTGAGCCTAAACTCATAGAAGTTTCAACGGAAGAGAATTGTTTCTCAATTTCGCTCGTCATCTCAGCATCAAGCGTCTTTTTATTATCCTCAAAGACCTCTCGAGCCTCGGTAAGTGCCCGAGCTGCCTCGTGTTCAAGCATGGCCGCATCTTTTTGTGCAGCCGGATCTTCGTGCGAAGCGTCGCTTTCAGAAGCAACCATAAGACTCATGGTTTGCGTAGCCATATCGGTGGCAGGGGCTGCCATTTTACTGAACACGGTTGCACCAACTGCGCTTTCTCTATCAGCGCGTGCAAGTAAGCGAACCGAGAGCGTTTCTGCACTCTCCCTTGTTCCTTCGTCTTTATCTGCACCAATACGCGCAAGTACCCGCGCCCCCGTGTCGAGCGTTGCGGCAAGCTTTGCTCGCACCTGTCGGCTTTTACCCGACTCTACTTCCTCTGCCTCTGCTGCACGCACCTCAGCCTCTTCAACATGTGCTTCTACCTCAACAGCAAGTGCTTCAGTCGTTGAGGCATCAAGACGACCTTCCGCAGCAAGCGCTTGCGCCTCTTCAACACGGCGCTCAGCAAGCGATGCATGCGCTTCTGCTTTTGCTTCGGGCGTACGTGCAAGCGAGAGCACCACACTTTCATTTACATACACTTTCACCGGATAGAGTGTGTCGCCGGGGAGCGCACCTTCTGCCGCATAGGTGGTGCCGGAGCTAATCAAAAAGACGACAGCAAGCGGTGCTAGTACACGGGTGGAGAAAAACTGAAAGCTAAAGTGGAAATACGGAGAGGCCTGAGGTGCTACAGAAGGCATGCCGAATATCTGCGCTTTCATCGCAGATTTCTCTTCCGGAGTCATCCGGTTTTTATACGCCTCGTTTTGTAAGTTATGCAGTGTCATGATCCAATAGGTCGCGTAATTTTTTAAGCCCTCGGTGTACGCGCACCGACACGGTCGTCTGAGACTCCCCTACTATAGCGGCAATCTCTTGCGGTGTAAGTCCTTCGATGTAGCGCAAAGATACTGCTTCCCGGTAGAGGTCAGGTAATTCATTGAGTGCAGCGAGTGCGCGTTTACCATCAAACCGATCGATTGCTGCCTCAAGGGTATTACTCTCATCCACGGGCATGAGCGCCTCCACATCGCCACCCTCATCCCCTTCAACCATTTGCTCAAGCGACGTCGCCTTCTTTTTGCGATACTCGTCGATGATAAGGTTGCGGAGTGTTCGATACAGGAACGGTCGCAGGTCATCAATAGTGTTGCCGCGCTTGGCATACTCAAACGCTTTTACAAAGCATTCTTGCGTTAACTCAAGTGCACGCTCTCGATCGTTTACCCGCATACTGGCATACCGAAAGAGCTCGTCATTATGAGCATTAAATGCCGCCTCGAACTGTACCTGGAGCTCCTGCATAGTAAGACGGGTCACGAGGGACCCTATTACTAAACCATTTTAGCGTTATTTTATGGCCTTGGCGACCGCCGCTGCCACACCACGGTCAAACGGCCCTGGCACAATATGCTCCGCGGTCGGCCGCTTTACGAGTGCCGCAAGGTTTTCTGCAGCCTTCATTTTCATGGAATCTGTAATCTGCATCACGCCCCGCTCAAGCGCTCCTTTAAATATGCCGGGAAAAGCGAGTGAATTGTTGATTTGATTCGGAAAGTCTGAGCGTCCCGTGCCCACCACCGCGGCTCCCGCCGCAAGCGCCTCCACGGGCATAATCTCCGGTGTTGGGTTTGCCATCGCAAACACGACCGGTCTGTGTGCCATGCTGCGGATCATTGTTTGTGTAAGGACGCGTGGTTTGGAGACACCAATAAAAACGTCAGCATTTTGCATGGCGTCTGCCAAGTCTCCCTTCTCATCCGCCACAATAGTCTTCTCTTTCATAAGTTGCTTCTTTATCAGTGAGAGATTCTTTCGGTTTTTGCCGATAATTCCTTCGCTATCAACTGCAACGATAGAAACTTTTGGCGCATATTTTTTTATGAGCTTAATGGTTGCAACTCCCGCTGCCCCGACCCCACTCACCACAATGCGTCGTTTATCATCATTGATCTTTTTCCCAACAACCTTCATTGCGTTAATGAGCGCTGCAAGGACGACAATAGCGGTGCCGTGTTGATCATCATGCATAACCGGAATATCAAGACGCTCCTTCAGTGCCTCCTCTATCTCAAAACATTTTGGTGCTGCAATATCTTCGAGGTTAATACCGCCAAATGCTGGAGCGATACGCACCACTGTTTCAATGATCTCTTTCGGGTCTTGCGTATCTAAGACAATGGGAAATGCATCAACATTCGCAAATGTTTTAAAGAGCGCACATTTTCCTTCCATTACCGGAAGTGCCCCGAGTGCTCCAATGTTGCCAAGCCCTAACACTGCCGAGCCATCGGAGATAACCGCAACCATCTTGCCTTTGATCGTGTAATCACGTGCGAGTTTCTTGTTTTTTGCTACTGCTGATGATACCGCAGCGACACCAGGAGTATAGACAAGAGAGAGATCCGCGCGATTCTTAATCTTCACGGGCAAGCCAATCTGAATCTTGCCACCCATCTTTTTGTGAATCTCTATAGCCTTCGCAGCGATGTCTTTTTTGGCCATGGATGCTAGTCTAGCATTGATGCAGCTAACCGACACCCTCACAACCCATTTTCGCCTTGTGGAGGCACAGAAATCAGCACTTGCACGGCTTGGTATCCATACGATCCGCGACCTCCTCTATCACCTCCCCTCCCGATATGACCACGGCGGCAGCGAAGGAGTCGTCTCCGGACTTCTGCCAGGGCAAGAGGTAACCATTGTGGGTTCTTTAAAGAAACTTGAGGCAAAGAAAGGATGGAAGTCCCGTATTCCCCTCACGGAAGGGTGGCTCGAAGATGCAACGGGCAAGATCAAAGTGCGGTGGTTTAACCAACCATACATTGCAAAGATGTATGGTGAGGGTGCCTTGGTGCGCGCGACGGGGAAAGTAACGGGAAGCACAGACAAGGTATATCTTGCAAACCCACAGCTTCAAAAAGTGTCAGTAACGGAAACAGGATTTTTTAAAGAAAATCCTACGGAGGATTTCTTTGCGATATACCCCGAGAGTCGCGGAGTATCGTCACTGTGGTTTCGCAGTGCATTGAAGAAAGTATTTGCCGCGCTCAGAGAGGTAGCGGATCCAATCCCAGCGGATTTGTTGAAAAAATACAATCTTCCCACTCTGAAGACCGCTCTCATATGGGCACATCAACCAAAAAATCTTAAAGATGCGGAAGCAGCACGAAAACGGTTTGCGTTTGAAGAAGTCTTTTACATCCAACTTGAACGCGGTGCCATACGCCGTGCGACTGAACGAGAGAAAAGTTTCGTCGTTAACGCCGATGTTGCCGACTTTGTGGACGCATTCCCCTTTGCGCCCACAGCTGCACAAAAGAAAGCCGTAGCGACGATCTTAAAGGATATGAGCTCTGGCCATCCTATGTCTCGCCTTCTTGAAGGTGATGTGGGTTCGGGCAAGACAGCTGTCGCTGCTGCAGCAAGCTATGCGACCGTCATCACCAAACCAGAAGGCCAGAACTTTGGCACGCTCCAAGTCGCGTACATGGCTCCGACTGAAATCTTAGCCAAACAACATTTCGAGTCGTTTATCCAATTCTTCGACACACATCCAATTAATATTGGACTGATCACGGGAAGCGGGTGTTATAAATTCCCTTCCAAGGTTAATAAAGACAAGTACACTTCTATCTCACGTGCACAGCTTCTTAAGTGGGTAGCAAATGGCGAGATCCCCATCCTTATCGGCACTCACGCACTGATCCAAAAAGCAGTGAAGTTTAAACACTTAGCGCTCGTGGTGATCGATGAGCAACACCGCTTTGGCACTAATCAACGCCGTGCGCTTGCAAAAAAAGATAACCGCCTCCCCCACCTCCTTTCCATGACCGCAACTCCAATCCCCCGCACACTCGCACTCACGATCTATGGCGACCTTGATCTCACCCTACTCGATGAGATGCCACCGGGACGTAAACGGGTCATCACCGAGATTGTAAAACCAACTGATCGTCCTGCGGCATACGCGCACATGCATGAGCAGTTAAAGGAAGGTCGCCAAGCATATGTGATCTGTCCTCGCATTGATGAACCCGATCCGGATAAAGCATTTGCTCTGCAAGCGAAGTCGGTGAAAGAAGAAGCACAGCGCTTAAAGAAAGAGATATTCCCGAAGTATGAGATTGAAATCTTGCACAGCAAGATGACACCTAAAGCAAAGGACGACATCATGGCACGCTTTGCCGCGCATGAAATAGATATCCTTGTCGCCACCTCGGTAGTTGAAGTGGGAGTTAATGTACCAAACGCTACCATGATCTTTATAGAAGGAGCAGAGCGCTTTGGATTATCCCAGCTCCATCAACTGCGCGGACGCGTCGTGCGCTCCACCCATCAAGCATATTGTTTTGTTGCTCCTGAGAGTAAAGGCGAAAGTACTATGGCACGCCTTAAAGCATTGGTAACGGCAAAGAATGGATTTGAACTTGCAGAACAAGACTTGCTGCAGCGTGGTCCCGGTGAACTTGCGGGTCGCAAACAATGGGGTATTTCAGATGTGGGAATGGAAGCGATTAAAAATCTTAAACTGGTCGAAGCCGCTCGCACCGAAGCGCTTGCCCTCGTTCAAAAGGACGAATATTTCAAAGCTCATCCCCTACTACAGAAGACACTCACTGCACGAGCGGCACATACACATTTTGAATAGTCCCTTGGTTTATATTTGTGGGCGCGGTAGGACTCGAACCTACAACGACGGTTGTATAAGAACCGGGCTCTACCATTGAGCTACGCGCCCAGACAGCCTTACTGTACCTAAAAACACTTCTTTAATCTACACACAGTATTTTTCTTTAAAACCATCTATGGCCATCATTATTTTTTCGTACAGTTCCTGATTGTACGTCCAAATCGCGCATGTTCCGTGTCCAAAACGACCTCTGTAATTTCGACGTTTATTGGAATCGGACTTCTTAATATATGTATTTTTAAAAATCGAAACAGGAAGGTTGAGTTCGGTAGCCCAAAACTTTATTTGTCTATCAACCTCCATATCAGAATAGAGGTGAAGACGCGCTTTGAGTTTTTTTCTATCGACACCCAAAGTCCCTAGCCAAGCAAGAAAAAACCTCAGCATTGCGGGATCCGTATTTGTGAGAAGTACCGTCCCCCTGTCGACCTTCATACCTTCAGCCCAATACAAGAAGAATCCAGCAATCAAAAGTTCACGCTCAGATACCTTTCCTATCTCCTTCAGGACTTTTTGTCGGATTATTTTCTTGCGAGCAATCTTTTTCTGACGAAAATTCTCTCTAAACCGTTCGATCCTTTGGGCATTGTGGTCGCGTAACTCTCGAATACGCTCTTCACTTAACGGATAATCAACGAGCCAATAATGCAAGGTGCTTTTGCTAATACCAAGCGCTTCCTTGATTTGACTGTAACTGTGCCCTTTTAGCCTTAAGGTTATTGCCTTTTCTCTATCCTCAAGTCTCGCCATAGTACTAATTGTAGCACTTAAACGTTCAACGATAAAGAGGATACTTACCATATGCTACACTTGAGCTTTAGAGCTCTCCTGTTTTTGAAAAGAGGTACCGATGGCAGACCTTGGTCCCGACGATTATCGTCACCACGAATCGCCCACCAGCAAACATAATCGTGCGGTTGCACGTGCCTGCGGATGGACGTTCGACCCGGCGTACCATGCGTACCGTGATGGGTGCAACTTTGTCCTCTTCCCCGGCAACAAGCCGCAAAAAAACAATACCGATTGTTGGAAATGAGTAACGTGAGCCCGGTGCGCCGCACTGGGCTTTCTTTTTGGGTGTGCATATGATAGTGTCTCGCTGGATAAGACGGAGTATTCCGATGAAGAGAACCAGGAAGAGACCGAATCAAAGGTTTCGTGTCCTCAAAAGGTGCGCAGAAAAACAAAAAGACATCGCTGACGAGGCCGAAGAGAGAATAAAGACACAGAGAGAAACGTACACGGTGTATATTCTTGATACGTGTACCTGCGTCTTTGGTGCCAACACAAAAGGATCTTTAAAGAACTGTTCTGTCCATACCAAGGACAAATAAAAAAACCTCCACTACATTCTACTGGCTGGAGGTTTCTTTTTTTAAATTGTGGTACGCTCCAATTAGGCTCTTTAATAGGGGTACATCATGTCGGCTCTGACCCGTCGCTCGTTGCTCTGTGGAGCAAGCACGCTTGCCTTGACACTCTTTCTTCCCCCGCTTGGGGTTCGGCCTCAACTCGACCGTGAAGCACTAGAATTCTTCGCGCACCGAATACGTCAATATCTTCTCGCTAGGCCAAGAGATGGTCAAATACTGTTTGACTACGTCTACGGCAATCTCATGCGAGACTCCAGCCACAAGCTCAATGTCACACTTGAAGATTGGCTGCGTGAAGATAAGGTCGTCCATGCAACGCACCTGACCTTACAAGCGGCTTTCAATGTGCTGGCCATTGCGTCAAACGACGGGGAATACAAGTTCCCACTATGGCAGGATAGCCGACTGAACTGCTATGGGCAGCTCGTCCTGACGTATCTCCCGTTGGCACCGTCAGACTACAAGCCGGAACTGTTTCCCATGCTCGATCGACTTGCGCCGCACTATCTTGCCTAACAAAAACAACCCCCGCCTTCTGGCGGGGGTCACTCTTTTTAAAAATCTACTTTAATCGGCTCAACCACAATTTCTTGCTTTTTCTTAGGCGTAATACCGTGCGTAATCAAGAGCTGTTCAAACTCTTCACGCTCAAGTGTCTCTTTCTCTACGAGTGCTTTCGCAATCGCATCAAGCGCTTTGCGGTGCTCGGTGATGATATCAAGTGCTTTTTGGTATGCACCATCGATAATCTTTTTAACCTCCGCATCAATCTCAGACGACACCTTCTCGCTATATTCTTTGCCGTTTACACCACTTCCAAAGAGTGCGCGACCGCCCTCTCCTTCAAGCGCAACCGTGCCCATCTTCTCCGACATGCCGTATTTGGTAACCATATCGCGTGCGAGTGCGCTTAATACTTGTAGATCATTGCTTGGACCGGTCGTGACATCACCAAATACTTCCTTTTCAGCCACGTAACCTCCCAGCGACATTGCAATGTCATCCAAAAATTCTTTACGCCCCTGCATGCGTCTATCTTCAAACGGAAGCTTTAAGGTGTAGCCTGCGGCACGACCACGGCTGATGATAGAGATTTTGTGTACTGGATCAGAGTGCGGCAGGATTGACGCAACCAATGCATGTCCTGCTTCGTGATATGCAGTAATTTCTTTCTCTTTTTTATTCAGCACATGCGAGCGGCGCTCAGGACCGAGCATGACCTTTTCAATACTGCGGATGAGATCAAACTGCCCAACGGTCTTGCGATTCTCCCGCGCAGCAAGAATTGCTGCCTCGTTCATAAGGTTTGCCAAATCTGCTCCTGAAAATCCTGGAGTACGCTCAGCAATCACCTCAAGGTTTACATCCTCCGCCAGAGGCTTCTTGCGCGCATGGATTTTCAATATCTCAAGCCGATCCCCCCGATCAGGAAGCTCGATAACGACACGGCGATCAAAGCGACCGGGGCGCACCAGCGCAGGATCAAGCACATCAGGACGGTTGGTGGCTGCCATGACAATGACCTTCTCGTTTGGCTCAAAGCCGTCCATCTCAACCAAGATCTGGTTAAGGGTTTGTTCGCGTTCATCGTTTCCCCCACCTACACCGGTACCGCGAATGCGCCCCACCGCATCTATTTCATCCACAAAGATAATAGCTGGCGAAGAGCGTTTGGCGGTTGCAAAAAGATCACGTACACGCGATGCCCCGACACCGACAAACATCTCAACAAACTCTGAACCCGAGATGCTAAAGAACGGCACTCCTGCTTCTCCGGCAACCGCACGCGCAAGCATGGTTTTGCCCGTACCAGATGCACCCATAAGGAGGATACCTTTCGGAATACGTGCACCAATATCGAGAAACTTCTTCGGATTCTTCAAAAAGTCGACTACTTCCGTTAACTCTTGCTTTGCTTCTTTCGCACCTGCTACGTCGCGGAACGTAACGCGATTGCCGCTGTCATTCGGATCAATGACGCGCGGCTTAGACTGCCCGAAGGAAAACGCCTGCATACCCGCACCACGCACCTGGCGCGAGAGATACCATGCAAAAAACGCAATGAGGAGAAGCGGGATAATAAACGGTGCGAGTGCTGCAAGCCAAAATTGGAACGCACTTTCACGCTTTATATCGATAGAAACCGCATTCAGTGCCTGCGTTGAGACACCATAGTTAATGAGCGTGTCGGTCAACGCTGCATCAGGTTCTTTTTTAGACTGCTTCTCGCTGTCATCTTGGTATACGATTTTCAAATCGTTGCCATCAACTTCGATAGAGGCAACTAACCCGCGATCGACATCTTGCGCAAGTTGGGTGAGCGCAATGTCTTGTGGTTTTGGATTACCCTCCCCTACAAAATAGCTATATGCTCCGGCAAGCAAAAGAAGCAAGACAATGGCTGTTGCCAAATTGACCCAAAAACTATCTCCTCGAGGCATTTTTGGCATGGGAGGTAATGGTCCCCTGCCGCGGCGTTTCCCCGGGCCCCCTTTGTTGTTGCCCTCTGGCATGTAGACCCCATAGTACTACGCCCATACCTAAAAAGAAAATGAGCACAATTGATGATATAGTCGTGTCGTGAGCTTGCTGGAGCATAAAAAAGCCCGTCTTAACTACGAAATACTCGAGGAATTCGAGGCGGGTTTAGAATTGCTGGGACCTGAGGTAAAGAGTTTGCGTAAGGGTGATGGAAAACTGGAAGGCGCTCATATAATCATCAGAGGCGGTGAGGCATATTTAGTGGGGGCACACATACCGCCGTACCAGCCCAAGAATGCTGGAGAAGCCTATGATCCTGACCGCAGCCGCAAACTCCTCTTTACCAAAAAAGAATTAGCCGCACTCGCTGGATATGAGGGACAGAAGGGCTTGACAATAGTGCCACTTAAGGTGTATAATAAGGGGAAGGTATTAAAGCTTTTAGTGGGTGCCGCGCGTGGTCGTAAGAATTATGACAAGCGCGCCGTCTTAAAGAAGCGAGATACCGATCGGGAGATTCGCAGAACCTTGAAAAAAGAATAGTGTGAGATTAGGAAATCGTTCACGATAAGCGCCGGTTAAGCGTCGGGCACTTTTCGGGGATGACAGGCCTAGACAATTGGACTACGCGATTGATGCGCGAGTCAGAACTGGGGTACTTCTTAAAACTGCTCCACACTCTAACTGGCAAATCAGTTGCATCGCCTTAGTTTAAGGCGAATGATTTCGCGCTCGCCTAACGCTTAGGCTGAGTTCGTCAGCGCTCCTTCAACACTCGTGAGGAGGAATACGCTGTTATATTACCGAGTTGCTGCGAGGGAGCTGATCACTCCCCTGCTTAAGACATGATCTTTGCTCTGCCGCGCTTTGGTGCGCCTTTAATTCGGCAGAGTGAGCATCGAAGGTGTACTACGTCTCGTAGAAGCCCAATCCGTATCCTTTTGCACGGGGGTTCAACTCCCCCCATCTCCACCACACACAAAAGTCCCGACACATCGCCGGGACTTTTGCGTAAAGAACTTCTTTTGCAGCTACGGGGTCATAGTGCCACCACCTGTGTTGCCCGAGCCTGCACCGCCATCTACTGACGGCACTGCAGGGGCAGGAGTATTCGGAAGCGTCACGTCGATATTGGTACCCCCTGCCGGTGCGGCAGAGTTACGTACAAACCCCGGCCACACGAAGAGACCAATAATGATGAGCGCCGCAAGCACTACAAGCGCTACCGCCCACCCAGCACCACTCTCTTCGTTGGTTGCTGGTGTCGTGTTTATTACTGTCGCCATATGGGTATTGTTAACGAGTAACTCTCTTATGGTAGAGGGAATGCACTGAAGCAAGTATGAACCCCTCAAGGGGGGTTTCCCCTTGTATGTACCTATGGTATAGTATGCCCAACATACCCTACTACATTGGATACCCGTATTAACCACCAGATCAGGGCGAGTGAGGTCCGCGTTGTCGGCGCCGAGGGAGAAAATCTCGGTGTCCTTTCCCTCTCCGAAGCTCTGGCTCGAGCTGAGGAGGCCGGTTTGGACCTTATCGAGATAAGCCCAAATGCCAAGCCCCCGGTTGCAAAAATAATGGAATATGGTAAATTCCAATACGAACAGCAGAAAAAACGCCGGGAAATAAAGGCTAAATCCCACACCACCGAGACGAAGTCCGTCCAGGTTAAGATCGGCACCGGCGACCATGACATGCAGTTAAAGGCCCGTAAAGCAGCCGAATGGCTCTCTGAGGGTCATCGCGTAAAAGTAGACCTCTTCCTCTGGGGGCGATACAAATATATGGAGTTCAACTTCCTTAAGGAGCGGCTCGAGCGATTTTTGAAGCTCATCCCGGAGGAGTATAAGATCTCCGATACGATCCAAAAGAGCCCGAAAGGACTCACGTGCGTGATAGAGCGAGCAAAAAAGCAATAACATGAAAGCAAACAAAGCATTCGGAAAGCGCCTCAAAGTTACCCGTACGGGGAAGATTGTTGCGCGCAAACCTGGACAGAACCATTTCAATGCAAAAGAGAGCCGCGCTACTCAGATGAGCGGCCGCCGCAGCCAGAATATCAGCGAGCGCACCATGACCCCAAAGGTTAAACAGCGCTATATCAATAATCTCTAAGTACCATGGCACGCGTTAAAGGAGGCAAAACATCAAATAAGCGCCGCAAGAACATTCTGGCGCAGGCTAAAGGCTACCGCTTTGGTCGCTCGACTAAGACACGCATGGCGAAAGAGGCCATCTTCCATGCCGGTAAGTATGCGTTTGCACACCGCCGCGACAAAAAGAACGATATGCGCCGACTCTGGACGGTCCGCATCAACGGCGCCCTCGACACTATGGGCAACGCAGTAAGCTACAGCCGCCTCATCGACGCGATGAACAAAAAGGGTGTGTTGGTGAACCGCAAGATGCTTTCAGAGCTTGCAGCAAAATCTCCTCGCACATTTGAGGCAATCGTTAAGAAAGTATCCTAACAAAATCCCGCCAACCGGCGGGTTTTTTGTTTATAAGTGCGCCGTAGCGGACATCTCCCCCACGTCCTTACTTTTCTCAAAATGGAAGGATGCCCGGTTTACTCTGTCTTGATTCACCATCTCAGCCACCCGCTCTACCAATCGTGCTGGATCAGTATCAAACACAATGCGGTCGTTCGGGCGATGTCCTTTCTCTAACAAGTTTTTTATCACCTCATCAGTCTCCCAGTCAGCCTCTAAAATACCGATTGGCTTTTTGTCTTCAAAGGCGATTGTAAACTCATGGATGGTACCAATGCGTCCGCAGCCAAAGAGCACTGCATCGGCGCTGCGTGTCATGATGAGGTCGCGCCCAGGGAAGCCAAAGCCGGTGTAGACAATCACGTCCAAATACTCGACCGGCAAGTTATACGAATCAATGTGTTCTTTCTCGGAGTTTGCAGGAGAAAACCCAATGGTTATACCCCTCTTCTCTTTCGCACCCATTGCTGCCCAGAGCGGAAAGCCGGTAGTTGCTCCATTTACCAAAACCGCATTCTTAAGAGCGATCTGTCGTCCGAGCTCGAGCCCTTTGTCGTACGCATCAATACCGCAGTGCCCTGTTTCGGCAGCTCCGGATATCGCGAACTTAACCTGCATATGCGGGTTCTTTGGATCCATTTTCTTCTATTTTACTATAGGTTTATCACCGCCTGCTCCCCCGCACTGGGCGCAACTGCATCAACACTCAAATAGTCGCGGATACGCTGGGTGAGGAACGCAGCTGAGGCAGGTTCACCCTCAACCACAAACACTTTTTCTATACCGTCTGATGACTTGTTCACCAACTCCAAAAGTCCTTCCCCGTCACGGTGTGCCGAATAGCCAAAGATTGCCTCGACTTTCGCCCCTACCTTCACCGGCTCATGGTGCAGATCAACGGTCTTTGCCCCCTCAAGGAGACGACGACCAACAGAGCCTGCCGCTTGGTACCCGACGATAAGGAGGGTTGATTTATTGTCCGGCAATACCCAACGCTCGTGCGCTATGACGCGACCACCGGTCGACATGCCAGAGCCCGCAAGAATAATCTTTGGGTTTGGCGCATGCTCAAGCGCACGTGACTCTTCCGTCGTTTCGATAAACTTCAACCCGGGGAAAGAAAAGATATCCCCCTTCCCCAACTCCTGTATAAACACTGCGGTCACCTTGCTCGCCAGCGGTGAATCAACATACACCGGCATAGCAGGCACTCGCTTCTCGCTCATAAGCGTTTTGATTTCATACAAAAGATCTTGGGTACGCTCGGTCGAGAATGCAGGGATAAGCAACGTGCCACCACGCCCTGCAGAGTCTTCGATAACATTCTCGAGTCTTTCGCGCCGATCCTCATCCTGCCGCACTCGATCACCATAGACGCTCTCGAGCAATACATACTGCGCCTTAGGCAGCGTATCGATGTGTGGCAAGAGTGGTGAGTTGCCACCGCCAATATCACCGCTAAAGAGTACGGTCCTCCCATTGCGCGTAATGGTGGCCATGGCAGAGCCTAAGATATGCCCTGCATCATGGAGCGCAACAGTGCACCCATCAGCCAATGCTACATCTTCGCCATACTGCGCCACTTTCCAAAGCGAGAGTGCTTTTTCAATATGTACCGGAGTATAAGGAGTATCTGCCTCCTTCATATCGAGGAGCTTAAATGCATCATGCAGCATCGGTTCAGCGAGCGCGCGTGTTGCCGCAGTTGAGAGTATCGTACCGGCAAATCCTTGTTTAACGAGCCACGGTATGCGACCAATGTGGTCGATATGTGCGTGAGTCACGATAAGGTGTGAGACTTCCTTTGCATCGTATGCAAACGGTACCCAATTCTTCTCCTCATCTTTATGGGAACCTTGCTGCATTCCGCAGTCGACTAAAAACTTCGCACCGCCCGTATCCAACATAAAATTAGAACCTGTCACTGTCCCTGCCCCACCGTAGAAGGTAATTGTCGATTGTTGCATGGATTTATCTTAACAAAGTTATTATCAGAAAATCCCGCGCCTGCGGGATTCTCTGGTGGACGCCGGGAGCAAGTGTCTGACTTTAAGCCAGGTGGGTGCTATAAAGCGGTACACCACGGTGCCCCGCATCAGGCTCCCTTTTTAACACTTAAGGACATTTGCTCCCGAAGTCCTCTATAAGTATAGCAAAAACTACTCGTCGATGCCGAAACGCTTGTATTTGTGAATTGGGTGTTTCCCGAACCAGTGCTTGATCTCGTGTGCTGCCTCCTCAGTGGTCTCAGACGCATGGATAAGGTTGTATACCGAGCGACGCTCGAGGTTAGCGGAGAGTGCAGAATCTGCAGAGTAGTCGCCACGGATCGTACCCATCTCAGCAGATGCGGGCATCGTAGCGCCAACAATCTTGCGTACCATCGGTACTGCATGCACGCCCTGCACCACCATGCGTACCATCGGGGCGCTGACCATAAAATCAACAAGCCAGCCACGCACTACCTTACCCACCTTAAGCAGGTCGGTTGTACCAAAGTCTTTTTTAACCTCGTCAATAGAAAGACCGTTCTTCTCGTATGTTGAAAGAGTCTTCTCCCCTAGACGGCGTACCCAAGAGTCCGCCTTCGGATAATGGGAATCAATTTCCTTGCGGGTTGCCTGGAACATCTCCATAGCAACCACTTTTAGATCGCGCTGTTCAAAGCGCTTGATGATCTCACCGATAAGGCCCTTGCGGACCCCGTCCGGCTTGATGAGTACAAATGTCTTCTCCTCTTTAGGATGCATCATGACAGCCTAACCTTACAATAAAAACCCTTATCTTGCAACGCTATCGAGTTAAAATCTCGGGACCATCTTTGGTCACCAAGACCGTATCTTCAAAGTGTGCGGCCCGACCACCATCCTCCATCCGGTACGTCCAATCATCCTCATCAAGAATGATTGCACCCTTCCCTTCACAGAGCATCGGCTCTATCGCAAGCACCATACCCTCTACAATTTTTTCTCCCTCACCCGCACGACCATCGTTCGCAATGAAGGGCTTTTCATGCACAGCCTTGCCCACTGCATGTCCACCTAGGTCCTCGACAATGCCGAGCTTATATTTCTTCGCCACGACGCCCGTTGCAGCACCTAAATCTCCAATATGATTTCCAACCTGTGCTGCTTTAATTGACTCCTTTAGTGCTTCACGCGTACCCTCTACCAAATTATGCGCAGCCGCATCACCTTCACCCACAATCACCGTACGCGCTGCATCAACAAAGTAGCCGTTATATGAAAGTCCAAGGTCGACTGTAACGACATCGCCTTCTTCAAGCACCTTCCCTCCGGGAATACCATGCACCACTTCATCGTTTATCGACACACACAGTGCTGCTGGATATGGCGAAGACGCCCCTTCAGGTTGATAGCGTAAAAAAGAAGAACGCGCGCCTTCTCGCACAATATACTGCTCAGCAGCCATATCGAGCGCAGATGTGGTAACACCAGGTTTAACCATACTCTCAAGCTCGCGGAGTGCCGCAGCCAATATCTTCCCTGCCTTACGCAGATTCTCTATTTCCTCTTGTTTGGTGGCTATCATGCTAAGGTAAGTGCCTTAAGAATATCGGCATGCACTGCTTCTATCGTCTGCTCGCCATTGACCTCAACGACACGATAGTCAGGGTTGGCACGGAACCATTCCATCACCTTTCCTGTTTGTGTACGGTTCCAGGCAAGACGGTTGCGGATCCCCTCCTCGGTATCGTCTTTACGCGCACGTTTCAAAAGTCGTGTCAGCGCTTCTTCGTCTGAAATATTGATATGGAGCAAGGTCGGCTTTGCTCGTTTATAAAAATGAATAGCCGTATCAAACATCATCAGCTGTGCTTGTTCGCGTGGAAATCCGTCGATAAAAAGATGTTCATCCCCCTTCATTGAATCGAACATAAACTGCGTCATGAGGTAGCCGGTGATAAAGCCAGGAACCAATTGTCCTGAATCAACAATCTGCTTCACTTGCTTTTGCACGTCACTCTCTCCTTTTGAAAACTCGCGTAACACCTGCCCAGCCTCAAAATACACGACCTTCCGTGCTGGATCGTGTTTCTCTACATACGCTTTGAGGAGTTCAACCTGGGTGCCCTTACCGCTTCCCTGTGGTCCTGCAAATATAATCGTGAGTGGTTGCACTAAGGTATCTTACTATTCTTCGGACAATTTTTGAACTGCTGCTACAAAGTCTCGTTTTGCCTGCTCCAACCCTCCATCGAGATTCGTAACTACAATATCTGCCTGTGCTTTAAAGCTTGTCTCGTCCTCGTATCGTTTGCGGCGAGCCAACAGCTCGACTTCACCAATCGGTGCACGAGCACGGATACGTCGCTCCAAGTCTTCCCAGGAACCCGCATCGATAAAGATAATCTTCAAAACCCCTTCTGGTATACAGTCCTGCAATTGCCGAGCTCCCTGCACCTCGACCTCCCGGACCACGAGTTTGCCTGCCTCAAGCGCCGGTATAATCTCCGAGCGGAGCGTCCCATAATAGCTGCCACCATACGGCGCCCATTCTAAAAACTCCTCAGCCGCCTGTCGGCGTTCGAACTCTTCTTTCGTAACAAAAAAGTATTTCTCCCCCTCCACTTCCCCAGGACGTGGGGTTCGTGTCGTGCATGAGCGTGGAAATACGATAGAGGGCACCTGTTCACGCAGATGCCCAAGGAGCGCACTCTTGCCGCTGCCTGATGGTCCAACGACAAGAATAAAAGTACCCATGTCTTAATACTCGCGGATAGAGATCTGCGCGTCAATGCGACGGGAGAGATCAAGCACCACGGAGACGACAATGAGAAGTGCGGTACCGCCAAGTGCGATGGTCTGAATACCTGTGAGAGACTGCGCAACAATCGGCAACACAGCGACACCCGCAAGGAAGAGTGCACCTACGAAGGTAATGCGGGTGATAACGCTCGCAAGATACTGCGCAGTCGATGGACCAGGGCGTACACCAGGGATAAAGGCACCATTCTTTTGAAGGTTCTCCGAAATCTGATGCGGATCAAAAGTCACTGCAGTGTAGAAGTAGGTAAAGAAGAAGACCAGGATAAAGTACACCGCGCCATAGAGTACGAGATTGCTCATCCACGCATTGATGGAAGTCGAGACCGCAACAAACGTTGGGTTTCCACTTGATGCCAAGAAGGTTGCCACCATCTGGGGCATAAGGAGGAATGAGATTGCAAAGATGATGGGAATAACACCTGCCTGGTTAAGACGAAGTGGCAAGTAGGTCGATGCGCCACCAAAGAACTTCATGCCGCGAACGCGTTTTGCGTACGTAACCGGCACGGGGCGCTCAGACTCGGTAATAAAGACCACTGATGCAATAACGGCCAACCCTGCAACGACGAAGGCAAGGTAGGTTGGAATCTGTGCGGCATCAAAGCCAAACACGGTCTGTGAGAGTGCTGTTGGAAGTCCTGCAACGATACCTGCAAAGATGATAAGGGAAACACCGTTACCCATACCGTACTCAGAGATAAGCTCGCCGATCCACATAAGGAGAATCGAGCCGGCAACAATAACGATAAGGTTGGTGAGAAAACCTACAGTGCTGAGGTTAGGCAAAATACCCTGCTGCGAGAGAATGCTGAGGAATGCGATACCCTGCACGACTGCAAGTGGAAGTGTGAGGTAGCGGCTGATCATCGAGAATCGGATGCGACCTGCCTCACCCTCCTCTTGGTACATCTGCTTAAAGCGCGGAATCATGAGCGTAAGGAGCTGCATGACGATCGAGGCGGTAATGTATGGACCCACACCCAACATCACGAGCGAGAGACCTGAGAGGCCACCGCCGGAGAAGAGGTTAAGCAACCCAAAGAATTGGTTGTTCGATAAGAAAAGTTCAAGCTGTACTGCGTCAATTCCTGGAATCGGAACTGCTGCAAGGACGCGAGAGAGTGCCAAAGCACCGAGTACGAAAAAGAGTCTCCCCCGCATCTGCGGATCGGAAAACAGAAGCGTTAATTTTTGTACGAATGTGTTCACAGTTATGCAACACTACCGCCCGCTTTTTCAATCTTTGCCTTTGCTGATGCAGAAACCGCACACTCGGTAACGGTGAGTTTCTTAGAAAGCTCACCACCCCCCAATATTTTTACCACTGGAGTTACCCCTTTGCGTGCGCGGACAATACCGCGGTCAAGCAACGTCTTTGGGTTTACCGCCTCGCCTGCAGCAAATGCATTCTCAAGTGCGACGACGTTAAGAACCGATGGCTTCTGCTGGATAGACGTAAAGCTATACCCGCGGAGTTTAGGAAGCTTTTTGAGCTTCTCGCGGATGTCAGGGCGAATGCGGTGACCTGCACGAGCCTTTTGACCCTTGGTACCACGACCAGAAGTCTTACCCTTGCCGGACGCATTACCACGACCAACTCGTTTAGAGCCGGCGCGTGCTGTTTTAGGTTTAAGGTCGTTCAGTTGCATAGGAGTATTACTTAAGGTTCTTAAGGGCTTCGATTGCAGCGCGTGCATTGTTCAAACCATTCTTGCTGCCCGAGTGGATCTTGCCGATAACATCGGTGACACCTGCAAGCTCAAGTACAGGACGTACCGAAGAACCTGCAACAAGACCACGACCCTTTGCCGGGATGAGCATGATACGGGATGCATTGTATTTTGCATCAACATCGTGCGCGATCGAATTGTTCTTCGTGAGAGGGACCGTGATCATGCGCTTCTTCGCATCACGTACTGCCTTATCAATCGCAAGCGTAGTGTCCCCTGCTTTACCAAGCCCAACACCTACTTTACCCTTTTTGTTGCCGATGATGATTGCGACCGAGAAAGAAAAGCGGCGACCGCCAGCCATAACGCGGGCAACACGGCGGATGTTGATCATCTTCTGATCAAACTCGCTCTTTTGGCGAGGTGGGCGTGTGCTTGGACGACGACCGCCACGACCACCAGGAGTACGGCCACCACGACCACGCTGTGCGCGCTCAGCCTCAGGTGCAGCAGCAACCACTTCAGGAGCCGCCTCAGGGGCTGCACCTTCTGGAGTTTCAACTACAACGTCTTTTTCAGTCTCGTTTTCCATATAATTTAAAAAGTAAGCCCACCTTTGCGTGCGGCGTCAGCAAGCACTGCAATTTTACCAATATAGCGGAAGCCACCGCGATCAAACACTACTGCCTCAACACCTGCTGCCTTTCCTTTCTTTGCAATCTCCTCGCCAGCCTTTTGTGCATCAGCAAGCTTAACAGAAGCCAAGGTCTTTCCTGCAGTGTCATCAATGAGCTGCGCCTCGAGGTAGCGGTTTGATTTATACACGCACAAACGAGGGCGTGCGGCAGTACCGATGACTTTTGCACGTATGCGGTTGTGACGGCGAATGCGATTAGTATCCATATAGTTTATGCGGCCTTCTTACCCTGCTTGCGGCGGATCACCTCGCCATCGTAGCGGATACCTTTACCCTTGTACGGCTCAGGCTTCTTTAATGCGCGGATGTCTGCAGCGAACTGACCAACCAACTCTTTATCAAAACCCGAGATGGTCAATGCGCTCTTCTCCGCTACAACCGTGAGGCCCTCAGGGATTGCAACCTTAACCGGGTGAGAAAAACCAAGTGCCAAGTTAAGCGTCTTGCCCTGAACATCCCATTTGTAGCCGACACCCTCAACGAGGAGTTTCTTTTGGAAGCCCTCGGTAACACCGGTGAGCATGTTGCGGAGATGTGAAGCATACGTTCCAAGCGCTGCGCGTGCCTCGATCGTCTCAGACTTAGATACTACCTGGATGCTCTCAGGAGAAACCTCAATACCGATGAGGCGATGTGCAGGGCGCGTCAAAGTGCCCTTCGGTCCTTTGACCGAGATGATACCGCTTGCAACCGTTACTTCGGTCTTCTGCGGCAATTGAATTGGGCGTTTAGCAAGGCGAGACATATAGATTTACCAAATTTCGAACAAAGCTTCCCCGCCAACGCGTGCGACCATTGCGTCTTTGCCCGTCACGACACCGTTTGGCGTCGAAAGCACCAAGAGTCCATGACCGCGCTTCACGGGGCGGATATCACGAACACCGAGGTACATGCGGCGAGATGGTTTAGAAATGCGCTTCACACCGGTGATTGCAGGGCGACCAGCGTATTTAAGTTCAACGACGAGGGAATTGTTCTTTTTAGAAACGGTACCCAAGTACCCCTCGCTCACCAACACCTTAGCGATGGCGTGCTTCATAGCCGAGTATGGTGCCTCGACAGTGTTCTTCTTCACGAGAGAAGCGTTCTGAAGACGTATGAGAAAGTCTGAGATAGGGTCAGTAGTCATAAAAGTGTTACCAGGAAGATTTGCGGACACCGGGAATAAGGCCCTCGTTTGCTGCCTCGCGGAAGCATGCACGGCACATACCAAAGTCACGCATAAAGGCACGCTTGCGACCGCAGCGGAAACAGCGACGAACAACCCGAGATTTAAACTTCGGGGGTCGGTTAGAGCGTGCAACAGTCGATTTTTTAGCCATTCTTGTTGAGTGGTCACCCCTTTTTGTCCTTCGGGGTGTACATCTCTGCTGGTTTCCCTCCCCTAAGGGCGGGACCTGACAGAAAAAGGAGCCCTACTGGGCGTGCAAGGACTATAGCATAGGGGTAGGTGTAGTGCAAACTTTGTTGACACTAATGGAATTTTAGGTTATTGTATCAATTGATTTAACCAGTACAGGAGTTCTTTTGTGCCCCCCAGTAAACAGAGAGTGACAGTCCCCAAAACCACCCAGTTCAGCCTCACTCGTCTGGCGATCCACCAGATAGAGGAATTGCTCATTATCGAATACGCAAAGAAAGGACGTCGGCCCCCGTCGGAAGCCCAGCTAAAGACCATGGCCGAACGATTCTACAAAGAACACTTCGGCTAAATGAAAGAACCCCGCTTCCAACTTGGAGCGGGGTTTCAATTTTTCTAATCCATTTTGGCAATTGATTTGTAAAAAGAGTCCCGCCCTAAGGCGAGACTCGTGAGACACTTGGGTCTTTGATTTGCACGATACCGTGATTGAAGTCAGCTATCAAAATATAGCCAAGCAACATTCGGGTACCGAGCACAACAGGAAACCTACTCTGCCGAACCGTAAAGACGACCTGCATACTAGGATACAAGAGCCGGCTAAACCACGATACTTCTACTGTGGTTAGTTCAAACTGAGCCAAAGCGCCATCGGCCACTTGCGAATTACCGTCCACGCGATGCTCAATCTGCACACCAAGCAGTCGTTGGGCGACAATTGTGTCGGTCCACAGGTATCCATTAAAACCTGTGTCAACCAGACAAGGAATTTCCCGTTGGTTGATCATAAGTTTTAAGACAGGCAGGTTAGTTTCTCCATCAATTTCCCCCTGCATTACCATCTCCCTGTCGGATATCCATATACCGGCCCCGGATAGCCCACTCGCTTAAAGTGGCGCCAGTGTCCCGCAAATTTCTTACCCCCCAGTTCAAGTACTCGCAAATCATCCTCATCGACGAGATATTCTCCGGTCTCTACATCGATGACGATATAGTAGCCGTGATACTTCTTCTCGACTTCGGCGGCAATTTTTTTATACCAAGCTTCGCCTTTTTCGACACTTGCACGTACCTGCTTGGCTCGTTCTCGTGAGATTTCTTCCAACGTCGCCATCGGTTGCTCCTCAAAGTTCGTTCCTCGTTATTTTATAGCATAAATTCACAAGAAAGTAAAACCCGAACTTTCGTTCGGGTTTTTGTCTTTCTTGAATTTATTTCTTAAACGGAAAACCGAGGTGGTCTAAGTATGCCTTTGCCGACACCTTGTCTTTCGCAGTGGTGACAACCGTAATTGCCATACCAAACACGTCTTTAATATCCTCGTCTGCAGTCTCAGGGAACACGGTGTGCTCTTTGATACCAAGGGTGTAGTTGCCCATCTCATCAATACCCGCAGCAGAAATACCTTTAAAGTCCTTGGTACGTGGCAATGCGACATGGAGTAAGCGGTTCAAGAAGTCCTGTGCACGAGTGCCCCGGAGCGTAATTTGATACCCAATCTTGTCGCCAATGCGAGTCTTGTAGGTAGCGATAGATTTCTTTGCACCGCGAGAGGCAGGCTTTTGTCCGGTGATCTTTGCGAGACGATCCTCAACAAGTTTGACCTTCTCTTTGTCTTTGAGCATTTTGCCCACACCAACAGACACCACCACTTTCACTACCTTGGGGGTCTGCATCGTGCTTGTCCACCCAAAGTCTTTACCGAGGGCAGAAAAAGTTTTCTTTTGTTTGTCTTGTAGGAGTTCCATACGTCTTATTTCTTCTTAGCGACTTTGCTTGCGGAAATCGGATGCTGCTTCTGCACAATCTGGCCGCGCTGGCCCGACTTGCGAGGGCGCTGATGCTTGGTGCGCATACCTACCCCTTCTACCGTTACAAGACCAAGCTTAGGAAACACATGCGTTACCTTGCCGCTTTTGCCTTTTTCGTTACCGCTCAAAATGACAACGGTATCACCTTTTTTAATGTGGAGAGTATTCATAGAAATTTATACGACCTCAGGGGCACGCGAAATGATGGTCTGGTATCCAAGCTCCTGGAGTTCGCGTGGGATCGGACCGAAGATACGTCCTGCCTTAGGCTCCTTCTTATCCTTTGCACCCCAATCGAGTACCACCACTGCGTTTTCATCAAAGCGGATATAGCTTCCGTCCTTGCGGCGGAATGGTTTCTTCTGGCGAACGACTACACCATGGAGCACATCCTTTTTCTTCACCTGCTTGCGAGGCTCAGCGGTTTGCACCGAGAAGATAACAATCTCCCCTATCTCCGCATAGCGCTTCTTGGATGAACCAGGAATCTTGAAAATGCGTCCAATCTTGGCGCCGGAGTTGTCTGCAACAATTACGAGTGAGCGATCTTGAATCATAGTAGTTTATGCGAAAACGATTTCGAAATGCTTGGTTTTGGAAAGCGGACGGCAGCTGCGGATAACAACCTGCTCTCCCTCTTTAGCCTTGTTGCCTGGATTGTGTGCCGAAAAGCGTGCAGTCTTCTTGATGTACTTCTTGTATTTTGGGTGCTTCACATAGCGAGACACAGCCACGATAGCAGTGTCCTGCATTTTGTCAGAGACGACGACACCCTTAAATTGTTTACGCTTTGTTTCCATAGTGTTGTTTATGCGACCTTCTTCAACTGGGTGAGTGCGCGAGCAATCTCCTTGCGCAATTTGCTCATCGCATTGACGTCTCTGTTTTTACTACCTGCGCCGCCAAAACGCAAGGAGCGGAGTTCTTCACGCTTCTCCCCTACCAACTTCTCAAGGTCGGTTTTCGTATGCTTGCTGAGGTCTGTTTTCTTAGCCATATCAGTTTAATGCGCACGTGCGACGACCTTAGTTTTAAGCGGAAGCTTCTTTCCTGCCTTGTTGAGGGCATCAACTGCCACCGTCTCAGCAACACCGTCTACCTCAAAGAGTACACGGCCTGGCCATACCTCGACCTCATAGCCCTGAGGATCGCCCTTACCTTTACCGAGCTTTACCTCGGGCGGTTTCTGGGTGAATGGCTTGTCAGGGAAAATGCGGATCCAGCTCTTGCCGGTCTTGCCCAACGAGCGAGCGATAACCTTACGTGCAGATTCGATCTGGTTAGAGCGAACACGTGCATGGGTGATGGCTTTAAGGCCATGGCTGCCGAAGGCAACGGTAATACCGCGAGTTGCCACCTTAGGGGCTTTCGGGTTGCGGCGCATCGTGTGCCATTTGCGGAATTTTACTTTCTTGGGTACCAACATAAGCCTATTTGTCTTTATTCTTGTTGGTAAAGACTTCGCCCTTGTAGATCCAGACCTTCACCCCAATAACGCCGAGCGGAAGGATTGCGCGTTCACGTGCGTAATCAACATCTGCGCGGATTGTCTGGAGTGGCACCTGACCCTTTTTAAGGGTCTCCGTGCGAGACATGGAACCACCGCCGAGCATGCCGGAGAGCGTAATGCGTACACCCTTCACGTCGCGGTTTGCCATAACCTTCTCGATGGTCTGCTTGAGCACACGGCGGAAGGCAAGGCGCTTCTCAAGACCCTCAGCAATCATGTATGCAACAATCGCTGCATTTGCTTCTGGAGTGCGGATCTCCTCGATATCGAGCTTGATCTCAGGAACCGGGAGACCCTTCTTGCGGAGGAACGTCTCAATAGACTTCTTGATCTTGGTAGAACCCTCACCCGAGCGGCCAATGATGATGCCAGGACGGCTGGTCTTCACGATGATGCGGAGCACTTTGCCACGCTCGATCTCGAGCGCACCAACGTACATACCGCGAAGTTCTTTCATCAAAAACTCACGCAACAGAATGTCGCCCTTGAGGTTCTCGCGGTATTGGGCACCCTCAGCAAACCAGCGATGACGCCAGTCACGGAGAATTCCCAAACGATGTGCAAATGGATGGACTACTTTAGACATATTATTTTTCAGCGTTCGGTGCCTTTGCTGCCTTCTGTGCGAGCGCAAGCGTTACATGGCTGGTCTTCTTGCGAATAGCGCTGGCACGACCACGAGCACGAGGCATGTGGCGCTTAAACACGATACCGCCATTTACCTCGATCTTTGCAATGTAGAGCTCAGTTGCAGGAACCTTTGCGTTCGATACTGCTGACTTGATGAGCTTTGCCATTGGGTCGCTTGCACGCTTTGGAAGGTTTGCAAGCAAGTTGAGTGCACGATCAGCAGATTTGCCGCGTACCAAGTCAGCAAGCAAACGCACTTTGCGCGGTGCCTGGCGATAGTTGGTGAGTTTTGCAGTTGCAGCAGTCATATATCAGTTTATTTCTTCTTGGCAGCATCACCTGCAGTTTTTGCAGCCTGTGCGGCAGCAATCTCAGCCTCCTTAGCCTTGGTTTCCATCTCCTTCTGCATCTTACCGCCGTGACGGACGAACTTCTTGGTTGGAGAGAACTCACCGAGCTTGTGACCGACCATATCTTCAGAGACAAGGACTTCAATATGGGTTTTGCCGTTGTGAACGCCAAACTTAAAGCCCACCATTTCAGGTGCGATAGAAGAGCGACGTGACCACGTCTTAATCACCTCCGTTGTTTGAGGCTTTTTACCCTCAATTTTCTTGAGGAGCTTTTCGTCCACGTAGGGACCTTTTTCGAGGCTTCTTGCCATAATTAAAGCCCATGTCCGCCGTAGCCAAAGAGCGGCTAGGCCTTGCAACACGGGATTACGCACCACTGTACCCTAATGGCTCTTGAAGTGCAAGCTTTTGTGTAGAAACCTTGCCTAAACTGAAAAAGATTGCATAATAGCTCCAGATCAGAGGGAAGGAGATCTCCTCATGCGCGTATACCAATTCCGCTACCTGAACGGGCAATCAATGCCCTACACAACCATCAGCGCTAAGGACGACGAGGAATTTTCGAGTAAACTTGCCACTTGGGAGAAGGAAACTGGTTTTCGCCATATTCCCTCTACTATGAGCTGGACCTCGGGAGTCCTCCCGCAAAAGTAAATGGTCAGGGACACATGCTCTACCAACCGCAACGAAAAATCCCGGCGATAAGCCGGGATTTGTTTTATATGTTTTAACCTTTCTTGCGCTTGCCAACCTTGCGGCGGGAAACAATAAGGTAGTTGCTGTATTTCTTCGGACGGCGAGTCTTCTGACCTTTGCCCGTTGGCTTGCCCCAAAGGCTCTTTGCGCGGCGCAAACCACGGCCCTGGCGGCCTTCACCACCGCCGTGTGGGTGATCTACCGGGTTCATTGCAGTACCGCGTACGGTAGGGCGGATACCGAGCCAGCGGCTGCGGCCTGCCTTACCGATCGTGCGGAGATGATGTTCCTCGTTGCTGACCTCGCCAAGCGTTGCGTAGCAGGTCTCAAGCACGCGGCGTACCTCGCTTGATGGCATCTTAAGGTCTGCATATCCCTGATCGCGAGCGATGATTTCGATGTGAGTACCGGCTGCACGACCAAGCTTGCCACCCTGACCTGGCTTAATCTCTACGTTGTATATAAATGCGCCAATAGGCATTGCGGAGAGTGGCATGCGATTGCCTGGAGTTGCAGGAACATGCTCCCCTGCCTCGATCGTGGAACCGACGGTAACGGACTGAGGAAGGAGTGCATAGCGGCGAGAACCATCACGGTAGACGAGGAGACCGATAAAGCCCGAGCGACTTGGATCGTACTCAACAGTCTCAACACGTGCAGGAATCTTCTTCTCGTACGTAAAATCAACATCACGGAAGAGGCGCTTGTGACCACCTCCCTTGTGACGGACCGAAATGCGGCCATTGCTCGAGCGACCAACACCGCGCTTACCACCAGTCGTCAAAGACTTGTGCGGTTCAGACGCCGTAAGCTTCCCACGGAAGGTTACGGTGGTCATGTGGCGACGAGACTTTGTGTATGGCTTGTAGGATTTCATAGTAGTTCGTTATGCAAGATCGATCTTTTCGCCCTTTTTAAGAAAGACGTATGCCTTTTTGCCACCAGCGCTGTACCCAATACGATTGGTGCCACGGGTGCGGACCGACTTACGTGCAATTGCAGAAAAGGTAACTTTGCGTGGGTTTACGCTGTAGATCTCTTTCACCGCACGTGCAACATCGCTCTTGGTTGCATTCGTTGCAACGTTAAAGGTGTAGCAGCCCGACTCTGCAAGGTATGCAGCCTTCTCGGTGATGCGGGGTGTATGCAAAATGTGAAGTGCAGGCTTATTCATGGTTTTTTGCGAGTGCCTTAAGGGCCATATCGGGGTTTGCGATGATGAGCTGGCGCTTCGAGAGGATAGAAATTGGGTTTAGGTTGCGAATCTCCTCGACTGCAACGTTGCCAAAGTTACGGAAGCTCTTCTTCGTTGCGACTGCAGCCTCAGGGATAGCGATGAGAGCAGCATTCTTGCGGCGGATGATCTTGAGCGCTGAGAGGACTGCCTTGGCATCTTTTGCCTTAGGTGCAGCGAAGGTAAGGCTATCGAGGAATATAATCTCGCCATCCTTTGCCTTCTTTGAGAGCACGACAAGCAATGCCTTCTGGCGCATGCCACGAGTAATGGTGCGAGTGTAGTTCTTCTCGTTGCGTGGACCATGTGCCACACCGCCGCCGCGCCAGATAGGGCTGCGAGACGAGCCGTGACGTGCACGACCAGTACCCTTCTGCTTCCACGGCTTCTTACCACCGCCACGGACCTCACCACGATCTTTCGTGTGTGCAGTACCTGCGCGAGCATTGCTTTGCATGGAGGTGACCACCTGGTGAACCAAGTCGGCGTTCCATGTGTGGCCAAAGATATTCTCCGGCAGCTTTACGCTCCCCGATTCCTTGCCCTGCATGTTGTACATTTTTGCTTCCATAGTATTTTTTAGCCGCGAATCTCAACGACGGTACCTTTGCGACCCGGTACAGCACCTGCGAGCACCAACTCACCGCTCTCCGGATGTACCTGGAGCACTGCGAGATTGCGTACGGTAACACGATCCGAGCCCATGCGGCCTGCCATGCGCATACCTTTTGCCACACGACCACCAGCACGACCACCCGAGCCACCGATAGAACCTGGTGAGCGCTCAGAGTGCTTCTGACCGTGAGAGCGAGGACCGCCATGGAAACCATGACGCTTCACGACGCCCTGGAAGCCCTTACCTTTCGAGATAGCGGAGACCTCTACTTTGTCGCCGACTGCAAATGTAGTCACATCGACTACCGAGCCAACCTCAGGAGTCTCGGTGGTGCGGAGTTCTTTAAAAACCTTAAATGCCTTGCCTTTTGCATGGCCAAGCTGGGGCTTGCTGACGCGAGACGGCTTCGTCTCGAGTGCTGCAAGCTGGACGGCCTGATAGCCTTCCTTTTCAGTAGTCTTGATTTGGGTGACGGTGTTTGGAGCAGCAGTAATGACAGTCGCAGCATAAGCCCGACCGTCTTCGGTGAACACAGTAACCATCTTCCCCTTGGTTCCAAGGATAAATTTCATAATGTTGTGGTTGGTCCCCGGGGGGACGCACATCAACGCTATTTCTAACGTCCCGAGCACTATATATCAAAGGTTCCTTTTGTGCAAGAAGAGACCTCCTTTCGGAGGTCCAGTTTTAGTATTCGATGCTTAACATATCGAGCTCATAGGTATGGACAAAAACCGAAAAAGATTCTTTGTCCCGATAGAGCTCTTCGTAGGTTGGCACAAACACATAGTTGTCACCTTGCTTATTCTTTCCGCTCAGAATGCGGTTGAGACGCGCAGGACCACCTTTGCGTTTGGTCCTTAAAGGCAAGGCATCGAACTCACGTTGAGCGAGATTTCCATAAAAAACCTCACCTTCTTTTCGTTCAAAATCTTGATTGAGCGCGCCACGTTTTAGGCGAGCCTCTTTATTTTGCAACAAACGCGCCCTGATTGGCGCGAAAATCGTATCGTCTATATAGCTCAACCTTCCCTCCTTCGATGTTGATGTGCTTTCAACAAGCCTATCATCGAAAAGATGGCCGAAAGGGAGAGGTGTGAACAGCAGAAAGGGGGCTTAGCCGCCCCCAGAAGTCCTTTTTCTCCACTCATGACCAGGTTTGGTGATCGTGGCCTGACTTGAAGACACAATTTCACAGTCCTTATTTATACGGAGTACCCGGATGAGAACCATCGTAGAGGTCTCCCCCTCCAGGAGCCGAATTTCCATAATTCCCGGCTTACCATAGATCGCTCTCACCTCTTGCACGTATTCGCGTCTGAGATCACGTTCCTTTAAACACGTGTGAAATCGGGTCAGAAACGAATCGGGCAACGGACCAAGTGCCTTCCGAGCTGTTTTCAATAGATCTACTACCTTGAGCGTCACTCTTCCCTCCTACCAATGTGCTTTGTCGTAGAGTACCAGCGTCAAATCTTTATGCAAATAAAAAACCCGAGGCGACGCCATGACGCCTCGGGCCACTTCTACCGGATGAAAGGTAGTTGTCCCTGGAAAGGACACCTCTATCATACTAGATTTATGCAAACGAAAAAGTCCCTCGCGCGAGGGACTTTTTCGGCATGCCCGACCTATAGTATCGGACGTATTTTGTTGTGTGCACAACACCCTGAAAACAATGAGCACCTTTTTTCTATTCTATCAGAAATGAGAGACAAAACAATGAAGAATTTCCACATACAAAAAAATAAACGTGTGGCATACTAAACTCTCCATGCTTTCGTATATCCTTAAAAAACGTTCGTGGTGGGAACATCCCGTCATAGATCTTTGGACTATTCCCCACACTCTCTCAGGCGCACTACTCGCCTATGCAGTCATCTGGTTTGGAATCAATCTATGGCTCGGTTTAGGAATTGGTATCGCTATAGCGATTGGATGGGAAATCTTTGAAAAAATCACCCATATATCGGACGTTGAGCACCATACCAATGGGGCAAGCGATGTCATCGTAGCTCAAATTGGCTATGGCGCAGGTGTATGGCTCTTTACCACTTACACCACTATTGGGTTTGGTGCTGGCATTGCAGCATGTCTCCTCCTTATTTTTGGAGGCATATCTCTCTTAGGATGGCTTTCCCATCATTGGTACGGATAGACATACTTAAAAACTCCCCTCATGCGAGGGGAGTTTTAGTTAGGCCATCTTTACGTCAATCGTCACACCGGACGGGAGCGAGAGGTTGGTCAGCGCCTCGATAACCTTAGGCGTTGGGTCCAAAATATCGATCACGCGCTTGTGAATACGCATTTCAAACTGCTCGCGTGCATCTTTGTAGATGAAGGTTGAGCGGTTGACCGTATATTTCTTAATCTCAGTCGGAAGCGGAATCGGACCAGCGACTTTTGCATCGTAACGCAATGCCGTATCCAATATCTGCTTCACTGACGCATCGAGCACTTTGTGCTCATATGCACGCACCTTAATGCGCAGGCGTGCTGCTGGTGCTTCTGCTTTCTTTGCACGAGGCTTTGAGACCTTCTTTTTTTCTTCGGTTGCCATACTGTGTGAGTCTAGTTCTCCCCTGCCCTAGCAGAAGTAACCTATACCCGATTAGCTAACGCTTACAGATAATAAACGAACGCTTTGGATACTAGCATAGAAAAACCCCGCAGAGAAGCGGGGTTTTTCGTTCAATCACTTAGAGAGATTACGCGATGATCTTGGTGACGACACCTGCACCTACCGTCTTGCCGCCCTCGCGGACTGCAAAGCGGGTCTTGTCCTCGAGTGCTACAGGAGCAACGAGTTTGACCTTAAAGGTAACGGTATCACCTGGCATGACCATCTCGGTACCTGCTGCCAAGGTTACCTCGCCCGTTACGTCCGTAGTGCGGACATAGAACTGTGGCTTGTAACCAGTGAAGAATGGGGTGTGACGACCACCTTCGTCCTTGGTGAGGATGTATACCTCTGCCTCGAACTCAGTGTGTGGGGTAACGGAGCCTGGCTTCGCAAGCACCTGACCGCGATGGATATCCTCCTTCGCAGTACCGCGTAAGAGAATACCTGCGTTGTCACCTGCCTGACCCTGGTCGAGCTGCTTGTTGAACATCTCGATACCAGTGACAGTCGTCTTAGAGGTTGGCTGGAGACCAACGATCTCGATTTCCTCACCTACCTTAAGAACACCGCGCTCGATACGGCCGGTAACGACAGTACCGCGACCTTCAATCGAGAAGATGTCTTCAACAGGCATAAGGAATGGCTTGTCGAGCTCGCGAGTTGGATCTGGGAAATAGCTGTCCATGGTGTTCGCAAGATCCAAGATCTTCTGCGCCCACTCATCGGTCAAGTCAGTTGCCTCAAGAGCCTTGAGACCTGAACCACGAATAACTGGAGAGTCAGCGTAGCCTTGTTTTGCAAGAAGATCCTTTACCTCCTCTTCAACGAGGTCGATAAGGTCTTTGTCATCAACCATGTCGCACTTGTTAAGGAAGACGATGATTTTTGGCACACCGACCTGTTTTGCGAGCAGAATGTGCTCACGAGTCTGGGGCATAACACCGTCAGTTGCTGCAACCACGAGTACTGCGCCGTCCATTTGGGCAGCACCAGTAATCATGTTCTTGATGTAGTCGGCGTGACCCGGTGCATCAATGTGCGCGTAGTGACGCTTAGGAGTCTCGTACTCCGAGTGGTGGAGCGCGATTGTAATACCGCGAGCCTTCTCTTCAGGAGCATTGTCGATACCATCGACACCCTCAACGCGGGCACCGTAGCCCTGGCCCTTTGCCATGTCGAGCGTGTGGAGGATCGATGCAGTGAGCGTAGTTTTACCGTGGTCGACGTGACCAATGGTACCTACGTTCATGTGCGGCTTAGACCTCTCAAAATTTGCCATACAAAATACCTAAATTACTAATTGACCTGATAATTAATTTCGAGCAAAAGGAAGCACGCCCCTTATGCGTTAGGGGTAATACTATACAAAACACCCTAAAAGCGCAACCCCGATGGACGAGGTTGCGCCTCTATATTTCTATTTAATAGAGCCCGGTTTGATACAACGCCTCGCTGAGTGACGCAGCCATCGCTTTCCCGGGAACCAACCCGAGGGTGGCCAATATATCAGGCACCCTACTCATGGTCTCGTACAAACTCTCAGGCATATAGACCATGGCCTCAATGCTTGCAGCCAGATTCTGGTCGAACGCTTCGGAATAGGCTTGCAAAAACTCAAGCGGCCCAAAATATACAGATGCTGACATTGCCACCTGCTCTTCCGGCACACTGTAGGCTGCAAGAGGTTCCTGCACAGGCTCTGCGTAATACGAGAGAGGTTCCGCAGAACCCCGCAGTACTTCCTCAACCGAAGAAACAGTCCCTTGATCTACTCCAAAAGATGAGAGGAGTAATAAAACAGAAGAGACTTGGGCTTCGGTGAGCGCAGCAGCGCGCGCCGTGAGTGGCATCACGCCAAAGGCAAGCACCAAGAGAGACGCAAGAACAAAGGCACGGACTGGATTATTTATGTGTATTGAGAGAGCGCGGGTCATACTTTTTCTAAAATCGAACCTAATAAAGCGAGAAAGGGCCCCACGTATGACGTGGTGCCCTGTTGCTCGTTAGTATAGATCCCTTTCTCTCACTCGCAAGAGTCGAGTGTGGATATCTTTTTAGTCTTCTATCTCGAAGGTGACACTGTCATCCTCGTCGATCTCATCGCGGTAGCCGTAGTAGTCGTCTACCAACGTTACTTTGATATAGAACTCCCCGTCGAGATCATAACCACAAAGGCCGTTCGGGTATTGCTGGGTGCAGTAATCCCGGCGCTCAGGGATATCCCACTCATAGCTCTCCTCATCTGCATCCTCTATAGCAATGGTGCCTACAAAGTCATCGTCCTCGTCGTAGAGGTCTATAATTACCGAGCTGTTGCGTGGTTCATCCGTTACTGTCCACTTAATCTCAAGCTCGTCGCCCTGTTCGTACGTACGGCTACCGCTTGGGGACGTAACATTAACTGTTCCGTCGTCATCGTTGTCGCCATCCTCATCGCGCACGATAAAGCTTGCGCGGTTGCTGCGGATCTCAGTGACCTCAATCTCGTAGTCGCCAAAGTCCTCAGAATCACCCTCTTCAAGCACAAAGGTTTCCTGACGATTCCAGAGGCAGTATGTGCCTGGGCGGCAGGACTCAGATACGGTAATGCGGACCTCATCATCATTGCGGGAATTGCCGTAATACCATGCGTAGCCACCACCAATCTGGTTGAGAACAATGGTCAATTCGCCGTTGCGTTCGCGAATGGTTTGGCCCTGGTATAGATCAAATTCACGATCCAAGCGGAATGTCTCACCTACCTGACCTGGGGTTGTAGGGTATCCAGGTGTATAGCCACCCTGGCCACAAGTGCGCTGGATAGCTGCACGGGTCAAAGGACCTACGCCACCAGTTGCCGGAGAAACACCCTGCTCGCGCTGGAACTGCGCAACGTTTGCAGAGGTAAGAGAGCCATAGTAACCGGTAACCAACTGGTTATAGCCGCGGGTTGCCAAAAACTGCTGGAGCTCAGTTACCTGTGCGCCGCTCATACCAACCGTAAGGTTAGTGTAGAGGTTTGGGCATACTGCAGTAGGAGCGTATGCAGTTGGGTACTGATAGCTATACTGCGGAGCTGGGTACTGGTATCCGTACTGGTTGTAGTACTGGGCAGACACCGCCGAGACCCCGAAGAGACCGAGTACAAGGACCGAGAGACCTATAATTTTGCCTGTATTCATAGTAAAAGTGTGGCGTTAATAACGCGCTCACAATACCACAAGACGCATGAAGCGCAACTGTATTACAAAAAACCCCCGGTATAAGCCGGGGGTTTTGATTTTATTTACGAGCAGCAATAATCGTCTGCGCCACGTTTGGTGGGACGACCTCGTAGTGGTCGAACTCCATCGTAAAGGAGGCACGACCCTCGGTCATAGAGCGCAACACCGTCGTGTAGCCAAACATTTCCGAGAGCGGCACTTTGGCCTTAACGGCACGTGCAAGACCACGCTCTTCCATACCCTCGATCTGACCGCGCTTGGAGTTAAGAGAGCCGGTGACGTCACCCATGAACTTCTCTGGAGTAACAACCTCAACTTTCATAATAGGCTCAAGCAACACTGCCTTCGCTCTTTGTGCTGCCTCTTGGAAGCCCATCGATGCAGCGATTTTGAAGGCAATTTCTGAGGAGTCGACGTCGTGGTAGGAACCGTCGTAGAGCTCCACTGAAATATCAACCATCTTGAAGCCTGCCACAAAGCCGCGCTCCATTGCTTCGCGGACACCTTTTTCTACGGGGCCGATAAACTCGTTTGGCACCACACCTCCCTTAATGGAGTTGATGAACTCAAAGTGGTCCTCACGGGTAATGTTCTTCGCAAGCTTTTTCTCAGGATCGAGCGGTGGGAGTGGCTTAATGCGCAAGCGCACGTGACCATACTGACCTTTACCGCCCGTCTGCTTGATGTATTTACCTTCAGCTTCAGCCTCTTGGAGAATAGTCTCGCGATATGCAACCTGTGGCTTGCCCACGTTTGCCTCGACATTAAACTCGCGCTTCATGCGGTCAACGATAATTTCCAAGTGAAGCTCACCCATACCTGCGATAAGGGTCTCGGAAGTTTCAGGATCAGTCGTCACTCTAAAGGTTGGGTCCTCATCAGCAAGCTTCTTCATTGCCATACCCATCTTCTCTTGGTCGGCCTTTGTTTTTGGCTCAATGCGAAGGTTAATAACCGGCTCAGGGAATTTAATCTGCTCGAGAATGATTGGGCTATTCTCATCACACAAAGTGTGCGATGTCTTTGTATCTTTCAAACCTACGGCTGCAGCAATTTCACCGGCAAATACTTTCTTAACCTCTTCGCGTTGATCTGCCTGCAAGCGCACGATGCGGCCCAAACGCTCTTTCGTACCAGTGGTTGAGTTGTAGATATAGGAACCTGCCTCGATCGTACCTGAGTACACACGGAAGAAGGTAAGCTGTCCGACGAACGGATCAGCCTGAAGTTTAAAGGCAAGCGCGGTAAATGGCTCGGTGTCTGATGCGGTGCGCAATATCTCTTCGCCGTTTGCTGGGTTAATACCCTTTACCGGAGGCATGTCGATTGGCGATGGAAGATAATCAACGACTGCGTCGAGTACCAACTGTACGCCACGGTTCTTCAATGCAGAGCCGGTGTAGACCGGGAAGATTTGGTTTGCAATGACTGCCTTGCGGAGTGTTTCTTTAAGTTGCTCGAGTGTTGGCTCTTTGCCGTCGAGGTATGCCGTCATGAGTGCATCGTCGTTCTCGACGATTTTCTCGATAAGTTCAGCGCGATACTTCTTGGCCTCTTCAACCAAGTTCTCTGGGATTTCATAGGTCGAGACGATCTCCCCCATTGAGCCGTCGAACTTGTATGCCTTCATGGTCAAGAGATCGACGACACCATCGAAGTCGCTCTCGGCACCAATCGGAAGCTGCATGCGTACTGCTTTTTTGGTGAGACGATCAAGGATAGATGCGTACGATTTTTCAAAAGATGCACCCATGCGATCCATTTTGTTGATGAAGCAGATACGTGGAACGTTTGCTTCGTCTGCATAGCGCCAGTTCGTTTCAGACTGTGGCTCTACGCCGGCAACGCCGTCGAACACGACCACTGCGCCGTCGAGCACACGCATAGAGCGCTTCACTTCAACGGTAAAGTCGATGTGACCTGGAGTGTCGATAATGTTGAAACGATATTTTTTAGCGAGATCTTTTTTGTCTTCCTCGTCAGTCTTTGTCCAAAAACACGTTACCGCAGCGGCAGTAATAGTGATGCCGCGTTCGCGCTCCTGCTCCATCCAGTCGGTGGTCGTCTCACCCTCGTGCACCTCGCCAATTTTGTGCTGGCTGCCGGTGTAATAGAGAACACGCTCAGACGTGGTGGTCTTACCTGCATCGATGTGAGCGATGATGCCGAAGTTACGGAGTTTTTCGAGTGGATAATCGCGATTCATAGATAATGTGAGATAAATAAAAACCGCCCAAGGCGTTGCAGACACTATATACGATGCTCCTCTAAAAGCAAAGTCTCGTACCGACGACGCTTTACTGAGTACAGCCCCTGGGCTAGAGTTGCGCCAGAAGAAAGGAGTACTACCGATGAGTCAGTTTCAACAGCTCTTGGCAGCCGAGCGCCAAAAACTTGAAAGTATCGGCTTCACAAAAGCCGACACACCCCGGACCAAAGAGTACTACGGCCACATGCAGAAGCGCACCTTCATGCGTCCGATTGGATTTAAGTCGACCGTGGTAATGGACCGCGGCGGAGAACTATGGATCCATACAGACTCTATCGACATGTCTCTCCATGGATACGAGCCGCACTACCCTACCGACGACTAATCAGACTCTCTATACGCTTGGAGCACCAAACAAAACGGCACCCTAACAGGTGCCGTTCGTCTTTATTTTTTTGAAATTACCAGGCGAAGTGTGCGAATGCCTTGTTTGCCTCGGCCATGCGCAATGTGTCGTCTTTCTTCTTGATTGCGCTACCCTCGTTGTTTGCTGCTGCCATAATCTCGGTAGCCAACTTCTCTGCCATCGGTTTGCCCTTGCCACCACGTGCGGCCAAAAGGATCCAGCGGAATGCCAATGCTTGCTTGCGCTCAGGGCGAACCTCGCGCGGCACCTGGTAGTTTGCACCACCAACGCGACGGCTGCGGATCTCCATTGCAGGACCTACGTTGCGGACTGCAGTCTCAAATACTTCGATAGGATCCTCAACTTTTGCTTTCTCTTTAATGAGATCGAATGCGTCATACACCACCTTGCGAGCAGTCGACTTCTTTCCATCCCACATAACTGAGTTGATGAACTTCTCAACACGGACCGAATTAAATTTCGGATCAGGACCGGCAATATTACGATTTTTTACTGGGCGACGCATAATTTTTTATTTAGGGCGCTTTGCACCATAGCGGGAACGCGATACACGGCGCTTGTCGAGACCTGCTGCATCGAGCTTGCCACGTACGACTTGGTAGCGAACGTTAATGTCCTTCACACGACCAGCGCGTACGATAACGACCGAGTGCTCCTGGAGATTGTGACCCTCGCCTGGGATGTAGGCAGTGATCTCCTGACCGTTGGTGAGGCGTACGCGGGCGATCTTACGAATAGCCGAGTTTGGCTTGCGAGGAGTCGTCGTCGTTACTTTAAGGCATACCCCGCGCTTAAAAGGCGACGGGTAGAATACCGGCTTGTTTTGCAACGTGTTAAAGCCGCGCG
>JADZGF010000009.1 GCA_020854065.1 Candidatus Nomurabacteria bacterium
CCCTTTCCTTTTTCAAAAACGCATCCCCCGCCAAAAATAAAATGCATGGAGCGTTTTTTCTTTCGGGTTGCCGCCGTACTCGGCGGCGTGCGGCGGCGGTTCGCATTGGCACGCAATCGGAGCGTACGAAAAACTCTCAAGCCACCACGCACGCGGAGCGTGCGAAGTCAGTCGCTTCGCGACTGGAAATAGGTTCTAGCGGCGCGGTATACTCTCACCATCATCGGAACTAACTCCTGAACGGATGCATTTTGGTATTGGCTTTCCTTGCCCCCCACCAAGGAAAGCCAATGCATTTTTGCTGTGTCGCGCGCTTCGCGCGCAAAAAGGGCGAGGTTCAAAAAATACGAAGCCGAAGATTTTGGAGGGAAGGATTTTAGGAAGGTCTGCAATCTGTATGTGCGTTTGCCCCACCCACCCGTGCGCACGCACCAAACATCATCGTTGTGAAGAAAATTATACAACGATGATGTTTGCTCCCTAGAAATGCGTTATGCTTATCGTATGAGGTATTTTCTGTACGCGAGAAAATCCACCGACACCGAAGACAAGCAAGTGTTGAGTATTGAAGCGCAACTCTCCGAGTTGCGCGCTCTTGCGCGGCGCGATGACTTGGACATCGCCGCCGAGTTCGTGGAGAAGCGGAGCGCAAAAACGCCAGGACGACCCGTATTTGAAGACATGATGCGTCGCATTGAGTGCGGCGAAGCACAAGGTATTTTGTGCTGGAAGATAGACCGCCTCTCAAAAAATCCGGTAGATAGCGGGCGTGTGTCGTGGTTGCTACAAGAAGCGACGATAGCGAAAATAATCACGCACGAACGCGTCTATCTCCCACACGACAATGTGCTTCTCATGTCTGTGGAGTTCGGCATGGCGAACCAGTATGTACGCGACTTGAGTGTGAACGTCGCGCGCGGACTCCGCGCTAAAGCGCGTCGTGGCGTGTACCCGAGCATCGCGCCGCTTGGGTATCGCAACGATGTCCGTACGCGCTCTATTATCGTGGACAAAAAGAAAGCGCCGATTATCCGCGCCGCGTTTGAGTTGTATGCACAAGGAAAGTCCCGCTACGAGGACATCGCACGCTTTCTTTTTGAGAACGGCATTATGACCGGTGCGACACGCGGATGGACGAAAGGCGGCGGACGCCCCTTGAAGCGCGAGCAAATCGCGTTCCTGCTTTCAAATCCATTTTATATCGGACGCTTCCGCTACGCGGGCGAGATGTACGACGGCGCTCACGCGCCTATCGTTCCCCTCGAACTCTTTGACCGCGTGCAGAAAGTTTTGAAAGCGCGCAGCAACGCAAACCGTCCGCCGGAAAATAATCCGCAAGCGTATTGCGGACTACTCACCTGTGGCGAGTGCGGCTGTTCCATAACTGCCGAGGTGAAAGAGAAAACGCAACAGAACGGAAACACGCATCGCTATGTGTACTACCACTGCACCAAGAAGCGCGGCAAGTGTAGCGGGCAGTTTATCCGCGAGGAGGCCTTGGACGCGGAACTCTCCAATTTGCTCGCGCGTTTCCATTTGCCGCACTCTTGGGCAGAGGAGATGAACAAAATGGCGGACAAAGATGCGCAGGACGCTGCCGCGAGCGCGACGACATCAATTTCGTCGCTTCGCGCCGAAATCACCGCGCTAGACGGCAAAATCGCGCGCCTGACAGACTTGTTTGTAGAGCAAGACATTGGGCGCGGCGAGTATCTTTCCCGCAAGCGAACGCTTGCGGACGCGAAGCGCCAACTTGAGGACAAAGTCCTCAAGTTTGAGCGCAACGCTGGACATTGGATAGAACCTCTGCGCGAGTGGATACAAGAGGCGCAAACACTGGACGAAATCGCCGCATCGGAAGACCTTCCTTTGAAAAAATCCTCCCTCCAAAAAATCTTCGGCTCGAACCTCGCCCTTTTTGCGCGCGAAGCGCGCGACACAGCAAAAATGCATTGGCTTTCCTTGGTGGGGGGCAAGGAAAGCCAATACCAAAATGCATCCGTTCAGGAGTTAGTTCCGATGATGGTGACCCTACGGGGATTCGAACCCCGATTTGTTCCGTGAGAGGGAACTGTCCTAACCATTAGACGATAGGGCCAACGTGAACGAACAGAAATACTGTACAACATTTTACCCAAATAAAAAAGCGTGGGGCTAAGGAGCCCCGCGCATTCACAAACAGACTTAGCCCTTATTCACCACAGACACATTGTATGGAAGGGCCTTCCCTTTGCCGGCAGACACATTCACCGTGAGTGTATTCTCGTCGATAGACGCCACAGTGCCATATGCACCACTCACAATGACCCGGTCATTCGGCTTAAAGGTCCTGATTTTCTCCAGCAGTTCTTTTCTCTCTTTACTTTGATTCCAGTCTCGCTTCGAAAAATTAAAGTCTCTGTTCATCCCCACATCCTCTGTGTTTGCGTGAGTCCGTATATTTTTTACCACACAACTATCGTTTCTTCCACTCTCTCTCTTGGCGCACCAAGAGTTTTGGCGCTTGCTCGGGCTCGAGCATTAACTCTTCCACAATGTATTCCATACGCATACTCTGGGAGCCTTTCACCAATATCACGTCGCCCTCCCCTGCCCAATTTTTAAGCTCTGCACCTGCTTT
Source organism: Candidatus Nomurabacteria bacterium (assembly GCA_020854065.1). GTDB lineage: Bacteria > Patescibacteriota > Minisyncoccia > Phycocordibacterales > SBAW01 > GWA1-54-10. The sequence continues at coordinate 2,621 of JADZGF010000009.1, forward strand.
GCGTGCATTCTCATATTGAAAAATCTTTTCATCCTTCATGCGCGCATCGAGTGCACCTTGTACAATATCGCGTGCACGAAAACCCACCGTTACCAACAAGTCACACGCTTTCGCTGCATGCGCCCCTGCTGCGCGATGTGCAGCTGCTGAATGGCGGCCAAGCTCGAGCATGTCACCGAGCGCAGCAATCGCACGTTTTGGTTTTATGGCGATAAGGGTATCGAGCGCTGCCTCTACGGCTGCCGGAGAGGAGTTGTACGTGTCATCGATGATCAAGGAGCCTTTAAGGCCTGGAATGAGGCGCATACGACCCGCTGGTGGCTCATACCCTGCAAGCCCTTCAACAATATGCTGGAGCGGCATCCCTAACGCATGCCCCACCGCCGCCGCTGCAATACCAGGTAAAAATGCATGCGCACCAATTGAACCAATCACTTCAACCGGAGCACTCTCCCCTGCAACAGTTACCATGGCACTCATGCCAACCGGCAAGCCTTTTTTGCGTCCAACCGATGCGGCACGGACGAGCGTAAAGTCGCTGCCGCGTACGTCACACTCTTCGCTAAATCCAAACAACAATACTTTCGCATCAGGAAATGGTTCATGTCGCTCAAGCGCACGAGTGCGTGGATCGTCAGCAAAGAGAATAAGGGTGCCGCCAGGACGCAGACATTCAATCAGTGCCGCCTTTTCTTCAATCACCGCTTCAGGCGAATCAAAGAACTCAACGTGTACTGGTGTCTCCGGCAAACGGGTGATAACAGCAACATCAACTTTAAGCCAGCTCACCAACGAACGAATGTCTCCTGGCCTATCCGCCCCCACCTCAAGCACCAACCACTCAGGATAGTGTTTGCCAAAGAGCACAAGCATCAACCCATCAAAAATGTTCACTACCCATGCCGCAGGGGAATTCCACGCATTCTTGAGACCTAGAATTGTCAGTGGCAATCCGATCTCGGAGTTAAAGCTCTTCTGTGATTTACGCACATGCGTGTGCTTAGCAAGTACCACAAAAATAGCGTCCTTGGTCGACGTCTTCCCAACCGAGCCTGTTATGGCAACTACTTTTGGCTTAAATTTGCGCAAAACCATCCGGGCCTCCCAGCGCAAAATCGTTACTACTGCTGTCTTAAAAAAATCTCGCATGTATTGCTCATTGTATCGCACCTAACGATCAGGGGGGATATTGTAGTAGTTGATTAAAAACTCAGTCAGGGTATGGAACGGCATCGCCCACGTCTGGGAGGAGAAGGCAGCCCCTTGTGGCTCCTCTGCAAAAAGGAAGACGATAAACCGTGGGTCAAACGAAGGGAAATAGCCAAAGAAGCTGTGTAGGTAGCGGTCGGCATAGTAGCCACCACCCCCAGGGTTCGCAATCTGCGCGGTACCGGTCTTTGCCGCAACTGAGTGACGCTCCAATTTTATCTTTCCATCAACAAGCGCTTCATCAACCACCTCGGTCAACATGCGACTAATCGCCGTTGATGTTTCTTGCTTTAACACCCGCTCAGGCTCTCCCCACCCCAATGGTCGCTCCAAGCCACTCTCATCACGCACTGCACGCACCAAGTGTGGTGTCACCAAGTATCCCCCATTTCCAAGCGTCGCAAGTGCGCGCACCATTTGTATCGGTGTAACAGCTAATCCTTGTCCGAACGATGCGGTTGAATGTTCAATCTGCCGATTAGAAAGAAGGTTCTGCGTTAACCCACGCAATTCACCCGGCAGGTCCACACCTGTCTCTTGTCCAAACTTGTAGCGACCAATGAAGTAGTGACGCATCTCTTCAGGTTCTAATTTCCCTGCCACAAATGACGCACCCAGGTTAAGCGATTCAGAAAGCACTTGTTGCATGGTGGTACCAGGACCACGCGCAACAAGGTCGTGGTTACAAAATCTCTTCTGATCCATCTCAACACATCCGGTGTCGTTGTATGTCGTTGCCTCGGTGATAACACCGGCATCAAGACCTGCAGCAACCGTGAGCGGTTTCATAATCGAACCCATTTCAAACACACTCTCAGCCATGGCATTTGCAAAGATAGACGTGCTTTCTTGCTTGTTGAAATAGTTGAGATCAAACGTTGGCGAAAGTGCCATCGCCACAATCTCTCCGGTGTTTGGATCCATCACAATGCCGCCTGCAAGTTTAGGCGTCCAACTTTCCTCATACGCCACGAGCGCACGCTCAAGTTCAGACTGCACCGTAGGTTCAATGGTAGTGATAATGTCGCCGTGGGACGGTGTGTCGGAAAGCACATCCCGAATACCACCAAAGAGTTCAACAAAGAAGTTCTTGTATAACTCTTCCCCTGGACGTGCCAATGTTTGTTCGTAGTAGCGCTCTAAGCCGTAGCGGCCCTTTTGTTCATCATCATTGTTGTACGCAACAAAGCCAAGCGTTTGCGCAGCCAGAGAACCACCTGGGTAGTAGCGTTGATGTTCATCCTCTGATGACTCATCAATCGGACGAAGTGTTGCGGCAACCACCCGCTCCCCATCCTTGCTGGTCATGTAAATACTCCCGCGGTTGAGAAGCGGATCTTTTTGAATCGACAGCTGCGCATCGGCTTTGCGTGCATACTCTTCTCCATGCACGATCTGCACAAGATAGAGGCGCCCGATGATAACAAGGGCAATAACAATCAACAGCCCTGCAATAAGGCGCACACGCAGCGCAAACCGCGCGGCACCGAACTGTCGAGAAGCGGACATACCTTCAGTTTACCGTAGCTCTCCAGGGAGGAGCGAGAGACCATCCGTATCTGCTGCAACACTCGCTTCTGCAACGGGGCGTACAAAGCCTAATGCATAGGCACGTTCAAGTGTAAGGTTCTTGGTTTCAACGAGATAGCGAGCTTGGAGCTGGCTCATACGACCCTCAATAGCCGATGACTCTTCCTGTACCTTCGCAAGGCTTGCTGCATGCGCAACTGCCATCAAAAGGAAGGTGCCATACGCAAACACGGAGCAAACACAGACTGCGGCGAGAATTGCCAATGTTCGGGTGGCGTATGCGTTGTATAGTGCGAGGAATTTCATAGTTGTGAAGGATCTATCTTTTCAATGGCTCGGAGTTTTGCGGAACGGGCTGCGGGGTTCTTGCTGGTTTCTCCCTTGGTGGGAATCAGTGGTTTCTTATACACCAGCGTCCCCCCTAGTTTCTTAAACAGTCTCTTCACCGCCCGATCCTCAACGGAATGGAAGGTGATGACCACCAAGCGCCCACCGGGCTTCAATAATTTCCATGCATCTTCTATCCCCTGCTCAATTGCACCAAGCTCATCATTCACTGCGATACGCAATGCTTGGAAGGTACGAGTTGCAGGATTAATCTTTCCGCGTCGGTATGCTGCAGGCACCGAGTCTTTCACCAACTCAACAAGCTCAAAGGTGCTTGCAAAGGGCTGCACCTCTCGACGAGCCACAATTGCTTTTGCAATGCGTCGTGCATAGCGCTCTTCACCATACCCAAAGAGTGCATCGGCAAGCACTTTCTCACTCCAGGTGTTGAGTACTTCGGAAGCGGTAAAGCCAGAACGTGGTGTTTCGCCATACGACATGTTGAGCGGCTCATCGTGCATGAAAGAGAATCCGCGACCGCTTCCCAGCTGTGTCTTGTTCCATCCGAGGTCAAAAAGTACTTTGTCGACCTCTTCTACTCCCTCTTTCGCAAGGAGGTCCTTAATATCAGCAAAATTACCGACGATATCGGCTTTGGATGCTGGATCAGCATCAATCGTTATGAGTTTTACCTTTGCTGCCTTTTTAATCGCAGCACTGTGGCCTCCTTTGCCAAAGGTCGCATCAACAACCACGTCACCCTTCACCAGGGCGAGTGCATCGATTGCCTCGTCCACCATTACGGATACGTGCTCAAAGACCTGCTCATGCGCCTTACCACCCTCCTCTCGATTGGAGCGGTATGAGGTACGAGCAGATCTTAAAGTGCGTGTCATAGTCAGCATGTTTTTTAAAGGATCCCCAGATCACCCAAGGTTTGCGCCATCTGGTCGGCTCCGCGTTCGATACGGCGCTTGTACTCCTCCCAGGTCTTGTCGTTCCAGATTTCAACTCGGTCCGAAACGCCTGCCAAGACAACGCGTGACTTAAGGTCTGCAAAGTCTTTGAGGTACTCCGGTATGAGGATACGTCCGGCGCTATCAACTTCGGTCTCAACTGCTCCCGCCAAGATAAAGCGTGAAAGGCCGCGTGTGTCAGCTTGCCCTACCGGCAACTCTGCGAGCTTCTGCGCGATTCTCTCCCAGCTCTTCTGCGGAAACATAAACAAACAGGAATCGAGTCCGCGGGTGACCACCACCTTGCGACCGACCTCCTTGCGGAACTTCGCGGGGAGCGAGAGGCGTTTCTTACTGTCGAGTGTATGTTGGTATTCGCCTATCAGCATGCTGTTTTTGAAGTACTTCCCACTTTATCCCACTAATAGACAGTATATGCCACTGGACCCCACATATACACAAGTTTTATCCACATTGCATGAATACAGGATGAACTTGACAAAATAGCAAATAGGGTATATAATAGTAATTGAATATAAGGTCTTTGAGGGGCGTCTATAGAGGGACAGAGCCAATAACCCTAAAGAAAGGATCTGTCATGCGTAATCCGTTTCGTCTTCCCTACACCCGTAGGGGCCAGCGTACGATCGAGTACGGCATCATTGCCGTCGGCATTATCATCGCGATACTTGTCGCGGGTTTAGCGGTAAAAGGAAAACCGCAACAACCAGAACTTGACCGACTCGGTCTTCTGATCGAGCTCACTCGCTAACATAAACCGGCCGGCCTCGCACTGAGGTCGGCCGTTTACTTTTTGAGGTTATCCCTGCTCGTAAGGTTTACAGTATTCCTTCGTCCTGATATACAGGAAATGGAGTCTGCGTGTACATCCCGTTTCTAAAAAGCCTACTAACAACAGGAAGGACTAAAACTATGTGCGATCTCCTTGGATGCAATCGAGGCTTCGGCCTCACTCGGAGGGAGCACTTGGGGCGACAGTTTTGTTCACTCCAGTGCCTGAAGGCCTACCAATCAGGTGGAGCACTAAAAGAAAGACGAATGTTCTCTATGGTAAAACAGTGGCGGCTTTTTCCCTCGCTACGCTCAAAGACGAGTGTTTCGACGAAAGAAGCCTCCAGACCGGTCTAACCGTCAAGAATCACACCCAACCCTCCTCGCCACTGTGCGGGGAGGGTTTATTTTTTAGTTCGATGCTTCGCGCAATCGCTGAATCACAAACTCGCGTGGGAGTGACGCCAAAAACCAGCCGGCTTTAGGACCACTGTCTTTATTCAAAAAGAGTTGGTAGATAGTTTTAAACTCTTTGGTCTCATGGAGCTTCGTATGAATGTCTTCAGCCGATGGTGAACCTGATTCCATAAGGTCCGCAAGTGCCGCCATGTTCCCTTTTTGTGCAGGAGTGAGTGAAAGAGAAGGAAGAGACTCCTGCAGTTTAAAAACAAACTTCTCTGGTGCATATGCCTCAAGCCAGCGCTTTGCATAACTTGCGCGTTCATCAAGCTCAGCCTTATCCGCATCAGGAAACTCTGCGTGGAGATCCATGTGTGGCATCTGCACCACAAACGCCACCTGACTAAAGCGCGGCAAGCTGCCTGTGGGTACCACAACCTCTTTGGGATGAATCATCTCAAAGAGACGCGCGTAGTCATCATCGGTAACTGTTTTGTATTGCTCAGCCAACTTATCATATTGATCATAGAGAACGGGAATGGTGTCGCCCTCCGGATCAAAGTTAATTGCCTGATTTATTTCTTTACCCAAAAGCGCCAAACGGAAGATCTTCGGTGGCACTAACTCTGAGATTTCTTTTGCAGAACTCCCCCGCCCTTTTGACGAAGACATCTTTTTTCCTGCCACCAAGAAAAACTCATACGGTGCATCTTGTGGCGCTTCATAGCCAAATACTTCCTTCGCAATGTGTGCTGCAACATCGCGTGCGCCACCCTTGGTTGAATGGTCTTTTCCTGCACCCTCAACTTGTACGCCTAATACTTTCCACTTTGCAGGCCACTCAACCTTAAAAGGAAACTTTGCTTTGCCACCAAAGGGAGAAACATTCCCCGTGTGCCCACAGCCCTCTGCCCACTTCACCATCTTTGGCTCGCAGGTGTATGACACTTCGTTTCCATCCCACGCAAATACGCGCGTGGTGCCTACTTTCCCGCACTTCTCACAGATAACGGCAAGTGGATACCAATCATCTGGCTTTTGTGATCCTGAGACTTCTTTATAGATACGGCGAATATCAGCTGCATGCTCAAGGGCGGTGCGTATTGCATCGTCCATCTTCCCTGAAAAATACAACTCACTGACGTTATAGAACGTGGGTGTAAAGCCGGCGTGATTGATGACCTCTTTAAACTCCTGCGCAAAGTACTCTGCAAAGTTTGCAGCCGTTCCATCCGGCGATGGCACCGCACGCAGTGGCATCCCCATGTACTGTTTAAACGACTCTGGGAGATATTCCGGGAAGCCATCCATCGGATCCATGTCGTTAAACTCGTACGTAAAGGTTGGCGTGGCGCCTGCACGCACCAATGACTCGGTAATAGCGCCATGAATGGCAACACCACGCATACTCCCCACATGCACACGACCAGACGGAGTCTTTTCATCACGAATTAAAATAGACCCCGCACCAAAGCGCGCCAGAGCTTCCCCTGCTATGCGGTCTGCCCAAAACATTTCCCTATCTTAGCGCTCTTTAGCGTTTTCTCAGAGACTTGACGAAAGTGAATTTTTTGAGTATTTAAGACATAGAACCGCAGGAGGATCTCATGCGAAAGTTTGTGCAGTTTGTTGGGTGGATCATCTTCACGCTTTTCTTCATCATGACTGCTTCCATTTTTGTCCTGTATGGTTCACACACATACAGCAGTGGGCACCAAGAGCTTGGCGCAGCATACCTATTCGTCGGAGCGGTATGGTTTGCACTCGCGGTGTACGGCTGGATTCAAACCAGTAACCGGCTGAGAGTGTTGCTAAGGACATTGTAGGAGAAATATATGTGGCAAGACTATGCACTCGGCGTGGTGCAGGCAATGTTTGCAGTTGCGCTTATGCCAACGTTGCTCGACCGTCAAAAACCTGCACTCTCTACTTCGGCAATGAACGCGGCGGGCATGACCATCATTACGGTGGTCTACGTTTCTCTCCTGTTGTGGCTCAGCGCCGCTGTGGCAGCTATTGTGGGATTCCAATGGGTCATTCTCTGGATCCAACGGTATAACCAGCCCAAAGTATGAACTCCTCTACCCCGACGCCACATGGCGCCGGGGTTTTGTTTTCCCTATTCCCTACCCCTTGACAAATACAGTTATATAGTATATACTAAGCAACAGTCCTAGCACGCTCGTCTAGCCCTCTGGGCAGCGAGCACACAACAGAAGGAGAACATCAAATGACCCGTATCGTTATCGCTGCCACCATGGCCGCTTGCACGATCGCTACCACACTGCCGGCTTATTCGGCCGACATTCCGATGAGGCCGTACTACCAGTCGCAGATGCCGTCTCAGTTCTACAACTGGACCGGCCTCTACCTCGGCGGTCACGGCGGCTACAGCTGGGGAAAAGAACGCGAGGAATACAACGATCAATTCACCCCCAACTATGACCGCTCGATCAAGATGAACGGCGCGATCTTCGGTGGCCACATCGGCGCACAGAAGCAATTTGGTCGTTTCGTCTTTGGCGTCGAAGCCGACTGGACGAAGACCTTGCAGAAAGGGTCTTCAACTGAGATCGGCACAAACACTACAATCGACGATCCGAAGCTCAACTGGGTTGGCACCGCGCGCATCCGCGCCGGCTTCCTTCCCTTCGAGCGTGTGCATGTATACGGTACCGCGGGTGGTGCGTACGGCATGCTCAACAATGTGCACAATGAATTCACCAACTCGGGTGCACATCTGCTCAAAATCGATACGAAGCAGGCACTCGCCGGCTATACGTTCGGCGCAGGTGTGGAATACGCACTTGGTAACAGCTGGGTCGTGGGCGCCGAATGGCTCCATCTGAACCTGAATGCAATCGATACAACGATGAGCGGTGTGAGCAACAGCTCATACCGCGAGACGCTCACGGATAATATCTTCCGTGGACGAATCTCCTTCCGCTTCTAGTTCCTACTTTCGACCCCGTGTCGAAAAAACCCCCTCGCCTTTTGGCCAGGGGGTTTTCTTTTACTCAACCTTTAGAATTTTATACTTCTGAGTTCCACGTGGTGTGTGGAAGGAAAATTCATCACCTTTTTTCTTTCCCAAGAGTGCACCACCAAGCGGCGAGTGATATGACACTTTGCCTGCAATGATGTTTGCTTCCTCGGCACCCACAATGGTGTAGGTATGTGCATCGCCCTCTTTGGTGAGCGGCTTCACTGACACAACGGAACCCATGCCAATCGTGTCTGTCTTTTCTCCACGCACAATTTTTGCGCTCTTTAGTATTGACTCAAGTTTGCTGATGCGCTCCTCAACTGCAGACTGCATTTCACGCGCTTCTTGGTACTCAGCATTCTCCGAGAGGTCACCCAGAGAGCGAGCGTACTCAAGCTGTTCCGCTACTTCACGACGACGAACGGTTTTAAGCTCATCGAGCTCTTTTGAAAGCTCGTCGAACTTCTCTTGTGACATCAATTCTTCCATAATGATTGATTGATCTTAAAAATGTCCCCCTTCCGGGGACGCCTTGAGATAGTAGTGTAACTAACCCTAGGGATTAGTCAAATACTGCGGCGCTACCTGATTGAGTGTGTTAAAGAAATCATACGACGCAGCTGAAGCGCCCATCAATGTACCTGCGGGCGCCTTCTCTAATACAACTGCATAGGCATAGCGTGGGTTACTATACGGCCAAAATCCTATCATCCAGGAGTTCATATTCTCGTTACGTGCGCCAACTTGTGCAGTACCGGTCTTTGCCGCCACTTCCACATACGGAAGCTTCACGGCGCCTGCAATACCATCGGTAACGGAAAGGCGCATACCTTCACGCGCAATTTCAAGTGCATGCGAATCTATACCAATTTTTGATCCCACAGGTGTGGAGCTTGCAATGACCGTTGGGGTAAGCAACCTGCCGCTTGCAACAGCTGCTGCGGCACGTACTGCCTGCAGTGGCGTAACCAAGGTGCCATACTGCCCAATTGCCGTATGGTATGTGTTGCCCAAGCGCCATTCCGGATCATCAGGGAATGCAGACGCTTTCCACTCTGGCGTCGGGATAGTGCCACTCTTGGAAGAATAGCCTGCAAGTCCAGCATCCTGTCCAAACCCAAAGAGCTGTAGGTATTTATCAATCATTCGCACTCCCATTCCCTTTTGATCTTGATAGCCGCCGCCAATCGCGTAGAAATAGACGTCTGAGGAGACTGCAATTGCTTCACGCGCATCGGTCCATCCGTTTGCCCGCCAGTCACGGAAGATACTCGGACTATCCGGAAAGTATGGGTTTGGAATTGAGATAGATCCGCTTGAGTAGATCGACTTATGTTCATCGATGATTCCTTCGGTAATAGCGCCCGCTGCAACGATTGGCTTCACGATAGAACCGGGCGCATAGAGTCCATCCACTGCCCGATCAAGAAATGGAAGACGAAGATCACTATTGTATGCCGCAATCGCAATCGAATCCCCCGTCGCCATTGCAGAAGAGGAATATTCTGGATAGCTCGTGAGTGCAAGAATCTCTCCGGTGTGCACATCCATCACCACACCTGCACCACCGATATAGCCCGCTGCCGAGACGCGGCCCGCAACCGCGTCATAGAGCGCTTGGTTCATTTCTGCATCAAGCGAAAGGGTAAGGATGCCGCCTGCACGTGGCGGACGAACCGTTGCTTCGGATACCACTTCTCCACGCGCATCAGTCTCAGTCAATTGCTTTCCTCCCTCACCTTTGAGCAACGTATCAAAAACCTCTTCAGCGCCCGCAATACCTGCGTATGAGTCAGCGTAATAAAAGCCTGAGGAATCTTTGCCCGGTGGCTTTACATACCCCACCACATGAGAGAGTCCACGATACTCACTGTATACACGCTGTGCAAAATCATCTTCAAGCGAATCGCGTTCGTTCCACGCCAAGAGTTTTCCGGTGCGATCAGTAATATGACCACGATCAGCGAACACGACTGATTCGGTTAATTTATTGTCACGTGCCTGTGCGGCAAACGCCTCTCCGCGCATCAATTGCAACTCCCCTGCACGTATCAATAAAAGGAGTGTGGCGCACATAAGAACGCCACTTGCGGCGATAAAAGCGCCGCGGGAAAGAGGACGCTCCATGCGGCCTTCAAATCGCTCAGTATCAAACTGCGACACATTCGTCGCATCAATAAAAATCTCGTCCGGATGTATTTCTTTTGTCCGCCGTTTAATTCGTGGCCACCATCGCATTCCTAGAGTGTATCAAGAGTGGAGCGGTCATAGAAATATGAAGACCCCCAGAGACGTCCTGCTGAAAGAAGAAGTGCCGTTATGGTGAAGGGAAAAAAGAGATACTGTGCGAGCCCCATGGGTGCTCCCCACGCAACATCCACCAGAAGCGCCATCGCAAGTCCCGAGATCCATCTGCCCGAGAGTGCTGCAAGTGCAATGCCCGCGAGCACCACCGGCCACAGAGGAAGGAGAAATCCCGTCCCCACCAAGGCAAACGAAACTGCGTATATCCACCGTGATGCGTGACTTATTGCCATATTTCTACAAAACGTGCATTCAGATCACCTGGTAATGAAAAGTATATCGTCTCAAATGACTCGCTCGATACTCTCTCAACATGTCTCACCACTGCGGTAAGTCCCATACCCACATCCGGCAGTATAACCACATCCCCTTCCATAGCCCCCGTTCCTGCAGGAACTTCAGCGCGTAAAGAGCCTCCACCCTGTCCTTCTATCGAAATTGGGGTACTCTCCTCACCCACCATCAACAGCGCTTGATGCGCTGAGCCGGGAGCAGAATAGAGCGTCACTTGTGCAGTCGATTTATACACCTCCGTCACCGTTCCGACCAATGCAGAACACCCAAGCGATACATGTGAACCAACCAACACCCCTTCTTCTTGTCCCGCATCGATAATAAACGTGTCATACGGCGTTAGAGGAGGACGCTGCAATATGCCTGCGAGTATGACATTTCTCCCCGCTGCACGATTAAGCGTTTCTTTAAGCGCCACGTTTTCTTGATAGAGCGCATCGCGATCTGCAACCCGTGCTTGTAACTGCGCCACTTCAGCTCGTAACGACGAAGCTTCGGTTGCACCAAGAGCGTTGCGCAACATCACCACAGGAGTAGCGAGCTGCCAGAAAATACTGCGCAATGGCGCCTGCGCAGACCACACCACCAATATCACCAACAATACTGCAGCAACAACCAGAAGACGCGGCAGCCGCGATGGCCGTCGTTTGCGTATGAAATTAAAAGAATTAGAGCTCATCGTCGTACTCGATAAGCATATCGCGATATGCGTCAAGGTTCTCTAAAATAACCCCGGTACCGCGTGCAACCGCAGAGAGCGGTTCATCCGCAACAATGACCGGAACCTTCAGCCATTGACTAAGCAGCGTATCAAGACCTTTAAGGAGTGCACCACCGCCGGTTAACACAATGCCTTGGCGCATGATGTCGGAGAGAATTTCAGGCGGTGTCGTCTCCAACACCTCTCGCACTGATTCAATGATGGTATCAATCGACTGTGATATTGCTTCGCGAATATCGGAATCAGTTAAAACAATCTCCCGCGGAAGCCCTGTGATTAAATCCCGACCACGTACCACTGCTTCAAGATGCCCTGCCCCTTCAGAAACTGAGCCAATGGCAATCTTCACCGCTTCCGCTGTCTTCTCTCCGATGAGGATTTTAAACTCCGAGCGAACATACGAGATGATGTCTTGATTTAACTTATCCCCCGCAACACGGAGCACCTTGGAGCGCACAATGCCGCCAAGTGAAAGTACCGCAATATCAATGGTTCCTCCGCCAATATCAACCAACATCGAACCGGTGGCTTCGCGAATAGGCAATCGGACCCCGAGCGCTGCTGCAATCGGCTCCTCAACAATGTGGACCTCTCGTGCACCTGCACCACGTGCAGCATCTTTCACCGCACGACGTTCAACGTTGGTAATGCCGGACGGTACGCCAATCACCGCACGAGGCCCAAGTATCTTCTTAGACACCCCTTGTGCGCGATTCATGAGATACGCTAGCATCTCCTCCGTTGCCTCATAATCACTCACCACACCCTCCACCAGCGGACGTACCGCTATCAAGTGTCCGGGAGTCCGTCCAAGCATTGCTTTTGCGGTGGTACCTACGGCGACCACTTGCCCCGTCTTTTGGTTAACCGCTACGACCGAAGGCTCTTGTACGACAATGCCTTTGCCGCGTAAATACACCAGCGTATTTGCGGTGCCTAAATCAATCCCGACATCGTTTGAGACGAGCGGGAGTATGCGATCTTTTATGAAGTTACGCATGTGCTAGATAGTCGGTAAGTTCACTCTGCGTTTTCTGCGTGGTGGTTCCACTCGCGCGCTCAACACATTCATATGCACCAGCAGCAAGTGTTTTCTCAGAGACCACCACACGCAGTGGCAACCCCAAGAGATCACTGTCAGCAAATTTCTCTCCTGCACGGCGATCAGTATCATCCCAGAGCACGGCAACACCTTGTGCAACAAGTGTGCTGTATAGTTCTTCGGCTTCTTTCTTAACCTCTTCGCTATCTCCCAACGAAACAATATGTGCGGCAAATGGTGCAACTGATTTTGGCCACACTAATCCTTTGTCGTCAGAAAGTTTTTCAACGATGATACCCATTACGCGGGAGGGTCCAATGCCGTAACAACCCATATAGACAAGTTGATCCTCTCCTTTTTCGTTTTTATACGTATAGTTAAAGGCCTTACTGAATTTTATATTGAGCGGAAATATATTTCCCACTTCACACGCCTTAACCTGCTCCATAGAATCGAAATCGACGCTAAGTTTTTTCGCATTCTCCTCAGTCACTACCTCTTTGTTATAGGCAATATTGTTTGCCCGATCGAGATATATCGTATCTTCACCTGCCTCGCAGACAGTTTGAAATTCGTGAGAAAATCCTGTGGTGAAATCTCCGCCGCTTGCTAGTGTAATGAAAGTATCTTTACCGATACCTACTCCATCAAACACCGCACGATATGATTCTTTTGCTTTTTCGTAATAAGCGAGCAAATCTTCTTCATCGCAATGAAAACTATAAAGATCTTTCATTCTAAATTCTCGTCCCCGCAAGATCCCAGACTTTGCACGAGCTTCGTTGCGAAACTTGGTCTGAATTTGATAAAGCGCAAAAGGAAAATCTTTATATGACTGCCTGTGATCTTGTGCTATAGGAGTCACTATCTCCTCATGTGAGTAATTAAGTACATAAGACACATCGCTTTTTGCAAGCGATAACTCATTTGCACCGACAGTGCGCATGAGTACATCGACGGTGTCGAGTCGGCCGGTCTGTTTCCATGGGTCCTGCAAAGAAAGCGAGGGCATTAATATCTCGCGCCCAATCTTATCCATCTCTTTGCGGATAATATTCTCTATCTTATTGAGAACCTTAAGCCCAAGTGGCAGATACGAGTACACCCCCGCCATTTCTTTATGAATGTAGCCCGCGCGGATAAGGAGTTGCGCGTTTTTAGAAACTTCGTCAGAAGGTGCCTCGCGGCGGGTTTTGGTAAACAGCTGGCTTTGGCGCATAGAGCCAATTGTAAGCCCAAAAGAAGGAACCGTAAATTAGCCCACCAACCGGGTGATGTCGTTGACGGAGACAAGCACAAAGACAACCAAGATAAAGGCAAAGCCCGCAAGGGTAAATCGGGTCACCCACTGCGGAGCCACCGGACGGCGAATAACGGATTCGATAAGTAATATAAAGAGTCTGCCGCCATCAAGCCCCGGGATCGGAAGCAGGTTCACAATCGCTAAGTTGATGGAAATAAGCACGGTGATAAAGAGCGTTGCGGTAACACCGGTTTGTACTGCTTCGGTTCCCACGCTTGCGATACCGATAGGCCCTGCAACATCATTGAGGTTTGCACTGCCGGTAACGGCGCCGGCAATAAGCGATCCTAACCCGTGTACCGTTGCAACGGTAAGATTCGAAGCAACAATTGCCGCCTCTCCTAATGCAAGATGAAATGGAAGTGCAAGGGTGCCCACATCGCTTAACTGCACCCCAAGTGCTTTGCGCCCTTCGACGATACCTTCAGCAGGACGCGCAGCAATAGTGTGTGCCTCACCATCACGCAATACATGGAGAAGTATCGTTTCTTCAGGATGCGCGGTGATAAAAGATTGAACCTCAATCGCAGTCGCATCAGCACTGAGTTGTGTCGTGGCAGTCTCAGCAGCCTGCACCACATCACCCTGCATGAGTCCTGCCTTCATTGCAGGAGAATCCGGAATAAGTGCAACGACAGTAGGAGCAACTTCTTTCACTTCCCCAAACGTATTGCTCCCTTCACTCGTCGGAAGTCCTGCCATGTAACCCCCAGCAAGGAGAAGCCACGCAAAGGCAATATTAAAAAAGATACCCGCAAACAACACCAAGGCTTGTATGGCGCGATTCTTGTGCGTTAAAGAGCGAGGATCATCCCCTTCTCCTGGGTTCTCACCATAGATACTCACATAGCCTCCGATAAGGAGAAGGTTAAAGGAATATCGTGTCTCACCCCACTGAACCGTTAAGAGTCGTGGTGGAAACCCAATCGCAAACTCATCAACGCGGATACCAAAGAGTTTTGCAACACTAAAATGCCCGAGTTCATGCACCCAGATAAGCGCAACCAATATGGCAATGAAGATGAGCAGTGACATTTAGCCGTTTATCTCCTTCTCTTTCCGTTCAAGGAGTCCATCAAATTCTACTCCCGCTGCTTTTACCCGCTTCTCCATCTCGTCCTTAGAACGAAACTTCTCATCTTCGGTCATCGTTCCCTCCTTCTCTTGTTTTTGGATGTCTTGCCAGACTTCATCACGGGCTTTGCGCAGTGAGGTGCGAGACTCCTCTACCTTTTCTTTCGCAAGCTTGATCATTTGCGTCCTTCGCTCTCCAGTCAGTTCTGGGAACATGACACGTACACCCCGCTCATCGGAACCAACAGAGACACCGAGATTCGCAACCGTAATTGCCTTCTCAATTTCCTTTGCAAGACTTTGATCATACGGTGAGATACGCAGAGATCGCGGATCATCAACCGATACCGAGGCAACCTGGTTTATCGGCATGCGGGAGCCGTAGCTCTCGACAAACACTCCGTCAAGGATTGCAGGAGCGGCACGTCCGGTGCGTACACCCGAGAGCTCTTTACCTGCATGTTCAAGTATTTCTTTAATACGCTTTTCGAAAGGCTTAAAGTCGTAGGCCATGGGATGAGTATAACATTTTAAGAAAATAAAAAGGCCGGTACACCGAGTGCACCGGCCTGTTCGATCCTTATACGACAGGGTGGCCATGTTTAACGCCTAAGCCGGAAAGGAGCTTTAGGTCCCGGGGAGGACTCACCACTCCCACAATTCGGCTTTCCCCGTAAGCGTGCGGCCTCTGCTCATTCAAGGGTCGAACGAAATTACCCTACAATATCCCCTAAACCCCTGTCAAACACGGAAGCGTTTTGCCGCAGGTGGATAGATTTTTACCAGCGGATCCTTAGCGGTGTCGTACGCTCTGGCAGGTGCAGCATAGCGACCATAGTGCACAATGCGGTGGGTAAACATGCCCCACTCTTTTTTAGGCAGGAGCTGCATTAAATCACGTTCGATCCGAATCGGATCTTTAAAATCAGAGAGATCATAGCGCTGCACAAAGCGGATGGCATGCGTGTCGACCGTAATGCCGGCAATAATGCCGAACGCTTCATTTAACACCACGGTTGCGGTCTTGCGCGCGACGCCAGGAAGCGCGAGCATCTCCGGCATAGTACGAGGCAATTCTCCGTCATACACTTCTTTCACCTTCTTGGCAGCAGCTAGAATATTCCTTGTCTTGTTGCGATAGTACCCGGAGGCAAAGATATCTTGTTCAAACTCGCGCGCATCAGCAGCGCAATAGTCATCGAGTGTTTTGTATTTTTTAAACAACTTCTCCGTAATCTTATTCACCCCTTTGTCGGTTGATTGCGCAGAGAGCTGCACGGCAACCATAAGTTCCCATGGAGAAGAATAGTTTAGTTCAATCGCCACACGAGGAAAGAGTTTCTTCAGTGCACGGTTGAGTTTCTCAATACGCGCTTTACGTTCCGCCAGCTTTTTTGCCGTCATACGTCGATACTATCAAAAAAAGACGAGCCCCAATTAGGGGCTCGAATACGTGGGCACAGTATTGAAATCAAACGGTGTAGAGAGTGCCTCGACCAGTTCTGCGCTCTTTCTTGACGAGTTTCTGTCTGCGGAGTCTGTAGACAATCTGTGCAGCGACGCCCGTTGAGAACTTCGTCTTAAACTTCTTACTGAGCGCATGCGCGACATCGCGACTGGTTGCAGGACCCTGTTCGATCCTTTGCCGCGCGACCTGTTCAACCACACTGAGGCCCGTGAAAGAACTCATGATGAACCCTCCACCTTCCTGACGTTACTATACAATCCTTTACTTTTTTGGCAAGGAAAGCGCCAAATGCTCCAAAAGCATCTTAAGAGACGGTGATCGATCCCGCAGATAGTCCCGCACCTTGGCAATATCCTCGAGACCTTCGCGCACCGCAGGGTCCTGCATATTTTTGGAGAGTTCTTGCTCAAGTCCGTCTAAAAGATCACGTACACGCTCTTTCACATCCTCTTCGTCTTTCAAAAGTGCAGCAATCATGTCACTACGCTCTTTCGCTGATGCCTGAAGAAAAGATACTGCAGAAGATCGGGAAACTTTTCCACTATCATGCTGTTTCTCCCACGTCATCATGCGAGAGCGCACGGTAGGTAAGAGTGTGCCGTGCGGTACCAGAAAGAGAAACGACACACCGGGCTGTGGTTCTTCAAGTAACTTCAGCAATGCTTGCTGCGCTTCGCTGGTCGTTGAAGAAAAGCCCACGAGAAAGGTTGCTTCCCCGACCGGCTTTAGTGCAGCGAGTGCAATAAGTTCACGCGCATCATCAACACCAAAGCGATCAAACTTTTGTGCAAGATATGGCGAGAGCGATGCCTTCAGTGCATCAAACTCTCCAAGTGATCCTTCATACACGTACGCGTGATGCGTCATATTAGCGCTTCGCGATGATCGCTTTCTTGTAGGTATCGAGGTGATCAAGTGCAATGCCGGAACCTTTGGCAACACAATAGTATGCATCGTCAGCTAGTTGCGCTTTCACACCCGTGCGACGCAACACCAACTCAGGGAAATTGCGTAACTGTGAAGTCCCTCCCGTCATCGTGATACCGGAGTCGATAATATCGGCAGCAAGTTCAGGCGGCGTCTCTTGGAGCACATCTTTAATTGCTTTGATCATTTCACGCAACTCTCTTGAAACCGCTTTCACGATGTCGTTGGTCTTTAACTCAGCAGAACGCGGAAGCCCTGTAATGAAGTCGCGGCCACGCACCACAAGTACCATTTCATCCTCAACAGGAACTGCAGAACCAATGGCAATCTTTACCGCCTCAGCGGTTCCCTCTCCAATGCCTAAGTTATATGTCTTCTTTATATAGTCCGCGATGCCATGATCCAATCGATCACCTGCACATTTAATAGAAGTAGATGCAACGATGCCGCCGAGTGAGATAACCGCAACGTCGGTGGTACCTGCACCAATATCAACCACCATGCGTCCGCGTGCTTCGTGGATGGGGATACCAGCACCAATTGCAGCCAACACCGACTCCTTAACCACATACGCATTCTTTGCGCCAGCACGAATAGCCGCTTCAACCACCGCGCGACGCTCGGTTGAGGTAACACCAGTTGGTACACTCACCATCACTTCCGGTTTAAACAACTGATACTTCCCCATCGCTTTGCGAATAAAATAGCGAAGCATTGCCTGCGTCACGCGATAGTCTGCGATGACACCATCACGCATCGGTCGGTACGCCACGATCTCTCCAGGCGTGCGCCCGATCATATCTTTTGCTTCTTGGCCCACGGCCAAGATACGCTTATCTATTTCACTAATTGCCACCACCGCCGGTTCGTTGATAACAACGCCGCGACCAGGTACAAACACGAGCGTGTTTGCGGTCCCAAGATCTATACCAAGTTTGGGAGTAAAGAAAGACACAACAGCCGGATTGTACCGCACTCAGGCACCTTCATACTAGCGCTCGTGCTTTTTGGGGTTAATCTCCCACCAGAACTTTTTCGAAAAGTCCTTTGACTGGTCACATACACTCTTTAAGTAGTAGAGGTCTTTGGTGGGAATGGCTTGGAGGATGCGCCCCATACGCGGCATGGTGAGTGGCGGGATTTTGTCTTTTTTGCGAGACACATTCAGGTGCTCCATAAAGTATTTCATCAAGTCTCCGCGCTCGGTTGCCCGATCCCGCTTACTCGGCAACCCCGCCATATGCTTGCCGATATGCTCCATACCTGTAGTATACAAAAGTCTGCCTTAGCTCCCCCTGAGGCAGGCTAGGGCCGGCGGCGTAGGACATGTTTGTGTCCCTATGCCCGCCGGCCTGATTTTTTGGTATAGTTGACGTGTGAAGGACCCTATTGTACAGGTCGGGGCGCTCGTATTGCGCCAAAGCGCCAAACCACTCACCAAGAAAGAGTTGGGCTCTCCTGCGGTGCAAAAGTTGCTGAAACGCATGTCGGCCATCCTTAAAAAGGAGGAATATGGCGTTGCGTTAGCTGCCCCGCAGGTGGGACACTCGCTGCGACTCTTCGTGGTTGCTGGCCGCGTGTTTAAAAAGGAAGACGAAGAGACCACTCCGCCGGATCGCGTGTACATAAACCCCGAAATCACGAAGCGTTCAAAGAAAAAAGTTGAGATGTCGGAAGGGTGTTTAAGCGTGCGTGGCAAATATGGTACCGCGATGCGCCACGAAAAAGTCTCACTTAAAGCGCTTGATGAAAAAGGCGTGCCACTGACATACCACGGCACAGGATTAGTGGGACATATCTTCCAGCACGAGTGCGATCACCTCGACGGCATTCTATACACCGACAAAGCAAAGACCTTGCGTGACGACAAAGATGATGAATCCTAAATTTGTATTCTTTGGCACCACAATCGATTCGCGTTTTGCACTTGCACAGCTTGAGCGCATAGGACTCATACCCGCACTCGTGATCGATACGAAAGACATTCCCGATGATCTTTCAAACACCGACTGGGATTTCTTTTTGGTTGCCTCATACGGAAAGATTCTTTCAAAAGAAATACTCGACATTCCAAAATACGGTGCACTCAATATCCATCCATCGCTTTTGCCACAATTTCGCGGCCCCTCGCCCTACGTCTCCGCAATACTCTCCGACATGCGCCAAACAGGCGTATCCGTTATGCAGATGAGTGAAAAGATGGATGCGGGACCCATTATTGCCCAAGCACGGATGGAAATCGCTCCTGAAGACTGGCCACCGAAAGGGTTAGAACTCTCCGAGATGCTTTTCACTGAAGGGGTCAATCTCCTTGCCGAAGCACTCCCTGCCTATATGGCTGGAACCCTGACACTTGAGCCACAAGACGAGAGCGCAGCAACATACACAAAAAAGTACAAAGATTCTGATGCACTCATCGATCTTGAAGGCGACCCATACCAACAGTTCCTTAAAATACGCGCGTTTGATAAAGACCCCCGTGCACATTTCTTTACCCCTAAGGGTAAGCGCGTGATTATCACCGCAGCTGACTTTGCTGAAGGGAAACTCCTGATACAAAAAGTCCTCCCCGAGGGGAAGAAGGAAATGCCGTATGACGAATATCTCCGCGGTGTACGTTAAATACTATCGCGCCACCCTCGCAGGTATTCTTTGACCTTCACTGCTGCACGACGTACCACCTGCAAGTTTTTCTTCTTGCGTGCACCCACCGTGCGAGTTAGTTCCCCTGACGCAAGATCGATTGCTTCGTGCAAGGTAGTGCCGCGCGCCTCGGTACGGACCAGCTCTTCTCCTGGCTCGTGATACATACACTCAGCCCGATATTGAGGACCGTCATATTGAGCTTCGTAGGCCACTTCGACGTCGACTCGGGACGTTGTTGGGGCAAATTTATCCATTCCACCTAGTCTCTTTTCGACATAGGAGCGGATTTCTGCAGTTATTGCCAGGTCGGTTCCTTTAATTGCGTAGTTCACACCCCTATTATACCGTACCTCGGGCGTATGGTATGGTAGCCCCTAGGGGCTGTTTTACTTATTAAGTGCCTTTTGTAAAAGTATGGCAGAAATAGCATACTGCGTTAAGTGCCGCGAAAAGCGCGAGATGAGCGACGAGAAGGAAGTGTCGTTTGCTGGCAAGGGCGGCCAAGAACGTCGGGCGATGCAGGGGGCATGCCCTGTGTGTGGGACCAAAATGTTTAAGATTTTGGGGAAAAAAGAATAATTAATAAAGAAGTAAGATATTTATGGCAAAAGCAAATTCAGCATTTATGAAGCCGATGAACTTGAGCGAGGAGCTCGAGGCAGTTATCGGTAAGGGTCCTATGCCTCGCTCGGAGGTAGTTAAAGGCCTCTGGGTGTACATCAAGAAGCACTCGCTCCAGGATGAGAAGAACAAGCGCAACATTAATGCTGACGACAAACTCAAGAAGGTGTTTGGCGGCAAAGGCACGGTGAGCATGTTCGAGATGACGAAGCTCGTTTCGAAGCACCTCTCCTAATCAACGCACAAAAGAAAAGACCCTCGCCTCGGCGGGGGTCTTTTTGATTCGCGACTTAGGCCGCTTTCTTCTTTTTCTCTGGGGGAACAGGTGTGTAGTCCCCTTTGGCAATATTGCCTTGGATCTTCCACTCCACTCCCGGAAACGTCAGAGTAAGTTGTCCGTAGGATTCACCTACTTTAAAAGTAGGAAACTCCTGTTGGAGCTTGCTCTTAAGCTTCGGGTCTTTCTCGAACGCTTCTTGGAGTGCACTTTCGTCGAGCGCGGGATTGTAGTTGATGCACTCGTTAAGTCCAAGCGCCTTCAATCGCTCAAAGAGCTTCTGTCGCTCGCTATCACCGCAGGACATGCGTCCTGGGATAGTGCGGTACGCGATCGTGCCACCACTCTCAAGCGTGCAGCTGCGAGAGGTGCCGAGTACCTCAGCAAGATTTCGCTGCGTATACTCGTGGATAGCTGCCGTCCTCTGCTGCATAGTTTGTGCAGCGCGGGCAAAGCTCATAAGTGTGCGCCCAATTGCTGCGTGAGCTTTTTGCAATGCGGAAAAGCTTCGTAGCATTTCGACCTTAGTGCCGGGAATGGTACTTCGTGTTTTATCGAGCACGTCGATACTCCTTTACATGTGTCTGTGTACCCTCTACCCTCTAGAGTACGGATACTCACCTGAAGAATCAATATGCAAAACGCCGCCCTACACAGAGGGCGGCGTTTGTGCAAATACACTCTATTGCACTGTTATTACTGAGTTTGCGGTGCGACCGCTTGTTTGGCCCGTGAAGACATAGGTGTATGTCCCCGGCGTTGTCGGTGCCGACATTGAGCCGGTGGAGAAGTTACCACCACCATCGGCCTGGATGGTACGGACGAATGTACCGTTACGTGTCATGTTGACCGTCTCGTCACGACCGAAGTTGCGGCCCACGAAGTCGAGATGACCACCTGCTTGGACCGTCGTGCCGTTGTTGTCGATCGAAGCAGATCCGGATGGTGGCGTTGAGCCGCCATTGTCATCATCGGCAAGGTCGTTAATGAGCCACTGTAGCTGCCAATAGAAGTCAGGATACTCATCCTGCAGATCCATCAACTCATCAATGAGTTCATCAGCGTCGCCATCACCCGGAGGTGTCGTGGTTGCGTCATTGTCGATCACCACACGCCATGGCGAACTCCAATCGCTCATGACACCGTTGTTCCCTACCGCACGTACATGCCAGTAGTAGATGCCTTCAGCGGTACCCGAGGTGTTTATCTGCGAGTTGGTGAGTACACCAGACTCGAATACCGGAGTGGTGAACGAACCATCTGAGTCAGTACTTGAGGAGTTTGATACTTCGTACCGATATGTAATCGGTGTTGATGTACCGCTCACCTCATTCCAGTCTGAGATGTTCCACTGTGCACTGGTGATAGTGCTGTTGTTGCTTGGCGAGACATGGGTCGGTGCCATGAACTCGTCAGTGGATGTTGCGTCGTTGTCGACCACCACACGCCACGTAGCGCTCCATGGACTTGTTGAACCCATGTTATCTACTGCACGTGCGTGCCAGAAGTAGGTTCCTTCTGCAGTGCCAGAGGTTTCAATCTCTGACTCCGTGAGTACCCCCGACTGGAACAGTGGCGCAGTGAACGAACCGTCTGGGTTCGTGGTTGATGAGAGTGACGATTCAAACCGATACGTGATCGGTGTTGAAGTACCCTCAACATCACTCCAGTCAGCGTTGTCGAACGCATCTTGCGTTACCGTTGCGTTATTGCTGGGTGAGAGGTTGGTGGGACCTTGCACCATCGTCTCTGCTTGCGTGGTCGAAACCCACGCGGCAGCTATGGCAAGAAGGGCAACTGCCCCGATACCAATCCCCACAGCCATGTTTGTCTGTGATCTAGTCATAATACGGATATAGTGTTAGCTGCTAACGCACACCTATACACCTTATGGGTTCCGTACTGAACTCGAGGTGAATGTAAAAACGCCGCTTGTTTATGCGGCGCTCATCATTTTAATAGCGTGACACCTGCCTCGATTTCAGTGTGGCAATTTTTGCACACCATTACACATTTTTGAGCTTCTCTGACAAGGCTCTCCCACGAGTACGAAAGACCTTTGACACTTAGAGCAAATGACTTGTTTTTTGGATCTGTATGATGAAAATCGAGTGCGCCCGCATATTTTTTATACCCACACACAATACATTTGCCACCAAACTCTTTCATAAGTCTCTCTTTTTTATTGCGACGATTTTTTATGACCCAAGACGACGCACATTTACCACATCTGTTTGCTCCATCAGGTCTCGGAAAGTGTTTTGTCTCACCGTGTAACTTACAGTCTTTTATCATTACTGAGCATTATAACACTCTGTGTTAAGTTTGTTCCACCACAGAAATTATGTATAATCTACAGCGTTCGACATATTCCTCGGTAGCTCAATGGTAGAGCAGCTCCCTGTCGATTGGCAGCTTACCACCGCAAGGTGGTCCGAATAACTCCGGGATATCGGTGAACCCCCACTCTTTAAACTAAAAGAAGGGCAACACCGAGGGAACCTCGCAATGGTTGTGAGGGCGCCGTAGAGACTAGATACCGGAGCATCCCTCGCGGATGATGATATAGTCCACGCCTGCCGTAATGCAGGATCACGTGTAAGGAGTTGGTTGTAGGTTCGAGTCCTACCCGAGGAGCCATGTGGGATTAGCGTCGCCAAAAGCGACGCTTTTCCCTTTTATGGAGCCACTTTCGGGAGGTTCGAACGTGTCTGTTTTTTGCGCTACCGAATTTGAGACGAGAATCATCGGCAAAAGCGC
>JADZGF010000010.1 GCA_020854065.1 Candidatus Nomurabacteria bacterium
ACCTCATATCTCGAATCTCGCCCCCGCCATGCCGACGAAGAAAAAAACGGCATAACCTCTCTTAACTAATATGATTGTCCGGACATTCCTGCTTGCGCTTGCGTTTGGCGCAGCAACTGGTGCCTGGATGTATCTTCCAAGTGTGTTTGCGGTCACTTATAGCGAACCCACCACGGGAGCATTGCCGCTCGCGACATCTACACCGCCCGCCTACAAAGCAGAGATAGGTTTACATATTGAACGCCCTGAGCCACTCAAAGCGATTTATATGTCGCAGTGTGTTTCAGGCACACCGAGTTTCAGACAAGAGCTTGTTGATCTTGTTGATTCTACAGAACTCAATGCCATCATTATCGACATCCGTGATTTTACGGGAAAGATTTCATTCCCCACTGAGAACCCGAACCTTTCAGGAATGGTCTCGGATAAGTGTGGGGCTAGAGATATGCGCAGTTTTATCAAAACACTGCACGAGAAAGATATCTTTGTCATCGGTCGTATCACGGTCTTCCAAAACCCATACTGGAGTGAGCTTCATCCGGAGCATGCAGTGCAGCATGTAGACGGTGGTGTGTGGCACGACCGCAAAGGACTTGCCTTTGTTGATGTCGGTGCAAAACCGTATTGGGAGAGCGTGGTTGAGCTGGCAAAGGAATCGTACGCTATTGGATTTGATGAAATAAATTTTGATTACATCCGCTATCCATCCGATGGTGTTATGGCAAATGCAGTCTACTCCTGGAGCGAAGGGGTGAGTAAGGAGAAAAAACTTGAGGAGTTCTATCAATACCTGCATGAGAATCTGAAAGACACCGGAATGGTACTTTCAGCTGATTTGTTTGGATATACCACCATCAATAATGATGACCTTGGTATTGGTCAGGTACTTGAACGTGCGCTGCCATATTTTGACTATATATACCCCATGGTCTATCCGAGCCACTTTAACAATGGCTTTGCGGGGTTAACTTCTCCGAACGATGATGTGTATCAAGTCATCGCGCAGTCTATGGGGCCTGGTATCGCACGGGCGCTTGCCACAACGACTCGACACGCATCGCTCGTGTATGACGCTATTGCATCCACTAGTCCGCAGCTCTATCAAAAGCCTGCGTATAAAGGAAAGGTGGTGCCGTGGCTCCAAGACTTTGACTACCCGGTTCCGTACACGCCTGAGATGGTACGGGCACAAATCAAAGCGACTGAGGATGTGGGGGAGCGATCGTATCTTTTCTGGGATGCGGGTAATAAATACTCGAGTTTACGCCAGGTATTGTCAGCTCAGGAAGTTGTGGTACAGTAGTGCAGGTTTCCTCTCATATGGAGTCTATCCATGCGTCGTATTAATCGACGTTCGCTCTTTCTTGCTTCTGCCGCATCGGTCGTAGTGGTCGGCACCCGTGCTGCAGTAGTTGCAGACGTGCGGCCGCCACACTCTGAGTTGGAAAAGAAATACTTCGACTCAATCTGCAATCTTGGCTTTGGTGACAAGGCATACATCGAGGCGAATCCACTTCCACTTCCCGGCGACGGTCCTCATATGCTCTACTGCAAGTCCTGCTACCGTGATTTGACCGGCGTCCGCCCGGTCTGACGAATTCTGTTTCTGCAGCATTAAAACCCGGCCAATCAGCCGGGTTTTCTCTTGGCTCGGCGATAAAAAAGTAGTAGGGTAAGGTCGGATTCCTGGAGAGAACTTCATGACAGATCTTGCTCCCGACTTCGATCGTTCGTGCCGCGCATGCGGTATCGAGCTCAAAGAAATGCCCATCATACCCTTCACGGAAGTGACTTTTTGTATGCCCATACGCATCTTGCAGTGTTCAGGATGCAAAGGGCGACTCTTTGTCTTTGATGCTCCCGTGAAGCCGTTGGTGTTACGTAGTGACGAGATTCGTCACCAGTATCCGTTTGCCGATTTCCTCGCTAGACGGATGGAGGCACATAGTCGCAAGCATAGCAGTAACTGATTATCTTAGACCCGCGCCATGGCGCGGGTTTCGTTTTGCTATACTTAAGCACATGTACGAGAACCCCGAGCAGATAACATACTTTGCAACCACCAACAGTCGGGGCAAAGAAACCCCTTTCGGTATCAAGCGCAAAGATCGCGCCCGCCACATGTACATCATCGGCAAGACCGGTATGGGGAAGTCGACCTTGCTCGAGAACATGGCTATCCAAGATATCCGCAATGGAGAAGGTATGGCCTTTATCGATCCGCACGGCTCTACCGCTGATCGCATCCTTGAATATGTCCCCAAACACCGCCTGAACGACGTGGTGTACTTTGCACCTTTCGATATGGAACATCCAGTTGCGTTCAATGTCATGGAAGACGTTGGATACGACAAACGTCACTTAGTGGTCTCAGGTCTTCTCTCCGCTTTCCGCAAGATTTGGGTTGATGCATGGAGTGCCCGCATGGAGTACATCCTCTCTAACACGTTGCTTGCATTGCTTGAGTATCCAGGCGCCACACTTTTGGATGTTAATCGCATGTTGATTAATAAAAACTTCCGCAAGAAGGTTGTTGATAATGTGCAGGATCCGTTGGTGAAGAGTTTTTGGGTTGATGAGTTTGCGAACTACACTGATCGCTACACGCAAGATGCGACTCCCGCAATTCAGAACAAAGTGGGGCAGTTTACCTCAAACCCTCTCATCCGCAACATTGTGGGGCAGGCAAAGAGCTCGTTTGATATCCGCGAGATTATGGACGAGCGTAAGATCTTGATCATGAACCTCTCCAAGGGTCGCGTGGGTGAGGTGAATGCAACTCTTTTGGGTTCAATGCTCGTTACCAAAATCTATTTGGCTGCCATGTCTCGTGCCGATGTATCGGCTGATACTTTGCGCAATCTTCCCAACTTCTATTTTTACGTAGACGAGTTCCAGAACTTTGCCAACGAATCTTTTAGCGACATTCTTTCTGAGGCGCGTAAGTACAAACTCAATCTTACGATTGCGCACCAGTACGTTGAGCAAATGGAAGAAGAAGTACGGGATGCAGTCTTTGGCAACGTGGGTACAACCGTTGCGTTTCGTGTCGGGCCGTTTGATGCAGAGACCTTGGAGAAAATATTTGAGCCGCAGTTTAACGCCACCGACCTGGTCAATCTTGGCTTTGCTCAAATATATCTCACGCTCATGATAGACGGCGTTGGGTCTCCACCGTTTAGTGCCACCACGCTCCCTCCTTGGGATCCTCCTCCGGAGCGCTATACCGAAGATGTTATTGCTGCGTCACGTGCGCAGTTTGGTAAGCCACGTGCAGAAGTACAAACCCTTATCGATGAATGGGTTCGTTCTGATCCGGTTGTGCAAGAGGCGCCAAAACCAAAGTATGGTGCGCGCAGTAATGGAAATAATGCACCACGTAGCAACCCTGAACCACGTCCGACACCGCCTCCTGTACCGGTGGTGCAGGAAAAACCATACGTTCATGTGGAAGCTCCGCGTGCACCCGCTCCAAAAGATCCGCATGAGTTAGGGGAGCGTTTGGCACACAAGCATGAGATGGCACAAAGCAAAGCGATGCGACCAGAGCCTCCAGCGCCGCGTGCTCCGCAACAGCCTCCGAAGCCAAAACTTGAAGGCGCAAACTCACTTAAGGATGCACTTGCGGCAATACAGCGGAACCGTCCGACACTGCACTCTTCAAAAGAATCTCCCGATCAGCATCCAAAAAGATCTGAGCGACCCCCCTTGTCTAAAGAGGAGATGGCGGCTATGCTAGCCGTCGATGAAACCGACCGTTAAAGCGCTAGCGACTCTCGCTCTCCTCGCTTTTGCCTTGCCTGCCCTTGCCGCGGTCAATATAAATACTGCCGGTCTGGACGAACTTGATGCCCTCCCAGGTATTGGGTCTGTAAAAGCTCAGGCCATTATCGACTACCGTACTGCAAACGGTCCGTTTGAAACAAAAGAGGAGTTACTCCAGGTCGATGGTATTGGGCAAGTAACATACGATGGACTTAAAGACCTCATCACAATTGATGGGGAAAATAGTGCACACACCACTACCGCTGAAGACGATACCGACACTGCCGAGGAAACAGAAACTCCGTCAACGAGCTCCGGCTCATCTTCCAACAAGGGCGCGCCACTTAAGGGAGTAAAGATAAATTACGATACTGTTGTTGCTCAAGCGCCTACCACGTTCACTTCGGTAGTAACTGATACAAAAGGAACCGAACTTACCTACGGTGTACGTTACTGGTGGAATTTTGGCGACGGTACCACGGGGACCGACGCATTTCCTGTACATACGTACCAACATCCTGGTACGTACACGGTAACTTTGCGCGTCACGCACAAAGATCTCGACGTATCCACTGAAGCAACAGTCGATGTGCTTACATCAGGTATTACACTGAGCACTCCGGGTGACGGTTCTGTTGCACTTAAAAATACAACGAATGCAGCAATAGATATTGGAGGTTGGATGCTGGTCGACCAAGATATCATCTTTACCATTCCTTCTGGTACGCGCATTGCAAAAGGTGCTGAAGTCCGTTTTGCCCGCTCCGTTACCGGACTTTTTGGCACGACATTTACGAGACTCTTGTTCCCGAACGGTATTCTTGCTGCTTCGGTAGTGGAGCCACAAAAGGATGTTCGAGTAGTGTCAGGAGCAGCGCCAAGTCATGTGCATCAAGAAATGGTGCCGCAAGAATCGGTACCTTCTGTAGATACTTCTCAATCAGCCGCTGTGGCACATACGCCACTTTCCCCATCTGTACTGCCATGGGCTGGACTTGTTGGCGTGGTGGCACTTGGATCTTTGGGTACCTACTTTTACACCCGCCGCCCGGTAACCAAGGCAAACCCTGAAGAGTTTGATATTGTGTAACTAACATGGCTAAAACAGTAGTGGTAACCGGTGGAGCCGGATTTGTTGGTTCGCGTCTCTGTGAGCGCTTGGTGCGTGAAGGGTATCATGTTATCTCACTCGACAATTATTTTACGGGCACTGAGGAGAAACATATCGATGGGGTTGAATATCGAGTGGGACATACCAAAGATATTGCAAAGCTTGTCCCTGAAACACCCGACCTTATTTACCATTTGGGTGAGTATGCACGTGTTGAACAAAGCCTAAGCGAACCCCAAGTGGTGTGGGACCTTAATATAGCAGGAACTCAGGGTGTGCTTGAGTTTTGGCGTGCAAAAAAATGTAAACTCATTTATGCAGGTTCGAGCACCAAATTTGGCGATGGAGGTCTTTCTCGTGTAGCGACTCCGTATGCATGGACAAAGGCGGCCAATACCGAACTCGTTAAAAACTACGCAACATGGTATGGACTCCCTTTTGCTATTACCTACTTTTACAACGTATACGGCCCCGGTGAACGTGCCGGCAAGTATGGAACTGTCATTGAAATCTTCCGACAAAAGAAAGCTGCAGGAGAGCCGATTACGATAACCGCACCGGGTACTCAGAAGCGTAACTTTACGCACGTTGATGATATTGTTGATGGTCTAATCTTAGTTGGCGAGAAAGGTGAGGGTGAAGAATTTGGATTGGGTTCTGAGGAACCTTACTCTATACGCGAAGTAGCTGAGATGTTCGGCGGTCCTATCGAGATGCGCCCCGAAGCTGCAGGAAATCGTATGGACTCTATGCTTGATATCACGAAGTCTCGTGCAATTGGATGGTCTGCAAAAAAGAAACTGCCAGAATACATCAAGAGCATACTCGCATGAAACGCCTCCTTATATTTAGTCTTGCCTACCATCCGCGTGTGGGCGGTGCTGAGGTTGCAATAAAAGAGATTACGGACCGTATCCAAGATGTCGAGTTCCATCTTGTTACCAAGCGCTTTTCATCGAGTGACTCTGTGTTTGAGCGGTTAGGTAACGTGCAAGTGCATCGAGTAGGCGGTCCCGCATTTTTGTATCCGTTTGTGTCTTTCCTTAAAGCGCGCCAACTCCATCGGCAAAAAAAATTTGATGGTGCCTGGGCCATGATGTCATACATGGTTTTACCTATAGTGCTTCTGCGTATGGGTGGTATACGGCTTCCATATGTATTGACGCTCCAAGAAGGCGACACGTATGAGTATATGTTCGGTCGTCTCCACATTAAACCGTTTCTGCCATTTATCGATCGCGGCGTTCGCAACGCAGCCATTGTTCAGACAATCTCTACCTTCCTCAGTGTGTGGGCACGCAAGCGTGGCTATCACGGCGATATTGTCGTTGTGCCAAACGGAGTCGACACAAAAAAGTTTTCCGGTGAACATGTTCCGCAGAAAGGAACCACTCTTATTACGACCTCGCGCTTAGTGCATAAAAACGGTATCGATACTGTCATCCGTGCGCTTCCGAATCTACCCAATGTTGAGTTTGTGATTTGTGGTACTGGTCCGGACGAGCAGATGCTGAAGACTCTTGCGAAAGAACTCGGGGTGACGGAGCGTGTTCATTGGCGCGGATTTGTAAGTCACGATGACATGCCACGACACTTGCATCACTCCGATATATTTATCCGCCCAAGTCGCTCCGAAGGAATGGGTAATTCATTTGTCGAAGCGATGGCTGCAGGTCTGCCTGTCATTGCTACACAAGAGGGTGGGCTCAAGGATTTTATCAATAGCCACACTGCCTGGGTGGTGTGCAAAGATCACCCCGAAGATATTGTTATGGCAGTGCAGGACATATTGGGTAACCCAGAGCACACTAACCGAGTTATACAAACTGCCCGGGAACTCGCATTTACAAAATATGACTGGGACCTTATTGCCAAAGACATGCGCGAGCAGGTCTTTGCCCGGGTGCTTTAAATCCGCTACGATTCATTCATGCGCATCTTACTAGCTGCAGGACTCTACCCACCTGAAAGTGGTGGGCCTGCGACCTATACCAAACTTATTGAAGAGCGTCTTCCGGCGCACGGCTTTGATGTTACCGTGGTGCCATACCGGACCGTGCGACACTTGCCGGCGGGACTTCGGCATCTTGCCTACTTTGGCAAACTTTTACTTACGCCCACGGACCTTATCTACGCGCAAGACACAGTCTCCGTTGGATTGCCGGCAGCGTGTGCGGCACTCTTTTTGCGTGTACCTTTAGTGGTGCGCGTGCCGGGCGACTATGCATGGGAACAGGCACGGCAGCGCTTTGGGGTGACTGATGAGCTTGATGAGTTCCAGCAGAAATCGTATGGGCTGCGTGTGTGGTTCCTGCGCATGCTGCAACGCTTTGTGATTAATCGTGCGCGTCTCGTTATTACTCCGAGCGAGTATATGCGTACGTTAGTGGGGAAATGGACTGACCCAAAAAAGGTACATCGTGTGTACACTTCTTTACCACTACCTCCGCGCTACGAGTTGCCTGCTGAGCGACCTTCAGGTTTCTTAGTA
Organism: Candidatus Nomurabacteria bacterium; assembly: GCA_020854065.1. Classification (GTDB taxonomy): domain Bacteria; phylum Patescibacteriota; class Minisyncoccia; order Phycocordibacterales; family SBAW01; genus GWA1-54-10. The sequence continues at coordinate 7,368 of JADZGF010000010.1, forward strand.
CTTACCGTCGCGCGTCCGGTTCCATGGAAAGGACTTGAAGCGCTCGAACGTACTGTGGGGCGTAATAAGAACTGGGTGTATAAGCATATAAACGATCTTCCGCACGAACAGGCGATGGGTTGGATTAAATCGGCCGACGTGTTTGTGCTTAACTCAACCTATGAAGGACTCTCGCACGTATTAGTTGAGGCGCTGAGTTTGGGTACGCCAGTGATCGCAACAAATGTCGGCGGCAATCCAGAAGTTGTTGGCGACGCTGGGGTCCTTATCCCTGCGAAAGATGATGAAGCGCTTTATGCTGCATTAAGGGAGGTTGAGGATAATAAGGTGGCAACGGCCGAGCGGGTAGCCTGTGGGTTGGTAAAGGTTAAACAGTTTGATATAGAGGTTGCGGTGGGACAACTCGCTGCTCTCCTAAAATCGATATGAAAGTCCTTGCAATAAGCGGCGATAAGCGTTTCAAGCCTGGTAACCCCCGCTACGACCTCCAAGCGTCTGCAGTAGACCTTGCAGTGGTGTACTGGGGTCGGGGAGCGTTATTTCCCCGTATCCCTGAGGGGCATTTTGATGTGGTGAGTGCACAAGATCCATTTTTCCGCGGTCTATTCGCGTGGTATGTAGCTAAAAGATTAAAGGCCCGCTTTAATGTTCAGGTGCATACTGATCTCTCAGCACAACCATTTTTTAAATACTTCATTGCAAAAAAAGTCTTGCGTCACGCCGACACTGTCCGTGTCGTTTCAAAAAAAGGGAAAAGCCAGATTGAACATATACGGGTGCGTGGGTGTATTTCGATACTTCCGGTGTTCACTGACCTCAGCCGTTTTTCCTCCATTGTGCGCAAACCAGACCCGCATACTATTCTTTGGGTTGGTCGCTTTGAAGTAGAGAAGAATCCTTTCTATGCGCTTGATGTGCTTAAGTATGTACGAAAGCAGGGGGTTGATGCACGTCTTGTCATGTTGGGTGATGGCTCGCTGCGCGGAATGCTTGAGGGCAAGGCGTCCGCTCTGTCGCTTCCGGTTGAGTTTCCTGGTTGGCATGATCCCGCTCCCTATCTTGCAACAGCTACACTCGTGCTCTCGACCTCTGTCCATGAAAGTTGGGGTGCCAGTATTATCGAAGCACTCGCAGCAGGCGTGCCTGTCGTTGCTCCTGATGTGGGTATTGCGCGTGAGGCAGGAGCTATTGTAGTCTCACACGAGCATATGCCGGGTATTGTTACTGAAGCGCTCCAGAGCGGTGCAGAGACACACCTAGCGATCACTATGCCGTCTAAAGATGAATGGGTAAAAGAGTGGGTTACAACATTATGACGATTGGATTTATTGGCCAGGGTTTTATAGGTAAAAGTTACGCTGACGACATGGAGCGTCGTGGCTATCGTGTTGTGCGCTATGCGCTTGAGCCGGCGTATGTTGGCAACAAAGATAAGATCAAATCATGCGACATGGTCTTTATTGCGGTGCCCACGCCCACCACGCCTAAAGGTTTTGATTATTCGATTGTTGAGTCGGCACTGCATTTAGTGGGAGTAGGTAAGATCGCTATTATTAAGTCGACTATTTTACCGGGGACAACTGCACAGCTACAGAAAAAATTCCCCAAGCTTGTCATTATGCACTCACCGGAGTTTTTGGTGCTTAAACAAGCGGCCGAGGATGCGGCGCGTCCACTGCGCAACATTATTGGTGTTGCCAAAAACACCCCGACCTATCGATCTCATGCGCGCCGTGTGATGCGTGTGTTGCCCAAAGCGCCGTATGAGCTTGTATGTTCGGCAAAAGATGCTGAGTTGGTTAAGTACGGTGGCAACTTTTTCCTATATCTTAAGGTGCTCTATGCCAACCTTATGTACGAACTCAGTGAGCGTGCCGGTGCCAACTATGAGGTGGTAAAAGAAGCTATTGCCGCTGACCCGCGCATTGGCCCCTCACATCTCCAAGTGCTCCACGACAGTGGACACAAAGGTGCAAAACGGGGGCGTGGTGCCGGTGGAGTATGCTTTATTAAAGACGTGGCAGCATTTGCCGACTTTTACAGCAAAGCCACAAAGAATAAGGCTGGGATGAATCTTATTCAGGCTGCAATTGATAAAAACATCGAACTCTTAATTGAGTCTGGAAAAGACTTAGACTTACTCGTCGGCGTACACGGTCCCCGTGTGTTGCGCAGAAAGGTTCGTCAAAAATAATGAAACTCCTTATTTGTACCCAAGCACTCGATAGTAATGACCCGATCTTGGGGTTTTTTGTACGGTGGGTTGCTGAGTTTGCTAAACATACAGAGCAAGTAACGGTTATTTGTCTGCGCAAAGGGGAGTACTCCCTCCCTCCAAATGTCCGCGTGTTCGCGCTTGGTGGAGGTGGCAAATTGATTCGTACGTACAAACTTCTGCGCGGCGCATACAAGTTCCACAATAACTACGACGCAGTGTTTGTGCATATGAACCCCGAATATTTGGTAGTTGCAGGATGGCTATGGCGTCTTCTGAATAAAAAAACAGTGCTTTGGTATACCCATAAACAGGTAGGACTCCGGCTCCGTATTGCAACGTTTTTTGCAAATACAGTATGTACTGCGTCTAAAGAAAGTTTTCGTCTTCCATCAAAAAAAGTTGAGGTTATGGGCCATGGTATTGATACTGATTTTTTCACTCCCGGCACTTCAATTGTTCGCGGCACACACTATCTTTCAGTGGGCCGCTTAACGTATAGCAAGCGCCATGATCGTGCAATCGATACTGCAGCGAAAGAGGGTAAAGAACTACGTATTGTGGGCGATGGGCCCGAGCGTGCTGCGCTTGAAGTGCATGCACAAAAGGCTGGCGCACAGGTGGTATTCCTTGGCGCTATGAAGCAGGAGCCGTTGCGAGAAGAATATCGCAGTGCAGCGTGCCTTATACACACGAGCGAGACAGGGTCGCTCGACAAAGTGGTGCTTGAAGCGCTTGCGTGTGGCTGCCCTATCCGTACCAATGATCCTGCATTGAAGCATCTTGAGTCAAAAGATCCGGAATATGTTCGTGAATACCACGCCATTCCTCGACTAATTGAGAAAATTATGTCATGGTATAGGCATGTCTAACGGGCAAAAGATACCGTGTTCGGTCTCACTCCTGACCTTCAATTCGGTCGATGGGCTTGAGCGGTGCCTTAATTCGCTTAAAGAATTTGAGGAGATTATTATTTGCGACGGTAATTCTACCGATGATACTCGCGTTATTGCGGAGCGATTTGGTGCTAAAATAATTTCTCAATACGACACCGACGAGTCTAATACCCGCTGCGCAATGGACAAGGCGGCGGTGCGCCAACGTGCTATGGGTACTTCAACGTTGCCATGGCGTTTCTTTATGGACTCAGACGATGAACTTTCTCCTGAGGTCTCTGCCGAAATCCGCGCTATCACCGCTCTTTCAAACCCTACGCACTATGTTTGGCGTATGCCAACACGTATTTTTATTGATGGTCGTGAGATACGATACGAAGCTACCTATCCTTCATATCAGACTCGTCTTGTTAACAAATCGGTAGGTGCATATTTTAAAAATCCGGTCCACGATCGTCTTGCGTGGGATACATCTGTATATCCTGTCGGCACCATGCAAAGTTATTATAACTTTCATTGGCCTCAAGAACGGGTTGCCAACTATTGGGGATATCTCGGTGCCTATGCACGTCGCGAAGTACAGACATTTGAACTCTCAGGTTTTTTTGCACTTCTGTATTGGGCGTATCTCCGTCTGCGCACTATTGCAGGGTATTTATTGTGGCGTTTGCCTGCTATGTATCTACGCCATGGATTTGCCGAATCGATGCCTCTTTCAATTGAACTCACCATCGTTCGTTATCATGTTGCGCTACTCTTCGGTGTTATAGGTAAGTACGTTCGTACACGCGTGTGGGTGGAAATCCTTGTCGGTACACTCCAAGGAAAGGATATTAACCGTATCCTTTTTAATCTTGCAGCTACTCCATATGAAGCGTATGGTCGTGTGTTGGATATTGGGGGCGGAGTTAACCCAAGTTATTGGCGCTATCTCCAAACGCGTCGCTGGTATCGCCGTATTAGTGCCGATCTTCCGCATACGAAACCTGATATAGTCACCAACTTGGAGGAAGCGTCGCTTCCACTTACCGATGGTTATTGCGATACAGTACTTCTCTTTAATGTGCTCGAGCATATTAACAATCGCGAATTGCTCTTGCGTGAGATCCGCCGCGTATTAAAACGCGAGCGAGTGTTCATTGGCGTGGTACCGTTTTTAGTTGCGGTCCATCCCGACCCACACGACTATGTACGCTTTACCGATGAAGGTTTGCGCGACTTGTTAACAAAAGCTGGTTTTACTGACATTGTCGTAAAGCCGGTCGGTCGCGGCCCTCTCACTGCATCCTACTATCAAAGCGAATTTCTGTGGCCAAGGTTGTTGAAACTTCTTTTCCTTCCGTTGGTTCTCAACCTGGATGCTCTTATCCTTACCCTTCGACCTGCGTGGCGTGACAAGTTTCCACTCTCGTACGTCTTTTGCGCGCGGTAATCTATATCTATGTGTGCTATTAACGGTATAGTCGGGGGCGGTCCCGATGCAAAGGAGGTGGTCGCTGCGATGAATGTGGCTACTTCTCACCGTGGTCCTGATGGTACTGCGCTCTGGCACTCTGATGCGATAACACTTGGTCATAACCGCCTAGCGATCATAGATCTCTCTGCGGCTGCAAACCAACCACTACACTCAGATTCCGGACGCACGACACTCGTTTTTAACGGTGAGATCTACAATTTTAAAGAGCTTCGTGCACAATTGCCCGACTATCAATACAAAAGCAATGGCGATTCAGAAGTCATTATTGCGGCGTATGAAAAGTGGGGCACAGATGCCTTTGCAAAATTGCGCGGTATGTTTGCTTTTGCGCTTTGGGATAGTGCTTCGCAGGAACTTTTTTTAGTGCGGGATCAGTCGGGTATTAAACCACTCCTTTGGTGTCAAAAAGGAGAGAAGGTTTATTTTTCTTCCGAGCTCCGGGGATTACTCCCCGTACTCCCCGAACGTCGTATTAATCGCGACTCGCTCAAAAATTATCTGCGTCTACGGTATGTACCAGGACCGCACTCACTCATCGAAGGTGTCAATAAAATCCCTTCAGCGTCGTATCTTCGTGTCAAAGACGGTGTACTTACACTTAAAACGTATGCATCGGTGGCATTAATACCAACCGCGCAAGGTTCTCTCGCACAGACAGCTGCGCTTATCGATAAAGCGGTTGCGTCTGAGTTGGTGTCCGATCGGCCTGTGGGACTCTTTCTATCCGGAGGACTCGACTCTACTATTGTGCTCGATGCAGCCACACGTGCAGCTGGTACGGTAGAGACGTTTACCCTACGTTTTGGGGTAGAAGTGAGTGAGCAGGCTGCGAAGTTTAATGCAGACGCTGACCTTGCGGCACAGACTGCCAAACACTATAAGACTAACCATCACGAGATCTTATTTACTGAAGAGCGTTTTATCGAATTGTTGCCTGAAGCAGCTCGGGCAAGTGAACCTATTGGCAACGCTACTGCTATTGCACAGCTACATCTTGCGCGAGAGGCACGAAAACATATTGTGGTAGCTCTTGTGGGCGACGGTGGCGACGAACTCTTCGGTGGATATCCGCGTTACAAACTATCACGATTGATGGATAGATATCAGATGCTCCCTCCGTCTATTCGTTCATTGCTAAATATTGTGCCGGTACTTCGTAAACTCAATACGCCTCCGAGAGTTGAGCGTGTAGAACTTTTTATGTTTGAGAAAGACGAGCAGCTTCGCCGTGCGGTAGTGGGGGAGTATATCTCAACAGAACCGTCTAGACAGTTTGCCGCACAGTACCTCACCACAAATAGTTCTGACTTTACGCAATTGTTTATGGACGCCGATCGCCGATCCTGGCTCGTTGATGAGGCACTTGCTCGCACCGATGCAGCCACAATGGCCTCGGCGCTTGAGGCTCGTGTGCCGCTGTTAAACTACGATCTTGTCGAGTATGCGTCGCGCCTACCCAACTCTTTGCGCCAAGGCAAACATCATCTTCGGGAGGCGTTCGCTACACGTTTGCCGCTGCACATTCTTAATGCCCCCAAGCGCGGATTTTTCTCGCCTATTGCCAAATGGTTGCGTCGCCCCGCACTTCAGAAGATAGTTCGCACAACGCTCTCGCCGGGGTTTCATCCACAAACCGACGCACTGTTTAATTTCAATGAGCTTCGTATATTACTCAATGATCACGTCGAGGGCAAAACATATGCTGCCCCACTCATTTGGTCGCTCGTTATGTTTCGTCTATGGGCAAAAGAACACAACGCTATTCTATGATTCTTCAACTGCTTAGGACGGATCATGTGCTCCGCAGAGTACTTGTGGCGGTGCTCATAATCCATGTACTCTCTGCAATTTTTGTGGCGACTGTACGTCCCGGAAGCATCTCGCCGGTTCAAGATCCGCTTGAGTATCGCACTATCGCCGAGCATGTGCTTTCGCACAAAGTATTTTCAATCGCTCCTCCGGCCGATGAAAATCCCGATCTTTTGCGCGGACCGGGATATCCGCTTTTTTTAGCATCGACGTTCGTGTTTGATCGAAGTGGTACGCTCGCCATTATTCTTCAACAAGTCATGGTGGTGTGCTGCGGCGCATTCGCATTCCTCCTTATGCGGCGTTTTGGCTTATCGCACCTCACTTCTATAGGGCTTTCCGCTGCCGTTCTTTTTGAGCCACATCTGTGGCTCTATTCTCTACAGACAATGTCAGAGACGTTCTATGCGTTCGTATTGTGCACTACGCTGTATATGATTTTTTATCCACCTGCGCGTTATGCCGCTGCATGGGTGGGGGTGCTACTCGGTGTCTCTGTTCTTATTAAACCCTCAGGGCTCATATTGGCGCCGTTCATCCTTAGCTATTATTTGCTGAGGACAGAGTGGCGAACTCAGGTACGTACTTTTTTATTCGCAACACTGTGTCTCATGGTAGTACTTATGCCGTGGGTTATTCGAAATTATGCCTTGACTGGCTCTTTTGTTCTCAGCTCGAGTCCTGCATACAACATAGTGCTCGGCCTCGGTACTCCGCAGGAACACGAAGCGCTTGAGTCCGAGGGAGCTATCTTCACCGACTCACTCAACAGGGAAGGGCGCATAATTCATGCGTTTACGGTTAACGGTTATGCCGACGTTGTCGCTCTCCAGCAGGAAGTCATTGAGCGTCGCGGCACTCTCGGAATCTTCCGCGAACAGATATTGTGTGCTCCGCGTGTGTGGACGGGTCATTCATATGGCGCGATTGCAGGCATACTCTTTGGTTCAGGAGTAGCACAGTATGAAAGTACGATTTACACATTCGGAGTCATACTACATGCGTTTGTGGCAGCGTTGTTTGTGGGCGGCGCATATATACTCATGCGTGACCCGCACACACGACTCATGGCACTGCCGCTTATCGGCATGGTCCTAGCGGTGACACTCTTCAATGCGTGCGTTTCCTATACTCGGATGCTTATTCCGCTGTTTCCGATTATCGCTCTTGTAGTAGGTGTGTATATCGAGACTGTCGGCGCGCGCTTCATGCGCTCGGTATCTCGCTAATCTTGCCATTTACCATTTTTTATGGTATTTCTGTAGCGCATGACTTTTATTGAATGGGCATTTCGCGCAGGAGAAGGGCGTACCATAGTGCTTGATATTGATGGTACGTTGGTGCCTGCAGGGGAGAGTGCAGTATCTCCGGACGTTGTTGAGGCGGTTTTTAAACTCAAGGAGCGTAACACGGTATTTCTTTTTTCAAACAAACATCTGCCGGAGCGCAATCGCACAGTTGCGCATACTCTTGGTATTTCGCTCATTCAGTCCTCCTATCGCAAGCCGAATCCAAAAGTGCTCCGTGGTGTTTCTGAGGACGTAATCGTAGTGGGCGACAAGCACCTCACTGACGGACTGTTGGCATTTTTTTCCGGAGCCGAGTTCATACGGGTCGCTCGCGTAACTGCGGCTCAGGAACCCATTCTCGATAAAATTTTTAATGCGATCGATGATGTTGCAGGGCAGACGTGGTATTTTTTTAAGTGTTTGCGGCCGGAACAATGGAGTAAAAATATTCTTATATTTGTTCCGCTTTTCTTCGCTCATGCTGTTTTCAATCCCGCGGCACTCATGGCTACCGCTGCGGTATTTATTGCTTTCTGTTTTATTTCAAGCGCGACGTATATCGCCAACGACATGGCAGATGTTGCCACCGATCGCGAACATCCGACCAAGCGTTTCCGTCCACTTGCGCGCGGCGATGTGACGGTCCAGGGAGTGGTATTCCTTGGGGTCACGCTATTTCTCTCTGGGGCGCTTTTTGCATTTCTCTTTGCGCCGCTCGCGCTTCCGGTGCTTTGTGTATACGCACTCTCTTCAGTCTTTTATAGCGTCTACGGCAAGCATCTGCCGATTATTGAGATGCTCATGTTTATATGGTTTTATTTCGCACGTATGCTCGCTGGGGCGCTTGCCGCGTCCGTCCCGCTTTCAGCATGGTTCACACTCGCAGTGGTATTTCTCGCGCTCTTTATGATTGCCGCAAAACGATATACCGAGCGTATGCAAGATCGTTCGCGAGCGGTCTTGGCGCACTATTCACCTCTCTTTCTTCAGTCCATACTTATCGTGAGCGCCGCGCTCGTGGTCGCTTTTTATGCACTCTATACTGTACTTGGTGAAGGTTCGACTCTTGCTGTATATTCGACCATCCCCGTAGTTTCCGGAATTGTGCGCTACTTGCAGCTGAGTCTTGGAGCCGAGTCGGCTGAATCGCCCGAGCGACTTATTATTACCGACCCAGGACTTCTTGCGGCGGGCACTGTTTGGTTCCTGATGATGGTCGCGGTATTCTATTTCTAATGGGGTACATCCTACTCATACTGGCACTTCTATTCAATGCGTTGGCAAATATCGCGCTGAAGCTCGGTGCCGCACAATTTGCGGCATTGCGCGAGACAGGGATAATGCGCGCGGTGTTTGAAAATCCGTATCTTCTTGGCGGTGTCGCACTTTTTGCATGCAATGTCGTGCTCTATGCGCTCGCATTGTCCCGTATTCCACTATCGGTGGGGTATCCAATTATGGTTGCGGGGGGAATCGTTATCGTTACGCTTGCCTCGGTGCTGTATATGAGAGAGACCATCGGTATATCACATTTCCTTGGTTTGGGATTCCTGCTTATCGGAATTGTGCTTATTTCTTATAAGTAGAGTTTAGTGCCCACTTCTGCGGCACGCATACAAATGGACTGTTTCCGGCGTAAAGAGTGAGAATACGCTTGTCGGGTTTTCTACATGTCGGTCTGTGCGGGCGGTAAGAGTTTCGCATGCGTCTCCGGAGCTTGCACTCAACACCACATCCATGGAGGGTGTTCCAGTTGCGTAATGATAATAGTTCCAGGTTCCGAGCAGTTCTGTTTGTGCAAGTTTCTGGATGCGCGCCCCGGCAGGTCGGCCGACAAGTTCAGGATAAGAGAGATGCCACTGTGCCGCTTCCATACTGAGCGGTAATTCAATATCAATTCCAACTGCAGCAAGACGTTCGTCACGCGGAATATGTGTCTCTATCCAGTTTCGTGCAACAAGTGCTGGCGGGTCAGTGAGGTTCGAGAGCCACGCTATACTCCCGATCATGTTGAGAACGACGCACCCTATGCCAATCCATATTGGTGCACGAATCGCATGCATTACCGCAACTCCTAACAGAGTAAAAACTGCGGTAGGTAGTGCGAGCCACCGCACCGTATCCGGCATAGCGGCCACGAGTACCCACACTATATAGGTCGCTATCGCCGCTATTGCCATGAGTCGAACATGGTGGTCGCGGCGGACCGCATAGAGAGTGCAGAGGGCTGCAAGAAACAGTAGGGCAGTTGCGGGTTCGAGTGCTACCCAATCTGTCCATAAAAAAGTGAGACGCTCCACAAGCGAATCGGCAGGAACTGCTTCTGCGAATGCCCCAGTCTCCCCATGCATCCGCAAGGCTCCCAATATCATGGCAGCTGTTCCTTTAAAGTTGATGAGATAGAGCGGTATGCTTATCGCGGCGGCAGTGGCGACTCCTGGTACTATGTCTCGCTTTTTTCGTAATGCAATAACTGGCCAGATAAACGCAATAATTCCGAGTACATGAGTACCGAAGGCCGCTGAAGCGAACGCTACTGATATAAGCCACACCCGCGAATTATTCGTAAGCCGTGCGTGCAGTCCGAAATACGCTGCCGCAAGAAAAAAAGCCAACATTGGTGCATGTGGCTTGCCCCAATGAGCGACATTTATTTGTATAAGTGAGGTGGCGAAGATCGCGGCTCCGACAACTGCGTAACGCTGCTCTGCAAAAAGCCTGATGATGCGGTAGATCGCATATATGCTGGCAGTACTTGCCGCAGCTGCAGTAATACGTGCAGCGAGAATGAGTTCTGAAGTTCCATGGAGGAGTAAGTAATTCTCCAGCACGGTTGGAGAAAATCCTCTGGATTGTATCGCTATCCATGCAGACATTGCTAAAAATGCAGGTATGGTCGCGACCATCACGCCTGCAGGGTACGGTGATATAAATTCATTCCACACAGGCACGCCACTAAAAAGCCTCAGCAGGAACATAGAGGCGTCATGTTCGTCTGAAATAAGTCCAGTAAGAGGCATCCCCCATGTGAGTTGCCATATACGGAAGACAGCTCCAATAAACAGGATGCCAAGGAGGACAATTTCAAGAGGGACTCTCTTAATCATGTCTTTCATAATACTCGACTAAAGCGTGGTATAGTCCTCAACGATGAGGTATTTCGTTACCGGCGGGGCAGGTTTCTTGGGTATCAATCTCGCGCGACATCTCCTGGCGCAGGGGCATACAGTTGTCTCCTACGATATCGCCCCTTTCGATTACCCCGAAAAGGACACTATCACTGCGGTAATGGGCGATATCCGTGATTTTGAGTCGCTCAAACACGCGATGGCTGGTAGCGATGTAGTTATTCATACTGCTGCAGCGCTTCCGCTTTACAAACCTCACGACATTCGCTCGACTGATATCGACGGTACGCGCAATGTACTTAAGGCGGCGATGCAGTCGGGGGTCGCACGGGTCGTGCACGTCTCATCGACTGCTGTGTACGGTATTCCCGATCATCATCCTCTGGACGAGGATGATACGCTCGACGGCGTAGGGGAGTACGGCAAAGCAAAGATCGCGGCCGAAGAACTCTGTGGTGAATATCGCGCCAAAGGATTGTGCGTGCCTATCGTACGTCCGAAATCATTCATTGGTCCGGAGCGTCTCGGTGTCTTTGCGCTTTTCTATGACTGGGCGGCAGATGGCAGAGGTTTCCCTATGATTGGCTCCGGCGCCAACCGCTACCAACTCCTTGATGTTGAAGATCTCTGTGACGCCATATATTTGTGTGCAACACTTTCATGCGAGCGGGTTAACGACGTGTTTAATATCGGAGCCAAGGAATTTACTACCATGCGCGAAGATTATCAGGCTGTGCTCGATCGTGCGGGTTTCGGTAAGAAAATAAGTGGTTTTCCTGCCGCTCCTATGATCTGGACTTTGCGCATCCTCGAGGCACTTAAACTTTCACCGCTCTATAAATGGGTATATGAGACTGCTAGCAAGGACAGCTTTGTTTCCATAGAAAAAGCCGAGCGGATATTAGGGTGGCGGCCCCGGTATTCAAATAAGCAGGCGCTTATCCGCAACTACGAATGGTACCTCGAACATCGCGGCGAATTTAAGAGTGCAAGTGGCGTGTCACACCGCGTTCCCTGGAGCCAAGGTATCCTCGCGCTTGCAAAGAAGTTTTTTTAGCGTATGCGTCTCTTCTATATTGCTAACATCCGCTTTCCGACCGAAAAGGCTCACGGAGCGCAAATAGCAAAGACGTGCGAAGCCCTCATGCATCAAGGAGCTGAGGTGACGCTCGTTACCACTGATCGTAAAACGGTGACCGAAACACCTCGCAATTATTACAGGCTCTCCGTTGAGATTCCAACTATTCGCATCTCGGTACCCGATATTGTTTCCTGGGGGCCACTTGGTTTTTTTATCGAGTCATTGGTTTTTGCGTGGCGAATTAATTGTCCTGCACAAAGTGTTATCTATGGCCGCGATGAGTGGATATTGCTGGTTCTTTCGTATATGTGCAAATCGCCCATATATTGGGAATCACATACCGGTGCGTGGAATCTTGGTGCTCGTATGCTTGCGAGACGTGCGGCAGGGATTGTGGTAATTTCCGAGGGTTTGCGCGACTTTTATATTGAACGGGGTGTTTCTGCCGGGCGCATGTTGGTTGCGTACGATGGAATCGACCTTGCGGCATTTGCGCATACGTTAGACAAAGAAGCCGCGCGCACTAAACTCGATCTTCCGCGTGACTCAAAAATCGTCATGTATGTGGGTCGTTTCGATGGATGGAAAGGGAGTGATACTTTTTTTAACGCTGCTTCGAGCCTTCCTGAGGACATGCTCGCGGTCGCGATTGGTGGCGAACCTACTCAGGTTGAATCCTTGCGCACTCGATATCCGGAAGTGCGTTTTCTCGGTTTTCGTCCCTATCGTGAGCTTGCCGACCATCTTGCTGCGGCCGATATACTGGCGCTTCCTAATACTGCAACCGACATTATTTCGGCGCGTTTCACCTCGCCGCTCAAGCTTTTTGCGTATATGGCATCTCAAAAGCCGATCGTTGCATCAGATCTTCCCAGTATTCGGGAAGTTCTTGATGAATCATGTGGGTATCTGGTTTCTCCCGACGACTCCGGTGCGCTTGCCGAGGGTATTCGTCGTGCGGTTGCGGATAGCGAAGCGTCCAACAAAGCAGCACTCGCACGAGAGCGGGTGGAGCAATACACCTGGACTGCACGTGCTGGCAAAATTCTCGGTATGCTTAAGAGTGTATGACCTCATGGCTTCAATATGTGCTGATTCTGTGTGCAATCAGTTTGGTCGCGGTATTTTCAACGTACCGTCTTACTGAGTCGCCGCCGCTGTGGTATGACGAAGGGTACTATCTCCAAGCGGCTGTGAGTGTTGCTGAGCGCGGTGTTCAATCTATGCAAGTAGCACCGGGCGTGTATGAATCCACACAATACGTGACCGCGGGTTTTCCTCTTATCTACCCGGTTGGCGCTTCGATATGGATCTTCGGGGATTCAGTGGGGGCAGCCCGTGCGCCTATGGTGCTGTTTATCGCACTCTTTTGCGTTGCTGCATATGTTCTTGTGCGCCGCATTCACAATCCTTATGTCGCTGCGTGGGGAGTGCTCGCGCTCGCGTCTTTCCCGCTTCTGTACGGCAACGGCAAAAGTGTCCTCGGTGAAGTTCCGGGACTCCTCTTCCTTATGTGTGCATTGCTTTCGTTGTGGTTGCTTGAGCGCTCACAGTACCGAGAGTGGCGATATTACCTTCTTGTGGGTGTTATGAGCGGCCTCGCTCTTGCATCGAAGCCGATATTCATATTGTTTGTGGTTGCCCTTATGCTCACATGGTTGCTACGCTGGCGCTCGGTCCCAGTCACTCTTGTAGGTGTAGCTGCCGCTTTTGTTGGGTTTATGTCCGTTCTTGCAATATGGATACTCACCCAATTCGGGGGAGACGCGACACTCAGTTCGCTTGTCGCGTACTACGCTAATCCATACGAGATAGATCTTCTGCAAGCACTCCAATCGAATATTGTTCGGCTTGTAAGCGATGTGACGCCGCTTATGACGCTGATGCTTGTTGTGTTGTGGGGGATAGGGTTGGCACTTCGCCGCAGAAGCGGAGTTTCTTCCGCAGAATTGGCAGGGTTCATCTTTTGCGTGTTGATTATCTTGGCGTTCTTGCGGCTTGAAGGTTGGTACCGCTATCTCTTTCCTGCCGCAGCGGTCGCGCTTCCTTTTGCTCCGGCAGCACTCATTGTCCTTTTTGATCGGATACGATTCGTACTTCCGAAGCTTTTACAAACACCATGGATACCAGCAGTGGCACTAGCTGTAATGGTGATCTTCCAGTATTCGCAACTCCTGAGTGGTTCCTTCGTTGCGCAATATTACGATAGTCATCGTGTGCGCAATCTTGCCGCTCTATTACATGCCTATGATTCCGATACGTCCTTCTTTATATACAATGTCCCTGAAGTTGCGATCCTCCTTCCCTCGAAGAACTTTTACCAGTATATTGACGCTCATGCCCGGGTGCAGATAGGTGAAGAGCAGCTCGAGGTGCTCCGTAGTGGCGGGGCTGATGTCACCATAGTGGACAAGGGTCTTTACGAGGTACGCCCGGGCGACTTTGCACGCTACACCCTCGCGCGATCGATCAATAATTACCGAATCTTAGAATTACAATGACCTCCCGTATCTCAATCATTATTCCTTCCTATAACGAGGGTCAAAATGTTGATCTTTTGCACCGGCGTCTCAGTGCGGTGGCTCTTTTGCTGCCTGAATATGAGTTCGAATACATTTTCATAGACGACGGGAGTCGTGACGATACGTGGGGGCGTATCAAAACGCTGGGTGTCAGAGGTATTCGTTTCGCCCGTAATTTTGGCCATCAAGCGGCTATCGAGGCGGGCTTGCGCGCGGCAACGGGCGAGGCGGTTATTATGCTCGACGGTGATCTACAGCATCCGCCGGAGCTCATACCGACACTTATTGAGCGCTGGCGCGAAGGGTATGAAGTAGTTAATACAAAACGTGCCGACGCTGCGCACGCCGGGTACATCAAAAGATTGAGTTCTCATCTTTTCTATCGTGCTCTTAATACAATCTCCGAAATCACCATTGAGCCAGGTTCTGCCGACTTTCGTCTTATTGATCGTCGTGTCGTCGATGAGCTCAATAAACTGACGGAGAAGAATAAGTTCTATCGTGGTCTCGTCAACTGGCTTGGATTTCGCTCTGCGGTAGTGTCGTATGAGCCCAGTGAGCGTGTGCACGGCAATTCTTCCTATTCATTCCGCAAAATGATTTCCCTTGCGCGGGTCGGACTTACTTCCTTTAGCATGACACCAATCCGTTTTATTGCGTTTATGGGTGCGTGCATCTTTGTGTTTGGTGGACTCCTCACTGCATTTATGTTTTTACACCGCCTTATTACGGCGACTGACTATTTCGGCGGCGCCGCAATCCTTGCCGGGTTTATTATCATGAACAACGGTTTCCTTATCTTTATCTTTGGACTCATGTCTACGTATCAGGTGACCATGTATAAAGAACTTCAAAATCGTCCTGCGTATATTGTCCGCGAGGAACTATGATTCGCATTGATGTTATCGCCGATGACTACGGCCTCTCGTCGGCGATCAATACGACTATTCTTGAGTGTATTGACCAAGGGGTTCTCACGGGAGTGAGTATGCTCGCAAATGGCGAAGCGCTGGAGGATGCCGTAGTGCGGTATGTACCGCGCGCTAATCTCGCGTCACTTGCAGTGCATCTCAATCTCACCGAAGGCAAGGCACTTTCTCCGAGTGATATGATCCCGCTCCTGGTCGATGGCGTAGGCAATTTCCGCCATTCAGTTGCATCACTATGGTTGCATTATGTGTACGCTTCTAGTGCGGTTAAAGCGCAGTATCGTGCACAGGTGGGGTTTGAGCTTCGTGCGCAGCTTGATCGCATTCGTGCCCTCCTTGCGCCACACAATCTCTCCGTTTCTGCAGTTGATGGTCATCAGCATGCGCACATGATCCCGTTTGTGTTTGACGAAGTGCTTACGTTGCCGGGCATATCCCGCGTGCGTATATCCGCCGAGCCATGGTATTTTGCTCCCAGCTCGTTTGGCTCCTTAATAGGTGTCCACGCATTTGCACGAATTGTGCTCTCGTTTCTCGGACGTCGTAATCGTGCACTCGCTCGTGAAGCTGGTCTTACAGCACCTGATACGTTTCTCGGTGTTATGCATTCGGGGCGTATGACATATGCGGCTGTACGGGCAGGTCTGACACAGGTTGCTTCAGGGCACCATGTCGAGATAGGGGTACATCCTGGCATTGCAACCGAGACCGAATTGATACGCTGGCGGGAAGGTCGCGCAGATATTGCATGGCATTACTCACCATGGCGCGCTCGGGAACATGCACTGGTGTGTAGTAACGATTTGCGTGAACTCTTAGCTGCGTATCGGGGCGGTGCTTCGCTTCCGCGCCTGCCTATTGTGCGTATGGTATTGCGCTATCTTGTTTCAGGTACCATTGTGGCAGCAGTTGATTTCTCGCTGCTTTATCTTTTTGCCGAGATATTCGGCTGGTGGTATATCGCTGCAGCGACTGCGGCACTGATGGTAGCGTTTTTTGTTAGCTTTACTCTGCAAAAGTTTTGGACATTTAGTGACCGCTCCACACATGGTGTAGGTACACAACTTAAACTTTTTTTGATAATGAACGTGTTTAATCTCGCTGCAAATGCATACTTGTTGCATCTGTTGGTTGAGGAGTATGGTATGTGGTACATGGCGGCCGAGTTCGCTATCCTTCTTGCAATAGCTGCATGGAGCTTTCTAATCATGCGGTTTGTTATCTTTAGATCATAGGTATGGCTAACTGGGTAGATTTTTGGAATGGGGAACAAAGCGTGTATGTGTCACCCCGACATATGCAGGCGTACTATAATACTCTCGCGCATAACATCAAGCGTGTGGTGGGGGGGAAGCGTCCGTATACACTTCTTGATTATGGATGTGGTGATGCATGGGCGGCAGGAGAACTTGCTGCAAGCGGTATCTCGGTCGTTCTGTATGATCCGGTCCCTAATGTTGCGGCACGCGCACATACTCGTTGGGGTGCTACGCCGGGTGTTCGCGTAGTCGACTCGCTTACCGAGATGGGTCCCGGGAGTGTAGACGGTATTCTTATTTTTTCAGTATTGCAGTATGTCTCAAAAGCCGATGCCGCAATATTAGTACGCGAACTTAAACACTATCTTGCTCCAGGTGGCACGCTGTATTTGGGCGATATTGTGCGGCCTGATACGGGGATGATTGCTGACGTTAGGGCGCTCTTTGTTGCTGGATTCAAACACGGTTTCTTTTTCGACGCGCTCATGGGGCTTATAAAGACATTCTTTTCCGATTATCGCCGTATCCGTAAGGAGCAGGGTTTTTCTACTTATACCGAGGATGAAATAACACAAATATTGGTACAAGCAGGATACACCGTTAAGCGTCTTCCAAATCTTGGCCTTTCTCCGCATCGGATGACCTTCGAGGCTACTTCCTCGTAACTAAGCTGCAAAAATAAGGGTTTTAGGGTATGATGGCCTAGTCAAAAGGCTATATCTATGGCGAAAAAAGGGGACAAACAAAAAGTGGCATATATAGGCATGAGTGCCGACCTCGTACATCCGGGGCATCTTAATATCATTAAAGAGGGAGCCAAATTGGGCGAGGTAGTGATTGGTTTGCTTACCGATGAGGCAATTGCAAGCTACAAACGTCTGCCGTACATGAGCTATGAGCAGCGCCGCATTGTAGTAGAGAGTATTAAAGGTGTCTCGCGCGTTATCCCGCAAACGACGCTCGATTATCGGCCAAACCTTAAATTGCTCAAACCTGACTTTGTCGTCCATGGTGACGATTGGAAAGGTGGTGTGCAACGCGAGACTCGCCAGCAGGTTATAGACACACTAGAAAAGTGGGGTGGCAAACTTATTGAGCCAGCTTACACCAGCAACATATCTTCCACTGCACTTAACAACGCGCTTAAAGAGGTGGGTACTACACCAGACATTCGTCTTAAACGTTTTCGCCGCTTGCTTGGCACTAAACCAATTGTTCGCGGTATCGAGGTGCACAACGGTATTACCGGGCTTATTGTCGAACATGTATCGGTGAGTAAGAACAATAAAAAAGAGGAGTTCGATTTTATGTGGCTCTCTTCTCTTACCGACTCGACCGCTAAAGGTAAGCCTGATACTGAACTGGTTGATTCGACTTCACGTCTCACCACTATCCACGATGTGCTTGAGATAACTACCAAGCCGTTGGTATATGACGGCGATACTGGTGGATTGGCCGAGCATTTTCCATACACCGTACGTACGCTCGAGCGCCTCGGTGTCTCGGCAGTCATCATCGAAGACAAACAAGGTCTAAAGAAAAACTCCCTCTTTGGTACAGCAGTTAAACAAGAGCTGGCCGATCCGAAAGCGTTTGCAGAAAAGATCCGTGCGGGCAAAAAAGCACAGGTTACGCCCGACCTTATGATCATTGCCCGGCTCGAGAGCATGATCGCTGGTAAAGGTGTTAAAGACGCACTCAAGCGTGCAAAAATATATATCGACGCTGGTGCAGACGGTATTATGATCCACTCCAAAGAGAAGTCCCCCAAAGAGGTGCTTTCGTTTTGCCGCGAGTACGTCAAATTAAAAAACAAGGTTCCTTTGGTGGCGGTACCCAGCACCTACGACACGATTACTGAAGATGAGCTGCATAAAGCAGGTGTCTCGGTCGTTATCTACGCAAACCATCTTTTGCGCAGTGCCTATCCGGCTATGGTTAAGACCGCGCAGACTATCCTAAATCATGGTCGTGCAACTGAGGCCTCGCAGGAGCTTTGCATGCCAATCTCTGAGATTTTGACGCTGATTGAGCGCAAGAACAATGGATCCTAAACAATTTCTCGATACGCTTGCGGGTCAAGGTATTACGTTTTTTACCGGTGTCCCTGACTCCTTGCTGAAGGAATTTATTTCCTGCATCGAAGCGACTGTCCCACGCACGCACCATATTACTGCCGCTAACGAAGGTAATGCTATTGCGCTTGCTGCAGGGTACCAATTAGCAACAGGGGCGGTGCCTGCAGTGTATTTGCAAAACTCTGGTCTGGGTAATGCGGTAAACCCACTTACTTCGCTCGCTGACAAAGAGGTGTACGCGATACCTATGCTGCTTATTGTTGGGTGGCGTGGCGAACCAGGCGTTAAAGACGAACCGCAGCATATAAAACAAGGCCGCATTACGCCTGCGCTTCTCGACATACTCGAAATTCCTCGCACCGATAAGTTAGACGAGGTAGGTGCGCTTATTGAACGTGCTAAAGCAGAGAGTCGTCCGGTTGCACTTGTGGTGCATGCAGACGCATTTAGTGCATACCCAACAACTAAGGCGCCTGCAGCAGTGGCACTTACGCGCGAGGCTGCAATCGAGTCAGTTATTGCAGCACTTAACGAGCGCGACATTGTGGTAAGTACGACTGGCAAAATCTCTCGTGAACTGTATGAGGTGCGTAAACGCACAGGACAACCAACTAAAGATTTTCTTACCGTTGGCTCTATGGGCCACGCAAGCCAAATTGCACTTGGTATTGCGAGTCAAAAACCAGACAGACGCGTCGTGTGCCTCGATGGCGACGGTGCAACTATTATGCACATGGGTGCTCTTGCCACCGCAGGGTTGGTTAAGCCAAACAATTTTCTACACATTGTACTTAACAACAAAGCGCACGAGTCGGTCGGGGGGCAGCCTTCTGCTGCGGGCGTTATCGACATTCCTGCGGTGGCGCGCGCTTGTGGTTATACCACCGCCACTGCAACTACCGTAAATGAAATTGGATCACGTATAGGTGAGTATAAAAATGCAGAAGGTCCGCACCTGCTCGAGATTATGGTTAATCTTGAGTCGCGCAAAGATCTTGCGCGCCCCGCAGAAACTCCTGCGCAAAATAAGCGATCATTTATTGATCATCTCCATGGCACAAACTGAGTATATTGGCGCGGGTGCACTTGCGCGTCTCTCCGAAATCATTGCGGAACACAACGCACAAAAAATATTTTTAGTGGTGGGGAAGAGTTCATACCAAGCTTCTGGAGCCGAAGCGGTTCTTGCGCCAATACTTGCGTCGCTTGCTGTCACACGATTTGACGAGCTTGGTGCACTCACGCTCGAGGAGCATGTAACAGAAGGTCTTTCGGTTTATAAAAAATGCGCACCTGACCTTGTTGTTGCAGTGGGAGGTGGCCATGTGCTGGATGCTGCAAAAGCTATCAACGCTATGGGTAATAGGGTGCCGCTTGTGGCGGTTCCAACCACAGGAGGGAGCGGTGCCGAAGCAACACCTTTTGCAGTTATATATAAAGCAGGGGTAAAGACATCGCTCGATGGTCCTGAGGTTTTACCGACCTACGCTATTATCGATCCTCTGCTTATTGCATCGACTCCGCGTACAGCCGCTATTGCTTCCGGGCTTGATGCGCTCTGCCAAGCGCTTGAGTCACTGTGGGCTAAGGGCGCAACTAATGAATCTCGAGGATACGCCACAGAGGCGCTCGAACTTGTTGTACCGACACTTAAAACCGCAGTCGACACGCGAGATCCTGCTGCGCTTGATTCGCTTGCACGTGGTGCGCATTGTGCGGGCAAAGCTATTGCTATTAGTAAGACTACTGCAGCCCATGCACTTTCCTACGGGCTTACATATCGCTTTGGTATTCCGCATGGTATTGCCGCCGCACTTTTAATGCCGCCTCTTATGCGTATAAACAAGGTGATGTTGCCTGTCTCTGCCGAGGATATTGAGTCGCTGCTTAGACACTGTGACGTCGGTCCGCTCTCGCGCTTTGGCGTTAAAAGGTCTGACGCCGCATCGTTATCCGACGGTGTAGATCCAGAGCGTCTTGGCAACAATCCGAGAGCGCTTTCGAAAGAGGATATACAACAGCTATATATGAACATACTATAAGAGCATTATGACCACGGACAAAATACGCACCCGCACTCCTGAAGAGTTAGAATATCGCCGCAAGGCGTTCTTTGAAATGTGCGATGTGCTCGATAAAGCAAATATCCCTTGTTTTTTGTGGGGAGGAGTACTCCTTGGAGCAATGCGCGAGAAGGATTTTATTGAGTGGGATTGGGATATTGAGATAGGGGTTTTTGCAGATGGCGTTAAAGGTCGCGCCCAGGAACTTGCCGCCCTTTTTTCTGCAGGCGGGTTTGAGGTATTTCGTGTCGACGATAACTATGAGAACTTTAAGATCGACATGGCTAAATATATGCCGGCCGAGGTATCGTCTTTTACCGTATGCAGTTGGTATAAAGAAGATGATATGTGGGTACGCAGTCTGTGGAAGATCCCCGCACCTTTCCTCGATACGTTGGGCGAAATCGAGTTTTTAGGTCGCACTTTTAAGTGCCCCAGCAATCCTGAGAAGTTTCTTGAATATCAGTACGGCGATTGGCGCACTCCAAAACGTACCGCAGACCAACGCGAATATCTTTCGGCTGCATTTTTTCGCACCGATAAGACGAAGGGGAATGTGTTTAAAAAGAATATCCAGCGTGCGGTATCGTTACTGCGAGGTCTATTACGTTAATTTTTTTTCACTACAACCGCAAAGAGCTGTTGACCATTTTTTGATGTGGCGTGCATATGGGTGCGCGTATATTGTCGGTATAAATAGGAAATGAGGGGTTGGTAGTTAAGGATGAAGAAGCGATTTGCCAAGAGTCGCGCAATGGTCGGTGCGGGTGTTTGTGCGTAATCGATCCGCTCTACCGTGAAGTGTTTTTCTAAAACAGTGCGTAGTGTTGTGTCGCTGAAGTGTTGGTAGTGTTTATCCTGTAGCGGCAGATTATCGGAAGGGACAGTAATTATGCCAAATCCTCCAGGCTTAAGATTTGCCGATACTGAATGTAAGAAAGAATCTACTTCTCCGAGGGGAATATGTTCCAGTACCTCCATAAGAACAAAGGAGTCGAAAACCTCACTGGTCTGCGAAAGGAATTCTACTTCCGGGCAGAAAGCTTTCGCAAAACGCAGAGAGCGTTCCGAGTAGTCTGTTCCAACTACGCGTCGGTTAGGAAATCGTTTCGTAATTTCGTACGTCAACTTGCCGTCGCCACAGCCAATATCGACGAGCGAATTCCATGTCCGTTTTGAGAGTTCGGCAAGGGTCATTTCTATACGGTGGGCGTAGCGGTATCCCCACCAAACGTATTTTGTTTGAGAAAAAGGCTCAATCTCTACCGCGTGGTGGTAGGGAAAGGAATATTCTTCTTCCTGAAACCTCTGTGTCTTATCCATATTTAATTATGCAGTCGGGAAAATTGCCACACCGCTAAACTCATACGTACGCCCCGGTAGATGAATTGGCTTATGATCGCACCCCAGATCCCATACATGATAGTAAGAGGCGGCAAGAGCAGCAAGAGCAGCACGGCACTCCCGTTGGTTGCAATATAGAGTGCTTTAGTTTTTTGATGCGCTTGGAGGGCCGCCATCAGAGGTGCTGTGCACGCAATAAACAGGAGTGAAATAGCATAGACTTGGGAGTATGGTATCGAGTCTAGATAAACAGGGAAGAATACGCTGAATAGATATGGCGCTACGACGATATAGGCGGTAATACCTGCCCCCAGCACTCCGGCTAAAACAAAGATCCGTTTCCAGATCGTCTGTTTGATTTCCCCAAGCGTTCGCTCTGCAAACTTTGGCATCGATAGTGGCACAAGGTTTTTTAACATACCTTTTATTTGCTCTGGTATAGCAATTGCGTAGGCATATACACCAAGCTGTGCCGGTCCGAGAAGGTTAAAGATCATCAGACTATCAATCTTGTCCGCGATAGTCGCTATAAAACCCATAACACTCAGATGACTACTGTAATGCAGCAGCTGAGGTTCTTGTTCATTGTTGCGTGCGTGGCGGATAGTCAGCCAGTAGCAGATGCCTGCAAGGGCTGTCATACCGATAAAGTACGCTGCTACATACACGATAGCCCGGTCACTCAAAAACAAAGCCCCAAGCAATAACAAAGTAGGGAAGAACGAGTCAAAAATCCCATACAATGTGTTGCGGCGGAAATCTTTCTTCCCAATAAGATAGGGATCATATAGGGTAAAACCATTCAGTAGCGGTAATAACACAGCCACAATACATAAAGATGTGGCAAGAAAAAGATTTTGTTCAGCGAATCCGTAATACGCTGCTGCAGCAAGCGAGATAACGGTAATGCCCCAACTCCATCGCAGATTAAGTTTCCATGCTTGTTGAAGCACCCCTTCCTTTCCACGAGCTACCGCTTGGATAATAGCGGTCCCAAGTCCTGTTAACGAAAAGGCGCCGATAAGCGCTGCTGCGGTAAGGACATATTTGTAGTTTCCATACGCATCTTGAGTTGCCAAA
Organism: Candidatus Nomurabacteria bacterium; assembly: GCA_020854065.1. Lineage (GTDB taxonomy): Bacteria > Patescibacteriota > Minisyncoccia > Phycocordibacterales > SBAW01 > GWA1-54-10. The sequence goes on from JADZGF010000010.1 coordinate 30,538, forward strand.
TGGCCAAAGCCAACAGCTAGGGTAAAACTCATAACAACCGCAGCGACTTGTCCTACAGTGAGCCAAAAACCACCTTGCGCCAGATAGAGCATATCGGTCTTGGTATAGCGCTCCGACCACCGCAAAAGCCGGGTTAAGCGCTCCTTTCCGTGAGCTAGCATGCGGTCAGTATAACTCGACAACCTATGCTATAGTTCCTCCGTATGAGATATGACACGTACCTCTATTGGGGGGTTTTGGGAGCATTATTTGCAGTACTATTTGTACCTTTTGTAATAGCTGATGGTGCGGCAAATTGGGCAACTCAGCCCATGACCTATATCCCGTTTTTCAACATGTTCTTCCCGTATATCACGGGTAAAAATTTCGTCTTCCGTATTTTGGTTGAAATAGCACTTATTCTGTATGTGCTCTTAGCATTGAAACGTCCTGAGTTTCGGCCACGTGCGTCGCACGTTCTCTACGCACTTGGCGGTCTTGTGGTGTGGATGGGGCTTGCAACGTTACTCTCGGTTGATCCTCTAAAGAGTTTTTGGTCCAATTTTGAGCGTATGGAAGGGTACGTCGGGTTAGTGCATTTGTTTGTCTTCTTTGTTATTGCAGGTGCAGTACTTACGCAATCTAAGTTGTGGGACAAGTTCCTTACCACGTCAGTTGGCGCTTCTACATATATAGGCTTTCTGGCGCTCCTGCAGATTATGGGGGCTCTGCCTATTAGCTCTCAGTCGGGAGCTCGTGCCGACATTAACTTTGGTAACGCAACGTACTTGGCGGTGTACATGCTCATCCATTTCTTCCTGACACTCTATTTACTTTCTCGTGAGCGAGTGTCGCGTGGTATGCAGGCCTTTTACGGTATTGCATTGGTGTTGCAGGCAATGGGTATCTACTACACCCAAACCCGAGGTGCACTCTTGGGTCTTGTGGGGGGTCTTATTATTGCGGCAATCTATGTTGCGGTGCGCGGCTCTGCAGGCGAGTATGCGTCCTTGCGCAAATGGGCTCTCGGCGGCCTTACCAGCATAGTCGTCCTTGCAGGACTCTTTGTGGTGTTGCGCGATACACCAATTGTCCAAAGCTCTGAAACCCTTGCCCGTCTTGCCTCGATCTCGGTTAATGACCCAACTACTCGTTCGCGTCTTTTTAACATTTGGCCGATGGCTGTCTCGGGCGGCTTGGAGCGCCCTATTACGGGCTGGGGGCAAGAGAACTTTAGTTACATCTTTAATGCGAATTATCGCCCAGAGATGTATATCCAAGAGGCGTGGTTTGATCGGGCGCACAACCAGTTCCTCGACTATTTGGTTGCAGGTGGTGTGCCGGCATTTCTCCTCTACCTGTCGCTCTATGCACTTGCGGCGTGGGTAATACTGCGTTCAGCTCTCAATATCCCGCAACAAGCAGCACTCATTGGACTTTTGGCAGCCTATGCGTTTAACAACATGTTTGTGTTCGACAACTTAGGCTCAGCCATCTTCTTTATGGTCTTGCTGGCGTTTATTCACGGACTTTCTCGCAAAGAGCTGCCAAGCCGTATTCTGTTTACTCAACCAGTTTCCGATCGTGCACTATCGGTCGTTGCCCCTGCGCTTGTTGTGGTGATGCTTGTTGCAAGCTGGAGTTTAAATGCTCCTGGTATTGCGCGCGCACGCCACTTAACTGCCGCCGTCTCAAGCACTCCTGACGTTGCTTTCACTCACTACCAAGCAGCAATCAATAGCACAGTGTGGCCATACACAGCACTTGGGTATCAAGAGTCGGTAGAGCAGCTCATGCAATTTGCCTCTGCTGCTGCAGGCAATAGTGCCGTTGATCCCGCGCTCCGCGATGACATATTTGCGCTCGCAACTTCTTCGGGGGAGCGGCTTGTGGCGATGCGTAAAGATGATGCGCGTATAGAACTCTTCCTTTCGAGTCTGTACAACGCACTGGGGGATGAGAAGAAGTCACTTGAGTATGCGCGTTCGGCAGTTGCGCTCTCTCCACAAAAGCAGCAACTTCTCTTCCAATTGGGTGGTATGCAACTTGAGATAGGGGATGTTAATGAAGCGCTTAAGACATTTGAGCGAGCATGGCGTCTTGCGCCTGAGTACACACTGGCGCGCCTTATGTACGCACAAGCGCTGTATCTTGCTGGTGATACACGAGCTGCCGATCTACATATTCAGGAGCATCTTGGTGATCTAATTGTTGACGATGATCGACTCCTCTCGATCTATACCGCAACCCGTCAATATGACCGGGCAGTGGCAATTTGGCAGCTTCGTATCGATAAAAGTCCTGAAGACGTGAACCTCCGTGTAGGACTCGCACAGCTGTATCTCAAGGCCGGCAATAAAGCGAAAGCCATTGAGATACTCCGCACGATCCCTGCTATTCGCCCAACACTTACCACTCAAATTGAGCAAATTATTCAGCAAATACAGAGCGGCCTCCTTTCTCTCTAGCTTGACGGGTAAGGAGTAGAGAGTACACTAAAACATGTGAGTGCCAGGATGCTGGCTTAACAAAACACAGTCTTACGAAGAACTCCGCCTCGGCGGAGTTCGTCGTTTTTGGGATTACATTTTTGCGGTTTATACTACAAGGGAGTGTGCTTCGAGTGGGGAGCGACTGCACTCACATTAAGACAATGTTTTGGAGCTCGCATCCGCTTCCCACTCGGTGCATACAAATTTTTTTAAAAATATTTTTTAAAAAATAAAAAAGTTATCCACACACAATGAATAATATTCATTGTAAGTGCAGACTTAATGTTCGATACTTACTCCTAGAGCATCGTTGAGTGTATTTGCGTCGTCCTAGGGCGCGTCAAAACTACACGGTCGAGCGGTGCGCAGCCCAAATGTGCGACCTAGTCGCAACTACTATGGCAAAAAAGAAAAAGAAAGCAAAGAAAGCAGCAAAGAAGCGCCGCTAACGCGCTACTCGTACGGTTATCTGCCGTACGAGATCCTCTCGATCAGAAAGACCCTCACCAATCGACGGCGGGGGTTTTTCTGTGCGCAAAAAACCTCTATCTGTGGTACTATCCATGCCATGTTTTCGCTCAAAGGTCTCTTTGGGGACCCGTCCCAAAAGCTGCTAAAAGACGCTTCTGCGCGTGTGGCCTCTATCAACGCGCTTGAGGGTAAATACCAAGCCCTTTCTGACGAGGAGCTTAAAACACTCACCCATACCTTCCGCAACCGTATTGCTGCAGGGGAGTCGCAGGATGAGCTTCTGCCTGATGCATTTGCTGCGGTTCGTGAGTCTGCTCGCCGTACTTTAGGACTCCGTCATTTCGACGTGCAACTTATCGGCGGTATGGTGCTCTGGAATCGCGGCATCGCCGAGATGAAAACCGGCGAGGGTAAAACCTTAGTAGCAACACTTCCGGCATATCTCGGTGCGTTAATGGCTAAAGGTGTGCATGTGGTCACGGTCAACGACTATCTTGCTCGTCGTGACGCTGTGTGGATGGGACAGGTATATCACGCGCTTGGCATGTCGGTTGGCATCATTGGTCAGAACGAAAGCTTCCGATACGATCCCTCACACACGAATAAAGATAAAGAAGTGGATGAGGTTGGTTCATTCCGTGTGGTCCACGAGTACTTGCGTCCCTGCACGCGCACCGAAGCGTATGAAGCAGATATCACATACGGTACCAACTCAGAGTTTGGTTTCGACTATTTGCGTGACCATATTTCGTTTGAAAAACGTGACATCCGCCAGCGAGGTCATGTCTTTGCTATCGTGGACGAAATTGACTCTATCTTAATTGACGAGGCCCGCACGCCGCTCATTATCTCCGCACCCACAACTGAATCCGAAGATTTATACCGAAGCTTTTCCCGTATTGCTGCTTCACTTGAAGCCGAAAAAGACTACACGATCGACGAGAAGCGTCGCGCTATTCAATTAACCGACGATGGTATTACCAAATCCGAAAAGGCACTAGGTATAGACAATCTCTACACCGAGGGCGGGATTAAGCTCGTACACCATCTTGAGACTGCGGTGCGTGCCAAAGCACTCTTCCGTCGTGATCAAGAGTATGTGGTGCAAGGGGGAGAAATCATCATTGTTGATCCAAACACCGGACGCCTACAGCCTGGCCGTCGTTGGTCTGAAGGGTTGCACCAAGCCATTGAAGCAAAAGAAGGTGTTCCCCTTCAGCGCGAGAGCCGTACCTACGCATCTGTTACCTACCAAAATTACTTCCGCCTGTACGACCGCCTTGCTGGCATGACGGGTACCGCTAAAACATCTGCCGAAGAGTTTTATAAGGTATATCAACTCGAGGTGGTTGAGGTGCCGACAAATAAGCCAGTTACCCGCATAGACGGCAACGATCTTATCTTCCAAACAGAGAAGGGTAAATTTACCGCTCTTGCACGTGAGGTGAAAAAACTCCATGAGAAAGGGCAGCCAGTCCTTATTGGTACCGTGTCGATTGAGAAAAACGAATTACTCTCCGCTTTTCTTAAGCGCGAAGGTGTCCCGCACGAAATCCTCAACGCAAAGAATCACGAACGTGAAGGCGAAATTGTCGCCGGCGCAGGAGAGAAGGGTAAGGTGACCGTTGCTACCAACATGGCCGGTCGCGGTGTCGACATTAAGCTCGGTGGTGCCACCGCCACTAAAGAAGAATACGAAGAGGTTAAGAACCTAGGAGGCTTGTTTGTGGTTGGTACTGAACGCCATGAGGCGCGCCGTATTGATAACCAGTTGCGTGGCCGCTCGGGACGCCAGGGTGACCCAGGAGAGACTCGTTTCTTTGTATCGCTTGAGGATAGCCTCTTGCGCATCTTTGCCCCTGATTCACTTAAAACTATGATGGGCCGCTTTGGTATTGCTGAGGATGAGCCGATAGAAAACGCGATGGTTTCGCGTGCGCTCGAGAGTGCCCAGACCAAGATAGAAGGCTTTAACTTCGATGCACGTAAACAGGTGTTGGAGTATGACAATATTCTTGATAAACAGCGCCGTGCTATATATGAGCGTCGTACGAAGATGCTCATGGGCAGACCTCCTGCTATCGCAGAGCTTTTGCAGGAGTTGGCAGGAGAGAGTACAGAAGCGCAAGAGATGCTTGCCCGAAAGACTGAAGAGCTTGGTGAAGAGAAGTTTTTGGAAGGAGCACGCCGTTTAGCGCTACGTACGCTTGACCTCTTGTGGGTAGAACATCTCGAGAGTATGGAGTATCTACGCGGCTCAGTATCGCTGCGTGCCTATGGTCAGCGCGATCCTTTAACTGAATACCGCAAAGAGGGTACACGGCTCTATAAAGAGATGGAGGAAATCTTCCGCGGTCAATTATTTGAGTCACTCGAGAAGATGACTGACTCTCCAGCAGAATCACAAACACCAATTGTCACGGCGCCTCCGCAGCCTGGAGAAGAGGCTGGTCGCAATGATCCATGCCCGTGTGGATCCGGGAAAAAGTACAAAAACTGCGGGCTTAAAAATACCCCAGAACACCAGGTTGCAATGGCTGCCGCGGCACACTAACTAACAGTTAGAGGGCAGGGGTAACACTCTCAACATAGGTTGCTCCACATTCTTCCATGATTTGCGAAGCGCTATCAGAATCCTCTGTATGTGCGCTCACCAATATGTCTCCCGCTTGTACCCGATCTTCGTAGCGTAGTGCAGTCTCTTCATCCATACCCCAACTAGTGAGTGCGCCAATAAGGCCACCTGCTGCAGCACCCGTTACTGCTCCTGCGGCTCCAGTGCCAAGTGCACCTGCGCCGAGTCCTAATGCAGACACGAGCGGCCCGGCTGCCACAATGGGTCCAAGTACAGGCAGCATACCTGCAGCGACTGCAAGTCCTGCGACTCCACCCAGTGCGCCGCCTGTTATTGCACCCCGTGTAGCGCCTTCAGCTGGTCTGCTCGAGCTCACGCGGCTTGTGTCTACTTCCTGCACGCGACCGTTTGCAGAGCGGTATATATAAGAAATTTCGTCATCTCCAATCATCGCTTCTCGATGGAGTCGATTAATTGCTTTTTCTGCGTCCTCACGGGCGCTAAATGCGCCGATTACTAGTTCTTTCATAGTCTTATTCTTTAAGAGTAATTAGGTGCGTTCTTTGTAACTAAAACACAGGAGACTGAAAAACGAGTTAAAATAGCGGAATGTTCGAGATACCGCTCCTTATTGGAGCTTTTATTGCAGGAATCCTGATGTTTCTGGCGCCCTGCACGCTTCCTATCGTGCCAGCCTACCTCGCGTTCATCGCAGGCGTACCGCTTGATGCGCTTTCTCAAACTGATGTTGCAGCACGTCGCAAAGCGCGGCGCGCAGTTATGCGCAACGCGTTAGCGTTTGTTATTGGTTTTTCTCTTATCTTTATTCTTCTCGGTGCTTCTGCAGGAGTGTTAGGGTCCTTACTTGGACCATGGCGTGGTCTTATTGCGAAAGTTGGAGGAGCTATAGTCATCTTCTTTGGCCTCACCATGCTTGGTCTTATCAATGTATCGTTCGTCAATCGGGAACGCCACGTTCGCCTCCCTTCATTCTTGCGTCTCGGCACATTGCCAAGCTCTACGCTTATTGGCGCGCTCTTTGCAGTGGGGTGGAGTCCCTGCATCGGTCCTATCTTGGGTACCGTGCTCCTTATCGCCAGTAACCAAGCGACCGTCGTGTATGGAGCGGTATTGCTTGGTGTCTTTAGTCTCGGTTTAGCCATTCCATTTCTGTTAGTTGCTCGTGCGGTTGCAGAGGCAAGTGTACTTCTTGCGAAGCTCTCAGGCTTTGTCAGAGTGGTCTCAATAGTGGGCGGTATCGGACTTGTGCTTGGCGGTACATTGATGCTTACAGGAAATATGAACTTGCTGGTTGCGTGGGGGTTCGAACTCTTTAATGGATTGGGGTATGAACGTTTGCTTGATTACCTCTAGTAGGTATATAGTGCCGAAAGATCACGTTCATCTATAAAAGGAGGGAAGACACATGTCCTGGCTAAAACTGCCGGAATGGCGATTCCTTGGAAGACTAAAGGGGGCGACGGTTCCCGCGCCACTCCCTGTTGCGGCAGATCGCGATCGATGGATACGACTGCGCGAGATGTTCACCGAAGAAAAAGGAATGGAGGAGTTTTTCGGGGGAGAATTCGACACACTGCGCAACCACGAACATATCAGGCGTATCCGCGTGAGCGAGGACTATACCGTGAGTGTCAAGACAAAAAGATTGTTTGCAACGGTCCTCGACAGGACCTGCGGCAAACATAAGAGGCTCTATATAGGAGCCTTTAGGATTACGCTTTCGATCGAACCAGGGACTCCAGTGATGGGTCTTGCAAATCGGCCTCGTGCGAAACTTCACACCATAGAGTGCTTGAGCTCAGGCAGACATGATGGCAAGAAAACCACTATGTATGTTGTTGGTGGTAACGAGACAGGAGGCTTCTGTTTTGGGGCTCAAGAGGGGAATTCTTTTGTCACCCAACTGGTGACGTCGGGCGAGTTCTTCACACTTATCTTGTTCGTCATGGCGAGACTTGCTCACGTCAATAAAGAGAATGAGGCAAGTGCGCTGCGCGAGTATCGGCAAGTGCTTCCGGATGGAAGTGTTGCACAGCGCAGAAAGCCGCCACCCAAGGAAAGGTTGGTCCTCTTGCAAGGTGAATGGCCTATAGGAGAAGAACCATGACTCTCTATCCCGACAGATTAGGGTATGGCGTGGTGTGTGTTGGTGCAGGAGGTATTGGCAGCCATGTGCTACCCATGCTTGCTCGTGCCGGCGTCACCCGCTTTGTCCTCTACGACGATGACACGGTCGCTGATGTAAATCTCCAGATGCAAAACTTCAATGCTGACGAAATTGGCCAGCATAAAGTGTATGTGATGGAGAAACGCTTGCGGGCTATCAACCCCGCCGTGTGCATATCGGCACGACCGGTGCGATTTGGTGACTCGGCGGCACTTGACGGTATTGTCGTAAGCGCCGTAGACTCAATGCAGAGCCGCACAGAGATCTTTGACGCAGTTCGTCAGAGGCGAAACACCATCGCGCTCTTTATCGATGGGAGGCTGACACGATCAGGAGATTTCATCGATCTGTATTTCATCGACCCGAAAAATGGTTACGATATGCAGAGCTATGAATCTCTCTTGTTTGGAGATCCCGGGGGCCCTCAGCCCCCGCGGCCCGACAGTATGACGGCACACGTGCCGCTCGTGCTCGCAGGACTCATTGGCGAAGTGCTTGCCCAATGGGGAGCCGGCAGGCGTCACCCCTGGAAGGTGACATATGATGGGTTGGCGCACCATACCGAAAGGTATTATGCGCAAGCCTTTTCACAACTGGAGGCTGCTTCATGATCCGTTTTCTGAAAGCTGGCGACACACCCAAGAATGTTCTCTGCAGTTTCGACAAGACAACGGCAGGTGATGTCCTTGGACAACTCGGCGAAAATGTCGGTGGTGGCAGTGTTCTCACGATCAACGGTCGCGGCGCACAGCCCTCAGACCCGGTGAAGCCTGGCGACACCGTGTCGGTTCAACCTCAGGCCCGCAACGGCTAATAATCAACGTTCGGCAACTTATACGGCGTTGTGCATCATGCACGGCGCCCTTTTCTTTTTGTGTGAGCACAGCTAGTATAGGGTTATGTTAGTTAAAGCACTCGTTCATATCATCGCTACAGCCGCCGCGCTCGTGGTTATGACTCGTATGGTCCCCGGCATATCAGTCGAGGGCTGGTATAGCGCCCTGATCGTCGCTGTCGTCTGGGGTCTTTTGGGGGTTACGATTCGTCCTATTTTGGGGCTTTTGACGCTTCCTATAAATATCATCACGTTCGGGCTTTTCTCATTCGTACTGAATGCGCTCCTCTTTTGGTTTGTTGCCTCTATTATCCAAGGGTTCGATGTAGCAGGGTTTGTCCCCGCGCTTATCGCTTCCGCCATCCTCGCTCTGGTCTCTTACGCGGTGGGCATGCTTTTCTAATATGGCTCTTGTAGATGAACTAACAATCGAGGCCCGGGCCGGCCGCGGGGGAGATGGCGTTGTCCGCTGGCTCCACCTCAAAGGCAAAGAATATTCTGGAGCAGCTGGGGGAAACGGCGGCAATGGTGGTGATGTATACGTACGTGCAGTACGGGATATTTCTTTACTTGCACGATACCGTGGAGAAAAGAAATTTGTCGCAGGCAATGGCGATGCGGGTGGTAATCAAAGTAAACACGGCAAACAAGGAAGCGACATAATTGTTGATGTGCCTGTTGGTTCAATTGTGCGAAATACTGCAACAGGTGAAGTCTTTGATCTCACTGCCGACAATCAAACGCAATTAGTTTTGAAAGGGGGGAGAGGTGGCGCAGGTAATGTCGTGTTTAAGTCCTCTGTTAATACTGCTCCTACTGAATGCACACCCGGACAAGAAGGCGAGCATGCCATTCTTAAAATTGAGTTGCGCCTTATTGCCGACGCAGGTCTTATTGGACTTCCAAATGCAGGCAAGTCATCACTTCTTAATGCACTTACTGCAGCAGGTGCAAAAGTCGGCTCCTACGCGTTTACCACCCTTGACCCAAACCTCGGTGCATTTTATGGCTATGTTTTGGCAGATATCCCCGGTCTTATCGAAGGGGCTTCAGATGGGAAAGGATTGGGTACCAAATTCCTTCGTCATATTGCTCGCACGAAGCTTTTGGTGCACTGTGTCTCTCTTGAGTCAGATGATCCTCTCCGAGATTACGAGACTGTCCGGGCCGAGATATCGGCTTATGAAGACGGTATTTTGGGAAAAAAGACCGAGATTATCGTCTTGACCAAATCGGATATGCGCGACCCTGAAACTATTGCAGCGGTACGTAAGGACTTCGAAGGGAAAGGACTCACCGTACTTGAGGTCACTATTCTTGACGATGCCTCAGTCAAAGCGTTTGGAGAGAGGCTTGTTTCTTTGCTCCGGGCAGCCTAAACTCTCCTTATATATGGCTTCCTATACTCCGACCATCGGACTTGAGATTCATGCTGAGCTCAAGACCGCAACAAAGATGTTTTGTGGGTGCCGCAACAATCCAGACGAGGTGGCGCCTAATACCAATGTATGTGCAGTATGTCTCGCGCATCCCGGCACGCTTCCCGTTATGAACGGCGAGGCAGTACGCAAAGTACTTTTGGTTGGTAAAGCACTTAATGCAACACTCGCAGATTTTAGTGAGTTTGATCGCAAGAACTATTTCTATCCAGATATCCCAAAGGGATATCAAATCAGTCAGTATCAGTATCCGCTGGTGCAGGGAGGTTCACTTGGCGGAGTTGCGGTTACGCGTGTTCATCTTGAAGAAGATACTGCGCGCTCACAACACGTGGGCGATAAATCGCTCGTCGACTATAACCGTGCAGGAGTACCGCTCATGGAATTAGTGACTGAACCGGTTATCCACGATGCAGCAACTGCTGGTGCATTTGCTCGTGAACTCCAACTCCTTTTGCGGACCCTTGGGGCCGGGGAGGCCAATATGGAGAAGGGTGAAATGCGTGTGGAGGCCAACATCTCTGTCTCCAAAGATGCCACGTTTGGTACAAAAGTAGAGGTCAAAAACCTTAACTCCTTCCGCTCTGTTGAACGCGCTATCGAATATGAAGTGAAGCGCCAAATCGAACTTATTGAATCTGGCGGCACTGTTGTGCAAGAGACACGTGGCTGGGACGAAGCTAAGCAAGTTACCTTCTCTCAGCGCAAGAAAGAATCGTCACACGACTATCGGTATTTCCCTGATCCAGATCTACCAAAACTTATGGTGTCTGAATCTCCAACACTTTCACATCTTGAACTTCCAGAACTTCCATCACAGATGCGTGAGCGTTTGCGCGCAATGGGCTTCTTGCAGGATCAAGACATTGAACAGTTGGTAGGGGATGCACAACTCACGCAGCTCTTTGCTGCTGTCGAATCAAAGAATGCTGATCCAGCGATTCTTAAAGTTGCTGCAAACTTTATTCTCAATGACATCGCAGGGCAGATTAAAAAAGATCCTGTGTGGCAGCTTCCCTCAGCGGACTTTCTCCTCGAGGTAATAACAAAATATCAGAGCGGTGCAATTGCATCTCCACAAGCAAAAGCATCCATACTCACCGGAGTGCATGCGGAGGCAATGAGTACTGACGCGCTCAGTGATATTGCAAAACAAGTGATTGATGCGAATCCTTCTGTCGTTGCCGAGTTTAAAGCTGGCAAGGAGGCATCAATGCAATTTCTCGTAGGGCAGGGTATGAAGCTCTCTAAGGGCTCGGCTAACCCACAGGCGCTACGGGATGCCATACAAACGATTCTCGCCTAGTACTCGGTAGGGGGAGTTGTTGCACATTGCTTAGGCGAGGTATACTACCCGCATGGACGAGCTTGAACTTTCTGGTCGACGTCATCTCTCGGCAAAGCGTGCTGCGCGTGAGCATCGCTATCATAGTGATTACATTGGACAGCTTATCCGCTCGGGTAAAGTTGCAGGCCAAAAGGTTGGCCGTTCCTGGTATGTCGATGCAGAGTCTCTGAGTGCCTACCTTGCGGGGGAGTCACAGCCTGCCGCTCCGGCACAGGTGCCACCACCTGTTCCAACTCCTCCTCCGGCACCTGTTGAGGCTCCTGCCCCGCAACCAGTAGTAGAGACTCCGGTTGTCGAAGTAGAAGAAAAAGAAGAAGTTGAAGTTGTTGTGCCGCAACCCGTGCGCATAACAAAAACTCCTGAACCAATTGTCGTCGAAGAAAAACCGCAACCTATAAAAATTTCTACACCATCACCTGTTCCACAACCAACAGGTTTACGATTTGTTCCTGACGATGAACCTATTGTGCGTGCGGTGCATACTATGCCAACACCGCAGACAGCGTACGACGATAGTGACGATGAAGGAGACGTTGTCATCACTCCTTCAGTGAAGTCATCTCGCATGCAACCCGTTATGCTCGCGACACTTGCAGTGTGTGCATTCGCTCTCACGCTTGCATCATCATATTTTTTTGTACATCGCACTATAGTTGCAGGCAGCAACACAAGTGCAGCGGTGCAGTTAAGCGGTAAGTAGCATTTATAAGAGCTTCTCAATCAGCTTCTTCGGGGGCTTTTTTATATTGTGCGACAGATTGCCAGTGGTATTTTTGTATTTTTAAAAGATAATTCTGCATGCTTGAAGAGTTCTTTATAAAAGACGCCACCTTGCTTTCCCGAAACATCAATCAATGCCCTTTAGTGGCAGATAGCCGAGTATTTTTCTGGGTTCGAGTATCCGAGATATAGCCGAGTATTGCTTATGCAGTATGAGTATCTCGATATCGGCAATCCGGTCCTATTAAGTAAGGAATGTTTTTTGCTGCGAGGAGCCAATTTTTTCCTTGGCTCTATAGGGCTCGAGGTATAGGCCAGAGGGAAATATCGATCGTGTCTTTATCCACATAATTTTTAGGTTTTTTGACCTTTGATACGACAAATAAAAATAAAATATATCCATACAGCAATTCTCGAACTTTCTGAGAAAAATAAAGACTTTTCGACCTTTTTTGCACAATGACCTCGGATAACAAATCATATATAGCTACGAACGAGGTAATCCTTTCTGCAAAGGAGGCTGCGAATCTTTTGCAGTGCACTCCAGACTACATCACCAAACTTGCCAGAGAAGGCAAGCTCGACGGTACGCAAAACGGTAAGGGTTGGCAGGTGACTCATTCGTCACTCAAGCGTTATGAGGCAACGCGTGATAACCAGAAAGCCGAGCGAGCGAAAGACCTTGCAGAGGAACGTCGCCGTGAGCTTGTTGCGTCAACTCCAACTTCGCTCAAGCACGTATACGTTGCGCTCATGCTCTCACTTGTGTTTGGTGCTACAACATTTTCTCTTGCGTCCGTTATCAAACACGATGTTGCCGGAATACAGGCAGCTTCTCTTGGTCGTGTTGAATCACCTTTCTTTGCTTCATTTGATCTTGGAGGTGTAGTTGGTTCTGTACGCGATGCAGTTGCTCGCTTGTTTGCGCCATCAACAAATCTTTCACCAGTTGCGAATCAAAATATCTCGACACCAAACACAGCAACCACAACGATAGTAAACAATTACACGACCGCTCAGGTTGTTGAACGAATTGTTGAGCGTGTTGCACCAGCAGACTCAGCAACACTCACGGTTAACTTTAGTGACTGGGCTACTGCTTTTGAGACTCGCTTTGAACTGCAGGTCAACCGCATTTTTGATGTTATTGGTGACCTTGAAACTGGTGGGGGCGGAATTAGCACCATTACCGATGCCGACGTCCCGGACACTATAACCGCAAGTAACTATCTACCACTCGCAGGAGGCACCCTGACCGGTGATCTCTTTGGTACCACTGCAACCTTTGACTCGATCTTGGTGACGGATGCTACTTCGACCAATGCAACGACGACTAATTTCTGGTTGCTTGGTGCGGCAGAAGGGTGTGCGCAGTTTGATACCAACGGCAAATTAACATCGACTGGCACGAACTGTGGCAGCGGTGGCGGCGGCGCTGATGGTAACTGGGTGTACTTCAATGGTTCTGGTATTCGTCTGGCAACAACCTCGGTTCAGGTAGTCATTGGTGCAACTGCTACATCGAGTGATTCAAAAGTACAAATTGTCGGTGGTCTTACGCTCGACAACTCCACAACAACCAGCGCCACAACAACCACCTTTGGAATCACTGCACTTCAAAACGCACTTCTTGGTACGAACGCAGAAGGGTCTGTCATTGCAACTACTTCACTCTCTATCAGTCAGTACCTAACGGGCACTCTTCCTGTTGCAAACGGCGGTACCGGCGCATCCTCTCTCACATCTGGCCAGCTCCTCTATGGAGCAGGAACCGGTGCAGTACAGAGTGTTGCAACCGGCACCGTCTCCTCCGGCGCAGGTATCTCAGTGACTGCAGGCCAGTACATCATCGGCTCAGGGCTTACCATCACCAACACCGGCGTTACCTCTCTTGCAGGCACGGCAAACCAAATCACTGCAAGTGCTGCAACTGGTG
>JADZGF010000011.1 GCA_020854065.1 Candidatus Nomurabacteria bacterium
CGAGTAGTCGTGCAATGGTGTGTACATGTGCGCCCATCATACGCACCACGTCTTGAGGACCAGCATGTTGACTCTTTAATATTTCAAGCCCGGAGAGTATAGGTGAGAGTGGGTTGCGCAGTTCGTGTGCGAGTATGGCAATAAAGTCAGACTTTGCCTGATCCTCGCTGCGGATACGCTCCAAGGCACTCTCCAATTGTCCGACATGATGTTCGAGTTTTATCACCGCTTCCTTTCGCTCTTCGGTAATGGAGGTGAAGAGGAGGAAGATGACGGAAAGTGTGCCGATAAGTACTTGGATACTAAAGAGCGCACTGGCAAGGTTAGTTGCTTGGCTAATGGGTCCATACCCAAAGAAGACGCCCGTTGCGGCAATGGCTCCTGTTAGAGCGAGTGCAAGTGCGATACCACGGGGACCGGTGCGCAAGGATGCCCAGATGTAGAACAATACGGCGATGTAAATGAGTGAAATATTTCCCACAGAACCGTATGGGGTCCAATAGATAAGATAGGTGAGTGTGGCAAGTGTTCCAAACACAAGCGCTCCCTCGACCAGCTCAGCTTTTGTCTTGGTAAAAAGTGGTCGTGCAAGCCAGCGGAGTGCAAACGGTGCAAAGGTGAGTATCGATACGGTGTGACCTACCCAAATTCCAGCCCATAGCGCTGTGTTAAATGGCATTGCTGAGTCACCAAAGAGCAGCACTGCGGTTGCGATAACGGTTGCAGATATAAACGAACCAATGAACGCTGAAAGCATGAGTCCCACACTGTCCCGGAGACGCGAGAGGAGGGGAGAGAAACCTATGTTGCGGAGCACGTATACAACCGTAAGTGACTCGAGGGTATTTGCGAGTGCCGCAGCAGCCGCGAATGGGGGGAGGGTGTCGCGGGAGAGAAGAAGGGCAAAAAATGAGAGTGTGACCGCCGGCCACATTCCTGGCCCCCAGAAATAGAGTGCTGCAATACCGATTGCGGCGCTTGGCCACACGAGAGATGCCCCGCTTCCCTCAGTGGGGATTAAAGAAAGCCCAAGATAGGCTGCCAGGGCATATGCTGCAGCAACGACTGCAAGGCGCAGAAAATAGGTGCGGGTTGATATGTGCTGCGCCATAGTGCCGGGAGTATAGCACGATGCCCCTTTTTATCTCCACGCCACCGTTTCAGTAGGTGTTTCTATGACAATATCTTTAAATGATTCGTCAAGGTGTGGGTGCGCGCGATTCACGTGATTGAGCATGCGCACTTTGGTGATTAGGATGCGCTGTTCACTTCCCAATTCCTGGTGCCCGCACTCATAGCATGTAAGGATGATGTCCATACGGGCACTATACACAGGGCTCCCTGAGAAAGAGATGAATTTTTTGCTTACATGCGATACAGTGCAACATTGATGGCAAAAAAAGAAACGTTCACTCCAGGCAAGTTTGATCTTAAAGTTAAACGCTCCCTTGCAGGACTCGGGCTCTTTACCTTTAGCCCCATTAAAAAGGGGGAGTGTGTGATCGAATACAAGGGAAATATTTTAACGCCCAAGCAAGAAGAGGACAGCAATAGCTTATACCTCTTTGATGCAGAAAACGGTATCACGATAGATGGTGCCCCGCGATGGAATACCGCTCGCTATATCAATCACAGCTGTCGCCCAAATTGCGAGATCGATATCTATAAGAACAAGGTGTATGTAATGGCGAGAAAGAATATTAAGGCAGGCGAGGAGTTGACCTATGATTACGACAACGATTATTTTGACGCATACATTAAACCCAAAGGATGTCGCTGTATAAAGTGTGCGCCAGGCTTACACAAAGCAAAGGCACGCACATAACAAAAACCCGCCGTGTGGCGGGATTTTGTTTATATATCGTTTACATCATCGGTGCCGTATTCGACTTTACTCTCCTCGGCTACGCGGTCTTCTCGCTCTTCTCTCGAGAGCTGATATGAGCGTAGAAAGCCATGCCGTTCTTCCGGAGTCTCGTGCGCAACTTCCTCATCCTCTTCCTCATCGATACGCGCTGGGTCAGTCATGAGGCTATACCCTACTCCAAGGAGTATGAGTGCCCCGACTGCAATAGAGATACCGAGAAGGAGAGTCATAGATTAGTTGCGATAGAGTGCGTAGCGACCAGCGCCGACCATGAGAATTGCCAAGGATCCGACAAGCAGCACCAAGATAAACTCATATCCACCTGCACCAACGGAGAAGCCGTTCGGGAGATGCACCTTCACGAGTGCAACCAACGCCACGATGGCGGTGAGGAGTGCTGCATGACGTGCATACACACCGAGGATAATGGCGAGACCACCCAAGACCTCAACCCAGGTAACGAGATACGCGAGCGGGGCAGGAAAACCGAGCATCGCAAAGAAACCAATAACGCCCTCCATATTTCCAACCTTATCCCATCCGTGATAGAGGAACACGGCGCCAATACCCAGACGCAAGAGCAAAAGCCCCAAGTCGGGATTGTGCAAACGATTCATCAAACTATGTAACTGCTTCATATTTCAAACAATTAAAGGACTAATGCCTCTAGTATACGCTGAGATAGCATGACGCCACCTATACAGGAGTGGTATGGTATAGGTATGACCATGGCGCTTCTCAAGGCATATCCGTTTGTTATTGCAGCGATTGTTGCACTCGATCTTTTGTGGCTTGGCGTACTTATGAAAGGGTTCTACCAAACGCGCCTCGGCCATTTGCTTGCTGACACCGTGGTATGGCCCGCGGCAATTGTTTTCTATCTCGTGTTTGCAGTGGGTATACTCGTGTTTGCAGTGTTGCCTGGCTTATCGGCAGAATCTCTTACCAGGACACTTATGCTCGGAGCCCTACTCGGTGTAGTTGCGTATGCAACCTATGACCTCACGAATCATGCCACTTTAAAAAATTGGCCCGTGATGGTGACGCTGGTTGATATTGCGTGGGGAGCAGTACTCTCTGCACTTGCTGCAGGAGTAGGCTGGGCTGCAGCCTCATTTTTCACTCAATAAAAAACTAACTTACTGTTGTATGGAGCTGCTCACAAAAGAGATGCCCAAAAAGTCAGCCGGTAATGGGCTTATCTATTGTGAAGTAAAAGAATCAGATACCTACTTCAATAAAAAGGTGCGGAAAGAGGGTGAGCGTACGGTTGCAGAAGGGCAGTTTACGCTATTCCTCGATATTATTGCACTTCAAGAAACCGTTCATATACCCATTTCACTCGCATCAGGGAAGAAGACCACGGGATTTGTCTATCAAATAGAAGGGACTGCAGAGGGAAAGATTGTCACTACCACTATCTCGTGCAAAGGTGAAGGAATTTCCCAAGTGACATTCGGTACACTCTTATATGCAAAGATTCCGCGAGGGAAATCAGCGCGCTTCCGCATGACGATTAATATACAAGGCGGCCCCGGCAAGGAGTACAAGATCGTGATAAATAAAATCAACTTTAAATTGAATCCGAGCGATGCGCGGTATAAAAAGTTTGATGCGGCGATTGAAACGAAGACATTGAAACTTCGGTAGAGGAAATAAAAAGACCGCCCTGTAGGAAAGGTATTGCTCCGAGCTGTGCGAGAGCTTAGAACCGTTATTTTGAATGGCTACAAATCCTACGAGATGGAGGCTGCCGTAAAGGTGCTCCGCCGAGAGTCGCCGTTTGAGTTAGTCGATTGATTACGGTAAAAACTAATATCTAATATATGAATCAGAAATTTATCAGACATATTCCCAAACAGATTTCGGTGTCGATACAAGTAAAGCCGGGTAGCAAGAAAGGACCGTTGCTTGAAGCAGGAGGCAAGGATTTTGTTGCGTATGTGCGCGAGAGAGCGCAGGAGGGTAAGGCCAACAACGCAACGGCGGCATTGATTGCTAAAGACTTCAGTGTCGGCAAGAGCCGTGTTCAACTTGTGTGAGGCGATAAGCCGGTCAAAAATATTCGGTATTTTGTAATAGTCGGCTCAGGCGGGATAAAATCTACTTCTGTCGGACACATCTCATTGCATATGCATCGCACCCATATCTTGCATATTCGGCTCACCACCTACTTAGGCGCCGATTCAGAGGGCAAATGCGCAGAAGCATGGCGAGTTGCCTCCTCTAGACGTTTTACATGAGCTTCAATAGCAGCGAGTTGGAGCGACACGTTTTTAACAGAGTCGATTTCTGCTCGCAACTCCTGTTCGGTGCGCTCCACCATCTTCTTTTCCCGCCTATAGCCGGAAAGGATAATATTGTCGCCAATAAAAAATGATACGAAAAGTCCCGTCGGCAACATAAGCAACAACCCTAACAAGACTGATGGAATTCCAAAAAGCGAGGGGAATAGCTCCGCAGTCTCCCATACCCCTTTCCAAAACAACACTACGCCCACTCCGCCGATAAACGCATACAAGATCGGGTGATGACTCAACCGCGCACGGATATGGTCCTCAAGCTTGTCAAAAAATTTGTTGATCTTTTTAATCATACAGATGCTCTAGTGCCCAGAGTGCGGGGCGCTCGGCGCACCCGAAAAGATGTCGGGGCGCTCTTCCCCTTCCACCCGAATAATCGCCCACGCACCCTTGTTCATCCGGGCAAGAGCATGGTCAACCAACACAATGTCTCCGGGAACCTCTGCCGTAAACTCAACAATAGAGGCGCCGCCTGGCAATACCGCAGTCGTTTGAATGTTTTTGAGCGGCTCTGCGCCAATACCCCCTTCCGCATACACCGTATCGAATATTTCGCCGATCGGATGGAATGATGAAATTAGGTTAACACCGCCATTGCCTACAAAAATACGCACTTTGTCCCCTGTTTGTACTGTCATACGCGGCTCACCGTCAGTCTCTATCCGTCCGTTAAAGGTCACGTAGTTGGGCAGCCCATCAAGGAGCGCATTGCCGTCGAAGATGGTGAGCCCTTTCTTGCCAATAGCACCCTTCGTATAGAGTTCTCCCTGTACGATATAAAACTCTTTGTCGACCGGCGGCAGCCCGCCTTCTGGCTCAACCAAAATAAGTCCGTATTGTCCGTGTGAGTTGTGCGTACTCACGTTCGGTGTCGCGCAGTGGTAGATGTAGAGACCCGGCTGGAGTGCCTTCCAGGTAAACGTCTTTGTTTCGCCAGGCTCAACGCGCGAGACCGTCGCACCGCCACCAGGACCTGTTACTGCGTGCAAATCAATGTTATGTGAGTGGAGACTCGACGGGTGGTTGGTAAGTGTCATCTCTACCGTGTCACCCTCGCGCACGCGGAGCATCGGGCCCGGCGTCTGCTTGTTGTAGGTCCAGTAGTTAAAGTAGATACCTTCTGCCACTTCAGCAATTACTTCCTGCGCCGTGAGCGAGATCTTTACCGTCTCGCTTGTGTCACGAGTAATCGGTGCAGGAACATCGTTAGGGTCCGCGCCAATATCTTCGACATACTCGAAGTTGTTGAAATTCTTTATGAACGCAAGGACGTTTTTAAAGGGCAGGTCCGGGAGCGCCCCGCCAGGGTGGTAGACGTGCATAAAGGAGGGCATCGCAAAATGCGGTGCGTAGGTCTTGTCCGCCCACATGTAGAGGAGTCCTGCCGCAACCAATACGCCGGTAATAACCATGAGCACTTTTGAACGAGAACGATAGAGAGCGCGCAACACGAAAAATGACACTGCACCCACACCAACCGTAATCGCTATGCCCTGAATCACCGAATAAAGGATGTAGGGAATAAACTCGATAAGATTAGTAAAACCAAAATACGCAATTGCCGCGACCACACTAACGAAGCCAAGCATAACGACGACACCGGTATAAAAAAGATATGAGCGAAAAATATGGCGAGTAAACATGCGTATAGTTACATTATTATTAAATTTTAAGATTAAATAACCCAAATCTCTTAGTAAGGAATTTTACAGTCCTCAAAGCAGTGCGCGTCTCGATTGAGCTTGTAGACTCGCTCTCTGCCGCGATCTTCGCTATGGACTGCGTCAACTGACTTAAGCACTTGCAAGTGGTGTGTCACGGTGGGCTGTTTTAACTTTACTTGCTCGGTAAGTTCTCCCACAGTCATGCCTTCTTTTGCCTTGCCAAGCATGCATACCAAATTATAACGGCTACGATCGCCCACCACTTTAAAGCAGCCGGGGCAGAGTTCCTCTTCGCCGCTCTTGACCCACGAGGGTCGTGGATACGTTTTTTCCTCTTTACCATGCAACGGTTTTGTTTTGCCGCCTCTTATCCCCAGCGATTTTTTATTCATAGATGAGTATCTATAGGTATTATGTATAGACGCTTATCAATATAACATGTCCAACTGCTATGTCTAAAGTACGATCCCCAGCGCTCACCGAGATCATTAAACGCGATGGCTCTAGAGTGCCATTTGACAGAAAAAAGATCGCCCTCGCCATCGAGAAAGCGATGCGTGCCGCGGGAGAGTACACTGCGCCCGCGCCAGATCTTGTGACGAACGCAGTAGTGAAAGCACTCACGGCAAAGAAAGAGGCAGATCATAGCTTCATCCCCACCGTTGAGGGTGTGCAGGATGAAGTTGAGCGAGAACTTATGTCCGAGGAGTTCCTCCCCACGGCGAAGGCATATATTCTTTATCGCCAAGAACATGCCTTGATGCGCAAGCGCGATATTTTTAAGAAGCGCATCAATTTAAAACCATACGAATACCCAGAGTTGTTAGAGTACGTTGACGCTATTCGTCACTCTTATTGGATCCACACAGAGTTTAACTTCACCAGCGACATTCAAGATTTTAAGGTGCACGTTGCGCCTCATGAGCGCACCGCGATTAAACACGCGATGCTCGCCATTGCGCAGATCGAAGTGTCGGTAAAAACATTTTGGGGGAAGATTTATGACAAATTGCCAAAACCGGAGATTGGCAACGTAGGCTTCACCTTTGCTGAGAGTGAAGTGCGCCATCAAGACGCGTATGCACACTTGCTTGAAATCCTTGGACTCAACCATGAGTTTGAACACATAAAAGAAATACCGCCCATCATCAGACGCGTTAACTATCTCGAAAAATCTATTCAACACGCGAAGAGCGACGACAATCGCGACTATGCGCAGTCGATCTTGCTCTTCTCCCTCTTCGTTGAGCATGTATCGCTGTTTTCGCAGTTCCTCATTATCATGGCATTCAATAAGCATAAGAATATCTTTAAAGGTGTCTCGAATGTCATCGAAGCAACCTCAAAAGAAGAGCAAATACATGGCCTCTTCGGCATCGACATCATAAATATCATCAAACAAGAACATCCGGAATGGTTTGACGACGAGTACAGCGAAACGATTATTGAATCATGTCGTGAGGCATATGAGGCAGAAAGTGCCATTGTCGATTGGATATTTGAAGACGGCGAGCTCGATTTCATGTCCGCAGATGTGGTGAAAGAGTTTATCAAAAATCGCTTCAATAACTCACTCGCTTCAATCGGCCTGCCGCGCATCTTCCCAATAAGCCAACCGCTGCTTGATAAAACCGAGTGGTTCGATGACGAAGTCATCGCCACTAAGCATGGCGACTTCTTTGTGAAGCGCTCAATCAACTACAACAAGCGCAGCAAGAGTATTACTGAAGATGATCTATTTTAATTTATTCTCATATGTACTGGCTCAACGAAAATAGCAGAGCATTTCTTGCAAAAGGATATCTCAAACCTGAAGAGTCTCCCGAGGAACGCATCAGATTTATAGCTGATCGGGCTCAAGAAATACTTGGCATTGAAGGCTTTGCCGATAAGTTCTACGACTACATGTCGCGGGGCTACTATTCACTCGCCACTCCCGTGTGGTCGAACTTTGGGCTGAAAAAAGGATTGCCGATTAGTTGCTTCGGTTCGTATGTGGGCGACTCTATGGGAGATATTCTCTATACGCAAGCGGAGGCAGGCATGATGAGTAAATTCGGGGGAGGTACATCGGGCTATTTTGGTGCCTTGCGTGGCCGGGGCAGCTCTATTACCGACAACGGTGTCTCTTCAGGGTCGATCCACTTCATGCGGTTGTTTGAAAGCGTCGTTAACGTGGTCTCACAAGGCGCAACGAGACGCGGGCATTTTTCGCCCTACCTCCCCATCGATCATCCAGACACCGAAGAATTCTTAGGAATTGGTACCGAGGGAAATCCTATTCAGGAATTGACCCATGCGGTGTGTGTAAGCGACGAATGGATGGAGCAGATGATAGCAGGCGACACGCAGAAACGCGCAATCTGGGCAAAGGTGCTGCAACGAAGGGCACAAATGGGGTACCCGTATATTTTCTGGACCGATACGGTAAATAAAAACACCGTTGAAGTGTACAAGGACAAAAAACTAAAAATCCACGCAAGTAATCTTTGCAGCGAAATCGCTTTGCCCTCAACAGTGGAGTGGTCGTTTGTGTGCGACCTTTCATCCCTAAATCTTTTGCATTTTGAGGCATGGAAGGACACTGACGCGGTCGAGACGCTTGTCTACTTCCTCGACGCCGTGATGACAGACTTCATAGAGAAGCTTGAAACAATGCGTGATTCTGACAATAGAGAGCATAGACTAGCATTTCAGTTTATGGAGCGAGCATATAATTTCGCCATAGCTAATCGCGCGGTAGGCGTTGGCGTGCTTGGTTGGCATTCACTACTCCAGAGCAAGATGCTTTCATTTGAGAGTATGGAAGCGGCCAAGCTCAACGTGCAAATCTTCAAAACAATCAAAGAACGTGCTTATGCAGCATCCGCACAGCTCGCAGAGCTGTATGGCGAGCCATCAGTCCTAAAGGGTTATGGCCGACGTAACGCCACGCTCATGGCAATCGCACCAACAACTTCCTCAGCATTTATTTTGGGTCAGGTATCGCAGAGCATTGAACCAGTGTGGTCGAATTGCTACGTGAAGGACATTGACAAGATGAAGGTCACCATAAAAAATCCGTTTCTTGAAAAATTGCTTGAACAAAAAGGAAAAAACGATAAGGAAACATGGCATAGCATTCGTGATGCGGACGGTTCAGTACAGCATCTCTCATTTCTTTCAGAACAAGAAAAGGAGGTATTTAAGACGTTTGCAGAAATTGATCAATACACCGTAATCAGTCAGGCGGCAGTACGCCAGATCTACATCGACCAGAGTCAATCGCTCAACCTGATGATTAATCCCAAAACTCCCACCAAAGATGTGAATGCGCTATACATCGAGGCATGGAAGCAGGGGGTTAAATCCCTTTATTACCAGCATAGTATGAACGCGGCGCAGACGCTCAATAGAAAAAAGCTCTGTGTCAACTGCGAAGCATAATAAAAACTATATGGAACTCTCAAACGAAGTTATTGATCTCTTGCTCACGGCCGATGCCAAAGCTCTCGCGACCCATGGCCCCCATGGGCTTAACGTGGTGCCTGTATCCACAATCCGTGTCGTAGATAGAAAGGTCTGGCTCATAAATTATTTCTTCAAAAAGACCATAGAAAATATTTTGGCTGAACCTTATGTATCGCTTGTGGGCTGGAAGGGATTTGATGGATTCCAAGTCAAAGGAAGCTCTCAATATGACACCAGTGGCCCACAATTTGAAGAAGCGAAAACTTGGGTTGCGCAAAAACTCCCCGATCGGGTTGTTAAAGGCCTTCTTATACTCACGCCGGAAGAGATATACAATATTTCACCTACCGTAGCGTGAATATGCATGTTGGCCGAAGTATCTACATACGTCGTACTCGCTCGAAGGCAAGAGACACCTACTACAACAACGCTTTCGCTCGAAAAGATTGACGGAACAATTCCTGACTATATTCCTGGACAATGCCTGACAGTTTATTTCCCAGATTTAAGTCAAACGCTCGGCAAACAATACAGCATATCAAGCGCGCCAAGTGAAAAAAACTTCTCCATTACGGTTAAAGCCATTGGGAGATTTTCTGAACGCTTATGTTCATTGGCAGCGGGTGATCTAATGCTTGCTTCAGACCCGCATGGAACTTTCTATCCAAAGCACAGAGATACTGTGATTTTGCTCGCTGGCGGTATGGGGGTTACTCCTTTTCGTAGCATTATTGTCGAGACTCTAGCCAAGGCGTCTGCTACACACATAAGTTTGTTTTATAGCAGCAAGACACTGATAGATATGCCGTTTGCGAACGACCTCCTCAGACTGTCAAAACAGAATCCTATATTGACTCTCGAAAGATTCGTGACTAACCAATCCAACGTATCGTCAAGAGGGATAAGGTATCGACACATGCGGTTGGACGACATTACAAATGCATACGATCTACAAAATGCTGAATTTTTGATCAGTGGTTCACTTGGTTTTGTACTTGAACTCAAAAATATACTCATAAAGGCTGAGGTAAATCGCGAGAACATTTTAACGGAGGCATACTTCTAGAACAGCATACTCGCGAGCAGCCATTTAAATTCATTGACTAACGAAAATGCTCCGGTCTAACCGGCAACACTCGCGCCGCTATGGAATTGGATTATACCCTTTCACCGAAAGGGGCCAGCATGCCCGAAAGGTCTTTTTATCGGCTCTCGGTTCGAACCTCCTGCTAAAAGACAAAAAGATAAGCATTGACACCGATATTGCGCTTTTGCCGATGATTCTCGTCTCAAATTCGGTAGCGCAAAAAACAGACACGTTCGAACCTCCCGAAAGTGGCTCCATAAAAGGGAAAAGCGTCGCTTTTGGCGACGCTAATCCCACATGGCTCC
>JADZGF010000012.1 GCA_020854065.1 Candidatus Nomurabacteria bacterium
CACGAACTGCGCAACCCACTCTCACCTATACTCTCCGGGCTTGAAATATTAAAGAGTCAACATGCTGGTCCTCAAGACGTGGTGCGTATGATGGGCGCACATGTACACACCATTGCACGACTACTCGACGACCTTCTTGATATTGCACGGATCACACAAAAGAAATTTAAACTTGAACGCTCTCCCGTTGAAATCAAAACAATTATTGACCATGCGCTTGAGATGGTGACGCCGAACATGAAAGAGCGCAAACACACTCTCACGGTCACTCGCCCCTCAGAAGATATTTGGCTCAATGCCGATCCGGTACGACTCACGCAGGTGCTTGCCAACATTTTAGGCAATGCCGCAAAGTACACCAACCCTGGTGGCACCATTACGCTCCACGCATCACGCGACGGCGAACATGCCGTTATACGCATCGTTGATAACGGAAACGGTATTGCACCTGAGCGTCTGTCGCGCATCTTTGATGCCTTCGGTGGAAATGAGGGTCCCACGAAGCGCCCGAGCGGATTGCGTATTGGCCTTTCTCTTGCAAAACGCATGACCGAACTCCACCACGGCAGCATCGAGGCGAAGAGTAAAGGTGAAGGAAAAGGTAGTGAGTTTATCGTGCGCTTACCCATTACGCCGGTACAGATGCCACTCGAAAGTGTTGCATCCTCCTCAAAACGCACTCGCTATTCTCCTCAAGAGATAAAGAATCTCGCATCAAAAGGTGCACTGCGTATTTTGGTGTGTGATGACAATCAAGGTGCTGCACAGACTCTCGCCAAGCTTTTAGAAAACAACGGCCATGAGGTGCATATCGCCTACAGCGGTACCGAGGCACTTGCGTGTGCCAACGAACATCCTCCACGAGTGGCACTGCTTGATATTGGACTCCCTGATATGGATGGATATGCGCTCGCCCACAGACTCAAAGTAGAGCATCCAAGCGTGGTGATGGTGGCACTGACCGGCTACGGTCAAGAAGAAGACAAAAAGAAGGCGCATGCCGCTGGCTTTGCCGAGCATATGGTGAAACCGGTATCAATCGTCGATGTAGAGCGCGTCTTAAGCGAGCTCGGAGTGCGCAAGTAATGCTACAATCGCCACTGTGAGCACTCTTGAAGTAATATATTTAGGCATTGTCGAAGGTATTACCGAGTTTTTACCCATCTCTTCGACCGCGCACCTTATGTTTGCGAGCGAGCTTTTGGGAATTGCCCAAAGTGAGTTTGTGAAGACATTTGAGATTGCCATTCAACTCGGCGCTATATTGGCAGTGGTTGTTTTATACTGGCGCTCGTTTCTGAACGCCAAAGAACTGAAAACTATCGCCGTAGCATTTCTCCCCACCGCCGTTATCGGCTTTACCCTCTACCCTTTCATTAAAGACTCGTTAATCGGCAATGTCTCCGTGGCACTCATTGCACTTGCCGCAGGTGGTGCAGCACTCATCGTCTTTGAGCGATGGTATGGCACACGCGTACGAAGTGACGTAAAGACGCTCACCTACACCCAGGCACTCCTTGTGGGCATTGCACAAGCGGTCGCGGTAATTCCGGGAGTATCACGCTCCGCAGCAACAATTGTCGGCGGACTTATGCTCGGCATTAACCGCACAACTATCGTGGAATTTTCATTCCTCCTTGCAGTACCCACTATGGCAGCAGCAACTGCTTATGATTTGTATAAAAACTATCAATCCTTTTCGAGTGACGACATGTCCAACCTTGCAGTGGGCTTCATCGTCTCGTTTGTAGTCGCACTCTTTGCGATCCGCTGGCTGGTGCGTTATGTCTCCCGCAATGACTTCACCGCCTTTGGTATATACCGCATTGTGGCAGCAGCACTATTTTTTCTGCTCCTTTGGCGTTAGACGTATATCGCGATATTCGCGTGTGTGCGGGCGACCATAGAGGCTGATAGTGAAAAAGTTAACAGCGTAGGTGTAACCCACCTTAAGCAACCCTTCTTCAGCTAGACGACGACCTGATGCGTACATGGGTAGTTTCCAGGTCCATTTCACGACACCTTGTTTTGTCATACGGCGTGCCACATCGGTATCTTCACCATAGAAAGAAATGGTGGTGTCAAAACCACCAGCACGATCCCATGCGTCGCGACGGAGGATAAAGTTGCCACCTTGTAGCATTGCGCCTTTTTTAAATATGTAGTGGTTGAGGAGATAAAAAACCCAGCCAACAAAATAAAACAGCTTCACACATGCACGCTCCACATCGTTAAGGTCGTAGTAGATATAGGGACCGGAGAGTGCGACCAGATTATTGGCGTGTTCAAACTCCGAGAGCACATGCGCAAGCCAACCCTTAGGAGTGCGTGTGTCAGCATCAAGGTTTGCCACCAACTCTCCCGTCGTCACCACAAATCCTGCACGACGTGCCATCACTAATCCTTTAATAGGTTCGTTGAGTACGGTAACCCCCGGATGACTTGCGGCGATTTCAGCGGTGCGGTCAATCGACGCATTGTTCACCACCACCACTTCAACGTCTTTTCCGATAACAAGATTGTTCTCGTTAATTTCACGGAGGACAGTTCTAAGACACTCGCCTACATGCGCTTCCTCGTTATGAGCCGGAATCACGAAGCTCAGCTTCATCCGATCAACTATAGCAAAATAAAAAGGGCTGGTGGGTTTTACACCACCAGCCCCTACTCAACTAACGCAACGCCCACCACGCACAAAGGAGCAGTCCAAATGCCGAGCCACCCCACACAAATGCAGTCGGTTGATCGACCGCAGGCATGGAAGGGAACCATTTCGGCGCCCAAATCTTAAGCACCGTGTGAGTTCCTATGATCACATGGAGCATAAGGAACCACATGATAGGGATCGCATGCTTCGATTCCACCCCGCGTGTTGCGAAGAAGAAAAGAAACAGGATTGCGAGCGCTGCGGCCATATAGATGCCGTGCAATACTGTTGCCACGGTAATATGACCATTGCCACCAAGTGCACCTTGGATCTTGTCATGCACATATGTCATATGCATGCCAATACTGATGGTGCAGCCCGCAATGGATGCGAGTATCCAATACCCCGGACCCCACTGTACGCCATAGCGCCAGGTGATGAAGCCGAGCAATGGGGTGATGAAAAGCGCTTCGCTCCAGATACCCATATGCCATATCAAGGGTAATCCCTGCGCATCACCCATCATCTTCATTTGGCGAACGGTGAGCCAAGAATCTTGATGTGCCGAATAGACCATCAAGACAATAAGTGCGTACCCGCATGCAACAACCCAAAACATGAGCCCCATAGGACCCCCCTTTCTTTAGAGAAGATCAGTAGTTCATTTACAATTATGGCATTTATTTATATCTTAGTCAAGTTCCTGCCATGGTCAAAAACAACGCTAAAATGAATATATGCGCATCGCCTACTTTAGCGATAACTTCTACCCGGAAATTAGTGGTATCTCTGATTCCATAATTACGACAGGAACCGAGCTTGCTTCACGCGGACATGAAGTGTGTTTCATCTCCCCCTACTACCCAGCACGCGACTACAAAGCAAGTCGAGACAAAACCCGAGACGCACTCACCATTAAACGTATCCCTTCGATTCCACTCCCCAACTCACCTACTGGCCAATCACGTATCGCTATCCCCATTGGTGAGTCACTTGGTTTCTTGCGTCGCTTTAAGCCCGACGTGCTACATACCCAATCCCCATATGGCACCGGACTTGAAGCTTTGATTGCAAAGAAGTTCCTTAAAGTCCCGCTTATCGGCACCAACCACACACCGCTTGAAGAGTTTATCCAATACGCACCTGGAGGGAGGTTGTATAAAGGTCCAGCACTCAAATACGAAACCTGGTATTACAACCATTGCTCGTTTGTCACTGCGCCATACCAAGGTCTGGTTGATAATATGCGCACCAAAGGACTCACTGCACCCGGACGCGGCGTCGCTAATCCTGTTCCCTTCCCTAGTTCCGTTAAATCAGACTCACAGCGCACCGCCTGCAAGATGGCATTTGATATCCCCGGACACATGGTCTTGGTGTCGGGCCGCTTAGCGCCGGAGAAACACGTTGATGTGGTATTGCGTGCGTTTAAAAAGGTACTGCAACAAGTCCCAGATGCAACATTGGTCATCACCGGCAATGGTTCTCATGAAATGCTCCTCAAAGAAGAAGCGCGACGGCTCGGCATTGAAGAGCGCGTTCGCTTCGCCGGCTTTGTGAAGCCACAACAGCTCGACGACTTCTATTGCACCGCCGATGTCTATACCATTATGTCGACCGCAGAGACGCAATCACTCTCACTCATGCAGGCATTTGCAACCGGCGTACCTGCAGTATCTGTCCGCTCCCGTGGCTTAGTCGATTACACACCACCAGATGCTGGCTTCTTGGTTGATGTCGGCGATGAAGACGCGCTTGCTGCACGACTCACTGAAATACTGAAAGACCCGGAGCTCCGAGAGCGCATGGGTGCAGCGGGTGCAGAATTTGTGAAAACATTGACCCCTGCAAAAGTTGCAGATGAATGGGAGAAAATCTACGATGACGCAATCTTGCGCGCTGCTTCACGCTCCTCCTCCTGAAGCTTGTTCGAAATTCGACGCTTAAAGATGTAGTACGCAATCGCCAGAAGCGAAAGTACGCCGACTACATAGGGAATGTTGTGCAAAAGCCCAATCACCGTACCGCCGAAGGCTGCGCCAAAGAAGTAGCCCACAAAAAGCAATACGCCATAGTGGGTCACGGCAATGATAGAGCCGTAGTATAAAAATTGCTTAAACGGCATCTTCACTAACCCTGCGACCACGATAAAGCCCGCCGCTACGCCATAGGAGAGTTTGCTTAAGAACATGGTCTTGCCAGGATGCGTGTGCCACAGCAAACGCACCTCATCCAAATGCTCTTCCGTAACACGGAGACGTCTCAATACCTTTTTAATCCATCGTGATTGGGCGCCATAATATCCGAGGTAATAACACGCAGCATCAACGGCAATATCGCGCACAAAGAAGAACAGTGCGAGGGACCATACGTTGAAATGCCCACCTGAAGCCAACATGCCGGCAAAAAAGGCGACTATGGGGCCTTCAATAAATGAAAGCGGTAGAAGTATCCAGTAGCGGTACTCGAGTATAAGGGCTGTGACAGCATCAACCTCCATACGGATAAGTATACCTTTTGACTTCTTGGTTTGTTATACTAGATACATATGCGCAGGATGCAGGGATACCTCCGGCGCGCTATTGCGCCGATCCACCCATACATACACGACCTTCTGGTCTACATGCGTATTTTGCGTGTCGAAGGAGTAGACAACCGTATCTTGCGCCGCCTTGCACAACCACAACCGGTTGAGGATCTCGTTGGACTCTTAGTTGAACATAGCGCACCGCTTCATCTCGAAGCAGTCGATACTGTGGTGGTGAGTGATGTGCATATCGGATCGAAACACTCACTTGCAGGAGCGCTTAATACTGCACTCTCGCGATTCTCATTCAAACGTCTGGTATTGAATGGTGATATATTTGATCACC
The DNA here is from genome assembly GCA_020854065.1 of Candidatus Nomurabacteria bacterium. GTDB lineage: Bacteria > Patescibacteriota > Minisyncoccia > Phycocordibacterales > SBAW01 > GWA1-54-10. The sequence goes on from JADZGF010000012.1 coordinate 5,521, forward strand.
TCGATTTTACTGAAGAAGATATTGCGTGGGCACTGAACCCTCAAGCACCACTACAGGGGAAATTTGATCCGACGCATGCAGAGCTTTTGCGTACACTCCACACACTCTCCCACACCCATGAAGTGGTGTGGATTCGCGGCAATCACGACGATACGCTTTCGGAACATATGGCCCACACCCTTCCCACCGTCCATCATGAATATCGCTGGGAGTTTAATGGCAAACAATATCTCGCTATTCATGGAGATCAGTTTGATAGGCTCTCACAAGAGCGACCAAAACTCTACGCGTTCGGCACTAAATTCTTCTATTTCTTGCAGTCGCTCGGGCCATGGACACGATCCTTTTGCACACTACTGAAACGAAAGACCAAACTTTATACCAAGGCGCTTAACTTAGTTACAGACGGCGCACTCTCGCACGGAGCGGCACAGAGTGCAGATTATGTACTGTGCGGTCACACCCACCACGTACGCCACGACCATAAAAACGGCGTCCACTATTACAACTCCGGCAGCTGGACTGAGACGTTTGGCCACCTCATCACCATTAGTACTGTAGGGATCCATGTTCACACCTTTAGCACCGAAGGTGAGCATATCGGCACTCTTTCCTCTGCACACGCCTAAAAAGCCTTGTAAAATAAGGGTTTTTTAAGGCATCTGTTCATCTTCATGAAAGGTTCAGCTTCGAGGTATCATACTTACCTATATGCACATCTTAATTGTCGAAGATGAAGAACGTTTAGCAAAGGCACTTAAAAAAGGGCTCGAGTTAAAAGGATATGCGGTTGATTGGCTCTCCGACTCGGAGAAGGCACGTAACCGCATACTCCTCTATCGCAGTGAATATGATCTGATCATTTTAGATCTGATGCTCCCGGGGGTTGATGGAGCCACTATTACCGACTCAGTTCGAAAAGAAGGAGTCACGACTCCTATCATCATTCTCACGGCTCGGAACGAGACTGAACATAAGGTTGATCTCTTAAACAAAGGCGCTGATGACTATATCGTAAAACCCTTCTCGTTTGAAGAACTTCTCTCCCGTATTAATGCGGTATTGCGTCGTCCTGCACAGAGCAAACCAGTGGTGCTTGAGGTGGGTCCTTTAGAAATGGATATGGCAACACGAGTGGTGCGCAAAGATGGCGAAGAAGTGTCACTGACCCTGAAAGAGTACGCATTGCTTGAATGCTTTATGCGCCAACCCGGTGAAGTGCTCTCGCGCGAAAAGCTCTTCGATCACGTATGGGACTTTAACTCGCTCTCCTGGTCAAACGTGCTCGATGTCCATATGAAGAACCTGCGTAAAAAGGTTGGAGTAGATAAACATGGTGATCAGCTATTTGAGACGGTTCGCGGAGTGGGGTATCGCTTGGTGGCACAACCTCGTGCGTAGAGTGATCTACCCCCTCTTTGCGAGTGAAATACAAGGGAGTCACAAACTCTTTATCTCCAACGTGGCACATGAGCTGCGCACACCGCTGAGTGTCATGAAAACAACCAGCGAGGTTGCGCTGCTTGATCCAGACCTTCCCCGTGACGTACGGAGGGCCTTTGTGGAAATTGTGCAGGAATTAAACCGCTCCTCTGAGATCATCAATAACTTGATAACGCTCAATACCCTTCAAAACCCTGAGCGTATGGCAGTGCAAAGCTTGGATCTCACCGCCATTGTGGAAGATATGGTCAAAAAACTCTCTTCCCTCGCGCGCGAGCGGAGTGTGAAGGTACGGGTGCGACACACCAGCGGCGCATTGGTGATCGGCAACCGCTCAGCACTTGAAGCAGCGGTGTATAACCTTGTGAAAAACGCCATCGCGTTCACACCCATTGATGGGATGGGCACGGTGGTAGTACGCCTCATACGAGAAGATGCGGTCGTACGGCTTGTAATTGAAGATCAGGGCGTCGGCATGAGTGCCGAAGAGATACGACATATTTTTGAACCCTTCTATCGAGCAGACACGTCTCGCAACCGCGCCATCTCACAGAGCGGATCAGGCTTAGGACTTACTATTGTGCAAGACATTGTACGTGCGCATGGTGGTTCAATCCACATTGAAAGCAAAAAGAGAGTTGGAACCACGGCGACCATAACACTGCCCCGCGGCGGCTTCACATCTGATACAGGTAAGGGCATGTATACTGCCAGACGTCCTGCAGAAATCAGTGGCAAGGACGGCGCACATGAGCCGCATAGCGGCCGCCGTTACTTTAGAGAATCAGAGCGTGTTAGGAAAGGTATAGCAAGGTACATAACAAGCTAAGACCACGTATGGAAGAGGTACTGGTATAGCCGAGGGGCCCCCTGCCAAGGCTGAGGGGCCCCTCGGCACGCTCGCGTAAATTTCATATACAATAGAGGAGTGGAGAAATTACCGAACCATCTGGTTGAAGAGCGCCCGTGGGGTTCCTTTGAACGCTTTACCCTCAACGAGCCAACAACCGTAAAGATTGTGACGGTTAAACCGGGAGAGGCTATCAGTCTCCAGACCCACAACGATCGGGATGAATTTTGGCGTGTGATACGCGGGAGTGGCACCGTTACGCTTGGCGAAGAGGACCATGCTGCCGCAGAGGGCGAATCATTCTTTTGTGTCAGAGGTACCAAACATCGGGTAATGGGAGGCCCTGAGGGGCTCTCAATACTTGAGATTGCCTTTGGGAACTTTGACGAGGGCGATATTACTCGATTAGAAGATAGGTACGGACGTATATGAGTATCAAGTACAAAGATTTCTTACAAAAACAAGAGGCTGCGGCAGGACCGTGTCCGTTTTGCAACATAAAGGAAGATATCGTTATTGCGCGCAATGATAAGGCATACATGACACTCGCCCTTGCGCCATACAACCCTGACCACATCCTCATCATTCCCACCCGCCACGTAAAGCATATTTTTGACGTTGATGCCGAGGAACATCTGGCAATACGCGTGATGGAAAAGAAAGCATGGGAGCTCTTGAAGAAGCTAGGACACACCGGCGTATCGTTTGTAGTGCGCGAAGGTAAATCATCAGGCGGCACCGTTGAGCACCTCCACTATCACGCCATCCCTGATACAAGACTTGGCAACATGGATGCTGATGGCGATGAGCGTGTCGTACTCTCTCCTGATGAACACGTAAAAGAGACCTTACGCTTCCGCGAGGTATACGGACAAGTATAGTCATGCGAATCCCCCGACTTATCGCCTTTGACCTAGACGGCACCTTGGCTGAATCAAAGCAGCGTGTCCCTGCCGAAATGGCAGACCTTTTGGTGCAGCTCCTGCAGAAAATGCCTGTGGCAATTATGTCCGGAGGTGGGTGGCAGCAGTTTGAAAAGCAGTTTCTGCCTACATTGCCCGAAGGAGCGATGCTTGATCGACTCTACCTCTTCCCTACAAGCGCAGCGCTGTGCATGGTGCACCGCCAAGGTGTGTGGCATAGCCAATACGACAATTCCTTTAGTGACGACACCAAGCAGCGTATTTTGCTCGCCATTAATGAGGCGATTGAAGAAGTGCATTTTGTACAACCACCAAAACTCTGGGGTGAACAGATTGAAGATCGTGGAGGAGAAATCACCTTCTCGGCCTTGGGACAAGAGGCACCCTTGGAAGAAAAGCAGGTCTATGACCCTGATGGGAGCAAACGAAAACCATTAGCTGAGGCACTGCGTCGAAAGCTTCCTGATGTTGAGATTGGCATTAATGCCGCAACGTCCATTGATATTACGCCGCACGGCATTGATAAGGCATATGGCATTAAACGTCTCTCAGAACTAACCGGTATTGATATACCCGACATGCTCTATGTGGGCGATGCGCTTGAAGAAGGAGGCAATGATGCAGTGGTGGTCAAAACAGGCATCCCCACACACGCGGTATTTGGACCAAATGAGACAGCCGCACTCATCGAAGAGATACTCAAAGCTATTCGCTAAAGAGCCATTGACGGGGTGTGTAAAGACACCCATAGTGATGGTATGAAAAAGTACACAGCGTTATTGACAGCATCGTTTTTTGTATTCTTTTTTACTGGCTCAGTCGCGTTTGCGCAGTCCCCGCTTACTGAATCGTTTGATACGTATAACACTGCTCCATGGAGCACGTTTGGCGGAGGTCCGAAGAACTTTGACTTTACGTCGGGTACGAATGGTGAGTGTGTATTAAATGGCTGTATCACGAGCGTAAGCACCGCAAGCGGTATTACGCGCATTTTTAAATTAGGCGATGCACTTGATGAAGGTGCGTTCACCGTCCATGCACGAGCAAAGCAGGGCTCAGGCTCTGCTCCGGTACCTCGTATTTCAATCTGCAAAGGTCCAGCAGTTGGCTGCGCCGCAACCCGCATCGACTTTAGCGGCCTGCCACTCGATGACACCTGGCATGAGTATTTGGTGCTCTGGCGACAGGGGGCGACGGTTGAGACCTGCACCCTGCGTGATTCCCTTGATCAGGATGCCTGCACCTGGGTTGCCTCTCCGGTTACTGCCGGTTCCGTCTTTGACGGCATTGCGCTCTGGTCCACCAACAGCTATCGCCCTGATTTAGGCGCAACCCTTTCTTTTGACGAGATTAATTCAGTGATTGTGGTTGATCTCACCACCACAGCTCCTGCAACGACGAATAATCCGGTTATTGGGCTCGAGGCGCACTTCTCTGACGGAGTCACCGGCTTTGACCTCGCCGACATTACGGTTGATAACGGTACCGCAAGCAACCTCGTTGAGGTTACTCCCGACACCTACACCTTTGACGTCACCGCAGCAGCTGATGGCGATGTGGTCGTCGATATTCTTCCAGGTGCCGCTGAGGACTCCTCGGGCAACAAAAGCATTGGTGCTGCAGCAGTTGAACGCGCAGTGGATACGACTGGACCATCCCTCACAATTGTTAATAAGACGACGAATGAGCTTTCCCCAGTCATGGTCGGCACGGTTGGAGAGAGCGCATCGACTACCCTTACCGTGAACGCCGTCGCATACCCCGCAGATGTAGTGGGGAGCGATTGGTCAGCCACTATCCCTGAGGGCACGCTCCTAGACGGCACCTATGAGGCTGTTGCCTCGGCAGCAGACTCCTTGGGCAACATGTCGTATGCAACGGGCACGCTGGTGATTGATCGCACCGGACCCACCCTCACCATCACGAGTGGCCCTGCAGAAGGCTCCGTTACCGGCCAAAACTCCGTTACATTCATCTTCACGACCGATGGAAGCGCCACGTGCAAAATCGACAATGAAGTAGAAGTACCCTGCAGTGGCTCGCATAGTGCTTCAGGGTTAACCAGCGGTACCCACGTGTTTGTGGTTGAGTCTACAGACACTGTAGGCAACAAGACCTCTATTACGCGCACCTGGAATATTGATACCGCGGCACCGGTGGTAACGGAGGTATTAGCGGTTTCTACCCCTACACAGGACACTACCCCTGATTACATCTTCAACAGCACGAAAGCAGGCTCTATAACCTATGGTGGCGGCTGCAGCAGCGCTACGACAGTAGCAACCGTGGGTGATAACGCTATTACCTTCAACGAGCTTGCTCCGGGCACCTACAGCGCTTGCACCATAGCTGTTACTGACTCTGCAGGTCATGCTTCGGTACCACTTGCAGTCTCAATCTTTACCATCGAGACCCCGCCACCTGCGGAGACGACCGTAACGCTCTCAGCACTCTCTGATACCTACCTCCGCAAAGGCGCAAGCAACACAAACGAAGGCGCTTCCCCTATCATCCGTATCCGTGCAGCGGGGGACAACCGTGGGTTGGTTAAGTTTGATCAGGCAGCTATCGAAGCTGCAATTGGTGATGGAGAACTCCTCTCCGCATCGCTCGAGTTCACTATCGAAGAAGCAAAGAACAACTGGGGCAAGCAGGGTCGTGAAGTTGGCGCGCACCGCATGCTCATGAACTGGATTGAGGGCAACGGCAAAGTCGGTGAATTGCCCGGCAAACCAAATCGTGGCACTGGGTTGGGTGCAACCTGGGACTGTGCAAAGGACACTAATATTACGAATCACAAGTCGGACTGCGCCAATGCAGACGATTGGGAGATGCGTATAAAAAAGACTAATCCTTCGGAGCGACCATGGACTGACTCTTACACCGACAGCACATTCATCCAGAAGCGACAGGAAGGCGTCGTGGCGTTTGATATCACTGCGGACGTACAGAAGTTCCTCAACGGAACTCCCAACTACGGCTGGGTGATCCGCAAGGCTGAGGAAAACCGTGCAGGCTACGTCACCTTCTACTCAAAAGAATCATCGGGCGCAGCGCCTGAGTTAATACTCACCGTACGGAATTAAGATTCTAGAGAAGATAAAACCCCCGGCAATACGTCGGGGGTTTTATGTATCTAACTACTTCTTACCAAAAGATAAACACATCAAGCAGCCAGTCCCACACACGCTCAACAACTGACGGCGCCGAAGCCTGTGCCTCAACTGTTGAAGACGCAGTAGTTGTTGCCACGGTGGTGGAAGAAAGTACCACCTCACCATTTTTTACAATCGTCACATCTGTCACAGTTGGCGTTGCGTTGACTGACACGTCTACACTTCCCTCTCCTTCTACGGTCTGTGTTTGTACGTTACCGTTAACTTCAGTGCGAATCTCTGTTACCGACGTACCGTTCGTGTTAGTGGTTTGGGTATGGGCCGATGCCGATGCATCACCCGTCTCTACTTTCCCTCCTTCACCTGCTGTGTTGCCACCAGTATTAGCGGTAGCATTCACGTTGCTATACACCTGCGCACCTGCCATAAACGGTGCAAAGGTAAGGACTACAATGGGCAATACGTATTTCATATAGAGAGTCTACCAAACAGGGCTAGAACGGGAGGATGCCGCCCAACCATGACACCCAGCTTGATGGCTGTGGTGCTGGTGTAGGGGCAAGAACAGGAGCCTCAGGTGCAACTGGAGCAGGTGCTTTCGCAACGGGTGCAGGCGCTTTTGGCTTTACCGCAACAGGAGCGGGAGTAGGGACCACTGGCGCTGGCGCCACTGCTACATCACCGCAGGAGAAGGAGTTAATCTTCTTCAATGTCGAGGCGTAGACCGAACCCGTTGGCTGTGTGAGCCCAAGCGGTGCCAAGATCTCAGCAGCATATGCAAGCTGGAACTTGTTAACCGCTGCGGTAGTCATCGGACCATAGAAGCCTGTGAGTGGAAGTGCATTGCCTTGGCTGTTCAGGAAGGTCTGAAGTTTGGTGACTTCGCCGCCGGTCATGCCACGGCGTAGGAAACTGCCGATAGAAGGGGTGCAGGATTCTGCAATAGTCGATGCGCCGAGCACGACGCCACCTGGAGAGAGGTGCACGATCTGCGATGCCGAGCGGCTCTGGTATGGTTTTGCGTTGTACGTCTTAGAATCGACGCGTGCTGTGTTGGTGTATGCACCAGGAGTTGTCGTAGCAGAGAACTGTACCGAGTACGTCAGCGTGATCTCATCGCCCGGAACAACTGTGTCGAGTCCCCATGCACGCTCAAACAAAGTAACGCCATCTGGACCAACCAAAGTGTCGGTAAGCACACCGTTGTAGCCTTCAGCTGCATCTTTTGCGTTGGTAACAACAATCTTGTAGTCGACCATGAGCGGAGTTGTAGTGCTTAGTGTTGCGGTCTTTACTACCGTAATGTTTGGACCACCTGCTTTACCTGAGGTTTCATCTTTCTTAGAAACCTTGAAGGATTTGGTGCTGCCACCGCCACCTCCGCCGCCCCCGCCTCCACCACCGGAACCACCACCTGTCGAGACAACTACTTCGCCCTCTTCGAACACCTCTCCTACGTTTGGCGAATCCCCGAAGGTGATGTCACCATCCATGTCGCCGAAGATATTGAAGACACCGAAGATCCAGTTGCGACCAATAACATTGGTGTTAATGAGGTTCACTGCATTTGCTACCGCATATGCATCACCCGAGAGTACTTCTGCAGTGCCCGATGCGACCTCGGCATAGTTACCACCGGTCTGTGCCGCAACGTCGATATTATTCTCCACCACTGCCTTATTAGTAGACGAAGCTGTGCTGCTCGAAAAGTTGTACTCGCCGATAATACCTTGGCCCATGGCAGTAGGATCGCTCACGACCGCAATAGTACCAGGGAGCCAGTTGCCATCTGGAAGCTGCGTCGATGGAGTTTCCGCCACAATGATGCCGTTTGGAATGTTCAACACATCACCATCGAAGTTGCCCCATACCTGGAAGTAGAAAAGTACTGAAGTGCCGCCCACATAAGTCGTGTTGGCCTGTGTGTAGTTGGTAGCGGAACTATAACCATCACCGGTTGTAACCACACCGTTCCCCTCGCCAGTCGAGGACGCAATGTTATCTCCCGTGTCTGCTGCAACCGTTGTCGTACCTGTAAAGTCAACGGTATTGGTGCTGGTTGCCGTGTATGTTGAAACATTCAGCTCAATACCCGCAACGCTCTCCTCGAACAATTCCTCAAAGAACTCATTGTCCGGAAGAATAATGTCCTCATCCATCGTGCCGAAGTTGTTGAAGGCAAGAAGAAGGTAAGAGGAGTTAATAATGTTTGTGTTGATAAGGTTGAAGACGTTGGCTGCAGCATACGCATTGCCGGTTGCAATCATCGCGTCTGCCTCAGGACCCTGGCCGCTTGTCGTTGCAACGTTTAGACCAGTACCTGCACGAACGATGACGTTGTTGGTAACGGTTGCAGTGTTGGTGTCATACACATTGAGCTGGCTTGCGTTAAGGCAGGTCAGGAGTGTGCACTGCTCATTGCCGTTTTCATCAATTGCGGGCGAGCCGCCTGGATTGCCATCAAGGAAGAAAGAGAGGTCCCAATTACGTAGGTCAAAAACCCCACCAAAGATACGGTTAATGAAAAGTACCAATCCTTGTGAGTTAAAGATATTGGTGTTGATGACGTTTATGACATCAGCAGTTGCCATAGCATCACCGGTAACAACAAGGGCAGCACCTTCATCACCTTGTGCAATATTTTCACCGGTTTGAGCAGAGGTAGAGGAAGTTGAGTCGAGAACACCAGCGTTGGTTGAAGATGCAGTCGTCGACGACTGATTCATCTTGCTGCCAGGAAGGTCACATTTTTCGTCCTGCTCCTCAGGAGGTAGCGCGGCACACTCCTCGGGAGTATCGGCAAATTGAATGGTGTTGGTATTGAGTTGGTTGTCGACAGAAGTCGATGCAGTTGCGTCGCCGGTAATAACCGTGCCGCCAATACCGCTCTGACCGCCGGTGCCGTCGGAAGAGGTCGCTACCTCTTCCTGAGGAGCGGCATCTTCATTGAGGCCGGCATTGTTACTGCCGTCTGTTGCACCAGATTCTGTATCGTCTGCTTGCGCAATATACGTTGCACCAAACGAGACCGCCAATGCCAGTAATACGCTAATCCAGAACGTCGAAAAATTAGTATGGGTAGAGGACATCAATATCTTCCGCTGGTTTCCCGCCAAGCTGATAGTTTCCCTCTCTGAAGCCTCCTCTTCTTAACACGGAGCAAGCCTCATGAGAAGGGAGAACTGCCCGAAAGCAGTTCTCGCCTTCAAAAGAACTAGTTGCGAACGCGAACGACGTTGGTGTTCATCACGTTGATGGAGCCAGCATTGCTGTTAGCCTCACCAGAGTGAACCTCGCCGCCGATACCGCCTGCGCCACCGGAGCCACCATGGCCGCCGTCTGCCCACTCGTTATCGCCTGCGTTAGCGATGCCGGCATCTGCCTCAACATCACCACCCGAGCCACCACGACCACCGCGAGAACCGCGAGCATCGTTGTCGCCAGAGTTTGCACCTGCGCCAGTGACATCAACAATCACGCCAGCGTTGGTTGCGCCAACACCAAGGAGCGAGAGGTTCATCCCACCCTTGTTGCTAACAGAAACATCGTTGTCGTTGAGCTTGTTCATAGAACCAGCATCTGCGTTAGCATTGCCAGTCTCGACGAGACCGCCAGCAGAAGCGTTGCCGCCGTTGCCGCCGTTGCCTGCGTCTGCACCCTTGTTGTTGCCTGCGCTTGCACCATTGCCGTCAGCCTCGACGTCACCGCCGCGACCGCCGTTGCCGCCACGAGAACCACCTGCCTCGTTGCCGCCAGTGTTAGCGGTTGCAGTAGTTACGTTGACGATTGCGCCCTGATTCTCTGCGCCAATGAAGACACCCGAGAGGTTCATTGCTGCCGAAGCCGGAGTTGCCAATGCGAGCATTGCAACTGCGGTAAGACCTGCAGTAAGTTTTTTCATATATTTTTTCATTAATTAGTTCTTTTAAATAATCCGCCATCTCGCTCCCGTACGGGTAAGCGCGATAACGGGCATCGACCCGATGGACCTTTAAGTCCACCGCAAAGCTCATTCCCTATCTGAGCTCTGCGCTGTACTCAACGCGCACAATTTTGCACAAGAACTAAAAAAACGCGCAAATTTGCTTACGCAAAAGACGCGTTGTTCGGATTAGGACCCACCTTATGCGCAGAGATTAACAGCTGCATGTGTAATGCCGCTGGTTTCCCTGCAACGCATGATGCGTTACGTGGGATTAATTTTCTCTGAAGCGCAACAGGGTGTCAAACAAAAACACACCTACAACATGGAGGTGCGCGAGACACAAGGGGTGCAATTGATTCCTATGCGCAGAATGTCGACACATCTTCACGTGTTTTGCCACACGTTTGCTATACTGTAGCTAACGTATTAGCTAATGGGAGCGTTTAGGAAAGCGAGGTGGGTCCCAAAACCTAGGGAAACCAGCGGAAAGCTGTCAGTTCTGGGACCCGCCTCGACTGCCTAACAAGAAATTAATTGCAAAAGAGCAAGCGAATCCTATGGCGAGAGCGTAATGCTTGTCAACGGATTGACAAAAACGCAAATAATTAGCCCCACATATTCGTGTGGGGCTAATCGTTACTCTTGTGGAGCCTCTGCGGGCGGCTCATCTGCCGGTGGCGTCTCACTTGGTTCTTCATCTTCGGGCACTTCCGGAGGCGCCGGATCATCTACAGGCTTTTCTTGAGGCTCTGGTGGAGTGATTTCAACACCTAATACTTCTGGAGCAGGCGGTTCTTGTGGTGGAACCTCTTCTTCCGGAGGAGGTATTGGTTCATCAGCCGGAGGAGTTACTGGTTCTTCAGCCGGAGGCACTGGTTCATCAACAATCGGTGTGTCAGTTTGTGCTTCCTCAACAATCATGAACGGCGCAAACGCAGGTTCAACTAATGGCTCATCAAAACTTGCTGCAGCACCCAACATATTTCCGATC
>JADZGF010000013.1 GCA_020854065.1 Candidatus Nomurabacteria bacterium
CGGGCGATCTTACGAATAGCCGAGTTTGGCTTGCGAGGAGTCGTCGTCGTTACTTTAAGGCATACCCCGCGCTTAAAAGGCGACGGGTAGAATACCGGCTTGTTTTGCAACGTGTTAAAGCCGCGCGACAGAGCCGGCGACTTATCCTTCTTTATGCGATCTTTGCGTCCTTTGCGGACGAGTTGCGATATACGTGCCATTTCAAGTAAAAACGCGCCCTTGCGCGTTAGAGACAATCTACCCCAATGCTACATTCCTGTCAAAAGGCGCAGCAGCGTCATTAAAACCGAAGTAAACACCGGTGCCAAGTATACAAATATAAGGAGTATAAGAAGAGTCCCCGGAAGGATCCCTAAGCGCTCAAAATTAAGACGGAAGGTGTCGTACCCACGAGCAAGCGGCGGTGCAATGAATTCAAAAATGGTCGAAAGTACCTTTGAGCCATCGAGGGGTGGAATTGGGATCAGGTTAAAGAGCGCGAGCATGAGGTTCACAAAGGCGATTGTTAAAAAGGCACTAGCAAGCTCAACCGGCATAGCGGTACCCCCAAACCGCACCGCTAATCCAAACACAAGCGCGATGATGATGTTGGTGCCAGGACCCGCAAACGCTACAAGCCCCTCTCCATAGCGACCCCGAAGGTTATACGGATTGTATGGAACCGGCTTTGCATAGCCGATAAGCATAGGAGACTGCATGATCAAAAGGAGGAGTGGAAGCGCTACCGAGCCAATAGGATCAACATGTGACACAGGATTAAGGGTAAGGCGCCCCTGGAGCCTTGCAGTGGGGTCACCGAGCCAATTAGCCATGTAACCGTGCGCCACCTCATGGAGCACGATGGAGACGATTAATACAACAATTCCAAAAACGATATCGATTTCCATGCGAGAAAGTATTATGTGCGCCTCTTGGCACGCTAGCCAAAGAATGATACCATATCGCGCATGGCAAAAGAGTGTGCAATTACGAAAAAGAGCTCCCGGGTTGCTGGCCGCTACAGCAACCGTATTCGTGCTACCAAATTTAACCCTGGTGGCAACGTTCGTAAGCACGCAAACCTCCAGAAAAAGCGTATCTTTGTCCCTGAGCTTAACCGCACCATTACCGTTACCCTCTCGACCAAAGGCCTCCGTACGCTCAATAAAAACGGCGCATACAAGACCCTTAAGAAAGCAGGGGTTATCTAAAAGAGAAAACAAGACGCCGCGGGAATTTCCCGCGGCGTTTTTTGTTACGAAGGACCGACAGAAAAATTTCTGATGGTCGCCCACAAACCAAGAACGAGAACAGGTATGCTCAGAGACGGAAGTGCGATCAATAGAATTCCCAACACACTGAGCACGCACCCTCCTGCCACAGCGAGAGACCGAAGAAAACTCAAACGCGCGTACACTTTGACCATCACGAAGCTGACTGAGAAACTTGTCATCATGGTCACCACGAGTCCCTTCCACGGCTCCCACAAGCCAAAATTAATGGCTACCAGCACAACAGCGACTGTGCTGGTAAAAGAAAGGAGAACGAGGCCGATCGAGAAAAGCACCACAAACTCATACTGAGACGACGGCAGACCCTTCGCAAAGAGAAGTCGTTCCATATAGCGCTCCCGAGGTTCGAATCTATCGAAACACTAGCAAAAAACTATTCGCAGGTAAATTGAACTTTGTCACTTATGCAACGCACCGTGCCGTGTTGATCGGTACGAAAGATCTCAACATTGTATGTACGCAACACCGACAACACCTGCTCTGTTGGATGTCCGTAGCTATTTTTCCCAACCGAAATAAGAGCAATCTCAGGCGATACTTTTTGTACAAAAGAATGACTGGTTGAAAACCGCGAACCATGATGCCCCACCTTAAGCACCTCACAATTTACATTTTCTGAAATTTTATTCTCGATAGCGGACGACACGTCTGCCATAAGAAGAGCGCATGTTTCTCCATACGTGAGGCGCATGACGATCCCTCCCTCGTTCGCCTTATCACCACCAAGATACGTCACATCACGATCAGGGTATAACACTTCGAGTACCGCTCCCCCATCCAAATCAATAGTCATGCCTTTGCGCGCAACAATATGTTTTGCACCCTCTTCACGCACAAGCGCTAATACTTTCTTTGCTGTTGCGGTGTCTTTAAGAATCCCTGGCTCGATATAGGTAGCGACTTCATAGCGTGGAAACACTTCAACAAACCCGCCAATATGATCAGCGTCCGGGTGTGTGCCGATGACTGCATCAAGTGAGCGGTCCGCAAACGACATCACTTCCGGCAACGATCGCAACACAGCGCTCCCCGCTCCACCATCAATCAATATCTGTAAACCCGTGGGTCCTTCTATATAGAGCGCATCTCCCTGCCCCACATCAAGCACCGCAAACGTAAGATACCCCTTGCCTTCCGTAGGAGCTTCGGCAAGAGCCACACTCCAAATACCTACGCACACGAGTGCTAATACACCGACTGCTATATATCGCATGTCTCTAAAAATATGCACTTTGCTATACTACCCATATGTACCAAGAAAAGAAATTCTCCATACCAGCACTCGAGGGCATTTCGCAGAAGTCAGTAGATGAGCATCTCTCGCTGTACGCGGGGTATGTAAAAAACTTTAATGCGATCGGAGATAAATTAGTTGAGTACGCACAAGATAGTGAAAAACATGCGCACGCACTTTCGGAACTCATGCGCCGCAAATCATTTGAATTTGATGGCATGCGTCTGCATGAATTGTATTTCTCACAATTCGAAGGTGGTGCAAAAGCACTGAATCCTGACTCTGTATTTGGAAAAGCACTTCAAGCGGCGTATCACGAATACTTCCTCCCCTACTTCACGTCCATCGGCAACATGCGCGGTCCAGGATGGGCAATGCTCTACTACGACCCCGTACAAAAAGAATTCCAAGCAGGGTTTGCCGGTGAACAACACCAAGGACATTTCGTCACCCTCCCTGTTATTCTTGCACTTGATGTATGGGAGCACGCATACCTCCTCGACTATGGCGCAACGGGTAAAGCAAAATACATAGACGCATTTTTCAAAAACCTTAACTGGTCGGTTCTCGAAGCTCGTTTCGATACAATCGCACAGCAATAAAGAAGAGCGGTACGTACACCACAAGTGCCACCCATGCAGGAAATGGTGCCACTAACGTACTCGCAAATGGCAGTGTTGCCGCAAACTCGGTTGATACAAGAATAACGCGTAAAAGCAGGTCTGTGATAAATGCGGGCACCAGTGCAAGTAATGGATGCACCAACCCTAATACTCCGGTGATAAACCCAAACAACATCACTAACGGAACAAGTGGAAGCACGAATGCATTCATCGGAAGTGAAACAAATGAGAGGATACCTGAGTAATACAAAAGTGCTGGTAACAAAAAGATTTCAACCGCGAGCGTTGTCGCAACAATCGATCGCACATTGTACCGCTCCCATGCAGGAACAAAGTGCAAACACTTCTCTACTGCCGGTGCTAAGGCAATGAGTCCAAACGTAGCCAACATGCTCAACATAAACCCGCGATCATACAGAAGTACAAGCGGATTCCATAACACCATGCATATCGCAGCCACGATAAGTGCACGCAGCGCTGCTGCTGGTCTACGCAAGTAACGCGCAATAATCGCAATCAAACCCATCATGACCGCACGCACGGTTGCTGCTCCACCACCTGCAAGCATGGCGAACAGCACAATTGCTATTGCACCAACCACATACATAACGGTGCGCGGCAAAAATCCGAGCGCTCTAAAAATACCCTCAGACACAATTGCCATGTTCGAACCAGAAAAAACCACAATATGAATAAGACCGGCTATGACAAACAACTGAATAAGTTCAGTACTAAAGCCACCTCGCTCGCCGAGCAAGATACCTTCTAAGAGCGATCCTTGTGGCTCATGCAATGTACGTTCAAGCGAACGTTCAAATGCGGATTTTATTTCATACAATGCGCCGCGCGCACTCCACGGCGTCGCCTCTTGAGAACGAAGTGTTGCAAGCGGCATAACCGAACTTATACCGCGCACCCGTAAATAGCCGGGATAATCAAACATCCGACCTGCTTCAACTTCAAACGCTTGTGGTTTTTCAATAAACCCACGCACATCAATTCGCTCACCATATGCAACCTCGCTCTCGCGCGGAAGCATGGCAAGCAATTTGCCCTCTGCCACAGCACCATTAATCGTCTCTACGTCGATGACGACTCGCACTGACGTTTCCCTCTGATCAGGATCATCAGCAACAGTACCTACCACCACCGCAGTCGACCCCGCATACTGCGGCACAACATCTTTCGATTCACTCCACAACAAAAACTCAACACGAAATATAAAAAGAGTGGCAAGGAGAAGTAGCCCAAATGTCCACTTAATGCCCGGAGGCGTCGATTGCCTCGTTGACGAGCTGGTCTGCTCTACTATTTTGCTCGCGTCGGACATGGGTAAACTTCAAGTCCGCGTACTCTACCTGAACTTTCGCTACACGTGCAAACTGCTCTTTAAGGCCGGGATCTTTTACTTTGTATCTTCCCTCAAGTTGACGCACGACCAACTCACTATCCATCCGCACCTCGACAGCGCTTTGCGTAAGTCCCATTTCTTTTATTTTCACCAACGCTTGATAGAGCGCTTCGTATTCAGCTTGGTTGTTGGTTGTCTCGCCAATGTATTTTGAAATGTTTGCTAACTCGACACCGCTCTCATCTTGAATAGAAACGCCAATACCTGCTGGTCCTGGGTTTCCTCTCGCTCCGCCGTCGGTGTAAACGATGATGCGTTCCATCTATCTTTTTGGATAGCAAATTACGTCTAAGTGTTCTCTAACTGTTTTTAGAACTGCCCAAACACTCTCTTCATTGAAGCCAAGACGAGTTTCAAATTCAAAATGATCCAATCCTTTTAACAATTCACAAAGCAATGATTTTGAAAGCTGCATTTCGATACAACTCCATTCTATGTTTACCTCTCCTTTTGAAAAATCTGCTGTATCAAGTACTCCTTTAATTTTTTGCTCGAAATTCTCAACTTCCTCTGCAGAAGCTCCCAATCTAATTTTTACGTCCGAAATTCCAATACCATTGATTAATTCGTTAATACTCTGGTGTATAACCTCCAAATCTTCGCGACGTAA
>JADZGF010000014.1 GCA_020854065.1 Candidatus Nomurabacteria bacterium
AAAGAGCATGCAGTCACAACACTTTGAATTTTCGCGGAGACATGAACCGCGGAAATAAAAAGTCCCACCAATTGGTGGGACTTTTACTTTACATGTGTGTAGTACAGGTCCGAGCGGCAGGGTTTGCTTCAAGTCGTTCTCGTTCGATTTCTCCCCCGTCGACTTCGCAGGTGCCGTATGTCCCGCGTTCAATTTTTTCAAGTGCGTGTCGGATCTCCTTCCACCGCGTTTCTAACTTTTCGGTAATGTTGCGATTGTTTTCAAACTCTTCTATCTTGTCTGCCGCCTCGGTCCATTCTGCTTGTGGCGGCATCGTGTCCATCTCCGGGGCGGCTCCTTCCCAATCCCCCGTTTCTTTGTTTACTAATCTTCCTGCTGTTTTTAAATCACCCTCTATTTGTAAAAGCTCTGCTTCGAGTACTTCTTTAAAATGCTGCGTATCCATGGTGGCAGTATACCCTATTGCGATTGCGGTTGGTATTGAATTGGGGTTGCGGCGACCCGGGTAATAATCTCACGCAAGGTCGCTTCGTTTGTGGTTATGAGTATGGTCTCTCGGTTGAGGAAGGTCCACAACAACAAAATATTTCCCTGTTGATCGACAATTGCGCGCGTGTCGCGATTCTCAACAATTCGGTCAATAAATGGTGTCGCGATAATAACGGATTCTTCGGGAGTCTCTGGAGTAGTGGACGCGCTGCTTGTTGCAACGGTAGTGGTTGCAGCAGCGGTGGTGGTTGCTGTTGAGGTGGCAGTGGATGTTGCGCTTCCTCCAACGGGAGGAAGTATCGATGGAGGTGTGGGTGAAAGTTGTGGTGAGATAGTTCGGTTAAAAAGTGGAATAAGATCTGCGCGCATGCTTCTCTCCCATTCAAGCATCGCGCGGTACGTAACATCGTATGAATCAGCTTGCACGATCAAGAATGGCTGATTGCGATCATAACTATGAACGCCGAGTATGTACTCAGGTTTGAGCGTACGGAGGAGATCTGTCGGAATTGCAGGGGCAAACAAAAGTAAAAGATCGGTAATAGGATATGGCAATGGTTGCTCAACTTTTGCGTCAGCAGTCACCCAGATCTGTTCGATAAGTCCGAGTGGAATATTTACGTCGTCTCGTGCAGCAACGAGTGCACCCATAGTTCCTTGGCGTTGCGGCAACACCTCCACTGCAACTATTTCATCAACATAAATAATTCCCGTGTGAGTACCTTGTGGTGTGGGAACTGGTGACGTGCGCAACACGACAGGAATGATGAGAATAACCGAAGCTATAAGGAGTACACTTCCGGCGCCAACATATACCCACTTTTTCCACCAACCGGCTTCCCTTTCCGGAGTGGGCTCTGCAGGAACCTCTTCTTTCTTTTCTTTACGCATCGCTTCAGCAGCAGCAATGCTTACTTCTGAGACTCCGCCTTTTTGTACCAAGCTTTCGATATCGCTGTGATAGGTTTGTAGCGGCCGAACCTCGTCCTCGTTTACAGGAGGTTTTGCAGGCTCCTCAACAGGAGTTTCTTTCGGCGTTGATACTTGTGGGGTCGGACCGTCTGTAGCTGCCTTCTCCTCTTGTGCCACAAGTAACCCTGCGCTCACGCGCTGGGCACTCTGGGGTGTAGTGCCAGGTGTTTCTTTTTTAGGCAGGAGTATCTTGTCTAAATCGATACTACTCCCTGGATTCTGGTTTTCTTTCTCGTTGTCCGCCATTAGGGTTGGTAGACGGGGTGAGTCCTTTCTTTACTGCCCACTCAGGATCCGCCATCTTGATCGACAAGTTAATGCGGCCCTTTTCGTCTATCTCCTTTATCATAACGCGGACTTTATCCCCTATTTTGAGTGCATCACCAACTTTATCGATACGGAACGGTGCCACTTCAGAAACATGAACCAATCCTTCGGCGTCTTTACCTGCACCGATGCGTACAAATGCGCCAAAATCCATCATCCGGGTTACTTCTCCTTCATAGAGTTCGCCTGCTTTGTATTCTTTGACGATTCCTTCGATCATCTCTTTGGCTTTTTGTGCAGCACCATTTTTGCCGGTGATAAAGATTGAACCGTCATCTTCAATAGTGATGTCATTTACCCCAGAGGCATCCTTAATCCCGTTTATCGTCTTGCCGCCACCGCCGATCACCAAACCAATCTGATCCGGCTTAACGCGCATGGTGAGAATTTCAGGAGCGCGTGGGTTGATAGTGTTGCGAGGTGTGGCAATAGCACTCTCAATAGTATCGAGTATATGTGCGCGAGCTACTTTTGCTCCCTGTAGGGCTTCAACCAAAACAGGTACCGGAATTCCATCGAGTTTGATATCGAGCTGAATTGCGGTAATACCGTTGCGTGTGCCAGCCACCTTAAAGTCCATGCCGCCAAATTCATCCTCAGGACCTTGGATATCAGTCATTACTTTATGGACACCACCATGTGTCATCACACCCATTGCGATACCAGCGACTGGTGCTTTGATCGGTACACCACCATCCATAAGGGCGAGTGTTGAGGCGCATGCGGAACCCATAGAAGTTGAACCGTTGCTGGCGAGGCACTCTGATACCAGACGGATAGTGTACGGAAATTCTTCTGCTGATGGGATAACAGCGGCAAGTGCTTTCTCTGCGAGAAAACCGTGACCGGTGGCGCGACGATTAATGCCGCCCATACGGCCGGTCTCCCCCGCCGAGTATGGAGGAAAGTTGTAATGATGCATGAAACGCTTCTTTACATCATGCTCTTCCATCGTATCGATGACTTGTGAGTCACCAGGGCCACCAAGTGTAAGTGCGGTAAAGACGTGTGTGCCGCCACGATAAAAAATACCGGAGCCGTGTAGCATGGTTGAGATATCCCCTGCTTGTGCAAAGAGAGGGCGGACTTCATCCATGCGGCGACTGTCAGCACGTTTATTATCTTCCACTGCACCACGATGAATTTCTTCATCGACGCGATCTTCCATAAAGCGTTTAATTGTGCCTTTTGAAAGTGAAGTAAGTGTTGGTTCTTGCGAAGCAGCTTCTTCGATACGTGCCTTCCATGCATCGATAAGTGCGTGAATTGCGTCTTTGCCCGGTTTTCCGCAAAAGACTGCCTCTGTTACTTTTGTTTTAAACTCGTTCTCGTACAGTGCGCGAAGTGCTTCGGGAAGTTCAGGTGCAGCTACTTCACGTTTGGTCCGACCCATTTCTTTGATGATTTCATTCTGCCACGCAAGGATTTTGTTGTGTTCTTCGATTGCGAGACCAAATGCACTCGCGACGGTTTCTTCGTCGGCTTGCTGTGCTTCGACTTCAACCATGTTAATGGTTCCGTCTTTACCACATGCAAGAACGTCCATCATTGCGGCCTCGCGCTCAGTGTATGTCGGGTTTACGATCGTTTGTCCTTCTTTGTGTCCAATGCGTACTGCGGCAACAGGTCCTGCCCATGGAATGTCTGATGTGGCGAGTGCAAGCGATGCAGCATTTACCGCAAGTTGACTTGGGTCTTCTTCATCGAGTGCGAGCACGGTGACGACCACCTGCACTTCGTTGCGGATATGCTGCGGAAAAAGTGGACGGATAGTGCGGTCCACAATGCGACCCGTGAGTATTGCTGCATCAGAAGGTCTGCCTTCACGACGCATGAAGCGGCTGCCTAAAATAGCGCCGGTTGCGTAATAGCGTTCTTCGTAATCAACGGTGAGTGGAAAATAATCGATGTCATCGCGTGTACGCTCGGAGATAACTGCAGTGGCGAGCACTGCGGTGTTTCCGTAGCGAAGGATCACGGAACCGTTCGCCTGTTCTGCGAGGTCGGTAAACTCGGCAACCATAGGTTTGCCGCCGATTGTGGTCTCAAACTTTTTGCTTTGCATACAAAGTGTGTGTATGCGAGGTTCGCGAATTTTAGGCTCCAAGCGATTCTTGGAAACTACCTATCCGCGCGCCTCGCTCTATATAATAATTGCCCATCTCACTGTAGCAGGTGCGATACAAAAGAAAAAGGCCTTACGTGAGGTACATAAGGCCATGTTTCTTTCGATGGAATGTATTACGCTTCCCCCGACATTTTTATTGCAGGATCTTCGTCACCTCCCTCTTCGGGCTCTTCGGCGACAACGTCTACTTCTTCATTTGGCTTGCCAGCAGCGGCAGTGGCGCCAAAGCCTGGTATCCAGCTGCCCCCTTTGCCACCGCGGTATCCAATGAGGTAGTTTTTAGGATCTTCGCAAATATCGATAAAGTCATCGACTGCTTCGCGCAATTGTCCGGATGAGGATTTACCAAACGCAATAACCTCTACTTGTACGCCATGCGTGTATTTGAGGTACTCCACGAGCGGGACAAAATCTCCGTCGCCGGTTGCGAGAATAATTGCATCGAGTTTTTGAGCCTGGGCAATAGCGTCTATCGCCATACCAATGTCCCAGTCAGCTTTTTTAGCGCCACCGGCAAATACACGGATATCTTTGACGCGCGTTTCAATGCCGAGCTTGTTGAGGGCGTCAAAAAAGCCCTTCTCTTCCTCGCTTTCAGTACGAATAACGTATGCAATGGCGCGAATGAGGATACGTCCAGCGACTGCCTCTTTCACTACCTGACCAAAATTTACCTTTGCTTTGTATAGATTCTTTGCAGAATGATACAGATTTTGCGTGTCTATAAAAATGCCGACACGCTGGCTTTTATGCTTGATGATTGCCATAAAAATTAGGAACACACACAGAATATGAATAAAAGGAACTGCCGACCTACAGCACAAAAAAGTATCCTACTTCAGTATACACGAAGAAGGGATGAATTTCTTTCAAAAAAGAGTGAAGACCCTACTTTTTAAGGCCGAGTTTCTTCACAATAGCGTCGTGGCGCTTTTTGCTTTTACCCTCTAAGTACTTAAGATGTGTGCGGCGATCCGCAACCATCTGCAAAAGTCCGCGGCGGCTGTGCTTATCTTTAAGATGTTTCTTGAGATGCGAAGCAAGTTCGTCGATCTTCTTCGAAAGCAGCGCAATCTGCACCTCGGCCGAGCCGGTGTCAGTGTCGTGAATTGCGGTTTCTTTGACCGTTTTTGCTTTCTTCTGCTTCGTCAGCATGGCCCTACTGTATCACAGCTCATTAAAATGCGCAAGGGGTGCATTAGGTAGACCATTTAGCGTGCAATTTGGCAAAATCTACTATATGTTTGCGAATGTTTCTTCATACAGTATACAGATGAAGGGCACAGTATATTGAGAGTATGCCGATACACAAGGGACGCGGAGGTGCCCGAAAAATAACATTTAGGTTTTTGGTCGTGCTCTCTACTTTTTTGTTCGTAGCCGCAACATTTATTTTCTGCATTTCTCTCCTTGTGCCCTCTCCGCGCGAAGCGATTTCAGCAAATGCGGCCTATGAGTCGTATCATTACTACCAACTTCCTGATCATCAAAAGAAAATTGCCCTTAGTTTTGACGATGGCCCTGATCCGGAGGCCACCAAAAAGATCGTGGACACCCTCACTGCTGCTGGTGTACCCGCCACCTTCTTCTTAATTGGTCAGCATGTGCTCGCGTACCCTGATCTTGCTCGCTATATTGTCGATAAAGGCTTCACGATTGGGAACCACACCTTTACGCACTCTCTACGGGTACATGACTCGCCACAGCGACTTGCTGCTGAGTTGGCGGCAACTGATCGCATTATCGAGCGCGCCACAGGCGTGCGTACACGCTACTATCGCCCACCCTACCTGCTCACCATTGGTATAGATCCCGCGCCTAATCCGTGGACATCGGAAGAGCCAGCAAACCTGTGGGCACTTCAGATGGGGTATGTACCCGTTGGTATCGATATTGACTCACATGATTGGGATGCAACGACGGCAGAAGGAATTATTCAGCGGTTTGAGCAAGAGATAAATGACAGTCGGCACATTGCACTCTTTCATGACGTGCCTCACACCGCAGAAGCGCTGCCAGAAATACTTTCCTGGCTTAAAGCAGAGGGGTATCAAATAGTGCCGCTTGAAGAGCTTTTGGTACCGACTGCAGGTGTGCCACCTCTCTCCGAGGCATCTCTTTTTGTACCGGTCGAAACTGCATATCTCTACTTTCTCTCTCATGCGAACGTGGGTCTTGGTGCCATTGGGGTACTTTTGTTAGGACTCCTTCTGTTGCGCATCTTTGTACTCATGAGTCTGCTCGCGCGAAAAAATCACGAAGCACCACCTCCACCGCTGAGTCGCTACCCTCTTATTTCGGTATTGATCCCTGCGTACAACGAGGAAGAAAACATTGAGTCAACGGTGCGGTCAGTCTTGCAGAGTGATTATCCTCGTCGGGAAATTATTGTTATAGATGATGGCTCGACTGACTCAACTGCAGAGCGAGTACGTGCGTTGTGTAAACGGTATCCAAAAGTAGTTCGATTGCTTGAAGTGCAAAATGGTGGAAAAGCTCGGGCACTCACCATTGCAACAGAAGATGCGCGAGGAGAACTTTTAGTGGTGCTCGATGCTGATGCGGTGCTTGAGTCCCATGCGCTCCACGCGTTTGCACGGCACTTTATCGATCCGCGTGTGGGTGCGGTGGCGGGCAAGGTATATACCACCGGCACTAGTGGATTGCTCGGTAAATTCCAAGCGCTTGAATATTGTGTTGGTCAAAACATTGAGAAGCGCGCGTTCTCTGCACTGGGGTTAGTGGGTGTCGTGCCTGGACCTGCAGGCGCGTGGCGTACTTCTGCAGTACGTGAGGCGGGGGGTTTTCCAACCGACACATTGGTTGAAGATCAGGACATGACACTTACACTCTTGCGACGGGGGTGGCGTATTAACTACGAGCCAACTGCAATTGCCTATACCGAAACACCCGCGACACTCAGTGCATTCTTAGCGCAGCGGTTTCGTTGGGTGTATGGCGGGATCGAATGCTTTTGGAAACATGCGGCCGTTATTGCGGAGCAGCCGCGTACTGTGCTCGCGTTCCTCTTGATGCCACACAATTTTATATTTGGCATCGTACTTCCCGTTATGTACCCGCTCATCGATCTCGTGCTCATCGTGAGTCTCTTTATGGGTTTCTGGAGCGAAGCGCTCATACCGATACTGATCTTTACGATAGTGGATATGTTGTACGTGGCGTGGGCACTGAATGGAGAACCGCGTCATCTGCAACGACTTGTCTTTGTGGTGCCGCTTCTACGTATCGTGTATCGACAGCTGCTCTACTACACCGTATTGCGTGGACTAGTCCGTGCCATCGAGGGAACCGGTTCTGCGTGGAATAAAGTGGCGCGACTTGGAGAGACGAAACGTTTCTTCGAGGAGCGTCTCGCAAAGGAGCATCTTGCTATCTCCAAGTAATATCAGAGGTCGTTACAATTTCCTTCCACGGCCCTTCCGGCACATCACGCTCATCTACAAACCGCCAGCTTGTGGTTGCGTTTGTTTCAAGTCCTAGACAGGTCCAGAGTGCAGGAGATATATCGAGCCCCGCGCGTACTCCGAAGGTATTTTTTGGTGTTGCGCTTTCACCAAATACATACACAAAGTCATCACTCTCGCCCGGTCCCACGTCTTGCCACTGTCCGTAGCATGTCTGAGTGCCAAAGCGTACCTCTATCCATCGATTCTTCAGCAAAGGTCGTCCATTATTAAGGACAGACGCCCAGGGTATCTTGGCGGCCGACTCTTTATATTGAGGAGCGCTGCCTTGGACAAACTCTCCATATGGCAGTGCGAAATAGAACGGATTTTCTTTTGGAGTAAATGTGCAGGGGTGGTATCCGCAGCGGTACAGTGGGTCGTCAATTCCGCCAAAGTGCTCTTGCCAGTTGTTGTCCCAATAGCTTTCGTCGTTGGCAATATAGTCATTTGATGCGTCTGCTTCCTCCCCCACCCAAAAAAGGGTCGTTGTGGTAGATTTATATTCCCCTCGGGGCGCGGCGAATACCACCGCAGAGAGGTACACCAAAAGTGCAAGTGCAATGAGGGAGGTCCACAGGTATACAGGGCGGATGGTCATACAGTCAACAATTACCTAGCGATTATAAACTACCATGAAGACGGATCAGAAAGATAGATTTTGGCGATGGTTTGGATTCTTTTTTGCAGCAAGCATAGCAGCATGTTTTGTGGTGGTATTTGTGTTGATCGAATTTCGCACGTTTGAGCTTGAGGTAGTGGCTGCTGAAGCACTGCCCACAGAGCAACCATCCAGCGAAGCGTGGTGGGTCACACCACCCTACTACCCTGCCTTTCAACCGTGGTGATTGTTAATAAAAGGGGAGCGTCGCACAATATATGTGCCACACTGAGAGAGTGGCCGCAAATGAACTGCAAAAGTTAAAGACTCAGTTTTTAGAATATTTGGAAATTGAGAAAGGTCGTGGCGTGAAGACCATTGAAAACTATGACCGCTACCTTTCGCGCTTTTTAGCACACAGCAACCTCTCCTCCCCTGCTCGGATCACTGAGGCTTCCGTGCGTGAATTTCGCGTTCATCTCAATCGCTCGGGGCTTAAGCACAAAACGCAGAATTTCTATATGATCGCCTTGCGCGCGTTCTTAAAGTTTTTGCGCAAGCGTGAATATGATTCCCTTAATCCTGAAAAGATTGAATTGGCAAAGATTGGTCAGCGCGATCTTGATCTCATTTCTCATGACGAGCTCGACCGTTTAATGAAAGGACCGAAAGGCAATACGCTGAGTGATTTGCGCGATAAAGCGATACTCGAGCTTTTCTTCAGCACCGGTTTGCGTGTTTCGGAATTATGCTCGCTTAACCGGGACCTCGATCTCTCTCGCGATGAGTTTAGCGTACGCGGCAAGGGAGAGAAAGTGCGGGTGGTGTTTCTCTCGCCTGAAGCCAAAGCGGCCATTAAAGCATACGAAGCAAAGCGTGGTGATGTTGATGATGCGCTGTTTGTCCAAATGGGCAAGAATGCAAAAAATACAAAAGATCTCCGCATCACACCACGCTCAATCGAACGATTGGTGAAGCGCTATGCCATTAAAGCAGGTATTACGCGTAAAGTGACACCGCACGTTATTCGTCACTCCTTTGCCACCGATCTTCTAGAAAATGGTGCAGACCTACGCTCTGTGCAAGCAATGCTTGGCCACGCGCATATTGCCACGACACAGGTATACACCCACGTCACCGACAAACATTTACGCGATGTGCATAAAAAGTTCCATGGGCAGCGGAGAAAGTAGACCCCGCACTATGTATGCGGGGTCTTCGTGGTGTACTCGTTGGTAACGAGCTCTTTTTTATGCTCAGTCTTGAGCAGTGTTTCGGCTTTCTCAAGCACTTCCTTCGGACATTCTGAAACATGGTGTAAGAAGTGTAGAAGCTCCCGAGAGACATCATCTTCGAACACATAGACGCTCTTAAAGAGCTCGTATTCTCGGATACCTGCGCGCTCTGCGAGCGCATCCAGAAGATCGTTTGCTTCTTTGGCGCGTTCACACGCAGCTTCACTGAGTGGTGCGGTTGGTATAACCCCAAAGAGTCGAGCCGCCTCTTCTTTCGTCATTGTGTACCTCCTATACGGATAACTACCAAAAAAAGGAAGAAGATTCAATAAAATGCCTCTATGCTATCCTACTCTCATGAAGTTGGTTTCCTGGAATGTAAACGGCATACGGGCAGTCGTGCGGAAGGGCGATTTTCAGGAGTTTGTGCAAAAACACAAACCTGATGTGCTGTGCCTGCAAGAAACAAAAGCGGAGCGTGGCCAGGCACAGATAGACCTACCCGAGTATGAAGAGTTTTGGCATAGTGCCGAAAAAAAGGGCTATAGCGGCACGGCTATTTTTGTAAAGAAAGGTATTGAGGTTGTTGATGAGATGCATGGTCTGCCAGAGGATTTGTGTAAAAAGTACAAACTGCATCAAGATGAGTATGGGGACCCGAACAAAGAGGGTCGCGTTATTGCACTCGAACTTGAAGACTTTTTTGTCGTTACCGTCTACACTCCAAACGCCAAGGATGATCTTTCACGCATTCCTTTGCGTCATAAGCAGTGGGATCCGGCGTTTCTCGAATACATGAAGCGTCTCGAGAAGGAAAAACCAGTAGTATTTTGTGGTGACCTCAATGTGGCGCACCAAGAGCAAGATCTTGCGAACCCTAAACCGAATATGGGCAAGAAAGGCTTTACCCAGGAAGAGCGCCAAGGTATCGACCATATGATTAGTGCAGGATTTGTAGACTCCTTTAGGCACTTTACCCCTACGGGTAATGGCCACTACACCTGGTGGAGCCATTTTGCTCTCTCCCGCGAACGCAATGTTGGCTGGCGTATCGACTATTGGTTTGTGTCTAAAAAACTTCTCCCCCACCTCAAGAAGGCCGCTATTCTTGCAGACGTCATGGGTTCTGACCACTGTCCTGTTGTTATAGAGCTAAAATAGCTTGTAAAATAGGTACTTTACAACTAGTTTACAACTAAAATTATGTACATTGACAACTAATAATTAGGTAGTTTACAATACTAGGTATGGACAAATCTGATGTCCTCAAGATTGCTCGCATAAAGAAAAAAATGAAGACCAAAGACTTGGTCTTAGCTTTTGGCGTGTCACGCCAATATGCGAGTGTAGTAACAAATATGCTTGTACAAGAGGGCCGACTCTTAAAAGTTGGTTCCACTGCAGGTGCTTACTATGTTCTTCCTGAGCTCGCAAAAAGTTCAGGCATGTTCCCTATTAAGATAGTCCGTCGACTAAAAAATAAAAACCTTGCCGAACATGAAATATTGCCAGAACTCGAGAGTCAATATCCTCCAATTGGTCGTTTGCCTGAGAATGTAAAAAGCATCCTTGTGTATGCATTTTCAGAAATGCTCAATAATGCTATTGACCACTCTGGATCAAAGGATATCGAAGTCGAGATATCGGTACATAATCGTAAGCTGCAATTCGTGGTCAACGACTTCGGTGTCGGCGTGTTCCGTAATGTCATGAATAAACGACACTTAAAGGATGAGACAGAAGCTATGCAGGACTTACTAAAAGGCAAGACGACTACCGCACCGCATGCGCATTCTGGAGAAGGTATCTTTTTTACGTCAAAGACGGCTGATGTCTTTACTCTGCAGAGCTTCGGGCATGTTTTGGTAGTTAATAACAAGGTCCACGATGTTTTCTTTCGCAGAGTGCCTGCTCGTAAGCGTGGCACGAGGGTTAAATTCACTGTGGACTTGCGGTCCACAAGGCACCTTAATGATGTGTTTAAGGCGTTTACAAGCGATAGTGAGCCCGATTTTAGTAAGACTGAGATACAGGTCCGCCTTTACACTATGGGCGGTGTCCATGTGTCACGATCGCAGGCGCGACGTATATTGGCCGGATTGGAGAAATTTAAAGTTGTCATACTCGATTTTGATAAGGTCCCGATGATCGGTCAAGCGTTTGCTGATGAGATATTTCGGGTTTTTAAAAACAGATACCCGGATATAGATATACGACCCATCAACATGTCTGAAGGGGTCAAATTTATGGTAGATCGTGTGGCAAGAGTATAAGATTCTTTTCCAATATATTTGGTGTTCGGACCACTGTCCTGTTGTTATTGAGTTGAAATAAAGAAAGGGCGGCCATGGGCCGCCCTCGGAGACATACAGAGCTGTGCATTGAGCCCTTCTTGGGAGCCGCACAGGATGTAGGTCTCTATTTTGTATATAACACAAAATTTGACGTTTCGTTTCCACAAATACAAACCCCCGCCTAGGAGTAGCGGGGGTGGGCGGGTTGGGATTACATGAATGCGTGACCTTTTTCCTCGGTTCTAGGTCGGCGGCTTGCGATCGTGTCGCGATCCACTTTAGATTGACTATGTTTGAGAATGCACACAGTCGTAAACCTGGAACGGCACTCGTGTAATGACCCGCATGCTCGAGCAGAGCACACGTAAAGAACTGGGTGTCTGGTGCTACCTTTGTGTTTTAGCGATTTAAATAGATTAAGTAACAGGGCAGTACCTAATGCATTTCTTAAACCAACACGTTTCGCCCAAACGATAATCTGATATTGATAATACTGTCCTTTAGATTTATGTAAAGGACATTAAAGACAAATAGTGTGGATAGCTAATCTACAAAATGTTTTTTGTGGATGTCTTTTATCTCTGCCTCCTCTACCTCAGCTTGTTTTTCCTTCCCTGCTTCTCCTAAGGGACGCAGCTCCTCGTCTGTGAGTTTTGCCATCTCCTGAGATCGTCCGCTTAGATACTCAACAGTGTTTTTTTCTGGGTCATCAAGTACTTCTTCGAGGAGCGCATGGAGCATCCAACCCAAACGGGGCCCCGGTTTCTCTCCGGTTGTTTCCATAAGTCCTTTGCCGTCGAGCTTAAGCATGCCCACGGTGATCGGGTCGCGCAGCGCCTCATCTATCATGGCCTGATATTTGCGGAGTCTAAATGGCTGTTCCTTGGGCCTTCCGGTACCAATACGGTCGCATATACGCAGCTGTATCAGCTCATCGATGTGCTCCCGCCCGACGTTCACGATTATTCGGCGCACCGCAGAAAGGGTTACTTGGTCCGGATCGCTGAAAAACATGTGCCAGCGTACTAAGGTAGATACGATGTCGACTATCTCTTTTGGAAATTTGAGTTCTTTGAGGCGTTTTTTGGTCATTTTTGCCCCAACTACATCGTGGCCATGGAAGGTCCAGTCCCCTTTTGTGTTGTCTCGGCGGCGCGTGGCAGGTTTGCCAATGTCGTGCAGAAGGGCTGCTAACCGTACGGTAAAGGGCCATTTTTTGTCAGCTGCGTGTTGGGCTGAGCGAATATTGTGCTCCCATACGTCATAGCTATGGGCTTGATTTTGCTCCACCCCTACCCCATCGAGTAATTCGGGGATGATGTAGCCTAGTATGCCTAAATTTTTGGCAGTTATTAGTGCCTGCATGGGGCTATCCGACTCTATAATTCGCACAAACTCGTCTCGTATGCGCTCTTCCGAGATCTTTTCTAGCTGAGGGGCTGCGTTAGTGATTGCCTTACCAGTTCTCTCTTCGATTTCAAAACCTAACTGTGCGCTGAGTCGTACTGCACGTAGTATGCGCAACGCGTCCTCATCAAATCTAAGGCGTGCATCCCCCACTGCACGTACTACCCCACTACTGATGTCCTTTACGCCGTCGTAAAGGTCAATTAGGCGCCCTTGAGAGGCATTGTATGCAAGAGCATTGATTGTAAAGTCACGTCTTTTAAGATCGTCCTCAATGTTTTGACTAAAAGTGACGTTGTCAGGACGTCGCGCATCGCTGTATGAACCCTCCAGACGATACGGAGTCACTTCAACAATCTTTAATGCTTCATTTTCAGCGTCGTCATTAACTACACCTACGGTGCCAAACTCATTCGTGTAGTAGGTATGCTCAAAAAGCCTCTGAATGTCATCAGGAGTAGCATTTGTGGTCACGTCCCAGTCCTTAGGTTTGCGTCCCAGGAGTAAGTCACGGACACACCCCCCTACTACGTAGGCTTCATACCCAGCCTCTTCAAGGGTTTTCGTTACACGCGAAACCTCAGAGGGTATTTGGCTCGGTTTAAGTTCCATGTAATTATGATAGCGCCCATTTGTGCGCCCGGAGGGAATCGAACCCCCAACCCCTTGGTTCGAAGCCAAGTACTCTATCCGTTGAGCTACGGGCGCACTGTTATCTTATCAGGGAAAAGGTGCTATAGTCTTGTGTGTTAGCAATATACGCGGATATGGTTTAGTGGTAGAACGCGTCCTTGCCAAGGACGAGATCGGGGTTCGATTCCCCGTATCCGCACAAAAACAACAGAACCTATCAGACATCTAGGGTGGGGATAGTAGATTCGTTGGAAATTAAGGGAAATCCCCTATTTCTGTGGATAAGGTTGGGGACATGTGCATTAAAGACACCCTAAAAGCCTGTCCTTCAGGATTTCTTCAGGTAAAAAGTAGCACGTGAAACGTTGC
Organism: Candidatus Nomurabacteria bacterium; assembly: GCA_020854065.1. Taxonomy (GTDB): domain Bacteria; phylum Patescibacteriota; class Minisyncoccia; order Phycocordibacterales; family SBAW01; genus GWA1-54-10. The sequence continues at coordinate 13,920 of JADZGF010000014.1, forward strand.
ACGTGAACCGGGGGTATAAAGGGTAAAAATACAGTATTTAGAGGTGTCGTATAGGTAAAATCCTGAAAAACCCTTATAAATAAAGGTTTTTCGGTCGCTGTAGGGATAAAAACCTGTGTTTTAGGGTCAAAATGGGCAAAAGAGGGCGGAATGACTATGTTTTATGGATGGTAAGGTAGCGTTACACGTGAACCAGCAGGATTAAAGGCTCTATAGCTAAGTCGGAATGTTTCGGGTGAAACGGTGTGGCATATTGGTCTGGTATATATACACAGACCATGATATCCGTAAGATTCAGGTCCGAATGTTCGAAAACATGATATTATAGGCTTGTTTTAGGGCGGAAAGCATAAAGGACATAAAAGACACGGGGCGTAGTATACCGGTAGTACACCTGCTTTGGGAGCAGGTAGACTGGGTCCGATTCCCAGCGCCCCGACATGAATAGAGTTACGTTAACTGCTAAACCTACAGAAGGGTATTCTTTGTTAGATTCTGGACAGGAGGAAAAGCTCGAGCGCTTTGGAGATGTACTTTTAGCACGTCCAGATCCTCAAGCTCTATGGCCAAAGCATCTTGAAGAGGGGGAGTGGACCAAAGCCCAAGGTCGCTATGAGCGTAAAAACAAAGAGGGGGTGTGGCATGCGCAGAATTTGCCTGAAGAATGGCAGATACAATATGGCGGCTTCACTTTTCTCATTAAACCGACATCGTTTAAACATACGGGGCTATTTCCCGAGCAAATCTCCAATTGGGAGTGGATTCAGGAAAATATTACACTTGGAGCAAAAGTATTAAATCTTTTTGGATACACCGGAGGTGCGAGTCTTGCTGCCGCTGCTGCAGGAGCAGAGGTAACTCACGTTGATGCATCGAAGACTGCCGTATCCTGGGCAAGCGAAAACGCAAAGTTAAGCGGGTTAGGGGAGAAGCCTATCCGTTGGATAGTCGAAGATGCTATTTCATACTTAGAGCGCGAGGTTAAGCGTGGCAACAAATACGATGCGGTCATTATGGATCCGCCGGCATTTGGTCATGGTCCCAAGGACGAATTGTGGAAATTTGAGGAACACTTCCTTACGCTTATGCGTTTAGTGGAGGAATTATTGAGCGACAAACCACTGTTTGTGCTTATTAACGGCTACGCAGCAGGCTACTCGCCACTTGCGTTTGCGTATAACCTAGAGTCGCTTACAAAAAAATATGGCGGAAATGTCGAATATGGCGACTTGGCTATAGCAGAGGAGGGAAGTGAACGCGTTCTACCCTGTGGAATCTTTGCGCGGTGGAGTGTTTAGATCTTCTGCCAAACCATTTCAAAAATTTCTTTTACTGTTTTAGCAACTTCAGCATTTTCGAGCACTATTCCCTGTAGATTTTTATAATCGTGGATACGGACGCAATTTCCTATCACGTCCATAGCGATTTGGGAGGAAAATTGCTGGTGGGGGACTGTTTTAAATTTCGCTCCTATCTGCGCATCACGCTTGCGGTATTCTTCAAGTGATGCATGTTCGGGTGCTATGCCACGCATGGTTATGTTTATCTTGTGCCGTTTTTCGTTCCACTCTGTAAAATAATCGGTCAGCTCTTTCGGCAAATGCTCACTCGTCGCATAAAATCCGACTACCTCTTTGTTTTTGTTTTCTGCAAATCCGTATTCCATAGCCTGCTCCAGACCGGCTATTCCTTCGAAATGCGTCGTTTTGACTCGAGACGTGTTGTTGGCGAACTCTCTCATGAGTTCGGGCAGTAAATTTTCCGCCTCAGCGATTCCTCGTTTGACTTCGTGTACGAAATCGTCAGGAGATTGAGCGCGGAACATTTGTTTCTTAGACCCGGGCATCTTTAATACCAACCCGCGTTTACGGAGATCCTCCAAAACCACGTAGGTAGTAGGTCGTTTAAGGCCTGCGGCACGGGCTACAGCGTTTGCTGACCCTTGCCCAAGGGTGAGTAGACCTAAGTAAACTCGGCTTTCTTTGTCGCTTAACCCTAGTTTTTGGAGGGTATTGGCTTGGTTTGGCATGGCTCTAGTATAGAGCCAGTCTCTATTTCTGTCAATAAAAATGACAACAATCTATATATGTCTTTAATATATTGATAAATAAGGCTAATTTGGACACTGTCTAGGCAGTATTTTGGACTACTCTTGCTAAATCACTCATAATATTGCGCAGTAATTCTGTACTTTGTAACCCCCCTCAACCAGCCCCAGGAGGCCACCATGACCTATTCCTCGAGACTGCTGGCCGATCCCGCCTTTATGGCGATCGATGCCTGGCGCCGGGCCACGATCCTGGGAGAGAGTCGCGAGGAACTTATCCAGGCGCTCCTGCGCCGGGAAGTCCCTCCCCTCATTTCCTGGATCGTACGCGGAGGTTGCGCGGTGCAGTGTGAACACTGCATCTTCCCGTTCGAGGGACCGAAAGGTCACTCAGACAGGATCAGCACGGAGATAATGCTCTCCTTGTTGGCGCAGCTTTCGGGACGAGGGAATCTGGTACACGAAGGGAGGCAACTCCTGCCGTGGCAGATACCCGTCCTCGCAGCGGCGAAGCGTGCAGGCCATGGCGTGTCGGTCATTAACAATGGCCAATACGCTACGCCGAGCATGCTCGCGCTTTGTGACCACCATGGTCTGAAAGTCGACGCACTCGATGTGTCGATCGACGGGCCGGAAGCGGTACACAATCTGCAGCGCAACCATGCGAACGCATGGCGTTGGGCGATGAATGGTCTGGCAGAGGGTCGGCGCATTGCCGACAAGCTCACCAGTCTCTTCACCCTAACGGCCCTTAACTCGGAGCATGTGGCGGAAACCGGCAAGATTGCCGGCGACCTCGTCGATGAATGGCACCTGACAACCATGTCAGTGCGGCCAGGCATCGAACACATGCTGCCGACGCGTTCACAATTGAGCGCGGCATTGGACCAACTTGCGGGCCTGCGGCTTGGGATTCCGGTATATCTCCGGAGTTACTCGCTGCAAGGCTTCGTTGCACTTTGCGAGGTAATTGGGAAAGAGGCAGTGCGTAAGGCGCTGCGGGAGGCACAAGTCATTGATATGACACCCAGCAATGGGATTGTGCTGAACGTAGAGGGTATCAACCTCTATTTCTACCCCAAGAGCCTCCAGTGCAACGAGACGCTGGTTGTTGATGCTGATGGGTGGTGGCGACTTCCTTTTAGTGTGGCGCACACTTTGGATGAACTCCAATGTGGGCAAAGCACCGAAGGGGACGACCTGTCTCACTTCAGTATCGCACCAGTGTCCGAGAAGTTGGATGTGGCTGAAGTCTATGCGCGCTCCACCGTAGGGTGGTGGCAGGCGGTAGGCCGAAAGTCCTTCAATGAGGAACGGGTTGCTGTGGAGCGACTCCTGGCATGAAAACCAGGCGGAGCCGACTGACACTCAACGAACGTTGCGAAACGTGCGTTGGATTCGGAGCGGGTTGATATCCCGCTTGGCACCAGAAGCTCTGAGTACTCGCAAGAGGCAGTAGGAGCAAAACTATCAACCGACTGGGGGGAAGCAATTTCTCCCCTCTGTTGAGAATTTGATTCGCCAGCCGGCGGAGTTCGAATTTTCATCGAGACAAGTTCTTTTACAGCATGAACACGGCTTGGCAATCCCGCTAAGCTGCCCTCTAACCAAAGAAAGGAGGTGAAACATGGCAGCTGCGAACACTGGCTCGACCGGTGTGGGCAAGCCTCGTCCTCCCAAGTAGGGGGCGGAGTGAGCCATCCTGAGTAAGACTCGGAGCTTGGGTAGAGCTTGGCAACAGAATCTGCCCACTGTTCTTGCAACAAATCTGAAAGGAGGTGATTGCGATGTCGGGAGCCAATACTGGCTCGACTGGGGTGACACAACCCCGTCCGCCGAAGTAAGGGCTTAAGCCCTTCGGCACTTGTCTCACAAACGGAGCGGGCTGATATCCCGCTTGGCAACAGAAACAAAACTATCACCACTGGGAGAAAGTAATTTCTCCCCTCTATTGAGAATCGGATGTATCGGATTCTCATTGAGATTCGTTCTTTCAAACTTAAACAGGCCATACCGGCCAACAGCCTTAGGAGGGCAGAATGGTCAACTTGATTATCGTCGTTGAGGACAAGCGGGAAGAACAAGAGCGGGCCCTCGAGGCAATCAAGCGCTCCCTTGGCGATGTCGAGGAAATAAGCGAAGAGAAAGGCGGGAGAGTAAATCTCTTCCGTGACTGCCCGAGCCCGATGGTGGCACTGAAATCGCCAGACGGTGGTGGCACACTGATACACTTCGCTGCAACTCTTGAAATAGCGGAGATACGCCTGAACTCTGTGCGCAGTTTCGCCAACTGCCTGCAGAAGGTTGGTGTCATAACCGACCTGATGTTCCCCGCAAAATGCGGTGGAAAGGAGGAGCCAAATGGGCTTGGCATTATTGCCAAGTGCATTGAGGCAAAGTTGCGCGTAGTGGTCTGTAGCGATATCGACCATCACGATGTCGACTGGCTGCGCCCTATCTTCCCAATCTTGGGGAAGGCGCATCCGACTGGCGATGTTCCTGTCATTCTGGACAAGAAAGACTGGGACAAAGCCGTCGCCCTCCTTGCTGACACACCTGTGTCGGCAGCAGCCTGACGAGTTCGGAGCGGGCTGATATACCGCTTGGCAACAGAAACAAAACTATCACCGCACACAACCGTCGCTACCAAGCGGCGGTTTTCTTTTTAATCTTGTAATGCGTCGACGAGTTTTTGAGTAAGTGCAGGAGCAACATCTTCTTCAAACGTTATTGCTTTGCTTTGTATATTGCCGGTTAAGAGATCAGCAAGTGATCCAAGACCTGCCGCTGCAAGAGAACGCTCGATATGCGCTATTGATATTGCACGCAGATCGCGTTCACCAGTGGTGCCTTTTAATACCGCTGTACTAATGAGCCCGGCTAGAGTGCCATCCATACGCACTGCAGCGCCGCCTGAAGAGCCTGACTGCGATATAATGGATCCTCCGACGGAAAAGAGATCAGTATGCGAGGTGTCGTCATATGTATATTTTTGTAATACCGAAACAAATGCGGAAGTAGGGTAGAGGTTTTCAGCAATAACTTCTCCTGAGAGAAAGCCTGCAGGATATGCTGCAAGCAGCATTCGTTCGCCACTTTTAGGAGTCGCTGCGCTATAGGGGAGATAGGGCAGGGTATTGTTTGTTTTTGCTATTAAAAGTGCAAAGTCATTCTCTCCAGTACCTTTTGCGTTATCCGCATCAATTTGATTTGCGTTTTTCTCTACCCACTCAGGCGATACATACAAAACCTGTATGTCGTAGAGAGGTACTGCAGGTGAGCCGCCGCGGATAGTGCAGCTAATGTTGCCTTTGCGCGGATAATCGCGCAGCAAAATGTATTGCGCGATATGTGCATTGGTAAGTACAACGCCGCGTGGATCTATGACTACACCGCTACCTGAGAGTGGCTTGAACTCTCCGCCTGCCTTCGTGGTGCAGAAAATATTAACAAGGGCTGCGCGGGCGCGGGTGTTAAGTTCGGTGTCGATCAAACCATCAGTCTGAGGTTCTGGTTCTTCTTCAGTAGTATCTGTGGGAGTGGAAAGAGAGACGTCTGCCTCTACAACTGTTTCTTGCTCTTCGGGGGCTGCAGTGGGGAATTGCTCTGTGGCCACGGGAGTGACAGAAGTTTCTGTGTGGGTTGGGGCTGTAGCGGGGAGTGTTGTTAAAAGCCCAACCGAAAGTGCGGCTGCAGTAAGCACCATAAGTACTAGTGCGTGTAGGAGCGACATGGTGCGGGATGCCGGAATCGAACCGGCGCCATCAGTTTGGAAAACTGATGTTCTACCATTAAACTAATCCCGCGATACGAGACTTTCGTAAAAGCTCATTGCTATTGTGCCTAAAAATGCCCTTATGTACAATGGGCATCATGCAAACAAAACAAATTCTTACCGCACTCGCCCTACTGGTTGCCGGTGTCGCAGTATTCGGTTTTCTCTCCAGTCGCACCACACCAATTGCACAACAAACTGCCCCTGAGGTAGTTCCTGCCTCTACACACACAGAAGAAGGTCCGTACATGAGCATTAAGGTCGAGTATCCTGAGGCGCCAACGGGAATTCGTACGCAGATTGAGCGAGGTATGGGTGAAGTTGTGAATACGTTTAAGGCAAATGCTTCAGTTGATACCCTTACGCCAGAAGACATTGAACTCTTTGGTCTGGGAGATACGCGCAAGTTTGCACTCGGTGCGGAGTACAAACGCTTCGATGCGCCGGGATACACGTCGTATGCGTATCTTATATACGAGGATACGTTAGGCGCGCATCCGAACGTGAACTTTAAAACCTTTGTATTCGATGCGGAAGGAAACTTGATTACCCTTAACCAACTTCTCTCTTCAAATCCACAATGGCTTGAGGAACTTTCTCTCGAGGTAAGTACGCAAGTGGTCGCAGAAGTGAAGAAGCGTTTTGCAGACTCACTCCCGCAAGGGGAGGAAGGTCCTGATGTCACAGGAGCTGTCTTCGTTGAAGGTCTCGCTCCTGTTGAAAGTAATTTCCAAAATTTCGTCATTGACGGCGAAGAATTGGTCATACTCATCCCTCCATACCAGGTCGCTGCCTATGCGGCCGGCGTGTTCGAGGCGAGGGTACCGCTCGCAGGTTTACAGTAAACAAAAAGGCTCCGAGTAATCGGGGCCTTTTTGTTCGAGAGGATCCTTTCGAGGCTATTTAACAGCCTCTTTAAGGGCTTTTGCGGGCTGGAACTTAGGTACCCGCATAGAGGGGACCTGTACCGTTGCGCCCGTGCGCGGATTGCGCGCGACACGTGCTGCACGCATTTTGGTCTTGAAGATCCCAAGACCTGCGATCGACACTTCGTCGTTGCGCTTAAGGCCGCCGACAATTGCCTCGATCATCGCCTCAACGGCGCGCTCGGCATCGGCTTTGGTGCCACCAAGGACACCCTGCACCTTTTCCGCAATATCTTGCTTGTTCATAGTGGTAATGTGTGACCTACTAAAGCTCACGTGCCCTGCGCGGATAGTATACCCCCGTCAAAATTCCTTGCAATAGAGCCGAAGTTTCGGAATAGAGCCATTTTTATGCGGTTATGAGACGGATTGTGGGAAGAAAGATTCTCAAAAAAACAGAGAAAAAGGCTAAAAGCTGAAATAAGCTTGTCGTTATTAGTGTTTCTGGGGCGCTGTGTAGTTTTAGAGAAGAGGTGGGGTGGCGTTTTCGGGTGCCTCTCAGGCTTATGTATCCAAAAAACGTGCGCCATATGACTGTGGAGAAGATCATTACTTTGGTGTGGACACAAAAAGAGAAAGCTCCCTGTGAAGGGAGCCCTCGCTCTTTGTTAAACCGCGTCAGCATACTGACCGGCCATATCAATAAGCGCAAAATTTATCAGGTTATCGAGCAGGTGCGCATGCACTTGCGGGCCTGATGGGTGTCGGTAATGGTCTATGTCGTTGAGTACGATGCTTGAATATTTTCCTTGTGGGGACATACCAAGCGCTTCGTCGACTGTTACTTCGTGTCGGACCTTTCTTATGTTGATGTACCCTGCGGTTCGGTATACCACCACGCAACATTTGATGTCGAGATGATAATGCGCAAGTATTTTCTTTCCTTGGACGAATGCGCTTCGAAGAGTTTCATCCTTCCACTCAATCTTTCTGAGAGGAGGGAAGCAGTCACTGCAGATCGGCAAGACTTCATACGAGCCTGCTGGTCGGTGTGTTTCGAGTATGTGCGCTACCTCCTGTGGTCTGATTATGCTTTGTTCTTCGATGCCGATGAACAGCCGCCTCATGCGGTCCTCCTACGGTTCTGATGTAACCGTACGCCTGCGTTGTTAAAAATGCAACTAAAAACCCGCCGGTTGGCGGGTTTTTGTTTAACGAGCGTATTCTATTGCGCGTAGTTCGCGGAAGACAGCTACTTTAATTTCGCCAGGATACTTAAGTTCATTCTCGATACGTAGCGCAATACTGCGTGCAAGTTCACGCGCCTGGAAGTCACTCATCTCATCCGGCTTCACAAATACGCGCACTTCGCGACCAGCACTGATTGCATACGATTTCTCAACTCCCTCGAAGGAGTTTGCGATGGCTTCAATGTCAGAGAGTCGCTTTATGTACTGCTCAACTGAGTCACGGCGTGCGCCTGGGCGGCCGCCGGAGATGGCATCGGCAACCTGCACGATCATCGACTCAGGAGTTTCGTATGGATACTCTTCGTGGTGTGCCTGCATCGCTTTTATTACCTCTTCTTGCACGCCAAACTTCTGCAAGATGCGACGACCAATCTCTACGTGAGTTCCTTGTACTTCATGGTCGAGTGCTTTACCAAGATCGTGCAAGAGAGCGCCTGCGCGTGCGATTGCGGGGTTTGCACCAACTTCCTCAGCAATCATTCCAGCAATATGGGCCATTTCGACTGAATGTTGGAGTACCGACTGACCATAGCTGGTGCGGAAGTGGAGTCGGCCGAGAATCATGAGGAGTTTTGGATCAAGGTTGAGCACTCCCACTTCAAAGGCAGCAGCTTCAGCCTTTTCTTTGATGATCTTATTTATTTCTTGTCTGGACTTTTCAACGATCTCCTCAATTTTTGCCGGCTGTATACGTCCGTCGATAATGAGGTTCTCTAATGCAACACGTGCGACGGCGCGGCGCATTGGATCGTATGACGATAGAACGATAGAGCCGGGTGTGTCGTCGATAATTACTTCAACGCCAGTCGCACGTTCGAATGCTTTAATGTTGCGACCTTCTTTGCCGATGATCTTACCTTTGATGTCGTCGTTCGGAATGGTGATGGCGGTAGCCATAGTGTCGCTTGCAACCGAGTTACCAAGGCGGTGTATGGAAGTCACCAAGATTTCGCGCGCACGTTTCTCAAGTCGCTCAAGTCCATCGCGCTCAAGTTTGGCGGTGCGCATCATGAGATCGTCTTGTGCTTCCTTTTCGATTTCTCGGTAGAGCTCCTCAAGGGCTTCAGTTTTGGTCATACCCGCCACGCGAGAGAGTTCAGCTTTGCGCTCATCAAGTACCGCTTCGGCTTTTTCTTTTATGTTCTTTACTTCCTCGATGCGGTTTTTTACCAATTCAATCTCGCGTTCGAGTTCAGTCTGTTTCTTATCGAGTGCCTCTTCGCGCTTAAAGACACGCTCTTCCTGCTTGGCGAGCTTCTCTTCTTTTTCAAGCGCAGACGCTTCGATGGTGGCGGCTTTCTCTTTCGACTGGACTTCTGCTTCAGACAGCAAACGCTCCGCCCGTTCGCGGGCGTCCAGCATTACTTTTTGAACTTGTATTTCGATCGAACCTTTACGAGACAGGACCAAGAGCCACCGGAATACATAGCCGATGACTGCGCCCATCAGGGCAGCTCCCCCTAAGAGGAGAAAGAGAGTAGTTAGTGACATACAGGGAATTCATAGAAAGTTGATATGTGAGGTCGCTTCTTTACAAAAGTGACATCTACACAATAGCACCAAAAAACCCCGGGGGAAACCGGGGTTTTTGATCTTATTTTTTAGAAGGTTTGTCGCCTTTGTGAGTGAAAATATCGTCGATAATGCCGTATTTTTTAGCATCATCAGAACTCATAAAGTAGTCGCGTTCGACGTCTTTTTCAATTCGCTCCAATGGCTGGCCAGTCGCTTTGGAGAGTATTTTGTTGAGTTTGGCGCGGGTAGCAATGATGTGTTTAGCCGTGATCTCGATGTCGGTTGCCTGGCCCTGGGCACCGCCCCATGGCTGATGGATCATGACCTCAGCATTTGGAAGTGCAAAGCGCTTACCCTTTTGCCCGGCAGCCAAGATAACTGCTGCAGCCGATGCTGCGATGCCGACACACACCGTCGCTACGTCCGGTTTGATGTGGTTCATGGTGTCGAGGATGGCAAGACCGGAGGTAACTTGGCCGCCAGGGGAGTTGATGTAGAGCTGGATGTCACGCTTTGGGTCTTCGCTCTCGAGGAAGAGAAGCTGCGCTACCACTAAGTTGGCCATATGATCCTCGATAGGGCCGGCCAAAAAGATAATGCGCTCTTTAAGGAGGCGGGAGAAGATATCATATGCACGCTCGCCAAAAGGGGTCTTTTCGACCACCATGGGCACCAACTGATTCATTATTTGCTCTTTAGACATGTGCACAGTATAGCTCTTGACGGCTCTTATTTCAAGCAGCACAATGATGAAACAGGGCAAATCTCAGTCGCCGCAATAGTGCGCCGACTCATTCTAAAGGAGGATACGATGGGACGTGTTTTCGCTGGTCTGTTTTTCGCCTTCGGGGCCGTTGTAATGTTCGACGCTGCTACCGCTGTCTCGAGCACTCCGCTCGAGAAGATTGGGTACAGCGGCATCGGCTTGGTATCTGTTGCTGCAGCTTTGCTGCTGTGGTGCATGCCGAAAAGCAGCCACACTGTTCGGAAGGGCTGAGACGTTCTTCGGTCTGTTCGAAAGTTCCTTCTGGAACTCAAAGGGTCCGCCGCTTCCAGCGTCGGGCCCTTTTTCTTTACTTCAACTTCAGCAAGGGGGATGCATAGTGAAGACTTACTAACAACTAACAGCTAATCCTTTTATTGCTATGACCGATCAACAAAAATCAACGTATCTCGCCTGGTTAAATGATGCACATGCGCTTGAGGTAGGTCTTGTGCGCACATTAGAAAAACAAGCAGCAGAGACTAAAGATTCGCATCCCGAGTTATGTGCACGGATCGAGTCACACCTGGCGGAGACAAAAAATCACGCGGAGATGGTAAGAGGAGTAATTGAACGCCACGGAGGAGATCCATCGGCAGGGAAGGATATCTTAAGTCAGGCAGGAGCGCTTATGGGAGGGTTAGTAAATAGTTTGCCAAGCGACTCTATTGTAAAAAATGTGCATGCATCCTACGGTACCGAGCAAGTTGAGATAGCAACATATACACTCTTAACAGCAGCAGCGGAGACGGTAGGTGATAAAGTCAGCGTGCCGGTGTTTCAACGGATACTCCAAGATGAAATCGATATGGGAAACTTTTTACTCACACAACTTCAAGCGGCTACTACCGAACATTTGAAGACGGTGGGGTAATAAAAAACCGACAGCTTATGCTGTCGGTTTTTCTTCAGCAGAATCTCCTTCGAGAATCTTTAAGACTTTTTCGTTACGCATGACTGTTTCTATATGAATGCGCACCAGTTCTGGCTTCGCGTCAGGGAAGTGCTCGAGTGCGTGTTTCATTTCTTGCTCTACCAGCGCTTGGTCAGCTTCAACTTTCTCCTCTTCGGCAAGTTTGTTTAAGGTCAGCTGTAATTTTGCGCGCTTTGCTGCCTGCTCACGAAACTCATTGCGCACCGACTCTTCAGTTTTTTGCACGCGCTCCAAATATTGCTCAAACGTCATACCAAAGCGGGAGACATCTTCGCGCATTTGCGCCATGATTTTTTCGAGCTCGCTTTCGATAAAGAGGCGAGGTACTGCAACCGCTACTTTCGTAAGGAGAGCTTCAATCAATTTGCCGCGGCGTACTTCGCGTGTGCGGCGCTCTTTCTCCTCGGTAATACCTTTTCTAATTTGTGTCTTGAGTGCTTTAGCATTCTCAAACGCACCAATAGACTTTGCGAATTCGTCTGTTAACTCTGGAACTACTTCGCTTCCGTCTTCATTTTTAGTTGCGCGGCTTTTGCGTACATCCTCAAGAGTTTTATCCACTTCCTCGTCAGTTGCAGGTACTGCGGTTTCTTGCGCAATGGTGGTGTGGAGCTCTTTCCACGCTTTGTCGATTGAAACGGTGGGGTAGATGGTAGCGCGTACGGTAAAGCCAACCGGATTTTCTGGTACCAGTTTGGTAATGCGGATATCAGGGCGTCCCACTGCCTCGACTTTATGCTCCATCACGAGCTCAGGATAAAAGTCTTTCACAAACAGCTCAGCTGCTTCTTCAAGTACTGCAATTTCGCCAACTTTTTTAAGCACCATATCTTTTGGTACTTTGCCGGGACGAAAGCCTGGCAACTCTACATGCTCAGAGAGGTGTGCCAATGCAGCCTCACGATAGGGAACAATCTCTTCGTAGGGAACTTCACCAATAAGTTCAACCTCCGATTCAGGGAGGTTGGAAAGTTTAAAATTCTTCGCAATAGATGCGAATCGCCCGGATGAGTTATCCATCCGGGCGATACTAGCAGATTTTTAGTAATTTAGAAAGAGTTTTCCAAATTATCCATCTCAGTGTCGAAGGTCGCATCACTCTCTGCGCCAAGCTCCGTCTCGATGGTACTGAGCTCATCTTGCGTCAGAGGTTCGTTGGTGGTGAGTGAATTTTGCGATGAAGTGGTCATCGGCACGTAGTACATAAAGTACCCGTACGCTGCTGCAGCTGCGATCACGATAAGCACGAGAAGACCAATAGTGAGTCCCATGCTCGAGCTACTGCTTTGTGCCGCAGGGGCGCTTGGTTGCTGCGCTATCGGTGCCGGAGCAGGAGTTGGTGCGGGAGCTGGTGGGGGAGGCACAGGGGTCGGCTCAGGCTGTGTGGGCATGGGCATCGGTGGCGGAGGTTGAGGTGCCGGATTAGGTTGCGGTGGCTGAGGATTGTTCGGGGGCATAGTAGTGATAATTATCTATTAATTAACTGAAGTTTCGGTGGTTGCACTTGCCGATGCGGCTGCGCGTATGGCAGTGATGACTTCTTTAAGGTCTTGGTGGGCAGTGCGGATAGCAGCCTGGGCTTCTTGAAGCGCAGTGCGAACTTTGGCCATTTCAGTTTTGGGGGAAGTTGCGGCAAGGGCGGCATCGAGCGCTGCTGATGCGGCTGCTGCTTTTTCGGTTGCCACCGTTATGTTTGCACGTGCCTCGACCATAAGTTCGGTAGCGAGCGTCATGTCTTTACCCTCAGACGCGAGTCTATCTATGTGCGTTTCAAGTCGATCAGCGGTGTCGCTCAAGCGGTTGGTTGCAGCGATTAATTTATCAACCAAAGCATCGACGCTTTGTTGAATACGTTCGTTAAATTTGGCACGTGCGGATGCTTTTGCACCCTCAACACGCAACTCTAAGGTAGCTTTGCGCTCAGCAATTGCTTGCTTATGCTGCTCGATACGCTCGCCAATTGCACCAACACGGTTTCCTACCGCCTCACGGGTCGTTGAAGCAATATTTTTAATAGCAGGACCAAGTTTAGGAAGCCCAGGGCGAGTAGTGCTTGCAGTAGCGCTGCTCGAAGCGGTTGCGCCTGCCTGTACAGACACGTCAACGGAAGCACTTTGTCCAAACGCGAACGAGGGACCAATAATAATGGATGCGGCTACAATGGCCGTGATAACTGCGGGTCTCATACTCCGCAATTTTAGCATCACATTTTACGCTAGGCGTTTATCGTTTCGTATATAGGGGGAGTTTCGTAGCGCTCTTTGAGATCAAGGAAAAAATAGATAGCACCGCCGGCGAGCAATAGGAGTATCACCAAGATGCCCAACAAGGGGCCTATTTTGGTTGTCTGTGGCCGATCGGGGGTATGCTCCATGCCGCAAGTATAGAACCACCCCGCTTAGGCGGGGTGTTCTTGTGTGTGGATAGTTATTTTGAGAACTCAGCCTTGTAGAGGTCAATAGACTTCATGACGGCCTCTTGGGCTTTAGCCTTGTCATAGATCCCTTTGATCTCAACAGGAGCAGGCTTACCTTTGAGAGCTTTATAGGTCTCGAAGTAATGCTGGAATTCCTTAAGGCTGTGTTTGTTGAGGTCGCCGATGTCTTGTACATCATCCCAGCGTTTATCCTCAACGGGTACTGCGATGATTTTATAGTCGCTCTCACCCGAGTCGACCATGTCTATAACTGCAACAGGACGTACGGCAACCAAAATACCTGGGTGAAGTGCGAAGGTTGAAAGCACAATCACATCAAGTGGATCGCCATCCTCCCAAAGTGTCTGCGGTGCAAAGCCGTAGTCAAACGGGAAAGTTGCGGATGAGTAGTTGGCGCGGTCGAGCTTGATAAGACCAGTTTCTTTATCGACCTCGTATTTGTTTGCCGAACCACGAGGGATCTCGATAATGACGTTTATTTCTTTCGGCGCATCGTCGCCCAAGGGTACATCGTGCCAAAGATTCATAGTCGATATTGTAGCTTAGTTATTAGTTTCAGACTCGATTGGGGGTGGAGCTTCATCAGCTGCAGTTGGGGCCTCGGCACCTTCAACTTCGTCGACTGGTTTGCCACCAACGCTCTGGATGTCGATACGCCAGCCAGTCAATTTTGCTGCAAGGCGTACATTCTGTCCGCCACGACCAATTGCGAGAGATTGCTGATCTTCAGCAACGGATACGGTTGCTTTGTGTTCATCTTCGTCGAGATCAATTGAGAGAACGCGAGCAGGGGAGAGTGCCTCTTCGATAAAGTTTTTAACGTCTTCGTTCCATTCGATGATGTCGATCTTCTCGCCACCGAGTTCACTTGTTACGGTCGAGACACGTACACCGCGCTGTCCTACGAGAGAACCAACAGGATCAACGTGTGGGTCGCTTGAAGCAACTGCAACCTTGCTGCGGCTCCCAGCTTCACGGGCAATTGCCTTAAACATCACGATGCCGTTCTGTGCCTCAGGAGCCTCCATCTCAAAGAGTTTCTTCAAGAAGTCAGGATGTGCACGGGAGAGGCGGAGGTAGATGCCACGTGGAGATTCCTCTACTTGGTAGAGAAGGGCGCGAATGCGCTCACCTTGGCGATAGCGCTCACCAGGGATCTGCTCATCGTAGGGAAGTATGCCAGTTGCGCGACCAAGATCTACGTACATGTTGCCGCGCTCCATGCGCTGCACGGTGCCCGAGACAATGTCTCCTTGGCGTGCGCCATATTCAGCAACAACCGAGACTTTCTCTGCTTCGCGGATCTTTTGAATGATGACCTGCTTTGCAGTCTGTGCAGCAATGCGGCCGTAGTCATCCTTTGTCTCAAGAGGGAAGACGAGTTCGTCTCCTACCGTTGCGTCACGCTTAATAAACTTGGCATCAGCAAGCAATATATGCTGCTCGGGGTTGTATACCGGCAGTGGCTCTACAGGATTACCCTCAGTGTCAAATGTAGGCTCAGGGGCAGGAGTATCCTCAGCATCTTCGTCTACAAAGCGTACAGAGCTTTCATCGACGATGGTTTTAACCTGCTCAAATTCAGTAGTGCCGGTATTCATGTCGAGGCGTGCACGAATAACTTGGCCTTTCTTTGCGTACTCTTTTTTATATGCAGTCGACAAAGCGGCCTCGATAGCCTCGATTACTTTTTGTTTGGGTATACCCTTCTCCTCTTCGAGCTCGCTTAAAACCGAGTTCATTACCTTGAGGTCCATCATGATGAAAAATCGTTAATAACTAGTGTCTGGAACGAAAAAACCGCCCACTCGGGGCAGTTACCAGATGCTCAAAGCTTATCGCTCAATGCATATATTGTCAAGCAATATAAAATTTGTACGTATAATAGGTACATGCAAACGTGGCTCCGTGCATCTGGGCAGAGCGACGACGAACGCCGACATGCCTTGGCGCATGATCTTGGTGTCCCATTCGTCACTTTTGAGCGGCATGAAATAGAGCCGGAGGCTCTCATGTGTATCCCCGAGCCTCTGTGCCGGGCGCACAACATCCTTGCGTTCAAGTCGCGAGATGGAGTGGTCGAGGTGGCAGTGTTGGATCTTGATGCGCTTGAGTCACTTAAGCCACTACGTGCTCACTTGCCACGCCTTCTTCCACGTCTCACGACCGAAGCGACGATCAAGGGTGGGTTAGTGCGGTACCAGCAATTATTGAAAGAGAAGTTTGGCCCTATGCTTGCCGAGGTGAAAAACCCGGTGCATTTGTTGCGCGGACTTGTGTCCCACGCACTTCACTCTGGCGCTTCTGCTATACACTTGGATCCAACTGCAGATGCATTGCGCGTACGCTACCGTATCGGTGGACGCTTATATGATGGACTCACGCTTCCAAAAGAAGCGCATGCAGGTATTGCAAACGCATTGCCTGCAAGTGGCAGTGGCACGCTTGAGCTTGGGTTTGCTGATGCGGCAAATATGCGTGTACATACGTCACCTGGTGTGCACGGGAAAAAAATTGTGGTGCATGCGCATCGACATGGTGGCGCAGGGCGCACTATAGAGTCTCTTGGTTTCCATGGTGAAGCGCTTGAGCGTGTGTATCGTGCACTTTCACGTCGCGAAGGGTTAATGCTTATAACTGGTGTAGGCAAGACTACACTCCTGGATACGCTCACCGACGCACTCGATTCGCTCCATGTGGCACTGGTACGCGCGCATGATGCGCCGGGATTGCGTGCTGCATTTAAAACAGATCCAGATATTGTGGTGATGGATGATGTGCCTGATCGTGAGAGTGCACGCCTTTTGGTGAATGGTGCAAAGCGTGGGGTATTTGTGGTTGCAAGTGCTTCGGATGATATTGCACAAGAAATTGATGCCGATCTTCTCATTACCACTGCAGTCTTGGATCGATTGTGTACGAAACAATTCCATGACACCCGCAAACTTTCTCGCTCCGAAGGGGAGGTATTTGAACAGGTAACAAACTTTGCACCCGTATTTAATGCGCTCAAAGAAGAGGGGAAGATTCCTACAGATCGACCCTGGAAGGATGTCGTATTTGCACATCCAGTACCGTGCACAGAGTGCCCTAATGGGTACAAAGGCCAGGTTGGTATCTATGAGGTCGCTGATCGGGGTGGGGTAGTGGGGTTAACCTTGGCTGAGGATGCGCTTTTTAAGGCAGCCGAAGGAACTACGAGTATTGAACAAGCTCTCTCTTTTGTTGAATCTGGGGAAGAAATGGCTTAAAATATAGCCTTTTTGACTATTTGAAACAATATCTCTTGACAAATGTCAAGTATGGGTGTATATTAGTATCAGTTACGATCAATCAAATAGTGAGCGCCTTAGAGGGGCGATCGCAATTAAGGCGCAGCTACCGAGCTGCTGCCAGGCGGTCCTCTTCTTATAGAGACCGCCTTTTTGTTTTGTCGTACCCATCTTTGATAACTACATAGCGATTTAGGAAAAACACATCGCGCAAGCGATATGTATGTTGTTCCTCGTCGCCGGACTTACTTCTGTAGGTATGGTACGAGGGATCGCAATAGTGCAATCCCACAACCCGAAGGGGGCTTCCATGTACATCATCGATCGTTCTGGCATCGTGCACTTTATCCGCAGCAAGTCACAGGTTGCCGAGAAGGCAAAGGAGGGGCGTGAAGCCGGCAAGTAAATTTTTCAAGGAAATTGGCGAGCACTGCGGTGCTCGCCTTCTTTATCAACCACACGAATCTTTCGTGTGGTCGTAGAGAAATCTTGATTGAAAGAGGAGGTTCCTATGGTACGTGCAATTGTAAGAGGATGCTTGGCTACCTTGTCTTCCCTAGCGGGAATGGCGGTCCTACTGTCCGTTGTCGCCTACTTTGTCTCCTAGAAAGGAGGAAGCAATGAAGAAATCACTGCAGTGGATCATGTATGCCACATTGGCCTGCGTGTGTTTCCTTGTAGCGGTTGCTGCATGGGAGCTGGGCACGAAAGGGGAGGTACATTTTCTCTATATACCGCTCTTCGCCGCGCTCGGTGCAGGTTTTACCTCGGCCACATGGTTCAACATATGGCCGCCGGTCCCACACCCGCTCGCGCGAGAACATCGTGTCCGCATCACAGGCGTGGACGCGGTGAAGGAAGTTCTTAGTCCGCGGCGTAGGTCGCGGAGAAGATGGTATAACCTTTGGGGTCTTACATGACCCCTGTTTTTAAGCCGCTAAGCAGCTGCAAGTGCCTCTAACACTTGTAGCCGTTTGGCGGCTTTTTGCGTTATAGTTCAGGGTATGCGTAAACGCTTGATAGTTGCCAACTGGAAGATGTACATCGAGACTCCTGATACGGCTAAGCGATTTATTACTGCACTTAAGCGTAAGCTTGCTCGTATGAGTGGTGTGGAAGTATGGATAGCCCCTCCATTTACCATTCTCCCTACGCTCCCCAAAGGTTCATACAAATTAGGCGGACAAGCAGTCTCTGCGAAAGAAGGTGCACACACGGGGCAGGTGAGTGCTGGTATGTTGCGCGCCGCCGGTGCCTCGTTTTGCATTGTGGGGCACTCGGAGCAGCGTGCACAGGGCGCTGATGCTGAAGCGGTACGTGCGCAGTTTGCATCGGTGCTCAAGCAGGGGATGGTTGGAATTTTGTGTGTAGGCGAAGAAGCGCGCAAAGAAGATGGTTCGCATTTTGCACAGATAGAGGAAGAGATCCGCAGTGCGTGTACCGGCATGCAGGCGTTTGCAAACAAAATCATCGTTGCGTACGAACCTATCTGGGCAATTGGCGCTTTGCAGGCTATGCAGCCGCAAGAATTAGAAGAGACCGTTATTTTTATAAAGAAGACGCTTTCGCAAGCACTTGGTCGTGAAGGAGGACTCAAGATTCCGATCCTTTATGGCGGTTCAGTCGAAGGCGGCAATGCGCACGCGCTCCTTGCAAGCGGAGTCAGCGGATTTTTGGTGGGGCGGGCAAGTGCAGATATTAATTCATTTGGCGAGATACTCACTACATGCAAGAAATAAAGTTACTCAAGGATGCCGATGTGAAAGGCAAACGCGTATTAGTGCGCGTTGATTTTAATGAACCAGTGAAAGACGGTGTGGTGGCAGACGATGTGCGCATTAAAGCGGTGCTCCCAACCATTGCGTATCTACGTGAGCACGGTGCGGCATCGATAATTCTTTTGACACATCTTGCTCGTCCCACCTCTCCACAAGATCCATCGGGTGACCTTACACCCATCCGTACCGCACTTGGTGCACTTATCGATATGCAGGGAATTGAACTGCATGAAAACCTCCGCTTTAATCCTGGAGAAGAATCTAATGATCCCGAGTTTGCGAAAGAGTTAGCAGCCCTTGGCGACGTATACGTGAACGATGCATTTGCAGCGTCACATCGCGAACACGCTTCAATTGTTGGTGTGCCAAAATTGCTTCCAAGTTATGCAGGTCTTTTGATGGGGCGCGAAATTGCAGGACTTACTCCTGCGCTCACTCCTCCTCCAGGGGCACTTGCGATCATCGGAGGTGCAAAGTTTGAAACAAAGCTCCATTTGATTCAGAAACTCCTTTCGCAATATAGCGAGTTGTTGCTTGGTGGTGCGCTGGGTAACGACATCATCAAGGCACGCGGCCTTCCATTTGGTGCATCTATCGTATCGCACGAGCCAGTGCCTATAGATGTTGCAATTAATGATCGACTTATGCCGCCCATGGATGCAGTGGTTATGAGTGGTCCTGGTGCAGAACGCGAAGCAATCATTGTCGACATCCGTGCAGAGGAACGCATTATCGATATTGGTCCTGCGACAAGCACACTGTGGGCCGAAAAAATTGCAGCTGCACCATTCGTATTATGGAATGGGCCTATGGGTATATACGAGGAAGGGTACGTTGATGGTACAAATGTACTTGCAGAAGCTCTTTCTAAAAGTCCTGCACGCGCAGTCGTAGGTGGTGGCGACACTATTGCGGCACTTACCAAACATAGCTTTGATGCACAAAAAGTATTTGTATCGACCGGGGGTGGTGCGATGCTCGACTTCTTAGCACACGGTACCTTGCCGGGGCTAGAGGCTCTGCGGAATTAAATGTATATGCGTGTGGGCAATCTCGTCGCCCATGATGTTAAGCCGGACGTATTCCGTCTTGTGTGTTTGCCCTAACTCCTGGGCCAACTTTTTTGATATACGAAACATGTGGTCGGAGAGGGGGTCGGGCATTTGATAGAACCAGCGCGAATGTTCTTTCGGGATAAGGAGCGTGTGTCCTGGTGCTTTAGGGTGGATGTCTAAGAATGCGACGACCATGTCGTCCTCATACACTTTTTGTGCAGGGATCTCGCCGGCGGCTATTTTGCAGAAAATGCAGTTTTCCATAGCTCCAGTATACTAAATCGAATGAAATCGTATCGGGTACGGGAGAGACTCCATGAACAACTACTCCCGCACCTGATGCTCTCGCGCGGTATTGCGCTTGATGCGCACGAGTCTTTTCTTACACCTAATTTTGAACGAGATAGTCACGATCCTTTTTTGCTTCCTGACATGGGCGTTGCCGTTGAGCGGATCATGGCAGCTAAACAGAGTGGGGAGAAAGTGGCGGTGTGGAGTGACTATGACTGTGATGGTATTCCAGGTGGTGTCTTGCTCACCGAATTTTTCCGTGCAATCGGCATTGATACCACACACTACATTCCTGATCGACACGCCGAAGGGTATGGATTAAATAACGAAGGACTCGCAACGCTCGCGCAAGCAGGCGTGACTCTTGTTGTTACGGTTGATCTCGGGACGACTGATGTTGAACCTATCGCGTTTGCGAAAACAAAAGGCATCGACGTCATTATCACCGACCACCATCTTGAACCTGCGCAGCTTCCCGAAGCGCTCGCGATTATCAATCCAAAACTAAAGACGAGTCAGTATCCCTTTGATGGGCTCTGTGGTGCAGGTGTTGCGTGGAAGTTAGCACAAGCAATCCAGCAGAAGCATAAATTACTTGGTGAAGGTCAAGAAAAATGGATGCTCGACTTGGCAGCACTTGGAACGCTTTCTGACATGGTGCCGTTAGTGGGGGAGAATCGGATGATTGCACACTACGGACTTGTGGTGATGCGAAAGATGCGCCGACCGGGGCTCTCATCGCTTTTTAGACTCTTGCGTATTAAGTCCGAACTTTTAACTGAGGACGATATTGGTTTTATGATCGCGCCGCGTATTAATGCAGCGTCGCGCATGGGTACACCTCGCACGGCTGCACAGTTGTTAGGAGAGCAGGATAAAACCATTGCAACGGGGCTTGCGAAAGAACTACAAGCACTGAACGACGAACGTAAAGGGTTGGTTGCGGCAACGGTTAAGGAAGTAAATAAACGGTTGGCGATGGGGGTAGAGAGTTCAGTCATTGTGATGGGCAGCCCCAGTTGGCGTCCGGGTATTTTAGGATTAGTGGCAAACAATGTTGCAGAAACGTATGGCAAGCCAGTGTTTTTGTGGGGACGCGAAGGGGGTGAACTTATGCGGGGCAGCGTGCGCGGTGCTCCCGGTATCAACGTGGTTGAACTTATGGCTGGTGCTCGAGATGTGTTTGAAGACTTTGGCGGACACACCGCGTCAGGTGGTTTTTCTCTTACACAAGAACGAGTGCACGAGTTGCCGATGCGACTTGCTGCAGCGTATGAGTCAATCGCACAGAAAGGGTTGGCACAAAACGAAGTGCTTATCGATCGTGAATTAGATATGGCAGAGGTTTCTTTTGCACATCGAGAGTTAAAGAAGCTTGCGCCATTCGGTATTGGCAATCAAAAGCCCTTGTTTGTGGTGCCGCGTGTCACGATTGGAAATGCAAAGATGTTTGGCAAAGCGCAAGAACATTTAGATTTGCGACTTACCAATGGATCAACGAGCGTAAGTGGTATTTCGTTTTTTGCGAAACCGTCGAACTTTACCAAACAGATTTCGGTAGGGGATACGGCAGATGTTGTAGGTCATGTTGAAACTGATTGGCGGGGGCAGCCACGCATCCGCGTGGTTGATGTGCTCTAAAGGTTTCAGGGTTGTATACTGGAAGTATGATTTTA
>JADZGF010000015.1 GCA_020854065.1 Candidatus Nomurabacteria bacterium
AAATCGCTTTGAGTGGCTCAGGGCGTTCAATATGTAAACCTATCTCTGCTTTGTAGGCGGGCGGTGTAGACGTTGCAAGTGGCAGCGCTCCCGTGGTGGGTACGCTATATGAGACGGCAAACACACTTGGAAGATACACCCAGGCACCAGCTGCTGCGCCAAACGCAAGCGCAAGCAGGAATGTCCGGGCAATCATATTAGTTAAGAGAGGTTATGCCGTTTTTCTCTTCGTCGGCATGGCGGGGGCGAGATTCGAGATATGAGGTGCCGTGTGGGTCAGCACTGCGAGAGAGCGATTCTCCACGCAGAAGAAACCCAATAGAGGCTATGGAAAGACCTGCTGCTGCAACAATCAACATCTTCCATGAACTTGGAATACCGAGTTGTGTCACCACGACGGTAAAGAGGCCAAGGGCAATAACGAGCATCTCTTTGGACATACCCTTATTCTACTTGCCTTCGACGATGACGACAAATTCACCCCGCTGTTTTTCAGGCACCAGTTGTTCCAAGACCTCGGCAGGAGTGCCGACTATTACCTCTTCATACATCTTCGATAACTCACGATAAATACCCATGCGGCGTGTAGGACAAAGGGTATTAAGCGCCTCAAGTGTCTTTACAATACGGTGCGGGGATTCATAAAAAACACTCGCCCGATCATTATCGGCGATCTCTTTAAAGAGCGTTTGCCTCCCTTTCTTAAGCGGAAGGAAGCCATAAAAGGTAAACGTGGCTGCACGAAGGCCGCAAATAGAAAGTGCTGCAGCAAGTGCACTTGGTCCTGGAATAGCATCAAGAGCGGCACCCGCATCGCGCGCATCGGAGACAATCTCTTGACCTGGGTCAGAGACTCCTGGCGTACCCGCATCACTCACCAACGCAACGTGCTTGCCCTGTTCCAGAAGTGCAGGGATCTTTGGCAACGTAACGACCGGTGTATGAATATCAAAATGACTCAGAAGTTTTTTAGTAACGCGCGTGTCCTCACACGCGATAACATCACACTCCTTTAATACCTTGAGTGCGCGAGTCGTAATATCTCCTAAATTGCCGATAGGTGTCGCCACCACCGAGAGTTTCATAGGAAAAAATTATATCATGATTTACAAAATTATCAATATGCGCTACTATAGTCCCCAGCTGATCTTCAACACTGACCTTACAGAGGGAGGGCTCCATGTACGCTTTGGCGAAGGATCTCCAGCCGGATCTTATCGATCCATTAGTGCGGAATGAAATTACCGCCCCAGACGGTATCAAGTTTTCAGTCTCCTGCTTTGCAGGAGAGGGGTGGTCACTGCGCAACATGTACGAACCACAGGACGCGTACAAACACGCTGACTTTGCGCTTCAACTCGCTAATGCGTTTATGAGTGTCGGCGCCGAGGACGTATACGCCCCGACCCCGGGGTTCAACGGCGAAGTCGTGTTGCGTAGCGATCTCAGCACCATGATCCGTCTGCCACACGAAAGGTATCTGTATCGCAATCCTGCCGTACCGGCGGATGCATGCCATCTGTCTAAACGTGGGGATGCTGGTGTATTTAGCGCTGGCGGCTGCGGTATCGTACTTGCCGCATACGGCCAAGATCTCATCTTTGCCCACGCGGGCCGAGAGACAATCTTGGACAGACTCGAGGTTCTCACGCACGGCAAGGAAAAGAATCGACAACGCACATTTGTCGACAACCTGCTTTCTGGTCTTGGCGGCGAGAATGCCGACCCGAAGAAATTGCACGTGTGGCCCATGTACTTTATGGGTCCCGACGAGTTTGTACACCATCTTGTTACGGACAACCCTGACCACTCACTCTACAGCCGATCGGCCAGGGAGTACTTGCCACAACGCTATCCGGGCAAGTACGGATGGAAAGAACAAGAAGCAATCGGGATCGACCTCGCTCGAATTCTGCAGACGCAGTTGCTTGAACGTGGCGTACCAAGCAAAAACGTGCACATGGAGCACTATCGCCTCCACAGAGCACTGCCCACTACCCGCAATGGCGGTGGAGCACATGGTCGCTACCTCGTGGTGGCAGTGCGACACAACTCGCCCAAGTAAGTAACTTCGTACCGGCGTCATCCTTAGGATGGCGCCGTATTTTTTACAACACCACTGCCTCCTCCTCCAGTTCTATCCCAAATTCTTTTTTTACTTTTTCCTTCGCAAACGCTGCAAGCTGTTTCACCTCCTGCGCAGTCGCATTTCCCATGTTTATAAAATAGTTCGTGTGATATGGACTCGCAACCGCATCCCCCACGCGTGCCCCTCGAAGCCCCGCTTGATCCATAAGCCAACCTGCTGGCACTCTTCCCTCTTTTGATTTAACTCCTTTGTCTTTCTCGAAGAGATGCTGAATATCTTCTTCCACCACAGGATTCTTAAAGAAAGAGCCGGCACTTTTAATATCTTGAATGTGTCGCTTCTCACGTTCACTTATCGTGTGCGCAACTGCGACCTCAAGCTCAGCAGGTGCCCCCGCAGGGAGCGCGAGCGCGACCTCAGTGATAACCAAGTGCGGTTCTTGTTTGAAGACACTTGAGCGGTATGCAAACATGCACTCAGGTTTTGAGTATATTTTTTGATACCCTGTTGTGGTGTCGAAAACCGTTACGAATGCAATAACATCCTGTATCTCAGAACCGAACGCTCCGGCGTTTCCGCGCACCGCTCCCCCGACAGTTCCTGGAATGCCGGCAAGATTGGTGAGTCCGCCAAGTCCTTGTACCGCGGCATACTGCACCAGATTAAGCAGCACCTCACCCGCAGCGACACGCAAAAGCTCATGCCCAAAATCTATTCCTTTATGAGCAACCTGGAGCACTAACGCATTCACTCCCTCATCCGGCACTAAGATATTGCTGCCACCACCAAGTACGATAACTGGCACATCCTCAGCCTGCGCTGCGGCAAACGCTTCGGCAAGTTCATCAGTACTCCGCGTCCGCACAAAAAAGGCCGCTGGCCCCCCTATCCCAAACGTAGTGAGAGGAGCAAGCGGTACTTCAGTACGTACATCCATAGATATAGAGTGCGTTATACTGCCGATGCATGCAAGAAATCTTTCGAATCGAAGGGGGTACAGGCGCGCCCTATCTTGAAGGCTCCATACAAGTGGCAGGTGCAAAAAATGCCGTACTTAAGGCAATGGCCGCTTCGGTGCTGTATGAAAATACGCTCCGTCTGAGCAACGTGCCCAACATACTCGACGTGGATGCAATGGCGCACATTTTAGAAGCACTCGGTGCACACGTTTTACACAAAGACGACACACTCGAGATCGATACAAGTGGTATACACGGACACACAATACCCGGAGCGCTCATGAGTACCTTGCGCGCCTCTATCGCACTTGCAGCACCACTCTTGGCGCGATTTGGTGAGGTTACCTTTAGTCACCCCGGTGGCGATGTAATCGGTGAGCGTCCTATCGATCTTTTCTTAGAGACCTTCCGTGCAATGGGTGCCGAGGTTATTGAAGAAAGTGGAGGGTATACCGTACGTGCAAAAAATGGAAGATTGCGTGGTGCTGAATTATTTTTCCGCATTCAGAGCGTAACGGGTACAGAGGCAGCAATGCTCGCAGCGGTTCTGGCGGAGGGCACGACAGTTATCAAAAATGCAGCACTCGAACCAGAGATCGTATGGCTCGCGGACTTACTTAATGTATCGGGAGGAAAAATCATCGGTGCAGGAACACCGACTATAACAGTTGAAGGTGGCGGGATACTCAAGGCACCCCAAGAATCTGTAGCTGTCATACCCGACCGCATTGAAGCAGGAAGTTTCCTAATACTCGGCGCACTCGCTGCACACGATGTACGCATTGAGCAATGTGTACCCGCACATCTCGAAGCACCAATACATCTGCTACGTGCAGCAGGAGCATCAATTGAAACGGGTAAAGATTTCTTGCGCGTGCGCGCAACGCCTCTACACCCGATGAATGTAAAGACTCATGAGTACCCCGGCTACCCCACCGACCTTATGGCACCGATCGTAACCTTGCTCACGCAAGCAAAAGGCGAGAGTCGTGTATTTGAGACTATTTGGGACAATCGACTGGCATTCGTGGATGTACTGCGTGTCATGGGCGCAAACATCACCACCATGGATCCACACCGTGTCTTGATACATGGCCCAACTCCACTGGTGGGTAAAAAAGTGGAGAGTCCGGACATCCGTGCTGGACTCGCGTATGTGCTTGCGGGCGCCATTGCCGAGGGGGTAACTGAAATCAGCAACATACACCATATAGACCGGGGCTATGGGCACATAGCCCTGCGCCTCAAGCGCATTGGCATGAAGATTGATAGAATAAGCGCATGAGCCAAAAGAAGGCGCATTTCATAGGTATTGCAGGCAAAGGCATGTCGGCCACTGCCCTTTTGCTGCGTGAAGCAGGCTGGGAAATCACCGGAAGCGATGAGGGGTTTTATCCACCTGTGAGCGACTACTTGGTAAAGGCAGGTATTACCTTTTCAAACGGATATAAAAAAGAAAACATTCCAACTGATGCAGACGTGATCGTTATCGGGAAGAACGCCAAACTTATACCCGAGAGCAACGAAGAAGTTGAGGCTGCATTTACAAGCGGCAAGACGGTAAAATCATTCCCCGATATTTTGGAGGAGTTAACTACCAACACCGACACGATTGTGGTTGCAGGAAGTTATGGCAAGTCGACCTCGACCGCACTTGCAGCATGGTGTCTAAAACACGCAGGCAAAGACCCCAGCTATTTTATTGGTGAAATCGCCAAAGACTTTGACGCACACGCACACCAAGGCACAGGTTCTGTGTTTGTACTTGAAGGCGATGAGTATCCTGCAAGCAATTGGGATGAGCGGTCAAAGTTTCTTCACTACAACCCAGGAAGTGTGTTGTTGACCTCGGCCGTACACGATCACGTCAATGTCTTCCCCACCCACGAGGAATATTTGGCACCATTTAAAACACTGATGAACACGGTACGCGGAGATGGTCTTGTAGTTGCGAACGCAGATGAACAATTCGCTAAAGCAGTAGCCGAAGGGTTTAGCGGAACAAAGGTTTGGTATGGGATGCACACCAAAGACAGCTGGCACCCAGAAAATACTGTATATGGCATGCCGACTACTTTTGATCTTATGAAAGGCAGTGGAAAAGTGGCCACCATATCTACCACTTTGCTTGGTGCGCACAATGTCGAAAATATTGTTGGGGTAAGTGCAATGCTTCTAGAAAAAGGATTGATCACACCCGAAGAGCTAGTTGCAGCAGTTGCAGAGTTTAAAGGAGTTAAACGCAGGATGGAGCTCCTTACAAAAAACTCGAAAGTGCCCGTGCTCGAAGGATTTGGCAGTAGTGTAGAGAAAGCACTGAGCGCCATTGCTGCAATGAAGCTTCGCTATCCTACCCGTCGCTTAATGGTGGTATTTGAACCCCACACCTTTACCTGGCGCAACCGAGATGCCATTGCGCAATATGACCGTGCATTTGCAGGTGCAGCCCGTGTCTATATATATGAACCGGCCACACAAGGTGCCACAACCCATGCACAACTCACCCAAGAAGAGATCATTGCACGCGTGCGTGCTGCAGGCGTTGATGCGGTTTCAATACAGGAACCTAAGGCAGCCGTAGAGAAAATCGTGAGCGAATTGGATGAAAACGACGCAGTGCTGCTTTTAAGCTCCGGGAACCTAGATGGCATGGTGGAAACTATTCCACGCGTCGTCGAAGCGGTGTTTGCATAGCGCAGAAGGACTCTTTTGGTATACTGCCGGCATGATATGGATATATGCAATATTGGTCGTTGCACTCGTCATTGTTCTCATTAGCATTAGGCAGGTTAACCAGTACGAGCGGGGGCTACGATTCACGTTTGGTAAGTACAGCGGGATTATGGAGCCGGGCTGGCGGCTGATTTGGCCTATTATCCAGTTCCATAAAAAGGTCGACATGCGACTGAAAGCAGTCGACGTGCCTGATCAAAAAGCAATCACCCGTGACAACGTCTCGGTAAATGTAAACGCAGTAATCTACTACAGCGTATTTAGCGCCGAGCTCGCAATACTCCAGATTGAAGACTTTCAGTATGCAATATCGCAATATGCACAAACCACCATGCGCAACATTGTGGGCGAAGCAACACTTGATGAGCTCCTCGCAAATCGCGACAAAATAGCTGACCGCATCCGCGAGATTGTCGACAAAGAAACTGACGCGTGGGGCTTGAAGGTACACAACGTCGAACTTAAAGATGTATCGCTCCCGGAAAACATGGAGCGCACGATAGCAAAACAAGCCGAGGCTGAGCGCGAGAAACGCGCCGTCATCATTACATCCGAAGGCGAGTTGGCGGCTGCACAAAACATGGCTGAAGCAGCGCGTACGCTTGCTGCACAACCAGGCGCATTGCATTTGCGCACACTCCAATCGATAAATGACATATCGTCTGATCAAAGCAACACCATTGTCTTTACCGTACCAATGGAAATATTGAAGGCGTTGGAGGGGTTTGTGAAGAAGACAGAGTAGCAGTATAATGCCCTGTTAGAGATCTTGGTCTTGCGTACTCAGAAAACCTGCAGCCTTTTGCTGCACAACATGCAAGGTGGCCTATGAATAAAAAGGTTTTTCCGATGGAAACACCCAAGCTTAGCTGCCGGCAACGTGCCGACCGGATGCTTGCTCGTGATGCAGGAATTGGAAACTTATCGTATGCCAATGAAGGTGAGTTGCCGCCACGAGACGCTCAAGCAGTGTATGATCCGGACGACACCGGATCACCAGGCACCATTGTGGCCAAGTAAGACTTTCAGCCGTTCAATCAAACCCTCGCTTTGCGGGGGTTTGTTTTTATGAGTACAGCAAAATACCCAAGGCCATAGAAAAGTTTAAGACCATAAGCGCCGAATTAGTGAGAACAATAGGCGTCTCTTTGTGCGCACGACCATAGAGTAGCCATAAAATGTTAAGACACCCGAGTAGAGCCCAAGTAGGAAGCGAGAGTGAGGAGGCGTTCTGTGTCGCATAGATATGCCACACTTGCGGAACGAGTGCGAGCGGAGCTAACACTGCTGCTGGATAGATAAGCGTATCAAGCGATAACTGCCAAACTGTTAAGCGGTTCTCTTTTTCTGTTTTTTCTTTTTTGCGGCGATAGCGATGCCGAAGGCCAAGTGACATTACACCAATGGTAACACTCTGGTGGACATAATAAGATTCGAACCTCAACAGTGAGCAAACTGTGCCGGAGAGAGGATTTGAACCTCCATGCCCTTGCGAGCACTACGACCTGAACGTAGCGTGTCTACCAATTTCACCACTCCGGCGCGAATTAATTACGTCCAACGATTTTTTTACTTTAAGATATTTCCTGCGCAAGCAGGGAACATCCGTACGATAGTACATATTTTGACTCAGTACAACTGCTTCTTTTTTTGAAAATCTAAGTTGAACATATGACCTGTCTTTATATTTTTGCATTGAGCCTTTTACGCCTGTCAAAAGAGTTAACTCAGCCTGTAACCATTCCAAAAATGGCGGACTAGCCGATATGAAAGAGATATAAAACCTATAACTGTTTGGAAACAAGGGATCATAGTATGAGTAACTACACCCATCGCCATCAAAATATCCTCTTAAGAAATCAAAAAAATATTCATCAGAAATTTTAAGTGTCGCAAGTTTTTTAGATTTTGCGGGCATCAATCCGATATCCAAGAGGAACCTATAGAATCCTACGTCGCCGAATTGTGTTTGGTACGCCAAGTTTCCAGCACCCGAATATTTAGTTCCCGTTTTTGTTTTTATACCAATACACTTTTTAAACAACTCAATTTGTTTCTTGTCCGTAGATGTAAAGTTTAAATGCCGGCCATTCTTTTGCATACAACCATCGGCAGCGAACAATCCTATGGCGTAAGCAAATCGGGGAGACCAACCAATCTTAACCGTACCTTTTGGTTTTGGACCTCTCCTCATTAATTAAGTATATCGTAGCTGAGATATATAGCGTATACCTAATTATATACATTTAACAGTCCTTAATGTGGTGCGCGCTCTAGGGATCGAACCTAGGACCTTTCGAGTATCAGTCGAATGCTCTACCAACTGAGCTAAGCGCGCATTCCGGACATACTATCAAAAAAATGAGACCGGCGCCATTGGCGCCGGTTCTAACCATACTAAGCGAGCTTCCACAGAACTGCCCGTGGACGATCGTTTTTTACCTCGAGCTCGAGGACGTGAACTCGTCGGTTTTTAGCCAACAAGATAGCAGCGAGCATATCTGGGTCTTTATTGCCGCGAATTACCTTGCCCCCATTCGTGCGCCTATTACCATCGAAATGGAAGTGGATATCCTTGCCACCGGATGGGTTGTGGAGATAGCCATGGCGGCTTTCTGGAAAGACCCGTTTAACCCGAGTTTGCATGCGTGTGCACTCCCCCGAAAAAAATGAGCACCTGGTGAAAAAATTTATCACCTATGTCCCAAGAATGCAATAGTTTCTATCCCCCAAAATATAAACCGGCCCGTTTGTCACGGACCGGTATGATCTCCTGCCTGGATTCAGAAAATTGACGCCGCATGAGCACGGCCATCTTCGTGATAATTGAGAATCAGATGGATGGCCTCCAAAACATCGTCGTTTTGGTCGAGCGATGCCAAGTAGAAGTCGCCTGCAAGTTGCCCTTTTGGTAACCTCTCAGTGACATACTTGGCAGTCGCTATGGCGTTCTTACGTTGCTCGGGAGTCATGGGGGCCTCGTTAGTTGTGTGCAGTTCTGGGAGAGACTATACTCCACACTGGCGAAACCGCAATGCTCTTAAAAAGAGCGCGGGCCTCGCTTGGGAGACAGCTGCAGCGTGCTTAACGGTGCTGTGGTGAGTAGCCAGAAGAGCGTCTCGGTCTAACTGAGACGCTCTTTTTCTTTTCAAACGCAAAAACACCCCAACTGGAGTTTTGGCATAAAATCTTAGATCACACCTGTGCAAGTTAGTTGAGAAACACCTTTCTCTTGTTCCGCTCTTACATCATTCTTCCAACCATGTACTCCACGGCGTACTCCTGATGTATCGAGTGCCCTATCGGTTGGCGGGCGTACCGAGTGCAATTTAGCATTAGCACTATCACGCTACTCGTTTTCACGAGCAATCGCCGATTCAATTCTGCCCTCGTACGAGGGGCAGAATGCGTATCATTTGAATTGTTCCACGAGCAGCTTCCGCTACCCGTGCCTTGTTACGACTTACTCCCTGTCACCGAACTTACCGTGACGCCGCGTGAGCGACGCTTCAGGTACTCCCGGCTCCCTTGAGTTGACGGGCGGTGAGTACAAGACTTGAGAACGTATTCACCGCGGTATAGCTGACCCGCGATTACTAGCGATTCCGGCTTCATGAGGTCGAGTTGCAGACCTCAATCCGAACTGGGGCCAAGTTATGAGGATTAGCTCAGGGTTACCCCGTCGCGACCCGTTGTCTTGACCATTGTATCATGCGTGCAGCCCAGGATATCAGAGGGACATGCTGATCTGGCGTCATCCTCACCTTCCTCCCCCGTGAGGGGGCAGTCTCGCCTGACATTTAAAACAGGCAACGAGGGTTGCGTTCGTTACCCCACTGAAGGGAACAACTCAAGCCACGAACTGACGACGACCATGCATCACCTGCCCACCCGCCTTGCGGAAGCCTAGTTTCCTAGGTTGTCGTGTGGGTTTCAAACCCTGGTGAGGTTCTTCGTTTGTCATCGAATTGAGCCGCATGATCCACCGCTTGTGCAAGTCCCCGTCTATTCCTTTGAGTTTTAATCTTGCGATCGTACTACCCAGGCGCCTAACTTAACGCGTTAGCTTCGCCACGAAGAGGGTCGATACTCCTCATAGCCAGTTAGGATCGTTTAGGGCGTGGACTACCGGGGTATCTAATCCCGTTCGCTACCCACGCTTTCGTGTCTCAGCGTCAGGAGTGCGCCAGTAAAGTGCCTTCGCATTTGGTGTTCCCCATGATATCAACGGATTTCACCCCTACACCATGAGTTCCCTTTACCTCTCGCATCCTCTGAG
>JADZGF010000016.1 GCA_020854065.1 Candidatus Nomurabacteria bacterium
CACACAAGCACGAGCACAAATGAGACGATGAGATAAATAAAGAGGAGCGTCTTTGGTGCAATGCCGAAAATAGGAAGCGGCATCACAAAGAAAAAGAGCGCTGCTAAAGTGACATTGATAGTTTGTGCGATGAGTAGTGTTGCGGAAAGCGCACGACGCGCGAGAAGTATTGAGCGAGACTCATAGAGGCCGGCAATAAAGTAGACCACTACCCATGCAACGAACAGGAGCGAAAAGGGCGTAAGGTGTGCAATAAACGTATCCGTTGAAGGGACTTCAAGCACGCGGACATAGAGCGAAAGCCACAATGCCAAGATAAAGAAGAGAATATCTCCCGCAAAAAGGACAATGGTGCGGGGGCGAAAGGCGGTTGCCATAGAAGTGATACTATTATACAACAAAGCTACGAAAAAGAAAGTTACCGGAAGATATGAAGAAAATCCTATACGTCATAACAAAAGGAAACTGGGGCGGCGCACAGCGCTATGTATACGACCTTGCCACTGCCCTGCCACACGATCAGTTCGAGGTTGCAGTAGCATACGGACAACCAGGACTTTTGGCAGACAGGCTACACGCAGCAGGCATTACGATACACGAGCTGCCCCTGCAGCGCGATGTGTCAGCACTGCACGACCTGCAAAGCTTTAGCGCCCTCTATACGCTGTGTAAAAATATGCAGCCCGATACCGTGCACCTTAACTCGAGCAAAGCGGGTGGCATTGGCGCACTTGCCGCCAATTTAGCTGGGGTAAAAAATATTGTCTTCACCATACACGGATTGCCCGAAGACGAGGCACGCAACCCGTTAGCCCGGATGTTCATATGGCTCATGACACGGCTTACCGTCATGCTCTGCGACAAAGTGATTACCGTTTCGAAAGACAATCAGCGACGTATTGGTAAGAGCACTCTTATATACAACGGCATCGCACCTATAGAGTTTGGTGATGGTTCCATAATCCGCAACGCCTTCCCCGCTGGCGTCACCATAACAGGCACTATTGGTGAACTCACCCACAATAAAAATCAGATCGCACTTATCGAAGAGGCCCGAACAAAACCAGATATGTACGTCGCAATTGTTGGCGAAGGCGAATTACGCAAAACGCTTCAGCAAAAAATTGCCGAATACAAACTTGAAGATCGTGTAAAACTTTTTGGATTTATCCCTGCAGCAGAAGCAATACGTGGGTTTGATGTCTTTGCATTGCCTTCAAAAAAAGAAGGGCTTCCGTATGTGCTGCTCGAAGCAAAACAAGCTGGGCTCCCTATTGTTGCAAACCGTGTTGGCGGCGTGGGTGAGATTTTAGATACAGATCTACGCGAGTTTACGCTTGAACAGATGGTAGAGAAAACCGTAGCCCTCTACTAGGTCTTATCATACGCACCACGCCATTCGTTATCGGTCCGGTGTGCAGCACGGGCATAGCGAGCCATACCGCTAATAAGACCGAGCGCCAAAAACTCAGCAAGGATGTGCGAACCACCGTAACTCATAAAGGGTATGGTGGTTCCCGTAACAGGCAAAAGACCCACATTAATACCTACATGGAGTACGAAATGGGCACCGAAATAACACAGCACACCAAGCGCAAAGAGTGTTTCGAAATTACTTAAGCCACGCATCGCTGCACGCAAAATACGCCAAAAAATAACTCCATACAAACCAAAGAGTATTATCACGCCTATAAACCCCCACTCTTCTGCATAGGCGGCAAAAATAAAGTCAGTTTGATATTCGGGAAGGAAGCGTAGTTTAGATTGCGTACCATACCCTATTCCTTTACCCAATAACTCACCCGAACCCACGGCAACCGTTGACTGATAGGCGTTGTAGCCGGCACCTTGGATGTCGGCAAGTGGGTGAATGAAAGTCATGATGCGCTGTTTCTGGTAATCTTCAAATCCAAAAAACCATAAACCTGCAAATGCAGTAACCCCAAGTGCCATAACGGCAAAAAGGTGCAATCGGCGTAAGCCGCTCATGAGCACCATACCCAACCAAATAAGGCCTATGATGATTGCCGAACCGAAGTCTGGCTGAAGCGCGACAAGCACGAAGACAATGCCTGCGTATACGCCCGAAACAAGAATGTGGCGGATGTTTGCTATTTCGATATGTCGGCGAGAGAAATACTTAGCCAGCGCAATTATGAGTGCGACCTTTACAAACTCAACTGGTTGGAGCGCGAAGGCACCAATATCAAACCAGCTGCGTGCACCTTGCATAGCAGTACCAGCGATAACAAGGAACAGGAGCGGGAGAAGCACCGCAGCATAGAGTGCTGCCGCAACACTGCCGCGTCTTAGAAATTGCCAATCAACATAGCTCGCTCCAAAGAATGCAACGGAGCCAATGATGATCCATATAATTTGCCGCAGGAAGAAAGGATCATCCGCGGTAAAGGTATTCATCGTGATAGCGCCAAGCAGCGCAATCGCTACGGCCGCACCGTAGGCAATATAATCAGGGGTAGCTTTATTTTCTCTAAGCAGCGTGTCAGACATAACAGAAGGCGCCATGGGCGCAACAGTTAAAACGGTGGGAGAACAGTGAGCTCAGCACGAGTGACGCCAGGTGGTACGGGAGAGAATGTGAATATTACGTATTCTTCTCCGCGTGCAGGAACATTCAATGTAGTTTTACTGGCCGCACGTGCAACACCTGCTCCATCAAAGAGCACTGCTGTTACCTGTGCACGTACATTTTGGCGAGATTCATTTTTTAGTGTGCCGCTTAATTTCCCATCTACAAATCTCTGATTTTGTATACGCAACGTTGGTATTTCTTCGGTTGCACGCTCCCAACGCAAATCATCTGTAAAGGCAAACAAGGTGCGCACCGCGTCGCGTGTTCCCGTGTCTATACCTGTATGAAGTATTGGAACAATGGGTGACGGTGGAATATCAATAGTGCCACGCTGCTCCACTACCAACTCGTTCTTCTCATCGAAGAGTTGGAACGTATACCCCGCCTTTCGCGCACCAGCGCCGGGATTATTGTTTTGTATATACGCAGCCGCCGTGTATTCACCGTCATCCTGCTCAAATGCGCGTGCCCACAACACGACCGCCGGACGCACGTCTTCTTTACACACCAAGGAACATACACCGCCGCAATCTACACGCTGTTCCCCTTCGTCTTGTACGCCATTGCGGCACGATGCTTGAGTAGTGAAAAGTGCTTGGTATATAAAATACGCAACGAGAGCTGCGGCGACGCCGCCCACGATGTAATACATAAGTTGTCGTCTGCCGCGCCAGGTAAGTGCCATGCGACTATTGTAACGCAAAAAGCCTCATAGTATGAGGCTGCATAAAAGAACCAGACCTTGTATTCCTAGTGTTTAACCACGCCCTACAACATACAGAACAAGACTCACCAGACCAGTCAGAATTACAACCGCCCAGATAAATATAATTCCTATACCTGCTTCGGGAGGGATCAGCTTCATAAATAAAAATGGAAGCAGCCCTACAAGAATACTTACAATCAATCCTACCTTCCCAACTCCCATGAGAAAAGTGGAGTGCGGTTTTTCATTAGGTATCCTAAAAAAACTCCCCAACACGTAAATTACTAGACCAAGACCAATAGCTTTAAAACCGATAGAGTCAGCAAAATTTTCATATAAATTCGTAGCGACCCAACATACTCCAAACACTATTAGAAGAAGGCCTGCCCAACGCAAAAACTGACCTTTATCCTTTGACATACTCACAATTATATATGCAATAAAAAGGCCCCATACTATGAGGTTGGTATATAAAAAGATTAGACCCTCTGTTCCGGCGCTTAGCTACTCTCGCCTGGTTGTACCCAGACTACCATCGCCACTAGCGGGCTTAACTTCCGTGTTCGGAATGAGAACGGGTGTGACCCCACCGTTGAAGCACCGAAACACAAGGTCCAAAAAAGGTAAAACAAATTTTTGTAACAACAAATTATTGCGATACTCAAGCTTCCCCAACGGAATCTTGATCTATTAGTACGTCTTGGCTCAACGTGTTGCCACGCTTACACCTAACGCCTATCAACGTCATCATCTCTGACGGATCGTAATGATTACTCATCTTTGAGTCGGCTTCGCGCTTAGATGCTTTCAGCGCTTATCCAATCCGAACATAGCTACCCAGCGGTCCGCCTGGCGGCAGAGCTGGTAGACCAGTGGTTCGTTCACTCCGGTCCTCTCGTACTAGGAGCAAATCTCATCAATAATCGACGCCTGCAGTAGATAGGAGACCAACCTGTCTCACGCTTCTCTTCCGTTATTACTAACGGGAATGGACTATATCTTCATCCGTTTGGATGGCTAATATGTAGTCTCTACGGGTAAGCATGTACGCTCTTCCCTCGGTATCGCCCTAAGTTTAGGGTTTTACCGATATCAATTAGCTTCTTCATATCTATTTCTAGACATGACCGCCGTGATTGGTTGGTTCTATCAATTTTACTAAAACGAAAAAACTTTCAAACAGTCTTCTTTTCTCTCGAGGGTTCAGATCGTCCAATCCCCTACTCTATATATAGAGTAAGATGCTGAACGGTCTGAACCCAGCTCGCGTATCACTTTAAATGGCGAACAGCCATACCCTTGGGAGCTTCTCCACCCCCGGGATGTGATGAGCCGACATCGAGGTGCCGAACTCCGCCGTCGCTATGGACGCTTAGGCGGAACTAGCCTGTTATCCCCAGAGTAGCTTTTGTCAGATAATCTTCCACCGCGTCTAATGCGTATGGTCGGTTCACTATGGTCTGCTTTCGCACCTGCTCGGCATTTACGCCTTACAGTCAAGCCCTCTTTTGCCATTGCGCTATCGGCACGGTTTCCATTCGCGCCTAGAGGACCTTAATACACTCCTCCGTTACTTTTTAGGAGGATAGCGCCCCACTAAAACTGCCTACCAGATACTGTCTCGACGCCGTTTTGCGACGCCGGTTAGTGCATACAAGAATAAAGAGTGGTATTTCACTGACGAGTCCATACCAGCCGAAACCGATACTTCAATCTCTCCCACCTATGCTACGCAGTACACTCGTATACACAATATCAAGCTACAGTAAAGCTTCTGGGGTCTTTTCGTCTAACTGCAGGTAACCGGCATCTTCACCGGTACTGTATTTTCACCGAGCTGTACTCCGAGACAGTTCCCCAGTCGTTACACCATTCGTGCGCGTCTGAACTTACCAGACAAGGAATTTCGCTCTTCTGTTCCTTAAAGAAGGACCATATCTTCTTCTCCACAAATTCCTTTGCAGAGCGCACGGCGTATGGCCTCTTCGTGCCGTGTTTTGGACTATCTTCGCGTCACCGCGAAGAAGGTAGCATTTTTTGAATGGGTATTTGGTTCTGTTTACACACATCTATTCAATCGTCCCAGTCCTTCCTCACTCAACCGAAGTTAAGTGAAGAACCTTAGGACGATTATAGTTATCGCCGACATTCACCAGGGCTTATGCAACGCCAGCAGTATAGATTGCTCTAGACCACCGATCGCATTTGACCTTCTGGCATTGGTCAGGTGTCACCCCCTATACATCCTCTTACGAGTTCGCAGGGAGCTGTGTTTTTGGTAAACAGTCGCCAGGGAAACTTTCGCTGCGGCCCCATTAAAAATGGGGCAGGCCTTATTCCGAAGGTACGGCCGCTTTTTTGCCGAGTTCCTTGGAGTACACTCACTCGTTCGCCTTGCTCTACTCGAGCTGATCACCTGTGTCGGTTTGCGGTACGGTCGTACGCGCCATAAGTTTAGAAGTTTTTCTTGGAAGCCTCTTCACAGTAGTCCTTACAGGCGAACCTGTAAGTGCCCCGCGACCTCGAGCTTATACATGGCGGATTTTCCAATCCATGCGGCTCTTCGGCTACGGACGTCAATCCAATAAGACGCCACTATTTATTTACTCCGTCCCTCCATCACTGACGCGCCGGTCAGGGAATATTAACCCTGTGTCCATCGCCTGCGGCTTTCGCCATCGGCTTAGGCCCGACTAACCCTGCTCTGATCACCGTTGAGCAGGAAACCTTGATCTTTCGGCGTGCGGGGATCTCACCCGCATTGCGGTTACTTGTGCTTGCATTCTCACTTCGCATCACTCCAGCATGGGTCACCCCTTTACCTTCATCGCGGATGCGAACGCTCTCTTACCACGTACACGAGCCGAAGCTCATGCACATCCTCAGTTTCGGTACCGCGTTTTAGCCCCGATTATCTTCGGCGCAGAGACTCTCGATGAGTGAGCTGTTACGCTTTCTTTCAATGATGGCTGCTTCTAAGCCAACATCCTCATTGTCTCCGAATCTCCACCTCCTTATGATGCACTTAACGCGAATTTTGGGACCTTAACTTGAGATCTAGGACTCTTCTCCTTTTGTACGGTGGAGCTTAGCCCCCACGTACTAACTGCCGTATAACACTTTTGGTATTCGGAGTTTGATAGGATTAGCGAGATTGCTCCCTGTCTAATCCTTCCAGTGCTCTACCCCCAAAAGTCAATCGATACGACGCCAGCCCAAAAGCTGTTTCAGAGAGAACCAGCTATTACAAGGTTCGATTAGCTTTTCACTCCAACCCACAAGTCATCCGAGAGTTTTGAACGGCTCAACGGTTCGGGCCTCCAGA
This sequence comes from Candidatus Nomurabacteria bacterium, assembly GCA_020854065.1. Taxonomy (GTDB): domain Bacteria; phylum Patescibacteriota; class Minisyncoccia; order Phycocordibacterales; family SBAW01; genus GWA1-54-10. Next base: position 6,625 of record JADZGF010000016.1, read on the forward strand.
GTACTTTCGTACTCCTTCACCCTGCTCATGGGTAGCTCACCTTGCTTCGGGTCTAATGCATGCCACAAACGCGCTAGTCACACTCGGTTTCCCTTCGGCTCCAGACTCTCGTCCTTAGCCATGCGCGACATACATTAACTCGCAAGCTCATTCTTCAATAGGCACGCGGTAGAGGTATTGCTACCTCATCCACTCATTGTAGACATATGGTTTCAGATCTATTTCACTCCCCTCATCGGGGTTCTTTTCACCTTTCCCTCACGGTACTAGTTCACTATCGGTCTTTAAAAGTATGTAGCCTTACCAGTTAGTTCTGGCGAATTCACTCAAGCCATTCGTGTCTTGAGCTACTCAAGGACATTGTATAAGTCGTGACGCTTTCGCGTACTGGGCTTTCACCGTCTAGGGCCGCGCTTCCCAGCGCGTTCCGCTAGCCTCACGATTTGTAACTTATCGAGTCTCGAAGACTCTAACAACGCCTTATGACCCCGCGAATTTCTCGTACCACTCGAACAAGTTCGAATGGTCTGAGAAACTCTACGGTTTGGGCTAATATTCGTTTTCGCTCGCCGCTACTAACGAAATACCTATTGGTCTCTTTTCCTCTTGGTACTGAGATGTTTCACTTCCCAAGGTTTGCTCAATGCATTGCTGCATCGTCATAGAGATTTCGCTCTACGGGGTTTCCCCATTCGGACATCTCCGGATCGAAGGTTGCTTGGCACCTCCCCGAAGCGTATCGCCGCCACGCCGCGTCCTTCATCGCCTTTTAAAGCCTAGGCATCCACCATACGCCCTTATAGTTTCCAAACATCGCTTACGCGATACAGGGAAGCTTAAGAACCGCAATAATCTGTTGTTACCTCTGTAGCGCGATTAACTGCTACAAAGTTCTATTGTTTTATTTTACCTGCCCGCCTCCACAAAGTTGAAAAGACCCAGATGGGAAATTGCTTTGTAGGACGGATTGTAGAAAGCATATAGCTTTCGTTATCAAAGTTCGCAGATATTTCCTCTCCATCAAAAAAGCCGCTTCTTCCGAAGCGGCGCGATAAAGCCCGAAGGCTCTACTGCTTCCGCTTCAAGGCTTTTTGGGTGGTAAACATATCTGTGTAAAGAGAGTATATACCCCTTGTATAGGGGTGTCAAATCCTTGTCTATATCGGCAAAAAATGCTTATTATTGGCCTAGATTTGAGGCAACTTTGGAGGTTTAGCCATGCTCACCACCACCATTCTGCGAAGCCACCACCAATGGATCCAAGACCATCTTCGATGTGCCGAAACAGAAGGTGCGCTTCCCTCTCGAGCCCATCACTTCTACCGGCTTGCATCGCAGGGACCCGACGCCCCGTATGTTCCAGAGAATCTGCTCCCGACCGTCAGCGGCTCGGCCGATGGATCAATGATCAGTTTCATGACCTTTGGTTGCAAGAAGTGCAACTCGCATCTTGAGACACCCTCTCGGGTCTATGCAGACGATCTGATCTTTCTTGAAAAGAATCGGTAGAAATATCGAGAACAAAAAAACCGCCACGGCATGCCGTGGCGGTTTTTCTTATACGCAGACGATTAGTCGCGCATACGTTCACGAGCACGCTCGATAGCACGTGCTGCTGCTTCTTGACCGCCAAGGCCAAAGGAGAGGCCGAAGGCAAGCGCCAACGCAACAACAATACCGGTCGAGAGAATTTGCGTCACGCCTGGGGCGATCTGCAAATGATCGAGTGCTGCGAGAATCGCAAACACCCAAATAGCCCAGCGTGCAACTGCGCCCGCAACACCTGCAGAAGCAAAGCCCGCTGCGCGAGCAGAACCACTGACGATATTTTGCGCGACCTCGGCAACAACTGCTGCAACGACAATGATGAATGCTGCAACAATGACGCGACCAAGGAGTGGCAAGAGACCGAGCTGGATGAATGCCGTTACTTGCGTAAGGCCCATCACAGTCAATGCCGCCCAGAAGACGACAATGATAACGAACCACTTGATCAAGCCTCCGATGAAGGCACCTGAATCAAGTTTGTACCCTGCGCGGCTCACTACCTCTTCGACACCGGCGCTGCGAAGCGCGTGGTCGACACGAACTGCATGAATGGCTTGTGCTACCACTTTGCCAATCAAGACCGCGACAAACCAACCAACGACGACAATGAGTACCGCCAAGATTAGCTGTGGGAGGAAGTTGACCACCCAGAACAACAAGCTGTAGAACGACAGCTGAAGGGCGTCAGCCCAATTCTGTACGATCATATTCAAATACTATTAATTACTAACTATTAAATTCGACTCATTAATTATAACGCGCTGCCCCGTATAAGGTAGACCTGTGTGGATTACTAAGGGATAGCCTGTGGAAATCTTGTGGATCTGACGGGGTATAACGCGGGGAGAATCTCGGCGAGATTTGGCTATGTAAGGCCAATATTGAGACGGTCAAAGGCTATAGAGTGCGGATAGTCCAACACATCCCGAAGAAGTTTATCGCTCATATTTAGACGATAGAAAAAGTCTTGCGTCGACATGGCAGCGTAGCGAATCTCCTTTCCAAGCTCTGCCTCAAGTACCCGAACACGGTTGCGGAGTATTCGTTCATTCATCCGATCCCCCACTACCAACAAGTCGAGACGACCATCCCAGTCACCCACAAAGACACCTGCCATAATAATCATCTTGAGTCCGCCCGCTCCTTTGAGTCGTTTTTCTAAATCAGTGGCACGCGCAGGTGAGTTAAGTAAAAGCCCCTGCAATGCGGCAAGATACCGAAAATCAGGGTTAAGAGTATAGCGGATACTATTTGCATGAGCGGTGCGCTTAATGAGTCCGATAGCAGCGAACGACGCCACTTCTCGACGAGCAGAAACAACATTCACACGCGCATGCGCTGCCGCCTCGCTGGCTGTTATAGCCTCGCGTGGATTAAAGAGGAATAAGCGCAAAAGTTTAACCCGTGCGGCACTTCCGAAAAGTTTAGCAAGCGTATCTGTCATGCAGTAGAACCTCACTATTCTACGCAAATATGCCCGACAAATCAAAACCCCCCTTCCGGGGGGTTTTGTACCAACAGTCACTTATTGCAACTATGGAATTTTGTAGAAGTTACTTAAGCTCGACCTTACCGCCAGCGGCCTCAACAGCTGCCTTAAGCTTGTCTGCGTCCTCCTTCTTCATTCCCTCCTTAAGCAAGGCTGGAGCTGCGTCAACGAGATCCTTTGCCTCTTTAAGACCAAGGCCAAGTGCATCCTTAACTGCCTTAATAACCTGGACTTTCTGTGCACCTGCATCAGCAAGGTGTGCATTGTACGAAGATTTCTCTTCGGCTGCTGCACCACCTGCTGCGGGACCTGCAACCGCAACTGCTGCTGCGCTCACACCCCACTTCTCCTCGATAGCCTTTACGAGCTCGTTGAGCTCCAAGACCGACATCTTCTCTACTGCCTCAATGATCTGATCTTTAGACATAGTAATAATGATTAGTTTTTAGTTTCTGCAACCTTACTCAACACAACCGCAAAGCGCGTACGTGGAGAGTTGATGACCTGTGCAAACATGCCACGAAGTGCATCCATACCTGGGATTGCTGCGATCGCAATGATCTCATCTTTGGAAACAAACTTGCCACCAAAGACTCCTCCTGCGAAGGAGAGTTGCTCTCCCCATTTCTTTACGAACGTTGCGAGCTCACGTGCAGGAGCAAGTTCATCGGCGCCATAGGCAACCGCGATCTCACCTTCAAGCACAGGCATCTCGCCCTCATAACCACCCTTCTCTAAGCCGCGGCGCATCAAGGTCTTCTTAGCTACGGTGTAGCCAATCTCTTGCGCACGAAATGCTTTACGCATCTCAGACTGCTGCGAGACAGTGAGACCTTTAAAGTTTGCAAAGACCAACGTCTTTGCGCCTTTTACAATGTCCTCAACTTTAGAGATTATCTCTGCTTTCTTTTCTTTTGTAATTGCCATTTGGGTATAAAAAATACCCTAATAATTCAGGGCTTGGAGAATCGACCTACCTCGGGAGGCGCTTGCGCATTAACACCATGTGGTTACCCCCTGTCTCTGGCCCTTACAAAAGACTATACAAAAAGAAGGTGCTCCACGCAAGGGATACTAGAACAGTGGGATTGTAAGTACTCCTTCTCCAATAAACATATCCTCACGTTCTGGGAGGTAGTCCAGCGCATTAGGGCGCTCTATAGAAAGGTTCTCGAGTTTGTAGTAATAAGTTCCTGGTTGTACAAAGCGCACACTTGCTGTGCAGGTACCTACATTCCCGCGCCGTATGATGTCCGGACAATCGTACATCAGACCAACCGAGCGGGGTTTGGAGAGATTCTCATCTTTACTAAATACACTCTCAACACGGAAAGTGCCGCCGTCTAAATTGTGATACTTTGCAAAAATACGAAACGTTCCTAATGGGATAGACTCTTCCATCTTATAAGTACCTGAAGGTGTTTCTCCACGGAAAGTAAAATTACCTTGAGTTTTTACGGTACCTCCCGAACTGTTCACCACAGTAGTACCGCGCAACGCAGACTCGGCGTCATCCATAACCGATTCCTCTACCCCGAAACTCTCTAACAGGTCGAGCACTGACTGCACTTGTTCGTCAGTAAGAGCAGCAAAAGTAGGTAGCGGCGTAAGTGCCAATGTGGCCCCAATAATCCAGGAAGATAGTTTCATACACTAAGGATTTGCAACGTTAACTTCAGGCTCCACGTCTTCGATCTGCGAACCAGCAACTGCCAAGACGCCAAAAGCAGCCCCGATGATTACTACAAATCCGACAAAAAAATGGACAAATGTCTTATCGAGCATACCTCTGTATTTTATCACGGGGTGTAACTCCTAAGTTCGTCAAACCAAAGGGTGAGCCCTAGGTCTGCACGAATGGAATTTGTTGACCACACCGCAACAGAGTCAAAGGTAGTTCCTGTAGGGAGAGGAGTCGCAAACCATGAACAGTTAGTATGGTCTATCGTATCGCGCAAAATACATGCCTCGATCGTTGCGGAGCCTTGTCGCCAAGCAATAAGGTACTGGTGCCACGTATCATCGACCAGAAGTTCTTTACTAAAATCTAGACGCTCAGTGACACACTGGCTTCCTGTTACACATATCGACACCCGCGCAATGGGAGTATCGAAGGAAATATTTCGAGCGCGCATGTAAATAGTAAAAGCACCAGACTCTTTAACCTCCCCTGTTGCATACATGCGAGGTATAAAAGTTGTGTCTCCGTTCGCTTCGACGCAGCCGCCCGCCACACAATCAGTAGTCGTTGCGGTAAACTGCTTTCCATTTCTCCCAAACCCGTGCCACGTAGTGGTGCTAAATGCATCAAACGTCTCTTCAAGCGGCGATACGCCGATGAAGACTGGAGTTGCAGGTACGTCCTCGGTGGCGGTAGCAACCTCATCAGTTGTTGACGCAACCTCTTCCACTTCCGACTCTTCAATTTCTATAATTGGTTCTGGTGTATTTACTACAACTTCTTCTACCTCTGACTCTGGTTCATCGCTACTACTATCTCCTCTTGAACGAGTTACATATTTACGCGGCGGAGCAGGATCATATTCTTCAATCTGCATACCGGCAACTACTGGAGCGACAACGGGCGCTGTTACTACTGCCCCGCCACCACGTTCACCCAAGAGATCGCGCAACTCTTCGTTATCGAAGTTTGAGCCATATAGTCTGTCAACAATAGAATAGTACTTATTTGAGTTCTCACTATTGGTGTCTCCTGCACTAGAAACACCCCTATCATCTGCGAGGGCAGATTGTATGTTTGTGGCAACTTTAGACACCGCAACAGCTGCATACTTTGCACCTGTAACGGTTGCCGCGGCACCTTTCTTAACCGCACTTGCCAAAGTGTCCCCTACCGTAAATGCTGCCCCTGCAGTTTTATACACCAAACCACTATCTGGAGCAGTGAAACACTCCCCTGTTGCACTTGCCATTGCTGGCTCAAGTGTACTAACTAACGATCGTATGTCTCCTACAACCCGATTAGGTGCATTTGCGAGATACTCACCACTAAACGAATGGCCAGGGTATGTCGCCAACGGATCAGATACATCTAACTGTATATTGTTTTTGAGCGGGGTAAATCCAAGTGTTTTTACATAGGCCAACAACATGTCGCCTGAGGAGTTAAGGTATTTACCATTACCCTCGACAAAACTTGCGGGTGTAGCAACGTTGTACACTGCCGCAGCCTCACGCGGCACACCGTGAGAAAGAAGGTAGTTGTACATCGCATTGGTGTAGTAACTTCCTTGTGAGTGTCCTACCAATAAAATACGACGAGTATTTAGATCGTTATGGAGATTAAGAAGAATGGTTTTAAGATCGTAGTCTTCAATATATTGACCACTAGTATTTTTGTTTTGGAACCAGACTTTCAAAATATCACCCGCACCTTCGAGATGGGAAGGGTTGTAACCAGTTAAAAATTCAACAGAACGATCATTTGTTCTGTCACGATATTCATTTGCTAGATCCGCTAAATCATTTTGGGCTTTTCGTAGAGTAGTATTGATTCCGTTTACAAACACCACCGTCGAACCCTCTACTTCACATTTAGCGCTTACAACAACAGGAAAAAAGATTAAGAAACTAAAGCAAAATATCGCAATCTTTCGTATTGAGCAAAGCATAGCTGGTCATGTATTTTCGGCGAACCTCTTCCCCGTATTCTTTTCTTTCCGAAGTGTTAAAAACAAGATTTTCTGTCTCTTCTTGATGATTGTCGGCACATCCATATCCTCGACCTTCCTGCTGAATCACGGCTACAAAAGTTTCGGAATTCATAACATGGGTAAATTCCATTTGCAACGCTTTTGCATATTGAAGCATCGCAATAGCTACCTTTGGTGTGGATTTGTATTTATTGTAAATAGCACGCTCTACATCGTCGCGAATACCATTCTGGTTGCTATCTACACCTACTAACGTGGAATTGTTTGTTGCTACGTCAGGCTCAGCAGGCAGATCGCCATTTATATCAGCCCAGGTAAGTTTGTTGGCACGTATAGCCGCAACAGCTTCCGCAGTCGCCTCTCTGTCATTTAACACCTGTACGCGCCATGCAATAAACACAATAAAAACGATAATAAAAATAGTAAGCGGCCAGCGAACATACCCCCACACCTTTTTGACTATAAAAAGATTCATGCGGTCATCCTAGCACGAGTTTTTATTGTGTACAGACAACACAAAAACTCCCCCTTTCGGGGGAGTTTTTGTTGCTTGTCTTAGGTTGTTAAACCCAAGGTTTGCAGTCCTTACTTAGATGATGAGGACCGTCAAGAGATCAGTCTTGAAGTCGCTCAAGTTCGAAGTGAAGAACTCTGCAGACGAAGCACCATCAGCATCATCGTAGTTGATACCGAAGAGCTGGAGACCGATAACACCGTCGAGGCCTGCCTCAAGCGTCACCGTGAGGGTGAAGCGGCGAGTCTGACCATCGTTAATCTTGAAGGTGTTAGACGAGTCACCCGAAGTGCTGCCGGTAGCAGTAACTACTGCTGCAATCGCCGAGCTCGTACCAGTGGTCGAGTCAGTTGTAGTTGCATACATGAAGCCGTTGCCTGCCGAACCAGTACCATCGCGCTGGGTGTCCAGAGTGGCGGACTTGTCGATGTACATATCCTCGCCATTGGCGGTGATATCAACAACGATCTTGAACTCACCAATCTGTTTCTGACCCGAGGTCTCACCGGCGAAGATAACTTCCTCCGATACAGACACGAGCTCAACCTCAATGCCCTCAGTTTCGAAGACAAGAGTATCACCCGAGTTGTTAACCGAACCACCTGGAGTTACGTCATCACCCTCTGCATCCTCTACGTCCCACTGAGCATCACTGCCAGTCGTGGAAGCGTAAAGCGTGGAGCCGGTAGCAAACGAGCCAACCTCAGCATCGTGGAGGTCAACAAAGACCTGGAACTCTGCAGTCTCGCCATCCTCGATATCAAGATCAAGGTCATCGAAGACAACCTCTTGATAGTCGCTAGCAGTCGAGCTGATAGTCTTGGTCTTGATCGTAGTGCCATCCTTCTTAAGGATTGCGCGCTTGACCGCTACATCGATACCGCCGGTAAGACCGGTCGAAGTAAGACCAACTGGAATGTCATCAACGACAACGTCCTGGTTATCAGCCTCGAGATCGAAGGCAAGCACGAGCACATCGTTAGTGTCGTTATCCTCATCAACCGAGACAACCTGACCATCAGGGTTTTCATCACCCTCAGTGATATCAAGGTCGCCTGCAGTCTCCTCGGTAACATTTACGCTACCTGAAGTGAGAGTCGTGCTCTCTGACGAAGAAACGTAAGTCTCCGAGATACCTTCTGCATCAACTGCACGGATACCATTTTGCGGAACGCTGAAGACGAGGTTCTTAGCAATGTCACCAGTGTCAACATTGTTGACTGCAGTGACTGCTACATAAAGCTCGCTCTGCTCATCCTCTTGAACTACACCCTTAAGGCCGGTGAAGCGGAACGAGAAGACATCATTGCTGTCCTCATCGCCCTCGTCAACATCCAAGGTTGCAAGGCGCTTGCCATCCAACCAAAGAGAAACCTCAGTGATGTAATTGTCGAGCTGGGAGCTGCCGGTACCCGAGAGGGTAACGTCAACATCAACACGCTCAAGCATGATGTCAGAGTCCTGACCCTCGAGCTCTGCGCCGAGAACCTGAACATCTTCCTCACCCTCGTTTACATCGGTCTCGACATCGCCGAGATCGCCGTTGATATCAAGGGAGCCTTCACCACCCTGGAGTGCGCCACCACCGGTGTTACCACCTGTGTTGCCGCCAGTCGTACCGCAAACCGACGCAATCTTTGCGCGGGTTACAGGACCTACATAGCCAGCTGCTGGAGAGATAGCGTACTTGACCTGGAACTTAATAACTGCAGCCTTGGTTGCAGGACCGAATGTCGAGGTCTCCATACCAGGAGCACCTGCACCGGAAGCAGCCACCATAGTGTCTGCGGAACCGTTGAGGAATGCCTGGAGGGCCATAACATCAGCACCGGACGAACCCTGCTGAAGATCGCGCGAAAGCGCGGGGCAAGCGCCACCGGAAGTAGAACCACCGGAAGTGCCACCAGTCGCCTGGCCGTTGAGAGCCGCGGTAACATTTGCGATCGTACCCGAATCAGCCCCGAAAGACTGGAGAAGGTTTACGATAGCCTGGACCTGTGTCGAGGAAAGGGAAGCAGCCTGTGCTGGAGCAATGGCGACTGCGCCAATGAGACCAGCTGCAACTGCGACCGATGCCGCGATGACAGCCAAACGATTTGAACTGTTGGTAATAGTCATACCTAAAACTTTAATTAATCGAACAACTTACTGGTAATCATGATTAATCGAACGGGAACCGTAGAACATGTTCTACCCGCCAATACCTAGGGGTATTGGATTGGTAGCAAAAGATTAGACGGAGTTTCAGCCTTTAACTTTCCGTAAGCGGGACAAGGAGTTTCAGTAGTATTCAGTTGTCAACGATCTGGCTTTTCTGCGCCACACACAACAATCACTGGCCGCAGGGCCTCTGACTATTATATGAAGCGAATTGGGACCTGCCGAAAAGCCCTGTGGACAACGGTAAAAAACCCAACGATGGGTCTTTCATATAGATGTCCTGGGCAAGGGTGAATATACCTAGAATAAGGAGGGGGGTCAACCGTACTACGACCCCTCCACAAGGCTGTAAACACTCCAGCGCCTTTCCCCATTTTTACGAACCAACCCCTGCTCTATTAAATAGCCCAATTCCCGCTGTATGGTCTTCTCACTACAGTCAGTGATAACTGCCGCTAAAGCCTTAATTGAGGCCGTTTTTTGCTTTTTAAGGACATCTAAAATTGCTGCCGCTCGGCCACTTTGTCCTTTATTCTTCTGCTTGTCTTTTATGTCTGATACGTCCTTTTGGGTCGGTATAAGTTTAGACGGAGCTTCAAGGAGCCCAAAATGGGGGACTGAGAACTCTTCCGATCCAAAAGGGGAGGGGTGACTCCCCTGTACCAGCTTTTCTGCAAGATACTCATATTCTGCACACAAAATTACCGCATGTTCCTTATGTATGAAGCCCTTCGTTGCGGAGAGTCTGATGCTGGAGAGCAGACCCATGACATCAGCGAGTATCGCCGCCGCATCAAGCTCCCCCGCTGCTAAACGACAAATGTCGGTCGGCAACCTCCCTGCAGTATCTGCCAACAAATCGAGTCTCCCTTCCGGAGTAGACAACGCCAAGACCGAAAGGACATGGGCGATACGTTCAGACTTGAGATAGCAAAAAAACCAATCATTACGGCCTCTAAACAAGATTGACCGAAGCGTAAACTCATGGAATTTTCTGCTTTTATCTGGCATGTCTTATACAGAGTTGTCTCATACAATGTCCTTTAAGACTTTTATTTCTTGAAAAAATCAAAGACATCTCGTGTCTTTAAGTGTATCAAGGTAGTGACGGGGCGCAAGGATAGGCAAACCCATGATAGTATTTTGTTTGTATGGCGCGTAAAAACGGCAAGCCTGAAAATAAAATCCCTCAAGAAACAAAACGTGCCGTTGCTGTTATTCTCCTGTGTGTCATTGGACTCTTTCTACTCCTTGCCGCCTTTGGTGCTGCAGGTATTGCAGGCTCAGATGCATACCGTCTTATCGCATCACTCCTTGGGGTAGGGTACTTCTTAGTCCCTGCAATTTTCTTTGTTCTTGCCGCACAAGCGCTGCAGCCTGATCGCGAAGGATTCTCCCCCGTCAAATTATTAGCGAGCGCACTCTTTTTTGTTTCAGGGCTCGGGTTTATTGAAATCGTCAGCGACAAGGGAGGGCTCCTCGGAACACTCATCGCTGCACCTGCGATCCAATACTTTGATGTATATATCGCACTTGTTGGATTAGGGAGCATCAGTCTCATTGCCATGCTTTTGGTACTTGAAGGCAAAATCAGCCTCGAGCCATTTGTGGGAGCATGGAGACTGGTACGTGGTCTGTTTGGAAAATTGAGTAAGACTCCAGCTGCAGCACTTGAGCCTGCAATGACTGGCATTCATATGCCAACAGAAGAAGGGGATCAAGATGAAGATCCAGTATATGAAGCATCGAAGGCTGCCCCGATTGCCGCTGCAGCAAAAGCTGAGGCTCAAGAGAAGCTCCGCGCTGCACAACTTATACAATCTCATTTCAGTGCGTATACCCCGCCGCCACTCTCCTTACTAGAGAAAGATCGGGGTCGTCCAGGCGTCGGTGACATTAAAGGCAATGCAACTCTTATCAAACGCACCCTCCAAAACTTCGGCATCACCGTGGAACTTGATGAAATTTCGATTGGCCCTTCGGTGACCCGCTATGCCGTTAAACCAGCAGAAGGGGTTCGTCTTCAAAAGATCGTCGCACTCCAAAAGAACTTAGAACTTGCACTCTCAGCTTCATCCTTGCGTATCGAAGCACCAATCCCAGGGAAGTCACTGGTCGGTATTGAAGTACCAAACTCGGTCAAAGTAACTGTTGGTATGGGTTCTCTTTTAGAATCACCTGACTTTGCCGAAGCAGGGGGGTTGCTCACCGTTGCACTTGGACGCGATATTGCAGGAAGTGCAAAGTTTACGAATCTTGCCAAGATGCCACACGGTCTTATCGCCGGTGCAACTGGTTCAGGAAAGTCGGTGGTCATTCATACCCTTATTAACTCGCTGTTGTATCGTGCAGGTCCTGCGCAGTTGCGCTTTATCTTTATCGATCCAAAGCGCGTCGAACTCACACTGTATCGCTCACTGCCGCACCTCCTGACTCCTGTTATTACCGATGCAAAGAAAGCAATTGCCGCACTACGTTGGGCAGTGAAAGAAATGGAACGCCGCTACACCATCCTCGAAGAGAAGCGTGTCCGCGACATTGAGTCATACCATCAAAACGTTCTTGCCCCTGCACTAGGCAAGATTAAGAACAAAGACAACGCAACTGAAGGAGAAGAAGTGCCTGAAGCTATGCCGTACATCGTCATCATCATCGACGAGCTTGCAGACATCATGCAGACATACCCACGCGAACTCGAAGCAGCAGTTGTACGCTTGGCACAAATGTCACGTGCGGTTGGTATACACCTCATCCTTTCCACACAACGTCCTTCCGTTAACGTCATCACCGGTCTCATCAAAGCAAACGTGCCTGCACGTATCGCACTCCAGGTTGCATCCCAAATTGATTCCCGCACCATACTTGACCAAGGTGGAGCTGAAAGTTTGCTTGGCCGTGGCGACATGCTGTTCCTTTCAAGCGACATGAATAAACCGATGCGCTTGCAAGGTCCATTCATCAGCGAGGGAGAGGTGAAGAAGATTGTTGATTTCATTTCCGAAAACAATGAACCAGGACTTCCGATAGAAATAGGTGTGCCTGCGGCAGGAAATGATGGTGTCGGACTTGGTTCTGCTACCGGTGGTGGAGGCGGTGAATTTGGAGACGAAGAAGTTGATGATGAGATGGTTGAAGCTGCTCGTCGGGTAGTAGTGGAGAGTGGTAAGGCGTCAACCTCGTTCCTGCAACGCAGACTCTCTATCGGCTATGCTCGAGCTGCACGTATCATGGACGTACTTGAAGCACGAGGCATTATCGGTCCTGCGAATGGGTCAAAACCTCGCGACATCTTAGATAAACAGAGCGCATCAGCACCGGCTGGAGAACCCGAAGAACAAGTATGAGCCGCTGGGTGCTCATCTTTATCGCACTCGCTATTATTGGGTATGGATTCTTTGAGGCCCGGCAGCTTGTCGGTGGTCCCGATATTGAAATAACCGCTCCTACAGACGGAACCGCAACTTCAAGTGTATGGGTACGCATTGAGGGGGTTGCCCGCAATATCTCTTTTTTGACCATCAATGACGCTCCGGCATATACTGACGAATCGGGGCGATTTTACGAAGTATTAACGCCGCCGCCAGGTTTGAGCATAGTTACCGTCGCTGCAGTTGATCGGTTTGGTCGCGAGATAGAGAAAAGTATTTCGATTAATCTTTTAAATTATTGCTATGAAAGCCAAGGATAAAAAGACCAAGGAGATTGCCCCTAAAAGCGACAACTCTGCTATCGATGCCGCAATCCGCGCCATCAAGACTAAATTTGGCGACGAAGCGATCATGAAATTGGGTGAAGCCCCTAAAGTAGGGGTGGATGCTATTCCGTCCGGTTCAGTCGGACTCGACTGGGCACTTGGTATCGGCGGATATCCTCGTGGTCGTATTATCGAAATCTTTGGTCCTGAATCCTCAGGCAAAACGACACTCACGCTCCACGCTATTGCCGAGGCACAGAAAGGCGGCGGCGTGTGCGCTTTTATTGATGCCGAGCATGCACTTGATCCTGAGTACGCACGAAAGATCGGGGTAAAACTCGACGAGCTCCTTATCTCTCAACCTGACACTGGTGAGCAAGCACTTGAGATCGTGGAAAGTTTAGTACGCAGCGGCAAAGTAGATATCATCGTGGTCGACTCAGTCGCAGCCCTTACCCCCAAAGATGAAATCGAGGGAGACATGGGTAGCTACCAAGTCGGTAAACAAGCTCGTCTGATGTCTCAGGCATTGCGCAAACTAACCGCCATCGTCTCTAAGTCAAAAACAATCGTCATCTTTATCAACCAGATCCGTATGCAGATTGGAGTTATGTTCGGTAACCCTGAAACCACGACTGGCGGCAAGGCATTGAAGTTCTATACCTCAGTACGCCTTGATATCCGCCGCATTGCGCAGATTAAGAAGGGAGAAGAAGTGGTCGGCGGTCGCCACCGCATTAAGGTTGTTAAGAACAAAGTTGCGGCACCGTTTCGCGTAACTGAGTTTGACCTTATGTATAACGAAGGAGTCTCAACTGAAGGGGAGTTACTCGCCCTTGGCGAGCGCCTCGGTTTGGTACAAAAATCTGGCTCATCCTACTCTTTCGGAGAAGAAAAATTGGGCAGGGGATACGACGCTTCTCGTACCTACCTCCGTGAGAATAAAAAGACTGCAAACGAATTGTTGAAACAAATTCGCAAAGGACTTGCATCAGGTGGCGGCAAAGCTACTGCAGAGAAAAGCAACGACGAAGAGAGCGAGTAACTGAATCTGAAGTTTGCCGAGGTTCTCGCCTGCCCGATAGGTCGGAAAAAGTTATCCACACCCCATCTTTTAAGCCTGTCAAATCAGGGTTGACTCCCCTCGCCTTGTGTATTGTGTGTATCTCTACGCAAAGCGGCGCGGAGAGTAAGAGAGTCGTGCAAGATCCCGCGAGACCCACGCACCCGCAATAACGAGCGCAGCAAAAGCGATTTGAACTGGCAATTCGGTATTCAGTACTGCTGACGCTATAAAGTTGTGCGCGTTCCCTACCCCACTTTGCATAAAATTCTCGACTACGCGCTCAACCCATACCAACCGGGCAAGTAAACCCAGGGCGATAAGGCATACGTAGATACGCAGTGCCGTCCCGCTTACGAGTTGCCGAGCGATATATATAGTGCCGACACTCGCCATTACCTGTTGCTCAATCTTAGATGCCATATATCAATACATAACTATCGACGAGGATTAATGGTTTCATAAATCTTCTTAAACTCCTGTTTCGCACGATGTACCCGGGTCTTTATCGCCCCTACACTCATATTCTCCTCTTGCGCAATCTCCTCTTGAGATTTTCCTTCCAAAAAGAAGCCTGAAAGAGCCTTCGCAAGAGTCTCCGGCATACGAGTAAGCACAGACGCCACAACGTCTTCAAGCTCTTTACGCTCGAATTGGCGCAGGTTCTTATCCGGAATAAGCGCCCAGATTTCATCATCAAGCTCAACGGTCATCTCTCCCCTACGCTTACGCTTTGCATAGTGCGTAAGAGCAGTATTGATAAGGATGCGGTACCCCCATGAGGAAAAACTTGCACCTTCTTGTTTTTGAAACTTCCTTGCGTTGAGGTATATCTTTGTAAAAGCTTCTTGAACGATATCTTCCGCCCCTTCCCGCTCGCGCACGATACTCATAGCCTTACGCAAAAAGGGCTCCTCATACTTTCGTACGAGTATCGCAAAAAGCGACGGGTGTTCGACTGAGAGCGCAAGCACCTCTTCGTCGCTTCGGTTGGAGTCTTCGTCTAAATAGCCCATGAGCTCATATTGATATAACTCGGGTTTTATGTAAAATGTCTCCAATGCTTGAATATAATGAGATTTTGCCCAAGAAGGTAATCCTCTTGGATGGAGAGCCGTATGAGGTTCTAGATGCACACGTATTCCGTAAACAACAGCGTAAGCCCGTAAACCAGACCAAACTGCGCCATCTTATCACCGGTAAGGTGACTGAACAGGCCTTCCATGTGTCCGAGAAGGTCGCGGAAGCTGATCTTTCAACCAAGACTGTTAAGTTCCTCTTTAGCAACCGTGGTGAAAACTGGTTTTGTACTGAGAATAACCCTGGGGACCGTTTCAAACTTTCAGACGAAACCCTCGGTAGTGGTCGAAGCTTTATGAAAGCAAACATGACGCTTGAGGCTCTGGTTTTTAACGACGACATCATTGGCGTTAAACTCCCCATCAAAATGGACCTCATCGTGAAGGAGGCACCACCCGCAGTGAAAGGCAACACTGCACAAGGAGGCTCTAAACAGATTACGCTCGAAACAGGTGCCACCATTAACGCTCCCCTCTTTATTAACGAAGGCGACGTAGTGCGTATCAATACCGAAACCGGCGAATACGTCGAACGGGCAGACAAGCGATAATCAAAAATCCCCTCCGAATGGAGGGGATTTTTTGTTAACGGACGATGTATGGAACGAGTGCCATGAAGCGCGCACGCTTTACTGCTTCAGAGAGCGCTCGCTGGTTCGCAGCTGAGAGTCCTGTGCGACGACGTGCCATGATTTTGCCATGGGGGTTGAGAAATTTCTTGATCATCTCAACGTCCTTGTAGTCGATGCGACTGAACTGCGGAATGTAGTTATCTTTTGCCATAGTATTGGTTTAAAACGGAATGTCGTCAGGGTTAATGTCCTCCTCAGGATAATCAATTGCATCATCCTTTGGTGCTGCTTGAGGCGCCGCATCGCTATTACGAGCCGGCGCAGAAGCACCCCCTGCCCCACCAGCGCGGCCAAAGGTCACACGCTCGGCAACAATCTCAGTGCGGTACTGCTTACCCTTCTCTGGAGAATCCCATGAGCGGGTTTGAATGCGGCCTTCGATGAGAGCCTGGCTTCCCTTTTTAAGGTATTGCGCAGTCGTCTCAGCTTGGCGACCAAAGACCACCACGTTGTGGAACTCTGGCACGTCAGTCCATTGCTCATCCTTCTTAACCCGGCGATTAGTGGCCATGCCAAAACTTGTGACATTAAAACCACTAGGAAGCGCTTTAAGCTCAGGATCGCGGGTAAGATTGCCGAAGAGGATTACTTTGTTCATACGCCTAGTATAGCCTAGCCAGTCAACGCATCGATCGACTTGTTGAGGTCAGTCTCAGAGACTTCACCCCCCTCCTCTTTCGCACGCGCAGGAGCTTTAATAGTCTCGCCTTCGAGACGATCTGAAGCAAATACTGCACGACGTGGCTGTGTCGAGATATCCTCACGAACAGTGTTAATAACGATTGAACGGAGTACCTCTTTCGTGTTGCGAAGCATTTCCTCAAGCGCAGCAATATTCTCGCGCTCGGTAGCAAACTTGATCCACCCGAAATAGGCTTCACTAAATTTCTCGCGCTTGCCTTGTGTGGCACGCTCGATAGTGTACGCGAGGCTCATTTTTGCTGGAACCCCTTCAGCGATTATCTCTGCATTACCAATAACTTTGCGGATCTTATCCACGACTGCTTGCACCCCGTCATCACCCACTGCAGGCACAATATGAAAACCCACCTCATAGATAGGGGTTTTAACTGCGGCTGGCGCTTGGGATGAGGGCTCGGTGCCCTGCGCTTTTTCTGCCATGTCAGTACCCTACCAGAGGTGTACTAGTTTGGCAAGGTAAAGACTTTTTGGGCATTTTTAACCGTTGCCTCTGCCACTTCATTGGTCGATATTCCTTTTATCGCAGCAATCTTTGCCACTACATCTGCCACAAAGACCGGTTCGTTGCGCTTGCCACGGTTCGGTACCGGGGCTGCAAATGGTGCGTCTGTCTCAACCAACATCTTTTCGAGCGGACATACACGAATAGAATCGTCGTACATGTCGGTATAGGTAATGGGACCTGGAAACGACAGATAGCACCCTAAATCTAGATACTTCTCGGCCAACTCTCCTGATCCGGTAAAGAAATGGATGATAACGGGAACCGTTGGAGTATGCGCGCTTAGTATCGCAATCATGTCATCATGTGCGTCTCTGCAATGTATGACAAGCGCTTTGCCTACACGCTCTGCCAGTTCTATCTGTGTCATGAGGCGTTCCTTTTGTCCTTCCTTGCTGCTGCGGAAGTAGTCGAGACCACACTCACCTATCGCAACGACCTTAGGATCCTGCGCAAGCACTTCGTACTGCGACATATCGCTCTGCTCCTCCTCATTGGGATGAAGTCCAACAGAAGCCCAAAGAAAGTCATGTTGTTTTGCCAAGGCAAGCGCCTGGTTGCTTTCGGCAAGGTTAGTACCAATGATTACCGCCCCAACCTTTTTTTCTTGCATACGCGCAAGCACCGCATCGCGGTCGGCATCAAACTGCGACATGTATAAGTGGCAATGTGAGTCGAACAAGGTGAACGCCATACCTAGTCTTTGCGTGGGAAGAGATTCTCAGGCTTTTTGTTTGCCATAATCGCCTCGATAATCTTCTTGCTCGTCTCGGGAATAATTGGCTCGAGCATAAGGTCGATAGCGGCAAGTTCTTTCACAAGCTCGGTGATGATTGCTTTCCCTCTCTCTGCATCGTCTTTAATCACTTTAAATGGTGCAGTCTCGGTAATCTTCTGGTCGAGCACTGCTATGCGCTGCCAGACATACTCAGCTGCTTTGTTGATCTCGAAACGATCGAGCGCGTCGGTAAACTCCTGAGGATACGGTACAAACTCGACCGCCACTGGCTCAGCAAGATGCGTCTGCGCGAGTTGCATAATACGCGACGCCAAGTTGCCAATACCGTTTGCTAAGTCAGCATTGTAGGCATCTTTCAAACGCTCCATAGTAAAATCGGAGTCCTCAAACGGATGTACATGTCGTGCTAAAAAGTATCGCAACGCGTCGGTGCCATATTCAGTCGCTAGAGCTATAGGCTCAATGACGTTACCCAGCGACTTAGACATCTTTTGCCCACCACTCGTAATAAAGCCGTGGTACACCACCGTGTCAGTATTTTTTACCTCCCCCGACATGAGCATTGCCTGCCACATGATGGATTGGAAGCGAACTTGATCCTTTCCTGCCATTTGTACCACCTCGCCCTTTTTCCAAAAGGTTTCGAAATTACCACCTTCGTTTGGCCAACCAGTGGTCGATATGTAATTTGTGAGTGCATCAAACCACACATACATCACCTGCGTGTCATCATCGGGCACGGGTACACCCCAACTCATGCGAGCCTTTTCGCGCGAGATACTAAAATCTTCCAAGCCTGACTCAACAAATTTAATTGCTTCTTCTCGACGCCAATCAGGCAAAATAGCTTTAGGACTTTTAAGATAGGTAAGCAATTTATCTTGATATGCACTGAGGCGAAAGAAATAGTTTTCCTCCTCTATTTCTTGCGGCTGCATACTCGGATGGTTTGGACATTTTCCATCCACCAAGTCCGTCTCTTTTATAAACGCTTCGTCACCCACGCAATACAGACCTTTGTACTTCTTTTTGTAAATGTCGCCTTTTGCTAAACATCGGCGCCACAACTCTTGCGCAGCCGCCTTGTGCGCAGGGTCGGTAGTGCGGATAAACGCATCGTAGGAGAGACCGAGCCCTTCCTTTAATTTGCTAAATTGGCCAGCAAAATGATCGACGTATTCTTTCACATCTCTTCCCTCCTCTTGTGCCTTTTGGAATATTTTCTGTCCGTGCTCGTCGGTACCGGTGGTAAAAAATACCTCTCTACCCATAAGGCGCTGGTATCGGGCAATAATGTCGGCATGCACAATCTCTAACGCAAACCCAATATGGGGATCAGCGTTTACATACGGCAGGGTCGTCGTGAGGTAATATGGTTTCTTGTCAGACATTGCTCTAGCCTACTTGGGGTCACCCTCAGGAGTCAAACCCTCTTTTGCAAGCGCTTTGGTCTTTGCGCGATCAATGTCAGCCACGAGCTCTTGTATCGCAGCTGCAATAGGTACCGAAAGAAGGATACCCAAGAACCCTGCCACCTTAGCCCCCACCAGAAGCGCCAAGATAACTAAGAGCGGAGGCACGCCCACCACCTTCTTCACCACCACCGGATAGATGAGATGTGCTTCAAACTGCTGCACCAACAGATAAAGTCCTAAGACCCAGAGGGATGCGGGGACGCCTCCATGAGCAAACGCGATAGCGATCGCAGGTATTGCTGCCAAAATCTGTCCAAAGACCGGGATAAGTTCAAATACGCCGGCCAACACTGCAAGCAACAAGGCGTTTGGTACACCTAAAATAGTGAGACCTAAATAGAGCAATACGCCCACTATCACCCCTAGCACCACTTGGCCTTGCATCCACTTCCCTATTTTGTCCTGTGAACGCTTCCAGAGCCCCAGGATGTATGCCTGATGCGACGTTGGAGTCACCACTCGCAGGAAGTCATCAACGCCAGTTTCTTGCACTGAAAAGTAGAAGGAAAACACGATGATAAGCACAAACGCAGTAATGCCACCAAAGATAGCTGAGAGGCCAGTAAAGATACCGCCGCCCGCCTGACCCAAGGTAAACGAAATGTCGTTTAAGAATGCTGCCGAATCTGCGGTATTAATGTTTGGAATAAGCCCATTGGTAGCCTCGGAGATATTAAACGATGCAAGTGTTGCGGGAAGCCTATCAAGGAAATTTGCTGCGTCATCGAGGACAGGTGGGATAAAAAGGATAAGGAGCCCTGCAAAAAGCGAACCAGCAAGAACATACATGAGTATGACCGAGAGAACTCGGTGCAACCCATACCGCATAAAGAAGCGTATTGCTGGCTCCATGGCCGATGCAATAACCACTGCAGTAAGGAGAATAAGGACGAGGTCACGCAGGAACCAGAGTACTGCCACCAACAGCACCAGCAGTATGCCGGTCACCATTGAGCCCGCAGTGACATTAACTTGAACGTCCCGGAGTTTATCCATGCTCACACTCTAGCACATTGCCCTAGTTTGGGCCTACGCGCGGATTTTAGATTGGAGGAAGGTAACCAACTCCCCTATTGGCATGCGAGTCTGCTCACCAGTATCTCGATCACGCACCGTTACTGTGTCTTTGTGCTCAGGAGTCTCACCCAACGTATCGAAGTCGATTGTGATGCAGTACGGCGTACCCACTTCGTCTTGGCGGCGGTAACGCTTCCCAATGTTGCCATTATCGTCCCATGCAACCTGAGGGATTTCTTTTTTAATCGTTGTGTACACTTCGCGCGCTTTTGCAACCAACTCTGGTTTGTTTTTAAGGAGTGGGAAGATTGCTGCCTTAAGGGGCGCAAGGTGTGGTGCAAGACGAAGAACAACACGCGTCTCGCCATCCATTTCATCCTCGTAATAAGCGTCTGCGAGTACCGCGAGGAACACGCGGCCCATGCCCATTGATGTTTCGAGTATCCAAGGGATATATTTCTCCCCTGTCTCCGGATCTGTGTACCGCAAGTCAACACCAGAAAACTTTTGATGTTGCGACAAGTCGTAATCGGTTCGATCGTGAATACCCTCGACTTCATCAAACCCATGGGGAAACTCGTATTCAATATCCCACGCATCTTTTGCGTAAAAGACTAAATTTTCATGTTGTTTAAAACGCAGCTTTTTTTCGTTAATACCGAGAGATACATACCAATCCCATCGGTCTTTTTTAAGCGCCTCATATGCATCTTTGTTCTCGTTAGGACGAATAAAGAGCTGCGTATCGGCCTGCTCAAACTCTCGTGTGCGGAAGAGAAAGTTTCTTGGAGAAATCTCATTGCGGAACGCCTTACCTATTTGTGCAACACCAAAAGGAATTTTTGGCTGCATGGTGTCAACAATATTTTTGTAGTCAAGATAAATACCTTGGCATGCTTCCCCGGGCAAATAGACAGGTTCATTTCCCTCTGACGTAAAATCGCCAAGGTTTGTTTTTACCAACAAATTAAAAGCTTTTACTTGTGTAAATTCTTTTTTGCCGCATTTAGGACATTTAATCTTGTCACGATGCTGATCAAAAAGTTCATTAATAGCCTGTTCCGACATTTTCTCATCTGCAGTGATACCAATTGCCGCAAGTTCTTTATCAACACGAATGCGTGTGTTGCAGTTTTTACATTCAGCAAGCGGATCAGAAAAACCACCCACGTGGCCAGACGCCTCCCACGTGCGAGGATGTTTAAACATACCTGCATCAAGGCCATAGTAGTTTTCCTTATTGTAGACATTAGCCTTCCACCAAGAAGCCTTGATGTTATTGAGGAGCTCTACCCCTCGGGGACCAAAGTCATATACTCCTGAGAGGCCGCCATAAATTTCAGAACCTTGGTACACAAAACCGCGGCGTTTTGCGAGCGATACTAGTTTTTCCATCAAATCAGACGACATACAGACGCCACTATATCGTAAATCACTACAACAGACTAATCACGGACCTGGGTCCCCGTGGTCACGGGTTGTGCGGTCGCAGAGACCTGTATTTGTGCAAATCGATCAGTCCCCTGCAACACCGAAGAGCCGGTGAGTGTTGCAGCCCCACCTACATGTGTTGCTGATGCATTAAACCGAACTTCAAATGAGGTCCCGACCGATTCTTCGGTATACCCCGCACCTCCTGCAAGTTCCCCTATCGCCCACCGAACCGTGCGCGACCCTGCGTCATACGTGGTGCCCGTACCGCTTAAGTAGTCGACATACGGCGGCAAAATAGTCGAGACATTTGTATTTGCAACCGCGTTCGATGAATTGCGCGCAGTCCATGTTATCCGATACGTAGACTGCTCATTTGCCTCAGGTGGATTAGGGCCGCCTGTGTGGTTAACGGACGCCGAGAGTGCGAGTGCTGAAGCAAGTTGTACGTTAGTCGTTGCTGCGGCAACCACCTCTTCCGGCACCCCGACGCTATTTTGACGTGAACCACGTACGCTTAACGTAACGCCAACAGTAGGGTTCGAGTACACAACTCCACCTGTCCCTGGCACAAGCGTGGCAAAACTAAACTGCACAGAACTTTCAGCGCCAGGTGCAACAGACGCTAATGCCGGATCCTGTTGCTTGGTCCAAATGATAGTTGAGTTGGAGGATTGATAAAAACCACTACCGCTTGAGATACGGTTTTTATCGAGCATAGGACCGCTTAAGGTCACAACGATCTCAACATCTTGAATAGGCTCAGAGAGATTGTTGCGCCAGGTGACCACACCCGCAAGCGGCTCCCCTGCTGGTGCCGCTACCGTGCTTCCGGTCTTGCCGTTGATACTGATGGTGCCGCCAATGAACGGCTTCTCTACCGTAAGAGAATGTGGAACAGATATAAACGGTACCGCTACCGCCGTGTCAGTATCATCATCATTTTGCCCTGCCAAGAAGGTAAAGACTTTCTCATCACCATCGCTGCCTGTCATAACTCCCCGCAAGGTGAGCACGTACGTTTCGTTCGGGTCCATGTCTCCCACTTGCCAGAGCGCCCCTGCTGCCGGACGCGGATTTGCAGTGCGCACCGAGTAGCCAAATGGATATCGAGCTTCAAGCACTACATTATCAACCGGTGATGTTGAGTTGCTACGCAACGTTATCGTGGTCGTAAACTCCTCTCCCGTCACTGTCTCCGTTGGCATATCAACCTCGATCGAAATAGGCGAAGAACCGAGTGTGATCATCGAACTTGAACGTTTTTCAAACACCGCATTGGAGTTTGGCACACTATACTCGAGTCGAACCTCAATAGGTTGCGGCAATCCTTCTTGACCGAAGAATATTGCACTTGAGGTCCGCTTCACTTGTACTCCTGGCGCAACCGCACCAATAGACTGACGCTCATGAAGTTTCTCGCGCTCAGGATTCTCTGGGTCTCGGGTCCCTGGCGGATATTCAATAACAAGATCAGCGAGCAACAATGGTGACGCATTGCGGTTCGTAACGATGTATTGCATTTGCGTAACCGAACCACTGTCGACAAGTGATGGCGCCACTATCTGTATATCGATATTTTGAGAAGATATAAAATTGCCTCCCCCAAAGAAGTAGTAGACCGAAAACGCAGCTGCGGCAACAAAGAAGATAAATGAGCCAAATAGAAATTTAGTTGCTATAGACATACCAGTTACTTGCGGTATACCAAAGCGCAGTGCCGACTGTGGAGTCTCGCGCGGCACCCCTGCCTGCCGTGGCTCCCATGCCACCGGCACTTCGCTATCTTCAGGGGTAAGTTTGGAGCGCTCGTGCTCCCCTATCTCTTCACCCCGTGAGTAGAGTTTTTTACGAAGTCCGTCGACTCCGCCCTTGTCATCCATCTGCACAGTATACCAAGCTTACAGTCCAGTTGCAGAAAGAGATTCATTTATCGTCCTTATGAGCATGTTGCGAGACTGCAGCGCTTTGGCTGACAGCTCCAGAGAAATACCACCTTCTACAAACTGCGCGAGCGTGGGGGTCTCAGGAAGATAGCCGAGATGCGAGAGTATCCGCAGCACTAATACCGTCTCAAGTGCATCACTATGAACGGCATCTGCTTCTGCAAGAAGTGAAAAACCTTCCATGACGCTTTTATACAAATCCGGATGAGCCTCTTCACCGTTCACTAACCGCAACAAAAGTGCCGTCACCCGGCCAAGAGCTGCGGTAGGACGAAGTCGCTGGTAGGCCTCTGCCCCCGTGAGACGCCACTCATGTTTACCCTGTACAAGCGCGTACCGCCCTTCTGTAAGCGCCTCTATTCCATAGCGCAGCTTAGACTGCACTACTCGGGTGGAACGAGCCTGTGCACGTATCAACCCAAACTCTGGGGTGAGGATCCACACCAAGGTGTTTGCTTCGTTTACACCGCGTTTGCGCAATACGAGCCCCTCAGTGATATGGATCTTATGCATCCTTCTTTTCTTTTCGAACGTCGAGCGACTTGAGTCCCGCTGCTGCCATAATCTCTTTCTGATATTTCTTAGCAACCTCCGCCAACTCATGAGGGACCACCAACTCGTATACTGGACGATCGGTAATGGTGAGTTTCATCGATTTACGCCATTCTTGTATGGCACGCACGAGCTCGCGCACTTGTCCTTCTTCTTTTAACTCTTGGGTTAGCTCAGTATCGAGCACCACTTCGCTTCCCTCTTTTATTTCCTTTACATTGAGTTCTTCTGCCAAGATTGCGCGCAAATCAGGATCTGCAGGAATGTTTGGTGCACTAAAGCTCGCAAGCGGTTGGCGCACTTTAATATTTGCACGCTCACGCAGTTCAAGTCCTGCACTCGCAAGATCACGAATAGCTTGCATGTCAGTTAACAATTGCTCGTCAATAATGCCGCTCTCAGGCCACTCCGTAAGATGTACACTTTCTGCGTCATCGGCATTTTTAACTCGACGATATAGATCGTCAGCAAAGAATGGCATCACGGGCGCCATAGCTTTCGCTACGGTTATCAATACATGTCGCAAGGTTGCAACCGCATCGGTATTTTCTTTTTCTTTAAAACGATCACGTGAACGGCGCACATACCAGTTGGAAAGGTCTTCAATAAAGTCTAGAAGTGGTCGTGTTGCATTATCAAGTTCATACGCCTCATAGCCCAGAGTGGTGTCTTTAATAAATTGATTGAGTCGAGCGAGTATCCACCGATCAAGTGGGTGGACACTGTTCGTAGCAGCTTCGGTGCCATCGGCATAGAGATCATAAAAACTACGCACGTTATCAAGGCGCATCAGTACTTTTTTACTAACTTCATCCACTCCCTGCTCTTTGAAGCGAAGGTCCTCGCCTCGAATTACTGACGATGAAAGAAGGTAGTATCGCAATGCATCGGCACCATACTTATCAACCACATCCATAGGGTCGGGATAATTGCGTAAGCGTTTACTCATCTTTTGACCATCCGAGGCCAAGACCAGACCATTTACGATTACATTTTTATACGGTGTGCGATTAAAGAGCGCCGTTCCTAACACAATAAGTGAGTAGAACCACCCACGAGTTTGATCGAGTCCTTCGGCGATAAAGTCTGCGGGATACCCTTTGGCGCCAAATCCAAAGAAACGCTTCGGATTGAACGTATCTTTAACAAATGGGTAGTGGTTACTTGCAAACGGCATTGAGCCAGATTCGAACCAACAATCAAACACATCAGGAATGCGTTTCCACTCACCATCAAGCGAGTTGCCGGTGGGCACTTCATCAATGTATGGTCGATGCAGATCAAGATCATAGTCGCGATTATGCGGAAATAGCACAAATACCAATTCTTTTGGTTCGGCATTTCTGCGCAATACAAGTTTGTCTGCACTGCGATGTGGTATGCGCGCAGCAATTAAATCCATCATCCACAATGGATATCCATGACTTACGATCAAAATATTTTTACCCACATAACGACGCTCGATGTCGAACATAAACTCCCCTACTCGTCTGCGCACTTCAAGGCGGGCGCTGTCATCCTCTTTGTCGGTCTCACAAATACGCTCATCCACCATTAGTGCCGAGTCGGATAACCCCAGTTCATTTTGGACAATACGCGCAGTTTCTTGGGCACGCACAAAAGGCGACGTGATGACAAGATCAATGTTTTCTTTTCTGAGATCTGCTGCTGCATGCGCCGCTTGTTTGCGCCCCCTTTCCGTCAAATGATTATCTGGGTCGCCCGTTAAATCGAGAACATTCGCAACATTATTTTGCGATTCTCCGTGCCGCATCACAAAGTAGCGATTGCCACTTCGGCGCACCATTGCGAGCAATTCGTTGACCGAGCCCACCACTCGCACCTCTTTACTCTTGCTATGGCGCCATACTGGCAGTGGTGCACCCCAATAGCGACTGCGCGATATCGCCCAGTCGGGAGCAGATTCAAGTCCATTATTAAAACGTCCTTTGCCTACATGCTCAGGCACCCATGTAATCGTGTTGTTTTGAGCAAGGAGTTTATCTTTAAGCGCAGAGACCTTCACAAACCAAGACGTTGCTGCCCAGTTGAGAAGCGGTGTATCGCACCGCCAACAATGCGGATAGCTGTGCGTGATTTTTTCTTTCTTAAACAAAAGACCACGCTCTTCAAGGTTTGCTGCGACCTTTTCATCAGTCTCGCGCGGATTACCTTTAGGCTTAACGGCAAGACCTTCAAAATCGGTAACGGTAGAGACAAACTTCCCCTCCTCATTTACATGATGAACGAGTGGAATTTTGTGTGCCTGCGCAAGCGCAAGGTCATCAGCGCCAAAGGCCGGTGCAATATGCACGATGCCCGTGCCACTATCTAAAGTAACAAAGTCAGCCGCATAGATTTTCCATGCATGCGTCTTGTGCTTATGGAGTTCCCCTACAAAGTAATCAAAGGGTGGCAGATATTTTTTACCTACCAACTTTTTACCCTCAAACTCTTCAACTATCTCGCCATCGGGTGCAAGCGCCTTAGCGGCAATTACCATTCCTTGCGAGGTCTTAATTTTGACATACGTTGCATCAGCTTTTACTGCTGCAGCCGCGTTCCCTGGTAGGGTCCATGGTGTCGTGGTCCAGATAAGGAGCGATGTGTCAGGATCATCAACAAGCGGGAGTTTAACGGTGACCGCTATATCATCGATATCTTTATAACCCTGAGCCACCTCAAAGTTTGAAAGTGTCGTGCCGCAGCGTGGACACAGATGCATAGCTTTGAAGCCTTCGTATATAAGACTTTTCTCGTACAGACTCTTAAATGCCCACCATACGCTCTCGGTGTATGGCGTATCCATGGTCTTGTAGTCGTTATCCATGTCTGCCCAACGACCAAGACGCGGAATGATGCGCTTCCAATCTGCGACATCTTTCATGATCGAGACACGGGCTGCCTCGTTAAACTTCTCTATGCCGTACTGCTCAATATCACGTTTGCTCTTAAACCCAAGTTCTTTTTCAACCAAGTTTTCAACCGGAAGTCCGTGACAGTCCCATCCCCACTGTCGCGCAACATGATATCCCTGCATGGTTCGATACCGCGGAATCGCATCTTTAATAGTCGAAGCAAGAATGTGGCCGTAGTGTGGCAAACCGTTTGCAAACGGTGGGCCGTCATAAAAAACATACTCTCCTTTGGGTGATTCTTTCTGGAGAGACTTCTCAAAAATCCCCTCATTGTTCCAAAACGTTAAAATCCCCTCTTCGCGCTCTGCGAGGGGGCCTTTGGGCTTGTGTGTTTGAGCATGATGGAGCTCCTCTCCGCCCTGTTTCGGATCATCAACCATATTGAAAAACTATAACAAAATTAAGGCGATATTGCCTTATGGTCGTTCAGCTATAAATTGCGATACTTTTTCAAGCGCAATTTTGCGCATAGAAGTTGCGTGTTTATCATCGTCAGACATCTCGGCCCAGGTTTTTTCATACCCGTCCGGAATAAAAATCGGATCCCACCCAAAACCCATCTCACCACGAGGCGACGGAGCAATAGTGCCCTTTTTCGAGCCGCTAAACGTATGAACGCCTGTTTCATCACAGATAGCAAACATCACTTCAGCATGGGCCACTCGATTTTCTTTAACTAATTTACAAAGCCCTTCATTCCCAAGAGTCTCTAAAAACCATTTAATAAGCGGTCCCGGTAGCGCTTTGAGTTCTTCAAAAACAAGCGAAACATCTTCCACCAACACAGGGGTCTTTACTATCTCATATGCTCGACGCGCTTTGTCTTCAACTACCTCCTTAAGATCGAGAGATTGAATTTCAATAAGATCGAGCTTTTTGTGCTCGACCGGCATATGAAAGTAGTCGCTTAAATATTTTGCCTTTCCCGCATTACCTGTAATGAAAGTTAATTTCATAACTCTTTTTTAATATTTATAAAAAAATCTTTATCCTTGTTATGCGTAAGTGGGCCTTCTACTTCTTCGACATTTACCCAACGGGCTTCTGGATTATGAACATCAACAGGCGCGAGCGTTTCCTCTTTTGTGCGAAAGAGAAACATCGTCATATTTTTTAGTTCTGTAAGATCGTCCTTTCCATCAAGACCAATCCGGTACCGCGAGTATGTGCCTAGATCTTTAACATACTCAAGATTACTGATTCCTGATTCTTCATATATCTCGCGTTTTGCCGCTGTTAACGCATCCTCTCCCTCGTCTATGTGTCCTTTTGGTAATGACCACGACCTTCCACCCTGACTCACAACCAACACTTCTCCTTGTTTGTTGAGAACTACTCCACCAGCACTGTTAGTCTTGCGAGTCTCCATTAGATTACATCTCCTTGGGCACCGGAATACCCAAAACAGTGAGGCCATCGTGCAAGGTTTTGATAGTGGCGTATGCGAGCCACACGCCATAGCGCGGATTCGCCCCACCAATAACACGGTTGGCGGCATACCAGGAGTTAAATGCGCCTGCGAGCTCGGTTAAATAGGTGGTGATGTAGTGTGGTTCCATCTCACGAGCAGCACGCGCCACCACGTCAGGATAGTGAATAAGTACGCGCTCGAGTACACTGGCATGTTCGGGTATATCATCGGTACTTGGCTCAATACCTGCCTCTTTTGCTGCCTGCACTAAAGAATGTGCGCGGGTATGTGCATATTGCAGATACGGACCAGAATCACCTTCAAGTGAAAGAGATTTTTCTGGATCAAAGATAATATCTTTGCTACTCCCTTGTTTGAGTACCGCATACTTAATTGCACCAACTGCAATCATCTCGGCAGTTTTCTCTGCCTCCGCAAGTTCTCGACCCTGCATTTTTTCTTTTGCAGCAGCGATGAGGTCATTAAGCAATGACTCTCCGGTGATAACATTGCCGGTACGCGAGGACATTTTCCCTTCTGCAAACCGCATCATGCCGTGCGAGCGATGCGTCAGCTTACCCGAAAGCTCAGGAAATACTTTCTGTATCGCATCAAAGACCACATCGAAAAAGCCGTTTTGCTCGTTGGCGGTCACCGTGAGATAGATATCAGACGGTACTTTTTCTTTTTTCAGCTTGGCTAACCCGAGCTCTTTTGCCTCATATGTCGGCAACTTTTTCTGAGTTACAAACACACGAGTATGAGCACCGTGGTATACGAGCGCTCCTTCGCTCTCTTGGAAAAGCTCGGGATGCGCGCTGACTATTTCAAGTCCAATGAGGCCCGATTCGCTTTCAAAAAAGTAATGGTCGAATGTGGTACCTAGTTTTTTGTAGATTTCCTCAAAATGCGCAAGTGATTCTGCCCGCCCTTGGTCATACAGTGTGTTAACGGCGACATCAGAGCGCTCATACACTTTTTTATTAATCTCGTCTATCTCATCTTTATGTGCATCGTATTGTGCAGCACCGTACACATACGCTTCGCCCCAAGAGCTTTCTGGCTTTTGCATCTTCCCCCAGATAGCCTTTGCAACATGGGGGCCAACATCGCCTTGATAGTTAGCACGTACAACGGTAGCTCCTGACACCTCAAGAACACGAGCAATCGCCTCGCCCACCGCATTACTCATGAGGTGTCCAATATGGAATTCTTTAAACGGATTAGGGTCAGTGTACTCAGCAAGTATTTTCTTACCTGCGTACTGTGCGGGTATTTCTGCCGGTTGTGGCACCAAACTCTTACGCGACACGTGGAAGTTAATAAACTTCCCTACCACTTCTATCTTTTCAATCCCTTCAATGGAGAGTTTTGCGGCAAGTTCCTGTGCATCGAGTTTGTTCACGAGTGCAGCGTTGGTCGAATAGTCGCCATGACTTAAATCGCGTGGGCGCTCAACTACAAAGTTGGCTGCTCCTGCATCACGCAACGCCTGCTCTATCCTCTCTCGAATCATGAATTTTAGACTACCACTTAGAGCGTCTTCTGGCTAAGTGGCGCTGTGACTGAAGCAGGAGTGGCGGTAAAGCCAACACGGCCAATGAGTTGACCTTGTGCGGTCTCAACCGAGCAGCGCCACTCTCCTGGGGTAAGCAGAGAGACACGGCTAAAACCGCGGTACCCACCGTCACGCCCTCCTGCTATAGGGAACGATATACGTGACTGGGTGCGCCACTCTCGTGTACTTTCGTCATACTTCTCCCACTTGTGATAAATAGGGGCTTCGAGATTAGTCGGTGCAAAGACCGAAGAGAAACAAAATGCTTCCCTCCCCCCTGCCCCATCACCAATGGTGTAGGTACTTGCAGAGCTTCGATAGAATTCCCACCACGGCTCTCTTTCATAGAGCACCACATAATCTCCATCTGAACGTTTCAATACCGAATGATAGACACCGATCGTTTTAAGCGAGAGCGGTACCGGCGGAATAACGTTAATGAAATACAGTAAGTTAAAACAGATAAAGATAAGCCCCACGATACCGCTCACTATCTGGAGACCTTCAAAGTCTTTGCCGCGGAACACGAGGAAAAAAAGTGCGGTAAGGAAGATGGCGATAAACACCAAGCTTGTGAGCCCCGAGAGTATAAAGGGCCACAGTCCGATCGATTTGGTGATAAACGTCGGGACCGCAATAACGCAATACGATAAAAGCAAAAAGTAATACACGCCCACATTAAACCGAAGCAGTGAGTACCGATTGCGCAGATATTCATTTCCCAAAATAAGTGCGACCAGCATCGCGAGAAACACTGCACTTCCCGCCAAGGTACCCGAGCGCCCATAGAGCACCAACAAGTTACTTGCCAGACCACCGAAACAGAATTGCAAAATAAGGAGCATAAAGAACGGCTCCACGTCTTGTCGGCGACGTTTTTGGATGTTGAGAAGAATGATGAACGCTCCTGCAACAATGAGATAAAAGAGGAGAAGGAGATTATTAAAAACGCTATCAGGTCGGTCAGCAATTATAAGGTCAAAGAAAAAGCCGGCAGCTAATGCGCCAAGACCGATATGGTGCTCGTAGCGCTCCCAGAATTTGAAGAGCTTGGTGGAGCGGATATCCATACCTCTATTATACGAAGCTCTCAGGGATAGGATGTGCTACAGCAATTTCCTTCACCTCTTTTGCAATAGCCTCGAGCCGACTGAGATCTTGTCGATATTCAAGTGCATCGAGCATGAGTGTTGCAACACGCGCACATTCTGGCTCTTTGAGACCTCGTGTAGTCATCGCAGGCGTACCAAAACGGATACCAGAGGGATCCATGGGAGAGCGCTCATCGTCAGCGATGACATTTTTATTGAGCGTAATCCCTACCCTATCCAAAATCTCCTCAGCCTCTTTACCACTAACACCAAATTGCGTTACATCTGCAAGAATTAAGTGATTGCTTGTACCGCCACCGATCATGCGCACCTTGCGCTCTGCAAACACTTCTTCCATCGACTTTGCGTTTTTAAGTATCTGCGCCGCATAGGTTTTAAAGTTTGGATGGAGTGCTTCGCCAAACGCAACCGCTTTCGCAGCAATCGTATGCATTAAGGGGCCACCCTGAAGTCCTGGGAACACACTTTTATCTATTTTCTTCGCAATTTCCTCACTCTCACGCACAAGAATCAGTCCCCCACGTGGACCGCGCAATGTCTTATGCGTCGTGCTCGTCATCACATCAAAACCAACATCGAAAGGGTTTTTATGCACGCCACCTGCGATAAGGCCAGCAATGTGTGCAATATCGGCTACCGCGTATGCCCCCACCTCTTTAGCAATCGCAACAAACTTTTCATAGTCGAGTTCGCGGCTGTACGCGGAGAAACCAGCAAGAATAATTTTTGGTTTGTGTTCTCGTGCTAAAGCAGCCAGGGCATCGTAGTCAATTTCGCCAGTAGCACTGTCTTTCATTTTGTAGCGAACAAAGTTAAACAACTTCGCAACATGCGTAACCGGGTGCCCGTGCGTTAAGTGCCCCCCATGAGAGAGATCCATTCCGAGCACCGTGTCGCCTGGATGGAGCAGTGCAAAGTAAAGTGCAACATTGGCATCTGCACCTGAGTGCGGCTGTACATTGGCATACTGGGCATTAAAAAGTTTCTTCGCACGCTCACGTGCCAACTCCTCCACTGCGTCGGTGTACTCTTGCCCGCCGTAGTAGCGGTTGCCGGGGTAGCCTTCGGCATACTTATTCGTAAGGACGCTGGATTGTGCTTCGCGCACCGCGTGACTTACATAGTTCTCGCTTGGAATAAGCTCAAGGCCTTGGGCCTGTCGTGCCTCCTCCCCTACGAGCGTGTCGTATACCTCTTTGTCTTGTCTTTGCACAAATTCGTACATATCAGTAGGATGGGCCAAGACTCGCACAAACACAAGGGAGATACCCGTGCAGAATTTCTACAGACCGCTCTCCGAACGGACACCCGATACACAATACAGGGATAACCTGCAGCAAATTCTGACGAGCGGCAGGTTCATCAAGGAGACGCAACAAGGCAAAGGCGCTCTCACCTGTTTCGGCACCACACAGAGAATGGTCTTCGATCTGCGCAACGGCTTTCCTCTTATCACAAGTCGAAAGCTGGGGTTTCGGATGCCCATTCGCGAGATAACCGCATTCATGAACGGTGTGCGTGATATCGACGAACTGAGTAATGTTTGGGGCTGCAAGTTCTGGGACGACTACAAAGGCCGGGGCAAAGAGTTCGATATGGAACCGAACGATCTTGGCCCTGGTTCCTACGGAGCTGCATTCGCGGCATATCCTATGCCTGGCGGTGGTACCTGGAACCAGTTCGAGCATGTGGTGCGGCAAGTGCGCGAATTCCCATATTTGCGGACTATCCGTGTCACACCCTGGATCCCCTTCTACACTGCGCGCGGGCATCGCAAGGTAATCGTGGCTCCGTGCCACGGCGACCTGTTTTTCCGTGTGATCGACAACGAACTGCATATGGAGATGATTCAGCGGTCCTCCGACATGGCACTTGGCGTACCCAACAATACGGTGCAGTATGCAGCACTCCTTCTCATGCTCTGCCAAGTCACCGGACGAGATCCTGGTTTGTTCATTCACACGCTCGTCGATGCTCATATCTACGAGGACCAGGTGCCGTACATGGAGGAGCTGGTGAAGCGCACGCCGCTGCCTTTCCCGAGCATGAAGGTCGATCCAAGTGTGACCGATCTTTTCAAGTTCCGGGCGGAACATTTTACTCTCTATGAGTATGAGGCCCATCCGGCGATGCCGGACATCCCTTACTCGCCCTAGCACTTCCTACACCTTCGAGCCGCCCCATAAGGGCGGCTCTTGTTTTTATGCACAACTTTAAGATATGGTTTCTACGGAAAAGGAGCTTCAGATATGGCAGAGAAGAAAGTCGATACCGCGAACGCCGGTATGGTCGACCGAGATGGGTATAACAAGGTGCTGGAGAATATCGCAGAAGCTGGGTACTGCCCTTTCTGCGAAGAACACTTCCTCAAAAACCATACCCAACCGATCCTCCGTAAAGGAGAACATTGGCTGGTGACGGAAAACTTCCGACCATACGAAGGAAGTACCCACCACTTCCTGGTCGTGTGTCTCACTCATATCGAGCATATCGAAGACATGACCGCAGGGATGGTGCTCGAGGTATTCGAGCACTACAACTGGTTGTGCAAGGAGTACGGACTGACCGGAGCAACCTTACTCTTCCGTTCAGGAGACACCGATATGACTGGCGCCACTGTGAGACATCTGCACTATCAGGTCATCGTCGGCATCAAGCGTCGCAGAAATGACAGCGAGGTTATTAAAGCAGTTGTTGGCTTTAAAGCCGACCGTTAATATAGGAATCCCCCGGCCTCGTCATGAGGTCGGGGGATTATTCATTTGTACTCGTATCACTTCGACATTGAAGGCCTTGAGCGTCTCAAGAGCCGCAACAAGTGAGTACCCTTCTGCGAAGTAGAGCCGACGCAAGCCCGCGCTGATGCATGCACTCGCACACGGCGGACACGGAAAGGTGGTGACATAGAGGTCACAGCCCTCTGTCTTGATGCCACGACGAGCCGCCGCAGTGAGCACAGCGACTTCCGAATGCAATGCAAGCGAAAAGTCGATATGCTGTCCAGCATCAAAGTTGCTGCGTGGATCACCAAAGAGGTAGGCCGTCTGTTCGGAAGGAAGGTGTTGATTGAAGGAAACCAGCAACGGTTTCCCATCCCGCACAAGCACCGAACCAACCTGTCTCCACCAGTCAGGACTCCGCTGAGCCGTCTCGGACGCCGATCGCATGAAAGTGCGGTCGAACTCCGTAAACGACACCTCGGTGTCTACATCAGGCACTTGCTTGTTGAGCGTTGCAGTACGATCGTACCGAAGTCGCCACCGACCATCAAACGTCACCTGCGCGTTGGGGAAATATGCATCCGCCAAAACTCGAGAGACATCTTCATCCGGCATCACGATATCGGAATGAACCACGAAGGAGAGCTTATCCTTCGTCAGAACGCTCACCTGATCAAATATCCCAAGGGATCTGATCATGGTTGCAGTCTCTTCGGGTGTCGGCGCGGGTAAGTTTCTGGTAAGCGAGGAGAACTCGCTCACAAGATCCGCACCGAGCACCCAAAGCGTACCTCCTGGATACGCGCGGAAGAATTTGAGATATCCTCCGTGCGGTGCCGCTACATACGCGACAAGGGTTTTACACCCTTCCATTTTTGATCTCCTTCAAAACCTTGAGCATCGCAGACTCGACCATGTCTGCAGCTTGAGCCATGCCCTCCAATGTGAGACGGCTAAGCCGTGCTGAAGAGTTGTCATTGAGTTGCTGCTGAAGGTTAACGATCTGCCCACAATATATTCCTTGGGCTTTGAGTTTCTTCTCGTCGTTGGTGGATTCCGATATGACGCGTACGTCATGCGGCAGAATTTTGGGCAGTTCCGCGAGCTTGCGTTCGATCGTAACGATGTCGGTGCTCCGCGTATGCGCGATCTGTCTCGCCCGTTCCATTTCTGGAACAAAGGGACGTTTCGGTCCCTTGCGAGCACGAGTCAACTCATCGGAATCGACTGCAACAACAGTGATCACATGCTCGGCTTTGGGAAATTTTTCTCCTGCCTTGTCCTTCCCAAGTTCGATGTAGTTTTCGTGACCAAGATGTTTGAGATCCCACGTGCCCATAATGAGCACGATCACGCATCCCATGGAGCGCAAGATATCGACGAGCTTAATCAGTTCGTCGTGATTTTCCATGAAGCGGTCGTCAAACCGAGCCGTCCCCGAAATGATCCGTTGAGCACGGAGCATCAGAGGATCGGGCTTTCGAGGACGATACTTGGAGCGCCCGGTACCATTGCCAGGTTTTCCATTCACGTGCCTTTTTACCATCACTCACCTCTCAAAGGACAGAGTTATTCCGTAAAAACCTTACCAATACGCAGATGGGTTGTGCAAAGGGATTTTGATAGGTATAGTTTTGCCGGAAATCATTCCAGAGGAGCGGCATATGACAGAGAAACCTGTCCGCCTTGATATCTGCATCATTGCCGCTATGACACCAAGCGGTGTTATTGGGAGATCCGGCACCTTGCCGTGGCGTATGCCAAGCGATCTGCAACGGTTTCGGCACCTCACACTGGGGCACAGTGTGGTTATGGGGTACAAGACCTTTGCCGAGATTATTGCTCGCAGAGGCGCTCCACTTACGGAGCGCATAAACTATGTAGTGACAAACCACCATGTGGATCAAGTGCGTCAAAGTGGGGCTACGCCACTGCGCACTCTCTACGGAGGTGTTGCTGACACATGGCTCAACGCAAAGGAATATTACATTATTGGTGGCCGAAGTCTCTACGAAGAGGCATTAAGCCGAGCAGACCGGATGTTGCTGACCATAATCGAAGCTGATGTTGTAGGAGATGTCTACTTCCCCACCATCGATTACTCTCAATGGCATCTCGTTCGTGAGACAGAAATTACTCGTTTTGATCCACGAGACGAACATCCAAGCCGCTTCAAAGAATACGAGCGTATTAAGCGCTAGCAACAAAGACCCGTCCGGAATTTCCGGACGGGTCATTTCTTTTTACGCACTCAAAGCGCATCTTCTTTCTGTCGCAGATGCACCGTGGCGCACTTGCGATCCATCTCATCGCGAAGTGCGGTGAGCACTTCTCCAACCGAATAGTCGCCATCATTGCACATCTGGAGAGCTGAAAACATTTTCCGCCCCACATCCTGCAAGCTTGGCTTGGGGAGTTCAACCCCTTCGATCCTAAGTGGCTTTGTCCGCTCCTTCACATGCGCGAGAAGCGCGCGAAGTTCCGCCGGCGGCACACGAGACATGAGTGGCACTCCTCTTTCTATACTGGCCAAACGCCAGCCTACCATGAAAAACCGCCCGGAGGGCCGGGCGGTTTCAAAACTTATTTAATCTCTACTCCCATCGAACGGGCAGAACCCGCGATGATCTTGAATGCTGCCTCAGGATCATTTGCCGAGAGGTCAGGCATTTTCTTTGCTGCAATGTCAGCAACTTGTGCTTTGGTGAGAGTGCCGATTTTAGAGGTATTCGGCTTGCCGCTTCCCTTCTCTTTGCCGAGTGCTTTGAGGATCAAAGACGATGCAGGAGGAGTTTTGAGGACGAAATCATAGGTGCGGTCTTCATAGACCGAGATTTCTGCAGGAACCAAGTCACCGCGCATGTCTTTCGAGGCGTCGTTGAACTTCTTCAGAAACTCGCCAATGTTAATACCAGCAGGGCCAAGCACCTGACCCATAGCAGGAGTCATAGCGGCTGCGCCACCCTGGGCAATAATTTTGATTTTTTTAACTACCTTTTTTGCCATAAAGCTTTAAGAGAATACGTTAGATACGCTTGATTTGCAAGAAATCGAGTTCAACTGGGGTTTCGCGACCAAACATGGCAACCAGCACCTTTACCTTGCCACGGGCCTCATCAACCTCCCCTACTTTGCCATCAAGATCCTTAAATGGACCATCAACGATAACGACTGAGTCGCCAACCGTGACATCAATCGCGTGGCGGGTAGTACCTTCAGTTGCCTGCATGCGACCCAAAAGGGTGTTTACCTCATCTGGGCGGAGTGGAACTGGGTTTACACCACTTCCAACGAAGCCTGTTACGCGCGGCGTGTTGCGCACTACATACCAAGACTGGTCATCCACGATCATATCGACGAGCACGTAGCCGGGATACACTTTCTCCTCTTCCTCAACACGGCGGCCACCTTTAATCTTGATTGTTTTCTCGGTAGGGACAATAACCTGGAAAATCTTTTCCGAGAGACCGAGAGACTCAATGCGCTGGCGCAAGTTACGCGCTACGGCATTTTCATAACCGGCATATGTGTGAATGGCGTACCATGCGCGCCCAACGCTTGTATCTTGTTTAGACATGGCAGTTAGACAATACGGGTAATGAGGGTGGAAAATATATAGTCGAGCGCACCCAAATAGAGTGCGGTTGCAATAGAGACCGCCAACACCACAATGGTGTACATAATAGTAGTCCGGCGTGATGGCCAGCTGACGTGATTGAGCTCTGCACGAACGTCTTTAAAGTAGGTAAACATAGTGTCTATAAGAGATTCTCTTAAGAAAAAACCCCCTGCTGGGGTCTTTTCTGAAGAGTACTCCTTTTACGCCCTCTCGTCAAGTTAGCGAATTTCGTAGGTAACTGAGACGTTTGAGACGACTTTATTCTCCCCGGTTGAGATCTCTGGCGCCTTGTTAGAGGCATCCTGAGCCATGGTTTCCATGCCGCCGCGACCATATGCCACTGGGTACGGATAGCCGCCGTTTGATTCAGTAAAGGAGACTACACGGACCAGAGATACACCGAGCTCTCGTGCGAGCTTCTCTGCCTGAGATTTTGCATCAGCAATAGCTGCTCCACGTGCCTCATCCTCGCCCTGATGTGGATCATCAAAGGTAAAGTTAAGACCCGAGACCTCGGTTGCACCGCGGGTCCCTACCCCTGCGAGAAGATCCCCTGCCTGGGCAATGTCACGCACCTTAACTGTGGTTGATTGACGTACCTCATAGCCGCGCAACACCTGGCGACCTGATGGGCAGCTGCCATTGAGGCAGGCCTCTTGCACCCAGTCATATTGCGGGTAGATCGAGTAATTGCTGGTCTGAATATCACGTTCAGCGACACCCACCTCTTTGAGGTACGCGACCGTAGCGTTGCTCTTAGTAGTAGCTTCTGTTTGTGCGGCTTCGACAGTCGGTTTTAGAGAAACGACTGAGTACGTAAAAGTTGCAAGGTCAGGCACACCACTTGCCTCTCCATATCCAGAGACGGTGATTGTGTTAGCGGGCATAACTCCGGCGCCGATGTAGCGCATAGCCATAACCTCGCTAAATGCCTTAAGACCCAAAAAGACCGCTAACAGAATCACGACAACAAATACCGCTGTACGTGTTCGATCGCCCAAAGGACCGTTAAATAATGCGTCCATGAAATTAGGATAAACGAATAATGCTTCGTACCTATTGACGAGCCCCGAGCGCAGTTATTACCGCCTTAAATTGCTCGTATGGCAGCGCACCCGAAACGGGCACTTGCGCACCGTAGCCATACACCACAGTATACGGCGTCCCGGTACCGCCCGATGCATATGCTTCACCAGCGTGGCGATCAATCAATTCATCATATACACCAGACGCAACACATGTGTTGTACGTTATCGGATTAACACCCAGACTGTTTCCAACCGATGCATACAACCCTGCGCCCATAGCCTGCTGATTGGCAAACACTTCGTCGAGGAAGGTCCAAAAACCACTATCACCTAACTGTGCAGCAATACACTCGCTCGCAATCGCTGCAGGGCGCGCCTCAGGATGAATACTCTCAAGTGGGAAATGTCTGTAGATCCACGCAATCTCTCCGTCACTTTCATCAACTAACCGTTTCAGTGTTGGATTTACCCGGTCACAAAATGGGCACTGGAAGTCCGAATACTCAATTAAAAATACACTTGCTGTGCGGGAACCATATACATGGTCTTCCGTAGTCGGCGCAGGAACGTTCGCTTGTGCATAGCCACTATTCTCTTGCGGCACCGCAGCAGCGGCAGGACCAGGATAGCGGTTCACAAATACAATAGCTGCAGCAATAATGACGCCGCAGATGATGATCGCGACGGGTGGTGTTATCTCTATCTTTTTAGGCATGAAGGTACTATACCACCTCCCCCTTCTCTTTTTTAAGTAAATCGCGGATTTCCTCGAGCAAACGCACGTCATCCGGCTTGGCCGAAGGCGGTATGTCATCATTTCGGAAGAGTCTCTCGCGTGCTGCAGCAAGCAGTTTAAAGACGGCGAAGATCGCAAGCGATATAACGATAAAGTTAAAGATCACTTGGAGAAACGCACCGTAGCGGACCACTACATCGGGACGTACTGCCACAGAAAGCGTTTTGAAATCGACATTGTTCGTGAGCAAGCCAAGGAGCGGCGTGATAATGTCGCCCACTAACGAGTTAACCACTGCGGTAAACGCGTTGCCCACGACGACTGCAATCGCAAGCTCAAATGCATTGCCTTTAATGGCAAAACGTTTGAACTCACTCATAAAACCTCCTGCTTTTTTTAGAATCACCATATTACTTTTGTTGGAGCTTTTCTACGCGCTCTATAAGTTGTGTAAGGCCTGCACGAAGTTCCTCAAGCGTTTTATGCTCCGCGGCATCACGTGCAACCTCCTCTTCCTCGCTTTCGAGAACCTCCTCAACGTCTTCCTGCATTTCCTCGACATCCTCCTGAATTTCATCGATATCCTCCTGGATTTCGTCGATGTCCTGCTCAACCTCTTCAATTGCCATCGTTTGCGCGTTCACGCTCATCTGGATAAAGATCGCCAAGTAGATAGCCTCAAGCGAAACAATGGTAGTGAGGATAAGCAGCATGCGATCGATAGGCAAAAAATGGAGCCACACTGCAGCAAAGCTTGCCCCAAACACAAGCGTGTGCACGACAATAGATTGCGGGCTACCAACCCACCGCGTGACTTTAAGTGCAGTCTTTTCGATACGATCTTTTTTCATTTGAAATTGGGGTGCCTACAGGGAATTGAACCCTGATCACCGCTGCCACAGAGCGGAGCTTTACCATTAAGCTATAGGCACCATGAGCTTATCCCGCTCCACGGGGTAGCGATGGACAAGATGGTGGCAATTATGGCAGAGATACACGAGGTTTTCAACCTTATTATTCTTACGATTTTTATCAATATGATGAACTGCGATAACACGCCTATCTTCAGTTTTGCAAAGTCGACAATATTTTTTCATTCCCGCCCTACTCAACACGCTTCTATAGGAAGATTTTCCATCCACATAGTTGGAGTGTTTTTCTCCTATATACAATTGATTTCTCCAACGAGTCTGGCAACTTTTTGAACAGAAGTACTTTCCACTTTTTGAACGCTCAATCATCCGAGGAGCGCGGTATATTTCCTTGTCGCACTCATGACACTGCCTGCTCTCTCCTTTCTTTACCCCTTGATACTGACACTTTTTAGAACAATAGCGCCCCCACCCTTGTCGCACAAAGAAAGGCTTCGTCTTGAATTGCGTGCTGCATACTTCACACGCGCGGACCATGCCTATATTTTCCCCCACACGAGAGAAAGAGTAAATACACAAGTTTGTGGATATACAGAAGCCTCTCTAAAACCCTATATTTTTGCGCGCACCATTTCACGGCGCGAGGATACGTACGCAAAGAGCACAAACACTAATCCGATAAGGCCGGTGATAATTTCTGGCACATGGTACACGAGTCCAACTAACATCGATAAGGAAAGGCCGAGTATTGCCCAGTGTGCACCGTGTTCAAGGTACGGTAGATGCTCAAGTGTGCGCTTGCGAACCAGGTAGAGCGTAATGGCACGGACAAAGTAAGCGCCAATACCAAGACCGATAAAGATAATAATGATCTGCGTGGTGATAGCGAAGGCTCCCACTACCCCATCGAGTGAGAATGCTGCGTCGAGTACGTTTAAGTACACGAACAGTGCTGCGGAACTGCGCGCAATATCGCCTCGATGCTGCCCGAGTGAGTTTGCCAACCCTTGTATGGCAATGAAAAGGACAATACCCACGACACCTGCAGCAAGTACAAGACCTTGCGGCGCGTGCGCAACATAGGAGAGTGCGAGTATGGCCATAAGCGCAAGTGCTATCTCAATAGCTTCGATACGTCCCCAGCGCTTCATGTGGCGCTCAACCGAGGCTATCCAGTCAACTTCTTTGGCAGTGTCGAAAAAATACTGGAGCGACACCATCAAAAGAAACACACCACCAAAAGCAAGAATTGCTGGCGATGCATGTTTAAGGAGTTCGCCATACGCAACGGGATCGTTAAACGCCAACAGTGTTGCGGCCCATGGAGACACCCATGCAGCGATAGCAACGATCAACACCGGCAAGACTAAGCGCGTACCAAACACTGCAACCAAGATTCCCCACGTCAAAAAGCGGCGACGCCACTTCTCTTCCATGTTTGCGAGCACTTTTGCATTCACCACTGCGTTATCGAAAGAAAGTGTCACCTCAAGTACCGACAATAATGCCGCAAGCCATAGTGCTGCAAAGCCTCCCCACAGATACGCACCAATAAGTGCTACGATCGAACCCACTATCGGACCAATAAAAATATGCATCGCATCATTGTATCAGTGCTGGTAAATTTCCCTAAAATCTCTATACTGAAGCGTGTTCGAAATGCCCAGGTGGCGGAATTGGTATACGCGTATGCTTGAGGTGCATATGCCGCAAGGCTTGGAGGTTCGAGTCCTCTCCTGGGCACCACGGAAATAAAGACGTCCCCGCACATGCGGGGACGTTTGCGTATATGCAAAGATCACGGATATTTACTTATCTTTCTGTGATGCGCAAGCTTGCGAAGTCCGGCTCGCCGCTGGAGCATATGTACAAAAGCTTCTGACTTCCCAAGCTCAGCGGCAAGGATCGCCGAATCGATCATATTGTTTTCGCGCAAAAACTGATCTCGTTCGGGATTCTTGTGACGAGACTTTTTCTCATAGTCAAACAACTGCGGTGCATGCACTTTTGCCCGAGGAACACGGGTAATGACGTCATCTGTCATGACTCTCCCCATACTCACTTCACCAGCGCGCACAATACTCCAGGCATACAAACGTTTGCAACTAAAAAAACCGGCGAGTGCCGGTTTTTAATTACTCCTGGGTTGCTTCTGCTGCAACTTCTTCTGGAGTCTCTTCGACTGCAGCTGCACGTGGCTCGACTGCAAGCTGGCGACGCATTGCACGCTTCTGATCGCGGGCTGCTTTGTCGCGGATAAAGTAAAGTTTTGCACGGCGGGTGCGAGTGCGGCGCAACACTTCGACA
The DNA here is from genome assembly GCA_020854065.1 of Candidatus Nomurabacteria bacterium. GTDB lineage: Bacteria > Patescibacteriota > Minisyncoccia > Phycocordibacterales > SBAW01 > GWA1-54-10. The sequence goes on from JADZGF010000016.1 coordinate 49,123, forward strand.
GAGTCGATGTTTGGCGAGTAGAGAGGGAAAATCTTTTCTACTCCAACACCCGAGGAGACTTTGCGGACGGTAAAAGTACCACCTGACTCATTGCCGTGCTTAACGGCCAACACAAGTCCCTCAAACGCCTGCTTGCGGACGTTCTTGGTAGTAACCTCTTTTTTGTTTGCAGCCTTGCCCTTCTTAAGCTCAACAATGTTTTGCCAGACACGAACAACATCGCCCGCGCGCAAACCAAGTGCTGCGCGGTCTTTCATGTTGACTGGAGTGATGGTGACCTTGGATTCCATGACCAAAAGAATGTACCACACCCCTACCCTTTTCGCAATTCCCCTTCAGCGGCCACAAAATCGGCAGGGAGTGGGGCCTCAAACCGCATAAGCTTGCCCGACGGGTGGGTTAATTCGAGCGAAAGCGCATGGAGTGCAAGGCGCGTAAACCCTAACAAAAGAGGCCTCCCTGGCGCATAGAGTACATCCCCGATAATAGGGTGCTGCACTGAGGCCATATGCACGCGTATTTGGTGTGTGCGGCCTGTTTTAGGAAACACCTCAAGGTAACTTGCACCTGCTCCTTGTGCTTCTACGCGGTAGTGCGTCAGTGCATCGCGCTGGGTCCCGTACGGAGCACGAGCGGAGCGGGGTCCCCGTCCGCCACGAGAGGAACCTATGGGCCTGTCGATAATTCCTCGTTCGTCTTTAAATCCACCATGCACAAACGTGCGGTATACCTTTTTGATTTCCCGATTCTTAAACTGCTCTTTCAAAAATGCCTGCGCTGCTTCAGTACGCGCAATCGCAAGTACGCCACTCGTCTCTCGGTCAATACGGTGCACAAAATAACACTCGCCGTATTTTGCTTTCAGCCAGCTTTCAAGATCCGGGTAGTCGTGTTTACCGTCTGGGTAGACAATCATACCCGACGGTTTATCAACAACGAGTATATCGTTGTCTTCGTGCAAAATAGTCGGCTCCATGTGCAGGCTGTAGGGCTCGAACCTACGACCATCCCGGTGTAAACGGGGCGCTCTACCAACTGAGCTAAGCCTGCATACTCTCTTACTCTATCAAACCTCCGTACTGGTGCCCCCGCGAGGAATCGAACCTCGAATAGCGGCTTAGAAGTCCGCAGTTATATCCATTTAACTACAGGGGCGATGCCCCTATCTTACCAAGGCCAGAGGTCAAAGCGTACGATAGCATACCCGGCAAAAACAGTCAGTATCAGCACACTTGCCCATACTGCGTACTTATCAACCGCTTCTAACACCTGTTCGCCAAACGCCCACACGATATACGTGACGATAGACATGCGAATACCGCGTCCCAACACAAATCCTGCGACAAACGGAGCAAAGGGCGACCCTAAAATACCCGCGGCATAAATAAGTGCCTTGTCCGGAATGGGAGTAACTGATGCTAAAAGCATTGCCCAGAAAATACTGCCGGCAAGAACTGCTTGTGCGGTCGCATATGCATCGGTATAGCCCCATGATGCAAGTAGCGCCTCGCCATAGGCACGGTAAAGCCAAAACAAAATCCAATACCCTGCAATGGTGCCGAGCGTGGAAAAGGTTAACGCGACTGCTAAGTAGCGTTTCCAGCGGTCGCGATGCGCAAGCACCAACGCTGCCAAAAATGGTTCAGCGGTAATTGGTGAGAAGAGTGTGTCAGTAAACGCAATGAGTGCAAGCCACACGAGCGCAAAGCGACTCTTGGCGTGCTCAAGAAACCACTGCCATAGTCGGCCCTTGGTCGTAATATCGTCGAGCACTGGTGCATCCATATATTATTTAACGCGCTCTCCGGGATTCCCTTTCGTCTCAAAGAGTGCAAACGGTGTCTCTCCCCCTCCCACTGCAAGGATCATGGCCTGGCTCTCTAAACCCATCATGGTGCGCGGCGCTAAGTTTGTGACAAACGGAAATCGCTTCCCGACAATATCAGCCGGTGCAACATATGCTTTTATGCCCGAGAGTACTTGGCGTTCGTGATCACCAAAGTTGACCTTGAGTTTAAGGAGTTTATCGCTGCCTTCTATCTCCTCCGCGCTTACTACCTCACCCACGCGGATCTCAACCTTTTTAAAATCATCAATACTAATTGGCTCCATGGTTTTTCATTCTATCAAGATAACTTTGTAAAATAAGTGCTGCTGCGGATGCGTCGAGATTCTCTTGTCCTGGATTTGCTTTGCGTGATTTTTCTTCGGGCGCAAATTGGCGTGCTGCCAATGCGCTCGTAAAAAACTCACGTTCGTATGCCACCGAGAGACCCGTTAACTCTTCGATATCTTTTTTAAACTGCTCGATATCCTCCATGACGGGATTTGGTTTACCTGCAAAGTCGCGGGACTCACCCATCACAACCCCTTCAACACTGTTCTCTTTCGCCAGTGCGGCGATCTCATCAAGTGCTTTAGGTCCTGCCTCTACCACTCCCAAAGGAAAAGCCACCCGACCATCTTCGTCGCTTACCGCAATGCCAATGCGTCTGGTTCCATAATCAATACCAAGTAATCTCATTGTGATCCAAAAATCTCTAATATTTATTAAGGAAATCAGAAAGAAGAGCCGAACCAAAAAATAATATAAAGGGCGATGCTACTAATAAAATTCCAATGAGCACCGTATCTCCAACTTTCCCCCAACGTACATTTTGAGATTGGGCTGGAGAGACATCGTTTGGTTTAAGAAAACGTCCTGTCAGATATGATACGAATGCAAAAATTATTGCTAGTTCCAACCCACCCAACAATAATTCTGTAAGTGCGTCAGCTTTTATAAACTCTTCAGTAAAAGCCCATGCCGCCCAACTAAGAAAAAGGAACAACCCTACCTGGATTATTTTTATTCCTATATCTTTCATAACTGTACTTTACAACACTCAGACTCTTCTTAGACAGAACAGCTGTACTTAATCTAGCGGTGGGGAGAGGATTCGAACCTCTGGTACCTTGCGGCACTCCTGTTTTCAAGACAGGTGCAATAGACCACTCTGCCACCCCACCCCAATGGACACACTATACTATTTTTCTTACCATTACAGCAGATGAAGGAGTCTGTCATGGAACCCGAAAAAATTCTACTGCGTGCAACGCTCGCACTATTGTGTAAGGGAGCAACGGTAATTTTACCCATAAAAAAGCATAAAATTGGCGCTGGTCTGCGCAATGGGTATGGTGGTGGGATTGAAGCGGATGAAGATCCCACTACCGCCACAGCACGTGAACTATATGAAGAGTGTGGAGTAAATATTGGTCTCCGCGACATTACGCCTGCAGCAGTGATCGACTTTCATAACATGACGGCAGAGGGTAAAGAATTCACCTGCCGTGTCTATGTATCACTCGTCGATCTTTGGTTAGGTACACCGTATGAGAGCGAAGAGATGGGCCCGCCCGAACACTTCGCTCTCGATGAACCTCCTTTAGACGAGATGATGCTTGCAGACCGCGACTGGTTGCCACCGGTACTTGCCGGGAAACATATATACGCACAAGCGTGGTACACCTCACGACAAGCAGCACTACGACAACCAACGGTCGTTACAGAAATATCTCGGGATGAACTCGACCGCTTATGGAGTGCATAAGCGGTCTTTTCCTTATCGTATACTTACACCATGGCGCAAGATGGCATCGCGTGGATCGTGCATACACACGAGCACCAAGACCGCTCGGTTGATTGGTACTGGACACTTGGTGGGCTGGCAATTGCCGGCGCAGTACTCTCGATTATCTTTAGCAACTTTCTGCTTGCGGTCATCATTCTTATCGGTGCAGGTTCTATTGGTACTCTTGCCGCGCGCGGACCCCGCACGCACTGGGTACGAGTTGATGGAAACGGCGTAACTATGGACGGCACCCTCTACCGCCACGATGCACTGCACTCTTTTTGGGTCGACGAAACAGATAAAGACGATCCCCTTCTCTTAGTGAGCACTCGCTCGATGCTTCATCCACAGCTTGTCGTGCCCCTTATCGAGAGTTCGCGCGCAAGTGCCGTGCGTAGCTACTTAAAACGCTATCTTGAGGAAGAAGAACAGCACCCGCACTTGGGTGAACAGGTAGCACGGCTTATTGGTTTATAGAATATAAACATAGGTACTTGTTTCTAGTTTTGAGTTTCTATATAATGAACTCATGGCTGGGGTGCGTCATGATTCATCCGTAAAATCTAAGGTCATGCGACTCCGACGTGCGGGTAAAACCTACGCCGAAATTCAAAAACGCTTCCCTATCCCCAAAAGTACTCTATCGGTCTGGCTAAACAAAAAGTTTCCAAGAACACGCACGGTACAATTAGAACACTTAAAACGAGCCCGAATACTCGCAGCCGCATCTATCACAAAAGCACGATTGGCCCGAGAAGCAATCATTGATTCAAAAAGTGCTTTAACGGCAATAGATTTACCTTTGCACAACATAGCACTCCGTAAAGCTCTGCTTGCTATGTTGTATTGGGCAGAAGGTTCAAAACACAAAGGAGTAGGTGGCCTTATTTTTGTAAATACAGATCCGAAACTTGCAGAATTATATATTTCCCTCCTTCGTTCAAGTTTTACTGTAGAAGAAACCCGATTTCGTATACGGCTTCATTTGCATTATTATCACAAATCGAAAGAAGCGATCGACTTCTGGTCAAAACTGCTTGATGTGCCTAAAGCACAATTTGGAAAAATTTATTGGAAGGAGCGCAGTAAAACCAAAAAATTTAGACAAAATTTTATGGGAATTTGTTTTATCTATTACCCATCAGGTGATATCAGAAAAGAAATTCTCTCGCTTGGCCAAGCTATTCATGCTATACTGCCAAACCAATTGCTCCCGTAGTTAAATGGATATAACGCGAGGTTGCGGACTTCGTATTCTAGGTTCGATTCCTAGCGGGAGCACCACATAGGAAATTACCACGAGTATTCAGAGCTCTCGTAGTTAAATGGATATAACACCTCCCTCCGAAGGAGGAAATCCAGGTTCGATTCCTGGCGAGAGCACCAGAAAGAAAAAGTTCGACTTCTGGCAGACTTATGCCTTAAGAAGTTTTGCGACCGATGCCTTACGGCGAGCTGCCGTGTTTTTGTGCATAAGGCCACGCTTAAGCGCCTTATCAATTGCTTGGTACGCTGCTGAGAGAGCTGCCGCATCACCCCCTTTTGCCAAACGAGCACCCTTAAGAGCACCGCGAAGTGCTTTACGGCGGACGTCGTTAAAAGCCTTCTTGCGGAGGCTTTGGCGGTGGGCTTTCTTGGCAGACTTGGTAATTGCCATGCGCGGAGTGTACTCTATATAGGCATGATAGGCAAGCTCACAGGGGTAGTTGAGCTCGGATCTCCCGGGGAGGTCCTTATTGATGTAAACGGGGTTGGGTACAGTGTCCGCGTGCCTCTTTCCGTTATACTCTCCCCAACTGAGCGTATTACCCTCTTTATTTACACAGCCGTGCGCGACGATGCGATCGATCTATATGGCTTTACCTCTACTGCAGACATCGCTTTTTTCAAACAACTTATGACCGTCTCTTCTATTGGTCCGAAGACAGCACTTTCCATTATGGGCGTGTCTGACATTACAACGCTCAAGCGCCATATTGCTGCAGGTGATGCAGTGGCGCTCACCAAATTGTTTGGTATCGGCAAAAAGAGTGCTGAGCGTATTGTGGTTGAACTGAAAGACAAAGTTATACCTGACGCAACTGCGAACATGGGTGGCAGCGAAATTATGGATGCACTTATGTCGCTTGGCTACAGTGCTGAAGAATCACGTCGCGCACTGAAACAACTTCCAGGTGGAGATACCAAAGAGCAATTGCAAGCTGCACTTAAATATTTAGGTGGCGCAAAAGTATGAAAAACTTCTTTCGCACACTAATCCCCTCCTCTGTGCTCGACCTCTATCATGGCGCTTGGGCACATGGGAGTGCATGGTGGTTTGGATATCCATCCAAACAACTTGTGGTCATTGGAGTCACGGGCACCAAGGGTAAATCGAGTGTAGCTGAAATGATGGCAACCATCTTGCGTGGTGCGGGTAAAAAAGTTGCACTCGCATCTACGATTCATTTTGTGGTGAACGAGGACGAACGTCCCAACCTCTACAAAATGTCCATGCCGGGTCGTGGACGACTACAAAAGTTTTTGCGTGACGCACACGATGCAGGCTGTACACATGTAGTACTTGAGATGACCTCTGAAGGTGTATTGCAACATCGTCATGTTGGTATTGAACTTGATGCACTTATATTCACCAACCTCGCCCCTGAACACATTGAGCGACACGGCAGTTTTGAAAAGTATGCCGATGCAAAACTGGAGATTGCACGTTCGCTTGCACGCTCATCCAAACGTCCACGCATTATCGTTGCGAATACTGACGATGCATACGGAGAAAAGTTTTTGTCAGTTGGTGTCGATACAGCCTTGCCGTATAGCGCACATGACGCCGAGCCGTATAGCACCGACGAAGCAAGCGCTCGGTTTGTCTGGCATGGCACTACCTTTGTGGTCCCCCTCCCCGGCATGTTTAACCTCTACAACGCACTTGCTGCACTCACCGCAGGAAAAGCACTCGGTATCGATATCGATGTCATGAAGCGCGCGCTTGAGCATATGCCGACCATCGCAGGTCGCGCTGAGCGTGTGGAAGCAGGTCAACCATTTAGCGTTGTAGTGGATTACGCGCACACTCCTGATTCACTCAAAGCATTGTATGAGACGTACAAAAATCACCGACTCATTTGTGTGTTGGGTGCAACTGGTGGCGGACGCGACATATGGAAGCGTCCCGAGATGGGTAAAGTTGCCGATGCATACTGTTCAGTTGCCATACTGACCGATGATGATCCATACAATGAGGATAGCGAATCGATTATTGCTGACATTGCAAAAGGATTTAGCACTCATACACCACTGCGTATTGTTGATCGTCGTGCTGCCATTGCTGCTGCGTTTTCCGAAGCAAAACCAGGTGATGCAGTTCTTATCACCGGCAAAGGGACTGATCCCTATTTAATGCTCGCACATGGGAAGAAAATGCCGTGGAGTGACAAAAAAGTAGCTACCGAAGAGCTCGCGAAGTTGGGGTACAATTAATTTATGGCCGACGAAAAAGGCGGAGAAGAAGGTCCTATGACGACCGTTTGGATTCTCGGTGCACTGCTTGGCGGACTCATTGTGCTCTGGTATGTAAATGGTGGTCCTGATCGTGCAGATTTGCGTGGTATCTTTTTAGCACCACCCGCACCCCTTGGTACCGGTGAAGCATACGGTCCGCAAATTAATGCGCCGACCGAAACTGTGCCGCAAACCATTGATCAACCTGACTACTAACCTATGCTTAATCCTTTCCCCGATCTTTTAACGTATTCGTTTTTTGCACCGACACTCTTACGTTTTGCCGCTGCATGTGCATTTGCATACGGCGCATACTTTTTGTGGCAGAATCAAAAACAAATTGGGCAGAAGCGCTTCCCTATCATTGGTCACGCTCCATGGCTTGGTGGTGCGGCAGCAGTTGCACACGGAATACTTGCTGCTGCACTCGCGTTTGGATACCACACACAAATTAGCGCGCTTGCCGGTGCACTTGGTGCATTGAAAGGAATATTCTTTGCTGAGCAATATCGCGAAGTCTTCCCTTTCTCAAAAAGCACTTACTTCCTCCTCCTTTTTGTACTCCTTTCACTCTTGCTCACTGGCGCTGGTGCGCTTGCAAAAGATCTCCCACTCTAGCTAGAGTGGTTCTGTGATACTCGTGCTCCACAATATACGCAGCGCCCACAACGTGGGTAGCATGTTTCGTACCGCTGACGCAGCGGGTGTGAAGCGTATTATCCTTTCTGGATACACACCGGGACCCACTGATCCACGCGGAGTGCCACGGAGGGATTTTATAAAAGTGTCGCTTGGTGCGGAGCATTTTATTCCTTGGGATCGAAGTTCTACACTTGCGACAGCGCTTAAGAAATTAAAGAAGGAAGGATACACCATCGTCGCGGTTGAGCAGACGAAAACTTCGATAAATCTTTTTGACTACAAGCCGAAGAATAAAAAGTTGGCAGTGGTGATGGGCAATGAAGTACGCGGCATTAATACCCAAAACCTTAAGTATTGCGATGCGGCAGTGGAGATACCCATGCAGGGAAAGAAAGAGTCTCTCAACGTAGCGGTCGCCTGTGGTATAGCCCTATTTACGCTTTTGCGCTAAAATGGTGCCGTATTGCGCCCATAGCTCAGTTGGTAGAGCGGCTCCCTTTTAAGGAGATGGTCCTTGGTTCGAATCCAAGTGGGCGCACTAAGATTCAATGTTCCGCAAAAGCTTTCTAATGTTAGGAATATTGGGAATATAAATTTTCTTCCCTTTTGCTTGTTCTGTCTCAACAAGAAATCCTTTTTTGGTTAGCTGCATGAGATCTTGGCGAGCAGTTTCGTATACCACCCTGTGTTTAACTTGGTGATTCCGAATATCTGTTATCTGGTCCCTCTTGTTTTTGAAGTGTCTCAATAATGCAAGCTGTCTATCATTTAGACCTGGCAATTCCTTAGCTGCCTTTTTTAGCTCCTCTGCCTCCTTAAGCTTTCTTTCGTAATACTGTTTCATCTCGTCTATTGCCTTGCAGGTAACCTCGGCAATATACAAAATGAAATATGTCAGATCGTTATCATCTGTCTCCGTATTTAAGAAAGACTGATCGTAGCGTCTCTTGGAAGTTTTTATAATACGAGAAACAGAAAGATACTGGAAAAGCCAGTATCCTTTCTTTAGGAGGAACCAGTAGAATACTGCCCGCGCAGTACGCCCGTTACCATCCACGAAAGGGTGAAGATATGCAATCCAAAAATGCAGCATGGCGGCCTTAATAAAAGGATGTAGGAAGTACCCATCACTGTCATTATCTTTGTTGGCAAATTCAATCAGTCGCTTGAGCTCCCTTTTCATTTGTTCTTCTTTTGGAGGAATAAAAACTACCTCTCCAGTCGCATGGTCAACAACCGCAATTTCGTCTGCGTCGGTGCGGAAACGGCCACCGCCGTCTTTATTTTCTTCATCCAGGGTCTTACTCGTTATCTTTTTTTGAATATCAAGTAATATCTCCTCGGTAAGATCCAAGTCTTTTAGCTCGTCGAGCAGTTGCATAACCTGATAGTTATTTATGATCATTTGCTCGCTCTTAGTACGAGGTCTACGACCCGAGTAAAGCATCTCTTTTGCCACCTTCCTCGAGGTATTTGCACCTTCAATCTGACTTGAAGCAATTGCCTCTTCAATAAGACCGCTCATAATGAGCTGGTCTCTTTGGGCGGGAGTGGCTTCAGTAGAAAGAGTTTTTACCAAACCCGCTGTATGCGTATCAATGATAGAGAGGCGCCGGGAGAATCCGTTGGTCATGTTATAAGTGAACACTTCCCCATCAATATCCTTAATTGGACTCGATTCAGTGCCAGACCGTGCTCTTAATTTCAGATATGCCCAAGCTTCCTCAGGTTTAAAGTCCTTAGGAATTTTGTAGTGCCTAAACACATCATAAGTAACGTATTTTTCTTGGGCGTGCTGAATAAGCCCCTGGAGCTCAGTGGAAACTAAGAGCCTACTTAGGAGGTCTGCATTTAACTTACTTATCCATCTAGTCGGATGCTTCATAAAATAGGCTACTACCAGCCTTACTACTAATTTACCATAAATTAGTAGGTATGCAAGTACTTACTAAATACACCTTAAATAGTAGGTAAAATGGTAGTTTACTTAAAACACTACCTACAATTTTAAAACAAAACGCTCCAAGAGAAGCTCGAGGTTACCCGCACCCCGATGCGAATCATGGTAGAGCCATGTAAGTTGTCTGGATAGTTTTACATCACGCATCTGCCGCGCCTTCCAGCACATAAGACCGGCAACCGCCTCCTCCTTCTCCCCTGCAGCAAAAGACTGTATAAGCCCTAACCACAGTTTTTTACGATCCTTAGCACCAAGCGCCGCAGCAACACCAAAGTTATCAAACTTCCACTCTTTCTTAACCACCTTTGATTCTTCAATCTTGCCGCCAAGTTTCTCTACCTTGGCACGCTCGGCCTTTAACAATTTCTCTTCTTCAAAAATAAAGGTGTGCGGTGATTCCGCGAGCGCATCGAGCATGTCACTGAGCGCCACCAGTGCCCCTGCAAGCACATACGTTTGATTGCCACCAAAGAGTGCTGGTGTTGATGCCATCGAGACTATTTCGTCATGACTAAGATCTTGCCACTTAAACTCCTCCCCTTTTCCTTTTTTATTTACAAGAACCTTAATCATAGTTTTTGCATATCGCCCCAATCGTCTCCCACCTTACCCTCTACTGTTACTGGCACACCACGACTCTCTTTTTCAGGCATCACACTCTCCATGATTTTTTTAATACGTGGTGCATATTCGGAAACCTTGTCTTCAGGCATCTCAAACACCAAATCGTCGTGTACTTGCAACAGCAATATCCCTGGCATTTCTTTATCAACCTCAATCATCGCAAGCTTAATGATATCGGCCGAAGTGCCTTGTAGTGGTGCATTGATTGCCATACGCTCAGCTGCTGCGCGCACGTATGGTATCGGTGATTTAATGCCATCCATGTAGCGGCGGCGACCGAAGAGCGTTTGCGTATAACCTGTTCGTGCCGCATCTGCTTTTACCTCATCGAGAAATGCGGCAAGCCGAGGAAAGGCTGCAAAATATTGGTTATAAAATTCTTGGGCTTCTTTGCGGTTCGTACCCAATGACTGCTGCAGTGAGGTAACTCCCATGCCATAGAGGATTCCGAAGTTAATAACTTTGGCACGACGACGCTGCTCGTACTCAGGAAGCGATGAGTCTTTCCCAAACACACGCGCCGCAACTTCGGTATGTACGTCACGACCATCTTTAAAAATCTGCACTAACGCTGGGTCATCTGAAAGTATTGCGGCTAAGCGCAGTTCAATCTGGCTATAGTCAAACGACACCAACTTATTCCCCTTCTCTGCCACAAACCCATGGCGGATCGCACGACCTAGTTCACTTTTGATAGGAATATTTTGGAGGTTTGGATCGACTGACGCCATACGCCCAGTTGCTGCACCGATTTGTACATAGCGTGTATGAATACGATCCTTGTTATCCGCAAGCGAAGGAAGTGCATCAATGTAGGTAGAGAGTAGTTTAGAGAGCTCACGATATGACAACACATCTTCAATGATGGGATGCTCGTCTTTAAGCTTCTGTAGTTCAGACTCCCGAGTTGAGCGCTGACCACCTGCGGTTTTCTTCTTCGTATCAAGCCCTAATTTGTCGAACAGTACTTCCCCAAGCTGTTTCGGTGATCCAATATTAAATTCCGTACCTGCATGTGCATAGATACGTTTCGCTATTTTCTCGAGTTCTGTCGAATATTCTTTTGAGAGTTTCTTCAAAAACTCTTTATCAATCTTGATGCCGCGTGCTTCCATGCCACGCAATACCGGAGAAAGTGGCAACTCAACCTTTTCATACACAAAGGTCATTCCCTCTGCTTCAATCTGCTTCTCGAGATTACTGAATGCTTCGGCAAAATCATCCGACTTACCCATACGCAACACATCTTCAAGCCCTGCTTCAGAAATAGTGCTGTCGAGTACAGACACTGCAACCTGCGCACGTAGAAACTGCTCTTGTGGGACCGTGCTCGCAAAGAGCCCCTCCTTACTCTCAATTGCCGGTTCTGGAATATCAGTTGCACCGAGAATAGTTTTTACACGCGGCACCAGTGCTCGAAATTCAAACTCTGCCAACATATCCAGTGCGCGGCGTGCATCAGATCCTTCGCGCCATGTTTGTGTAGGGATTTCAAAATCAATCGGCACATCGCGGCGAATAGTCGCGAGCAATTTACTAAACTCAGCTTCTTCTTTGTGTTTGGCAACCAACTCTACAAAACGTTTTTGTACACCAGTCGCTGCGGACACACCCTCAACGCCTTCTTTTTTAATCGCTGCATACACCGCCTTCAGCGATCCATACTTTTGCAAAAGTTTTAACGCACTTCCCTCACCCACTCCTGGTACTCCTTTTATGTTGTCTGAAGGATCACCTGCAATACCTTTGAGGTCAGGTACACAGAGTGGACCGAAACCGTATCGCTCTTGTACACGCTCTTCGTCGTACATAACGGTGTCGTTAAGACCTTTGCCCATAGTGAAGACGCGCACCCGTGCTCCTTCAACCAACTGGAGCGCATCTTTATCGCCTGAGGCGATAATCATCTCGAGATCTTTTTTCTTTTTTACTTTCTCAACAACAGTGCCGATGACGTCGTCAGCTTCAAAAGTCTCTGCCGAGTACACCGGTACCCCAAACGCCCGAAGTACATCTGGCGCGCGTTTAAGCTGCTCTACGAGTGCATCATCAGTCTCAGCACGAGTACCTTTATAGTCTTTGTACACTGCATCGCGGAATGTCTCTCCCGGCAAATCTACCGCAGCCACAATATAGTCAGGGCGTAGATCATTAATGATTTTGATAAGCATTGAGAGAAGCCCATAGAGTCCGCCCGTCGGCATACCTTTACTCGAACTAAAATCTGGCAACGCGTGATACGCCCGATGCAAAATGGCATGGGTATCTAAAATGACGAGCCGTTTTTTATCTTCCTTCGCCATATATCTATTGTTTCATATCGTCCCCCGTCTCCATATGTATCTCTCGCTCCATCTCCCCCACCCCTTCACCACTAAAGCGAAGAGTGATGTCTGCAGGCGGAAGCAATGTACCTGCCTTCTCTGGCCACTCTATCAACACCAACGCCTTAGGGTCGTTTAGAAACTCTTCGGGTCGAAGGGTCTTAAACTCCTCTGGAGTCTCAAGCCGGTATGCATCGATATGAATAAGTCGGTTATAGCGGCGTGGTCTGCCAAAGGAGGTTCGGTCCCCTTCAAATGGATAGGACTTCATCAGTACATAGGTCGGACTTTGCACCACATCGTTAATCCCGAGCTTGCGTGCAAACTCCTGCACAAACGTTGTTTTGCCTGAGCCCAAGTCGCCAGAGAGCGTCACCAGCGTGGCCGAATCCTTCTCAGGGAGCAACGAAAGCGCCGCCAGGACATTCCCGACAAAGTACGATAGCTCATATATCGGTACGACAGTCATGCCGGGCAGTATACAATATATACATTATGGTGGTCTTTAATGACGCTGAACAGCAGAAGCGGATCGATTTTCTTAGACGACGCGAAGAGGAGGAGCTGGCACAAATGCTCTCGGTTAAATACGGCGTCGAATATGTCGACCTCTCTTTGGTTGCCGTGAATACCGATGCCTTACGTGTTATTACCGAAGCCGAGGCAAAAGATGCCGAAGCGGCAGCGTTTGGCCGGGTTGCAAAACGTCTCAGTGTTGCCGTGCGTGCACCGGAGAATCCAAAAGTAAAAGCGTTGGTAGAAAAACTCACTGAGCAAGGATACGAAGTACAGCTCTATATGTGCTCACAAGAAAGTTTGCGGCGTGCATACCAGCGCTACGCAGATCTCTCGTACGCTACCGAAACGAAAGCAGGTGTCTTTGAACTCTCCCCTCAAGAATTGGAGCAGCTCATCGCAACCGTGCACAGCCTCGGCGACATCGGCAAACAAATTAGCGAAGCGATTGAACTGAAGCGTGCATACCGCATCACCCGCATACTCGAAGTAGTACTTGCAGGCGGCATGGCAACCGGCGCTTCCGACATCCACATGGAGCCTGAAGAAACGAGTGTGCGGTTGCGATACCGTCTCGACGGCGTATTAACCGATGTCATCACACTAGATCACGAAACATATCGATTAATGCTCTCGCGCATTAAGCTCCTCTCGGGACTGAAACTCAACATCACTGACGAAGCACAAGACGGCCGCTTCTCTATCAAAGTAAAAGGTGATGATATTGAAATTCGTACTTCTATACTGCCGGGCAACTATGCAGAGACGGTTGTAATGCGCTTACTTAATCCTAAGTCAATTGGTGTACCACTTGAAGAACTCGGTATCGAGCCGAAACTCCTTGCACAAATTCTGAAACAGATCGAAAAACCAAACGGCATGATACTTACCACCGGCCCTACCGGCTCGGGTAAGACCACGACACTGTATGCATTTTTACGAAAAGTAAATTCTTCCGGCAGTAAAATCATCACCATCGAAGATCCAATCGAGTATCACCTGCCCGGTATCGTACAAACACAGATCGACAAAAAGACGTATACCTTCGCGAGCGGACTCCGTTCTGCGCTCCGGCAAGACCCAGACATCATTATGGTCGGCGAGATCCGTGACGGTGAAGTGGCGGAAGTCGCCATCAATGCCGCACTCACCGGTCACTTGGTATTTTCAACACTCCACACTAACAACGCTCCCGGCTCCTTCCCTCGCCTCATTGATCTTGGTGTCGATGAGAAAGTTATCAGCTCGGCAGTATCAGTTGCACTTGCACAACGTTTGGTACGCAAACTCTGCCAACACTGCAAAGTCGAACGTGACCCTACCCCAGAAGAAAAAGCAGTAATCGACAAACATGTGGCGGCTATAACTGACAAATCGCTCGTCCCCACAGATGCTCACAAGGTATTTGATGCAAAAAAAGAAGGATGCCCTGAGTGTGGCAACCGTGGATACCGCGGACGCATCGGTGTATTCGAAGCAGTCTTCATGGATAGCGCCATTGAGACCGTATTGCGTAATAAACCTTCAGAACGTGAGATTGCAGCTGCAGCGCTTTCCCAGAACATCCCCACCATGCCTCAAGACGGAATCCTAAAAGTATTGCGTGGTATCACTTCCCTAGAGGAATTGACTCGCGTTGTCGACTTGGACACGCAATAAGAAAATCCGCAACGTTGCGTTGCGGATTCTCCGGTGTAGAGTTGAAAAAGTTAGAGGGAGTATACCACCAAGCAATACGCACTATCGCAAGCGATAGAGTGGAGACGAAACCTAAGGATAGGACCCGCGGATTTGCATAAAACAAACGCCAGTTCGTCCTCGACAAAGCTCCGACCGGTAAGGGTTGTATTGCTTGAGGGTATACTCTCCCCAACAAAAAGGCTCCCCTCAATGGGAGCAGCTAACAGTAGCCTAGCACAGCATTATTTACATGTCAAGCGACGCAGAAGCCCCTGGAGTAGAGCCCATCTTTTTAGATGTAACCCTCCGCCCTGCGTCGTGGGATGAATATGTCGGGCAAGAAGCGGTTAAAAACAACCTCCATATCCTTATTAGCGCTGCAAAAGAGCGCTCTACCCCACCGGAACACATCCTCTTTTACGGCCCACCAGGTCTTGGTAAGACCACACTCGCTCATCTCATCGCACGAGAACTCGGAGGCGCTCTGCGTTCCACTTCAGGCCCTGCAATAGAACGCGTGGGCGATCTCGCAGCACTCCTTACCAACATGAGCGCGGGTGATATTTTGTTTATCGACGAAATTCATCGCCTCCCCCGCTCAATAGAGGAAGTACTCTACCCCGCCATGGAGTCTGGGGTCCTTAACATCATCATCGGCAAAGGACCATCTGCACGCACCATCGAACTTCCTTTACCGCCGTTCACCCTTGTTGCCGCAACTACTCGTGTCGCGGATCTCTCTGCCCCATTACGGAGTCGCTTTTCGGGCGGTGTATTTCGCCTCGAGTTTTATAGCGAAGATGACATTGCAAAGATCGTAGATCGCTCTGCGAAGATTCTTGGTGTGGAAGTAGATAGCGGCGGTGTCCGCGAAATTGCAAAACGTTCACGCGCAACACCACGTACTGCAAACTATCTTCTTAAACGTGCGCGCGACTACGCGCAATTGAAGCGTGAGAAACTCTCAAGCAAAACAGTGAGCGAGTCCCTCGGCATGCTTGAGGTGGATGAGTTAGGACTTACGCCACTTGATCGCAAACTTCTTGCTGCGCTTATTGATCGCTTTAACGGTGGTCCTGCCGGCGTACAAGCACTTGCTGCGGCGCTCTCTGAAGAGCCTTCAACTGTCTCAGAAGTACATGAACCATTCCTTTTACAGCTCGGCCTTATCGAACGCACCCCTCGTGGCCGTATTGCCACCAAGAAAGCATACGAACATTTGGGCAAAACCCCACCAAAAGATTTGAACGAGCGGCTCCTTTAAGGTACAAAAGACACATGGCAGGACATAGCAAGTGGGCAAAACTTAAACACACCAAGGGCAAGACTGATGCACAAAAAGCAAAGCTTTTTAGTAAGTTGGTAAAGATAATTGGGATCGAGCTAAAAAAAGCCAAGGGAGATAAGACTGCTCCTGGTGTACGCACGGCGATAGAAAAGGCTGCGGCAGCGAACATGCCGAAAGACAATATCGAGCGTGCACTTGCTAAGTCTGATGAAAAAGAACTCGAACATGTCGTGTACGAAGCATACGGCCCTGGCGGCTGCGCCCTCATCATCGAAGGCTACACCGACTCTCGTAACCGCACCTCTGCAGAACTGAAACATCTCTTGAGCGAATATGGTGGCTCACTCGCGACTCCTGGCGCTGCTATGTGGGCGTTTCAAAAAAATGCTGAAGGAGTACTTGAACCTATTTCCCCTCTCGAACTCTCGGATGAGGATGCACAGAAAATGGCGGAACTCTCTGACGCGCTTGAAGAACATGATGATGTGAGCGAGGTGTATACTTCTGCTGCATGAGAATACTGGCCTTCGATCCCGGCTACGAACGTCTTGGTGTAGCGGTGCTAGAAAAAGAAAACGGCAAAGAAATTCTTCTCCATTCAGCCTGCATACAAACCTCGGCAAAACTCGACTTTCCTACACGCCTTAGTGAACTTGGTGCTGCAACCCTGCATCTCATCAAAGAATGGAGCCCTAATGGGGTTGCGCTTGAGAAAGTGTTCTTCACCAACAATAGTAAAACTGCTATGCAGATCGCTGAGGTGCGCGGCATGCTTATCTATCTCGCCGCAACACATCAACTCACGATCCACCAATACACCCCAAACGAGGTCAAAGTTGCGGTGACCGGCAGTGGCCGTGCGGACAAAACAGCAATCGCGCTCATGGTGCCCAAATTAGTGGCAATTTCTAGAGGGAAGCGCCTTGACGACGAGCTCGATGCTATTGCCGTGGGGATTACTTGTCTTGCAAGCGTGCGTTAATTTGATACAAATCGGGGGTACGTTTTTACCAAATAAAAAATTGACGTATGAACGAAGAGTTCAAAGAAGAGTTCTTGCTCGATGATCCGGAGGCAGAGGGTATTGATGTTCCCGCAGACGACGAGTCGGATGACGAGGACGAAGAGGCAGATCCTGCCGCCGACGAGACTATATAACTAAAAACCCCCGCCAACCGGCGGGGTTTTAGTTTGCCTTATAGAATTTACTGCGCCCAATGCGTACCGTGTCGCCTGAGGCAATTTCAGTATCAATACTTTCAATCTTTCCTAATTTTTCTGAAGATACCCCACCCTGCTCCACTAGCCGTCGCAGTTCACTGGTTGAAATATCTTTAATGATGTCGCGAATCTTGCCGGACGCTACTTCAGGAACACTCTTGAAGTCGCGCGCACTGTCAGCCTCTGTGCTGCCATGCACTAACGTTGTTACTTCGTATGCAAGTTTCTTTTGTGCAGCACGTGCTGCTGGATTTTGTTTTTGTTCATCCATCACTGCATCAATCTCTTCTTTCGGCACGAGAGTCATTTTAAGCAAATACTCTTCAACATCTGCATCATCGGTGTTGAGCCAGAATTGATAAAACTCAAACGGCGATGTCTTTGCTGCATCAAGCCACACTGCGCCACCCTCACTCTTCCCAAACTTTTTCTTGGTCGACTTATTAATCAGAAGCGGCCAGCAAAATGCATGTGCCACCGATCCTGTTTTGCGACGAATGAGATCTACTCCCGAGACAATGTTGCCCCACTGATCTGACGCTCCCACCTGGAGCGTGCAATCGTTGTGTTCGTGTAAATGGAGGTAGTCGTATGCTTGGAGGAGCATGTAGGAGAACTCGGTAAATGAAATACTTTGTTCAGGAGTCTCAATACGAGGGCGTACCGAATCACGTCTGATCATCTCATTGACGGTGAAGTGTTTGCCGACATCACGCAAAAACTCCATGAGATTCGCACGGCGAAGCCAATCTGCATTGTTGACCATCTCAAAACTCTCATCACTGAGGAGACGAGAAAATTGTGTCCGTAGTGCTTTTAGATTGGAATCGATCGTTTCGTCAGAGAGTAAATTACGCTCTTCGCTTTTGCCCGATGGATCACCCACCATGCCGGTGCCACCACCCACAATCACGATAAGTTTGTGACCCTGCTCAAGAAAGCGGCGAAGCACGAGTACTCCCATAAGCTGTCCGACGTGCAGTGAATCTGCACTTGGATCAACGCCCCAGTACAACGTACGCGGCGTATTTACCACCTCTTCAAGTTCTCCAGTGTGCTGATGAATGTATCCACGCTCTTTGAGTACGTCCGAGAGTGGTCGATCGCTCCGAGGAGCAGGTTTGGAGCGGCTAAAAAATCCCATATCAAGACTCTATCACAATCCTAAATCGATGGTAGAATACACACATGCGCGAGTGGCGGAACGCCCGCAAAAAACTCGACCCCCTCTTCCGTAAGGCAGACGATCATTTTGACCGCGGTGTTTCTTATACCCGGCGTCATTGGCGTGAGATCTTGGTATATGGCACTGGTGCAGGCTTCTTTCTCGGCGGCGTGCTTTTTTTATGGGCAGGAACACTCCAGCTTCCTGACCTCTCAACACTTCAGGAAATAAAGACCGAGCAGTCGGTTAAGCTCTACGATCGCACGGGCGAGGTCTTACTCTTTGATCTTAATAGCGACGCACGCCGAACCCTTATTCCCCTCTCAGCTGTTTCGCCCTACGTTCAACAAGCAGTTGTTGCAATTGAAGATCCAGAATTCTATACACACAAAGGTATTAAACCAACCGCAATCTTGCGCGCAGTCTTCACCAACCTCATCCAAAGCGAGTTGTTAAGCGGCCAAGGTGGTTCCACCATCACACAGCAGGTCATTAAACTTTCCGTACTTACTTCGGACAAAACAATTACCCGCAAACTCAAAGAGTGGGTGTTGGCAATGAAACTTGAGGGTGCGATGGAGAAAGACCAAATACTCGAGCTCTATCTCAATCAGGCACCCTATGGCGGTGTGATCTACGGCGTCGAAGAGGCGTCTATGGTCTTTTTTGGTAAACACGCCTCTGACGCTACTTTGCTCGAGGCGGCATACCTCGCAGCAGTACTCCCTGCCCCAAGCCGCCTTTCCCCATACAAAACCGATGCAGAGACGGGACGCAATCAACGGCTTGAAGCACGCAAAAATCTCGTGCTCGACAAAATGTATGAGCATGGATACATCACCGTTGAACAGCGTGATGAAGCGAAAGCGGCACAAATAGAGTTTCTTCCCCCACGTGACACCTCAATCATTGCTGCCCACTTCGTCTTTTACGTAGAAGAATACTTGGAAGAAAAATACGGCGAAGAGGCACTGCAGCGTGGCGGGTGGCGCGTCATCACTACACTCGATGCCGAACTCCAGGCTGAGGCGGAAAAGATTGTATTCAAGCACGCCATGAATAACGTGGAATCCTTTAATGCAACAAACATGGCGTTAGTGGGTGTTGATCCACAAAATGGCCAAATTCTCACCATGGTTGGATCGCGTAACTATTTCGACGATGTAATACCGGGGGCGTATAACGTTGCGGCTGCAAGTCCTGGACGACAACCAGGTTCCGCATTTAAACCATTTGCATATGCCGAAGCATTGCGTAAAGGCTACACTCCTGAAACGGTTGTGTTTGACGTACGTACCCAGTTCTCTACTGCGTGCGAGCCTACCAACATGACGAGTGAGGGTAACTGCTACTCCCCTGGCAACTATGATGACAACTTCCGCGGCCCCATGACACTGCGTAACGCACTCGCACAATCAATCAACGTACCTGCGGTAAAAGTACTGTATCTTGCAGGTCTCTCTGATGTGCTGCGGCTTGCAAAGGCAATGGGTATCACTACCCTCGCTGACCCTGCACGATACGGCCTCACGTTGGTACTCGGCGGTGGCGAAGTAACTCCCCTTGATCTCACGAGTGCATATGGTGTCTTTGCGAACAACGGTGTGCGATATGAACCAAGCGCTATCTTGCGCGTTGAAGACCCAACAGGTCGTGTGATCGAGGATAATAGCCAGCCAGTGGGCTCCCAGGTACTTGATCAGCATGTGGCCGAGCAGATTAACGACATGCTCTCCGATACAGTAGCTTCAGCACCATTAGGTCTGGGTAATTTCCGTACTTTTTCTCAAGACGTTGCCCTAAAAACTGGTACCACCAACGACTATAGGGATGCCTGGATCGTAGGCTACACTCCGAACATTGCAGTTGGCGTATGGGCAGGTAATAACGACAACTCTGCAATGGAACGTCGCACTGGTGGATTAATTGTTGCTCCGGCATGGAGTGAATTCATGCGTTTTGCACTGTCTAAACGCCCCGTCAGCGCGTTTACACGTTCGGAATGGCCCAACCCCAACAAACCAGTATTACAAGGCAACTGGAGCAATCCAGGCCGTGATGGATTGGTGCACGAAATTCTCTATTGGGTAGATAAAAACAATCCAACAGGTCCAGAACCATTTAATCCTGCGAGTGATCCACAGTTTGAATACTGGGATCTCCCGGTACGGAATGTATATGGCGCTGCAGTTGGTTCTGGTTCCTCATCAGGAGGTTCAAATCAATCAGAGGGTCCCCTTCAGGAAATAATTCCACCAGAGTATTTCGAATCTCAAAATCAGGCACCGTCAGGAACGCCGATTATAGAAAACTAGCGATTCATTGGCATCGCCAAATAGAGGAATGACGAATCCGATGCATCTTTTATGAGCATCGCTTTTCCAGGACCATTCGAAGAAAGCCGTACTGAATCTCCACCAATAGACTGGAGGCTATCCATGAGGTAGCGGCCATTGAACGACATAGTGACTGGCTCCCCTTCTATCGTCGCTTTGATAGTTGATACTTGCTCACCTACATCAGGATTACGCGAAGAAAGCACCACTGCTTTTTTAGATGGTTCGATTGAGAGTGATACTTGCGCAAACTTATCTGCAAACACTGAGAGTCCTTTGAGGATATTTGCAAACTCTTCTCGAAGCACTACTGCTTCAGTACTAAAAGATTTTGGAATAATTTGTTTGTAGTTTGGAAACGTTCCGTCCAAGAGTCGGCTGGTGTAATACAACCCGTCAGTTTGAAGAGAAATCTGATGATCATTGTAGTAGACCTCAATGTCGCCTTTTGCCGATTCAATCACTCGAAGAAGTTCTGATGCATTTCGTGCAGGAATAAGTATTTGTGGAACTCCCCCACCTTTCAGTGGTACCACCTTCTCTGCAAGACGGAATGAGTCAGTAGCTGCGGTTGTTAACATACCACCCTCAGCGCTAATCATTACACTCTGAAGTTCTGGTTTTACTGCAGATACTGAGGCGCAATAGACCACTGATTGAATTGCTTTTATAAACTCATCTACTTTTACGGTAAAAGATTTCTCTGCAGATACCCGAGGAAGAATTGGAAAATCCTCATGTGGAATTGTTTTTATAGACGCACTTACTTGCTCAGTCTCAACCTTTAACACTTCTCCGACTATGTGCGCACTAAAATTCTTTCCTTTCGTATTCTGGAGAAAACCTGCCAATACACCTCCAGGCACTGCAACCGTTCCTGCAACTGATACTTTTGCTGGTACCACTACCTCCACACCACACTCAAGGTTAGTTGCACGTAAGGTGACTCGACTCCCCTCTGCAACAATTAAGATTGCTGCTAACACCGGAAGGTTCGGTCTCTTCTCAGTAAAACGAGCAACAACTGAAACCGCGGTGATCAGTTCTGTGAGTGTGGTTTCAAATTTCATAACTTGTTATATATAAACCTATTACTACTATTAGCGCTGTGGATAGTGGAGAAGTCGATTTTATCTTTACCAAATAACGTATTTTTATACAACCGATATCCACAAGTGTTCTAACAACAATTCATTTCAACATCATGCGGATCTGATTGAGCTCGTTATTCAACACGCTATCCACACGAAGATCATTCTTTATTTTCTCGCAAGAATGTATCACAGTGGTGTGGTCACGACCACCTAGTTTTTCTCCAATAGTTGGAAATGAGATACGAAAATCTTCTCGCAAAAGGAACATAATGACTTGTCGGGGACGAACCACTTCCTTCCGACGAGTCTTTTCGTAGATACTCCCCTCCTCTACTCCATAGAAGCTCGCAATAGTCTTTACTACATCCTGCACAGAGATAGCCTTTTTAACCGTCCCAGCGCCTCGTAGAAGAAGTTTTGCGTCATTAATGGTCAGTGGGTCCTGACGCATCTCAAGTTGGATAAGAAGCGTGTTTAGGGCGCCTTCCAGCTCACGTACATTTCCCTCTATTGCGGTTGCTAAGTAGTCGAGTACTTCGTCAGGGAGAATAACGTTATGCGCGACTGCTTTAGAGCGCACAATAGCGAGGCGTGATTGATGATCTGGTGGAGTAACAGAGACCACCATACCTGCAGAGAGTCGTGATTTAAGACGATCTTCGAGATTTTGGATGATATTAGGGTGTTGATCTGATGAAAACACTAATTGTTTGTTTCCATCATGGAGGTAGTTAAAAAGATGGAAGAATTCCTCTTTAATTTTGTCTCTTCCTGCAAGAAACTGGATGTCGTCCATGATTAAGAGATCATATTGGCGGTATTTCTCCTTAAAACTCTGTACCTTGCCCGCTTGGAGTGAAGATACGTAATCCATAGAAAAACGCTCAGAGGTTACGTAGTAGACCTTCCGCTCTGGCGCCTGCATACGGAAGTGGTTCCCTACAGCCTGGATAAGGTGGGTTTTTCCTAAACCAGTCGGTCCATAGACCAGAAGTGGGTTATACGCTATGCCTGGCTTACGAATAACTGCCTGGGCAGCAGCATGGGCAAGCTCGTTAAAGGGCCCAACCACAAAGGAATTAAAGGTAAACCGAGGGTTAAGGTTGGTCTTTTGGTGCACTGCCTCGAGAGGGAGTTCTGAGGGAGCAGGTGTCATTCGTACCTCTTCAGGTACCTTTTTAGGTCCACGAGATATAACGTACTCAACTGAACGTACGCTTTCCTCGAGTGAGCGGAGGCTCCGAAGGATATCTTTGTGGAACTTAGTTGAAAGCCAGTCACGAGCGAACTGTGAGGGAACGCCAAGGTATACGACACCCTCTTCAACGCGAACAATATGGGTATCTTTAAACCACGTATTAAAATTAGGTTTCGATATTGTGAGCTCAAGCTCGACCAAAGCGTTTTCCCATAGTTCTTTCGTCGTTGTCATGAGCAAAAAAGTAATATCAGGATACGCGAGCAATCCAGATGCGTCAAAATGGTCAGGCTTGTGTATATGTTGTGGATTATTTGTGTATAGGGTAGTATTGACCTCATGTCGCAAACGTACCAACCAAAAAAGCGCAAACGCGCTCGCGCCCACGGCTTCCTTTCGCGTAAAGCGTCGCCTGGTGGTCGCAAGACGGTGCTTCGCCGCCGCCGCAAAGGACGCAGCCGCCTCAGCGCCTAACGCGTAGGTATCCATGTTGCCTAAAAAGAACCGCCTCACCGCTCGTGAGGTCCGTGCAACCCTTAAAGAGGGTAAAAGTGTTCGAAAAAGCAGTGTTTCTGCTCGTTTTGTGTCTACAGCAAAGGCAGGCAAGGCTGCCATAGTGGTTTCCACTAAAGTTGCCCGTAAGGCTACGGATCGTAACCGCTTGCGTCGTATGGGCTACGCCGCCCTCCCTACTCCCCTCCCGAAAGGAAACCTGGTGCTTTTTATTCAAACGCCTGAATTTAAAACTGCGGATATACTGTCCCTATGTTCAACACTTTCTTAGTCCAGCCGATCTATAACGCGTTCATTTTCTTAACCGGTGTTATGCCAGGCGCTGATGCAGGCCTTGCAATTATCGCCATAACCATTGTCATGCGGGTACTGCTCTATCCGCTCTATACCTCCCAGATCCGCACACAGATCGGTATGTCGGCACTGCAGCCAGAACTTGAGGTACTGAAGGAGAAGCATAAAAACGATCGGGAGAAGATGGCCCGAGAGCAAATGGCGCTGTTTAAGAAGTACAAAGTAAACCCACTTGCTACTATTTTTGTGCTTATTATCCAGTTGGTGGTTATGCTCGCGCTCTATTTTGCGCTCTTCCATGAACAACTCCCTACAGTAGACACAGACTTCCTCTACTCGTTTGTCGAAGCACCAGCGCACATATCGACCTCATTCTTTGGTCTCCTCAATCTCCTTACCCCGCACCACATTATCCTGGCTGCACTCGTAGCGCTCTCCCAATACATCGCTATTTCCCTTACCTTGCGCCGTACCCCCGTTCCTGCCAATCTCCCTCCTGAGAAGGCGCAGGTTCAGCGGATGCAGCAAGGTCTCATGCTCTACTTCATGCCTGCCCTTATGGGTATATTCTCGTATTTCTTCCCAGGAGGCGTCGGTCTCTACTTCCTTGCAGGAAATGTGCTCTCTATAGGTCAGGAGTGGCTTATAAAACATAAATTCGCCTAACGGAACTTGTCTCCCCTCACCCCTTTTGTGTATCGTGGGGTGTATGGATACTGCAGCTCTCTCAGCATTCTCCCGGAAACTTATTGAGCAGCTCGGGTGCACCATAGAGGCGCTTGAAGTTGAGACGGGGCATCGAACTACCGTCCGCGTTACCACTCCTGATTCTAAAGAACTTATCGGTCCTGGTGGTGAACATTTGCGCGCATTAAATGCGATTGCAAAGCGCATGGTCGAGCATGCTCATGGAGAAGAGGCTTCCTCCTTTTTTATCGACGTAAATAACTATCGAGAGCAGGAGCTTGAGGGTGTGCGTCAAAATGCACGTATGTTTGCACAGCGTGCGCGTCTTTTTAAACACGATGTTGAATTACCTCCACAAAGTGCATACGAGCGTTTAGTGGTTCACGAACTGTTTGCTGAGGATCCTGAGATAGCAACAGAATCTGCTGGCGAGGGTAAGTTTCGCCATATCGTACTTAAGTACAAAACAAACTAGAAGAGTCGTACGCCCCAGAGGCTGCGTTCACCTTTTTTAATGTAGAGGAGATATCGCTCGTCAGGTGAGAGCGCCATGTCATCTATTTCTGAGGTAATACCACCATCAGCGCTTCCAGGAATAGCGATGAGTGTCGCGTAGTTGTTGCTGTCATATGAGACGATCTGTTGCCCTACTCCCCCAGTGCCGAGATGGTATAGGTCGATGTAGTTCTCCGGAACGTATGTAGCAGCGGTGGCGCAATACGAGACGATAAATGTTCGGCTCCATATACACTGCTCAGGGAGTGGATCAAAAGAGATTGCCGCATTGGTACCACTTTGCATATTTCGTGCGTAGGTGATGCGGCCTGCGGTGCCGCCGGTCGTGTGATATACCACCCGATCTAGTCCCCAACTTGCGCTCAGTGATAGTCCTGCAGCTGAGAGGAGTGGTGTTACTACTCCACTTTCCACTTCGATAGTGAATGCCATACCCATAACCCCGTATGCAGGAGCGGTGTAGGCAAGGACGGTGTTCTGTGTGGGCCATACAAGCTGTATTTGTGCGAATGGAAGGCTAAAAGCTTTGCGTGCCTGGGTTCCGTCGGGGTTAGCGATGTACCCGTCACTTCCTGTGGTTGTTTGCAGAAGGTATACGACCTTTGTCGCATCAGGTGAAACTGCAATGCTCTTTATATCGTTTGCCAAAAATTGGATACGTACCGGAGCTGATTGTGTTGAAGTGGTTGCTGCAGGCAGGTTAAGTAAGAGTGTTTTGAGGGCATTTTGGTTTACATACTGCAGAATTCCAGCAGGACCAACCCAGGTTACTTCTGCGACGCCAGGGATGGTGGTGTTAGAAACAACACGAGGCACCGCTCCTGGTACATCTACGGGAAGATCAAATGAGCGACCGTTATCTGCCATGACAAAGCGCGCAATGGTTGTGGTGGGGTTTAAGGTCTGTACAAACGTTGCCCCTGCAACCGGTCCGTCAGATATTTTAAATATGCGTAAGTTGCTGCCATTTTGAGCATTATTAGTGTTTGTGTTTTGGGATTGCTCTTCCCCGCTGCTGAGACTTACATCGGTTTGAGTGTTTAAGCTTCCAAAATTTTCTGGTGGGGTTTGTGGTGTTTCTTGTCTGCCAAACAAAAACCATGACACAAGCACCAACAGTGCTGTTGTGCCGATGAGGATACCGATGAGTTTCCAGTTGAGGTTCATATGTTATCGAGGTACGCACTGCCAACCACCTGGTACGTAGTTTATTCGTCCAGGCGGTTGACCTGACTGGCATGCGCGGATTTCATCTCCGGCGGGTTGACTATTTTGGACAGATACTCCCGATACAGGAGCACTGGTAGAGGTTCCTCTACTTAGTTGTTCGAGAGCGGTGTCGAATCGATCCAAACTTATCAACTGGGGGTTTATGGTGTACAGGAGTACGTATGAACCGAGTAGTACAACAAGGCCGTACACTGCCCGTTGCATCTGCTTTCTTCCTAAATCCTTTGATTTGGCAACATCCGATACCATATACATAATGCCGCCCCATACAAATGTTGCTACGGCAAACATGCCACCAATGACGATAAAGAGTGTAAAGGCATAGTTGAGGTACGATCCAAAATCAACACCTTGTGATCCAATTTGTTGTCCAGGGAGTGGCTCAAGTGGTATGTAACTACATCGAGTTCCTGTGCAAAACTCCGTCTGGGTTGTGGGAGTTGTTTGCGCCTGCAGAGAAAGCGGCAAGAATACAAACAGCAGAGCGATGGTAAGGATTAGTCTTTTCATAGATTAAATAAATTGAAAGGCGATCCGGATCCTTGGCCAAAGAGTATACGTACTGCATTTTCTGCAGCTTGCACAAACTCTGCAGGGTTATTGTTTTGAAGAGAGACACTCAATAAAGATTCACCTTCCCCTGTTCCTGTTTGTCGCAGTGTAAGGATACCCTGCGCGGCATCAGGGCCGGTTGCTTCGGCGCCATCCAACCGCCATGCATAACTTAGTGCCCCACCTTTTTTACTCGGATTGGAATAATAAAATGGTTCGGCTTTTATTGAAATCTCGCTATCGATGAGTGAAATACCGTTAGTGAGTGCCTGATCGTATATAGGGCCCCGTAATGCATCGTGTTGGTAAAGAATGACAAGTGGTTCGGTTGTAGGAATAGAGACATACCCCACCCCTACTTTTACAGTACCTGCATATACGTCAACTTGTATATCTTCTGACGTCTTAAGTTGGTCACCGGAAAAGCGGAATGTGGTACGGCCCAAGCCTGATGCGGCTGGTACAGGTTCACCACCACGCTGCCACTGATAGGACAGGACATTAGGAGATACACGCGATGTTCCTTGGTACACCGTTGGGAGCGCAACGACAGTGAGGGGTGAACCAGCACTATAAAGTGCTTTCCCGCGGTAAAGGGGCGGTATTGAGGTGTCCGCTTCCCACAAAAGGGTAACAGTCGAGGGACTGAAGTTAAACGTTTTATTGAAATTGCCCGCAGTTGACTCAATTGTTACTCGTATAGTTGTCGTTTTGCCAAATGCTCCGGTTGTAAAAGAGTACTGTCTCTCCCCAACCCCGCTTTTTACTACACTTCCGTCCTGGGACCAGGTTATCTTTGATTCCCCAATAAAGCTCCCAGTCCCTTCTATGTCGATAGTTACCACCTGGTTTGCTCCTGGTGTATCGGGAGAGACAACGTAGCGCACAGGGTCTGGTACCGCTGTTTGCGCAAACAGTATCGCTGGGGCAAAGAGCCCAAGTGTTATAGCTATGTTACGCAGCTGTCGCATATGATTGATTGTTAACCCGTACTCCATCGATATTTACCCGTGAGTTTTCTGCAGGTTGAGTTTCGGCACGCTCCTCGGCCTCGTCGGCCGCTTTTCGCTCCTCTTTATGGATGCTTCGAATAGTGAGTATTGTGGCAATAGTCCACCATGGAAGGTTATTTACGCCAGGGATTATTTCTCCAAAAAGTGCAATAAAAATGCGGCGCAAGATAATAGCCTCGATTCTCGTTTTTAAGCGGTGAGAATTGCTGTTAAAGGTTATGTACATACCAAACATGTGTCCTACGCCAGCCGTAAGGCTTATTGAACCGTTTATAGCCACCCCCATAGCAATACCAAGTGGCATACTCGCCGCACTGGTGATTTGCCCCAAAATTGGAATTGCATTAACTCCTGCGAGTAACCCAATGATTGAGAGGGAGATTCCTGCCTGGAGTATGTCTATAAATAGGGCAAAAACTATAAACGGCATGCCTTTAAGCCACATGGCTTTATTGTACCGCCACTTCAGCGCGCTTCTTGCGCAATGCCAACACCTGGCTTGGGTCCGAAGTAATGATCTGATCTTCGGTATATGAGGCGATCACCTTAATAGCAACGTGTTTTAAGCCTGCAAAGAAGATTCCCTCCCCTACATCTGACTCTAGGAGCAAGAATTTCTCCTCGTCCGAGAGGTTAAATGTCTTTTGCAGGGTATCAATAGTGGTCGGTGACTGTTTTAGCAGTATTTGGATGGATGAGTTGGTGATCATCGGCAATCCATACGGTGACTTCAAGAAGTCATCAACGTCTTGGGTGATGGTGGCAAGGCCCAAGTAGTATTTACGGCCGCGCTTTGCCATACCGTAGAGGAAGCTCGCGGTGTCATCACTCTTCATCATCCACCATGCCTCATCGATAACAAGTAGGCGCTTTTTTAGGTTTTTACGCACTGCATTCCAAATGTAGTGGGTAATGAGGTACATGGCGACGGGTTTAAGGTCATCTTCCATGTCTCGAACTGAGAACACTACAAAACGCTTGTTAAGGTCGACGTTGGTTGGTTGGTTGATAAACCCTGACCACGTACCTTTGGTGTATTTAGAAAGTCTTTGCACCAAAGACTCTGACCCTTCCATTCCCGCTAACACCAATTCAAAGTCGGAAAGGAGCGGTGGCTCTATTTCTGCGAAGTTACTATCGACGGTGATGTCTTTCAGAGCGTAGGTTTCAGTAATTGCTTTATCGATGATTGCATCTTCTTCAGGGGTAAGACCGCCGAGCATGATGCGGAACATGCCGACTAGCGCCACAATGTTGCTGCGCAAAACATCTGCGGGTGACTCATCCTCACGTGGAGGTGCCAAGTCGAACGGATTGATGTGGTGCTCGGAGTTAAGCGAGATGTTGAAGTAACGTCCCCCTACTGCTTGGGAGAGGAACTCATATTCACGCTCAGGGTCGATAACAATAACTTCGGTATCAAACATGAGTGTACGCAAAATCTCAAGTTTGGTTGCATAACTTTTACCTGAACCTGATTTTGCGAAAATAACTGAGTTGTAGTTTTCAAGACTAAAACGGTCGAAGAGGACTAACGAAGCGTTGTGTCGGTTAACTCCGTAGAGAATACCTTTGTCGGAAGTAAGGTCAAACGATACGAATGGGAATATTGAAGAGAGAGGGCTTGAGTTGAGTTTAGAGTGGACTCCCAATTCGTCGCGTCCAAGTGGAATTACCGATTTAAATCCCTGCTCTTGTTGGAATAGTGCCGGTTTTACATATACCAAACGGCTCTCGAGCATAGACTTAATCTCGCTCTCAGACTTATCAAGTTCTTCCGCTGTGGTTCCGTATATGGTGATGTATACGCCTACATCAAAGAGTTTCTCTTGCGCCTGCTGCAATTGATCACGGAGGGATTCAAGGTCTTGATATGCGGTGTCTAAGACTGGGTCGCGAACCAAGCCTTTCTCCTCGCGGGACATAATCTGGCTTTGCACTTCAGCCACTTTCTTTTGGAACTTCTTCAGTATCTCCCCCGAGTCGATGGGATGAATATAAATAGATATATCGAGTACTTTGTCGAGGTTGATGATGGGAGCAAACCATGAGTCCGTAAGTGTGCGCGGGTATGACATGACAAAGAAGGTTCGAGCAATTTTGTCTCCGAGGTTTATTTCGCGCGGCGTAATCTTCAGTGCAGAAGGGGCAATAACGTCTTGAAGCTCAAGGACACCCTCCTTGTATATCTGCTCGGGCAAGATCGGCGCAATAGGCGCTTGCGAATCTCTTTGTTTTTTTAAGAAGTCAAGAAATGCCATATTATTTAACGAGTTGAATTGGTTTTTCGAGCTCGCCAGGATTGAAAAGCTTATAGAAGAGTTCGATAACCTCTTCAGTGCCAAGTGTTACCACCCGTACACCGGTGCGCACTAAGCCTTGCTCGATAACACTGATGCGCTGTTCAATCTGGGTTCGGTATTGTTCGAACTGCTCATCGGTAAGTATGGCAGAAGTGCTCGGGCCAGTTGAAAGAAGATTTGAAAGTGCGCCACCCACTCCCCCGCCTCGCGCAACAAGTGCAGGATCATACGGCACCACGATAAAGAAGTTTTTACTCATGATGTTCGCGCGCTCGGTGAAGTCTTTGATGAAAGCAATATATTCACGGATCTGTATTTTCATAAGATCGTCGAGTTCTTTAACGTAGCGGTCTTCCAGGAGTGCAATGTATGGGCGGATATCGAGTTCTCTACTCTCGACAAAAAACTGTACGCTAAATTCTAGTGAGTTAAGAAAGTTTTGAAATTGTCCAATAACTGCCTGTTGTTCATCTTGCGATTTAAGCGCGAGGTTAATGGAGGATGCCATAAGTACCGCACGCAGACTTCCGTCCTTGAGCACCACAATACCGTCGCGTACCTCTTTAAGTGGTACGAAATCCTGCGTTGCTTGTGATTTAACTTTAGTGTTGGTAGGCATGGGTATTAAATTTGGAAACCTGCTCTGGGCTGTTGAGGCTCTTCTTGTGCCCTGTCTTTGATATTAAGCGACCAAGAGAGGTCTCGGAGTTTGCTTTCGGAGAGTTTGGGGACAGGGAGCGCCTCGGTTGGTTTCTGGCCAGGAGCCACCGCCTCTGTTGGTGCAGATTTTTGGGGAGTGCGCGGTGCCCAAAGGTAGAGCTTGCTCCCTATGTAATAGCTAAATGCGTGTTCCATAGCGACGATGAAAGGTCTGTCGTTGATTTCGTAAAATGCGAGCGCGAGAGAAAGTGCAAGAGGCGGAAGCATAAGCGGTATAGAGAGCCATAGTGGTAATACCGTAAAGAGCGCCAAGCATATACCTCCACCTCCTGCGACATAAATAAACTGCTTGAGCGTGAGTGGCCCAAAGATCTTGTCCTCGACCTCAATGAATTGGGGCACCTGGTACTGCGCCATTACCCTTAGTATAGCGCTATTCTGCTGGCTCTCGGTATGGGTCGACCTTAACAATAGGTTTTTCTTGCGGTTTTGGTGCAGGAGCTACACTTGCAGTGGGTTGTGTCAGTATAGTTTCGGCGTGTACGTCGACTGGTTTTTCAACTCTCTGTACTGCTGAAGGTTGAATTGGGGTCGTTTCTGGTGGTTGAGGAGCGGAAACATCAGGGGTAACTGCAGGTTGTTCAGGATGTCGCTCTTCCATGAAGCGCTTCATAGACTCACGGATAGGTAAAAAGATTTCAGTATTTACTTCGGCTGCAAGTACTTGAGCTTTCTCGGGTGGGATATGCAATTGCTCGGCAATTTGCGGCGCAAATTCGTCTGTTCCTGCAAAACCGAGCATGACGAGGAGTGTCTCGTCTTCGAGCAAACCCATTTGATCAATATGGAGCGCGTGTCGCTGCCCTATCTCACGGATCTTAGGTTCCCATGAGGCCGACTCTATGGCGTGCCGAACATCTGGAGGGAGTTCGGCGAGTCGCTGAGCTATTTTTGCTTGAATATCTTGTTCCATATCATTCTCTATTGTACCTAAGCAACATTCCGATCTTCACTTGGCGGGACATTGTCGTTAGCTGCGTTGTTTAACTGATTTTGGTCGACTCCTATATTTCCCTGTTCTGGGAGTTTTTGAGCTTTCGGTATCGTTTGTTGAGGAGTTGAAGCTAAATGCTGTGCCGTCTTTTCAGTACTTTTTACCACCTCTTTTAGTCCGCTTTGAAGTCCACGAAGTGTGTCGAGCGATTTATCATCAAGCGCAACCTTCGGCGTATCGGTCAGGCCCGGAGTGCTTGGTTTGTTATCTACATAGGATTTAACCTCAGGAGTACTTGGACGTGATACGACTTCGTTAAGGGGTAGCGGTGCTGAACGATCGGATGATGTCACTTCTGTGCGCATTTCATCAAGTACTCGACGCACGGCCGTTTCTCCACTTATAGTGCTAGCGGCATGAGTAGTGGCGCCACTTGGGGTACTAGAAGGGACTGCGGTTCCAGCTATTGCTGGAGTTGGTGTGGTGGGGGGTGTTGGGGGCGCAGAAGCAGGAGATCCAGAGGGAGATGGTCCGCCGCCTGGGCCTCTACCCGGGCCTCCACCACCGCCTGGGCCTCCACCACCACCTCCTGGCCCACCGCTTGGTCCCCCGCCAGATAGGGGTGGGGTGGTGGCATTTTTTATGAGGCTTCTCAAACGATCCGCCTCTTCTTTAGGTGCACGAAGTTGTGCAGCGGCTTCAGCGTCCGCTGCAGATATCCAACCAGGGACTGGAAAATGGCCTGTTGCGCCGTAGAGATTCTGCTTCGACATTATGTCAATTGAGTTTGCATAATTGCTGACGTTTCCGGAACCAGCGAGTTTTTTAGCATTATCGAGCAGAGGTTTTAGCTCGTCATCGTAGCGTTTCTTGGCTTTTTTGAGGTCACGTTCGGATATTTCACCTGAATCAAAACGAGCTTGGTCACGAGCGTAATTTTCTTCAGCAGCTTGGAGATGCATTTTGTCCACCGGCGCCATCTGTTTCAACGCTTCTTCTTGCGCTTTTTGTGTTTGTCGGTCAGTTGGCTTGAGTTTGTTTGCTTCACTAACACGTTTTGTTATACGGTCGCTGTATGATTTGACGTAACCACCAGTTGCGCCTGCGGTAGTATCAACACCAATCTTTCCAAGTCCTTTGCGAGCGCTTTCAATATTACGTACATCGAAACTCTTTTTACTCAAAGCGCCAGCCCCTCGCCACAAGCCGCCACCAATAAAACGATTTCTTGAAGCTAATTCTTTAAGTCCTCTGCTGTTGTAGGCTGAGTTTGCAGCTGCCCCAATACTGTTGCGCATAGCCCATGCGCTGCCGCCAAAGAAAGCGCCGGTGCCTTTGCGGCTGACCCAATTGGTAAAGGTGCCTGCTGCTGTTGCACCCATTACTCCTACTTTGTCGGCGGCGCGCATACCAATATAGAGCATGGCAACCACAAAGCCGAGACGTATAGCAACGTTGGCGATACTAGCAGCGATGATTGATATAGCTGACGCAGTGTTTCCTGTATTTAAATCGCTTAAATCGCTAATAATGGACTGTGTTAGACCTCCTGCTGCTCCGGTAGGATTGAGATCCTTCATCACGAGTGAGATGAAGAGAAAGATAAAGAGGAATATGACTGGATAAAAGGTGTGGGTAATAAGATATCTCTGCCACAAATCATAGTATTTACTCGACAAGGAAGTTGTTTTTGCGAGGAATGCCAGTGGTGATGCAACGATAAGGAACCACAGCACCACGATGCGTGCTAAGAATTTAATTCCCGCTGCCAAAAACATTACAGCCAGGATAAAGTACATTGCGCCAACAGCAATATAAATAAACGAGAGTGTAAGAAATACATTGATTCCACCACCCACTCCTCTGTTTTGGTCCTTGTACCACTTGTCGAAAATGGCCGTACTAAAGAGTCCTTGCATGTTGAGTCCGTTCATAATCGGATGCGTAAGGTCTTTGGTGCGCTCGAAAGTTTTATTATTGCTTGTGAGAAATTGGGATGTGCTATTTATCGTACTTCCACCACGCGTATCTCCTAAAGTGTCCGCCAATGTCCTGCCGTCTGTTGGTACGGCGTTATAAAACTGCACCGCCAAAATGTTTCCCGCATCAATTACGAGACGAGTGAAGAAGAAGGAGAAATTAATAATGAGCGCCATTACGATAACCCATGCAAGCATGCGCATGGTGCCACCTGACTCAGCTCTAAGTAATACGGTGTAGGCGATATAGACTAGCGCCAAAATAAAACCCATATTGGCAAGGTCGCGTGCCATAGTCCACCCTTGTGAGATAAAGCCCTGTGCATACGCTAAGCTGTTTAGTGCAAGACTCACTGCAATATTGAAGAAGTAGGCACCAATAAAAGCGAAAGTTGAACCTATGCCAACGGTAAATACGTAAATAACATTAGAGAGACAGAGGTCCCATGTTGAAGGACTGAATGAACAGCCGGTAGTGCCGTTTCGAGTAGCGGATACCGCGTCTCGTGTTCTCTGGGCAACCGCTTCTCTTAAGGCGGTTTGTGATTCAACGGTATCCAACGAACTCAGGTAAGCGTTTTCTTCTGCGGTGCACGCCGACCCGCCTGAAGAGTTAACACACGCATCTGAGAGCTGCGATGAGCTTGTGATAGCAGCTAAAGTCGAGGATGGAGAACTTAATAGGATTATAAATCCCAACACAAATCCACCCACAAGGCTTATTATGAGTTTTTTTGTTACAAAGTTTGGCATTGTTGTAGTGCGGTCTGTGTTTGTTGGTTTTGTGCGGCAAGCTCTGCCTGAAGGGTGGTACGGTCTTGTTGTGCGGTAGTGACCTGAGCTGCTGAAATAAGGGTGCCGTTAGCAACAGCTGCGTCTAGATCGTTTTTTACTGACGTTATTTGGTTTGGCGAGGTCGCTTGCAATAGACGACTCTGAAAGGCTTGAAGTGTTGCGATGACTGTATTTGCTTCCGTAATTCGGCTGTTATAAAACGCCACACGCTGCTCGAGTGCTGTAATGCGGGCTGTTGTTGCGGCTGCTTGTGTGCTGTCATTTTTAAACTCATGACAGTTAACCAACTCTTGTATACGCTGTTGCGTTAATTGTATGTCGGTAATGGCACCTTGCGCCACGGCGCCATACTGGCTTGCGGTGTTTGATATGCCGCTGAGTGTAGTGAGAAGAGTGTTGCCTTGTGCTTGTGCCTGCTGCTGCTCCGGGGTAAGAAAATTTCCTTCGTACCCACCCAAGCCCCCGCTACCCGAAAGATTGGCAACACCACCTTGAAGTGCACGTAGCATTAATTGCTGTAGAAGCGCCGAGATTATGGTGTCGAAACTGCCAGCGACACCTGCTAACTCAAGTGTTTTTTGCGAAACACCCAAGTTTTGCTCGAGTGCAGTTTCTATTGTTTTACCAGGCGTTACTATTTTACAGACCCGCACTGGATATGGGGTGCACTCCTCCATACTTAAAAATCCGCCAGGTGATATCTTTCGCTGCGCATCTAATTGCGCTCGGGCTTGTGTGTTACTTAACTCTACTTGGGCAAATGTGTAGGCGCCAAATGGGTTATTGGTGGGTACGGTCGTAAACTGTAATAAACCCGCCCACCCACCGCTGTTAAAGTTTCCATCCATAAAGTTTTGGATGTTGGAAGATACGCGCGACAGTGTGCATGATGCGGCATTACGTTTGGCATAACTCTGCGCAAGCGCAATACGTACTTTTAGCTGTATAGGGCTGCACAAAAATGACAACGAGCTCCCTTGTATGTAGGTACCCGCTGCTTGGTCGACAACGCTATTAAAAAACTTTTCGTAGTTTTGTATAAAGGTTGGCTTGCCATTAAATCCAGAGTTTATCCAGTTGACTGTGCTTGCAGTAATTTGTTGAAGCGCGGCGCGTGCAATAGCTCGTGCAACACAATTAAGAAAGTTATCGCGGAAAATATTGTTACTGTCCGCTGCATTTTGAACAGGAGCATTTACGGTGACTGCAACTGCTGAAACTGGCAAAGTAGCTAGTGTGCCAGTGAGAACCCCCGGTAAGAGTCCTGCAGTGCAAAGCGCAGTACCGATTCCCGCAACTGCAAGTGCGGCAGTAAAGCTATCGTCAGAAAACTCGTCGATACTGCCAGGTTGGGGCGGTGTCCCAAAAAAACTTATTTCCCCGCCGATGCTCCCATTGTTTAATTGGTTAATAGCTGTTGGGTTAAAGCTCGAGAGTGGTCCTCCTGGGAGCCAGTCGACTCCGGGTGTTACGGTGCCTCCACCACCACCTGTTCCGCCTCCACCTGTTCCACCCCCGCTTGTTCCGCCACCACTTGCTGTTCCGCCGCCGCCAACAGCAACGACGCCGGGACCGCTCCCTCCTATCGGGCTGGTGTTTGGACTGCCACTTCCTACTCCTACCCCAGTACTGCTGGCACCACTACTCGAAATCCCTCCTGGTTGGGCGCCGGTAGTGTTGGTGCCTATGGTAGGGCTTCCTTGGGTGCCGCCACCAATAGCGCTACCTGAATTGCCTGAATCTGTGCCACCAATAGTGCCTAAGTTAACGTTGGTGGTGTTTCCATCAAGTCCTGTGGTGCTGCCATCTCCGCTTCCATCGGTGAATCCAGTGCCTTGGTTGGTTTGTTCCCCAGTTCCTAAGCCCACGGTGCGATCGTCACCACTGCCGAAGCCTTCACGTGGTCCTTGTTGCTCGTCGCTCCAGCTTAAAAACCACCACCATCCAAGTGCAATAATAAGGAGCAACAATAGGGCGCCTAGGATAATAAATATGGTGCGCTTATTCA
>JADZGF010000017.1 GCA_020854065.1 Candidatus Nomurabacteria bacterium
CCACTGCCGAAGCCTTCACGTGGTCCTTGTTGCTCGTCGCTCCAGCTTAAAAACCACCACCATCCAAGTGCAATAATAAGGAGCAACAATAGGGCGCCTAGGATAATAAATATGGTGCGCTTATTCATACAACTAAGGTGATGCAACAAAAACATTCCAGGTGGCTCCTGGTTCGTCCTCGTTAAAAATTATACCGTTGTTCTTGAATGTTCCGGCAATTACTGTTAACAGACGGGACGCTTCGTCGCTCGCTGTTTGGTAATTGTGTATACCGCTCAAACCTCGTAATGGGTCGGTGAGCACAGTCGACATCTCCCCTGCGGCACTTCCCATAAGGGAGAGATTGTTTGCTATTTGTACATGCAATGGTGCCAACGTTTCCGGTACCGGTAGTTGCATTAACCCCGTAGCTAAGTTTTGATACGCGCTTTTTGCAGTCTTTACCGGTTCTAATTTAGACGGGTCGTTGTAGTCGAGTGTCTCGCCAAAGGCGAACAATATTTCGCCCGCATTAGTACCCGGGTATGTAACCAATATACTCATTAATTGATTGCCATATTGCTGCAAGGACTCTTTTGTTTGGGGGATGGTGATGACTTCCCGTGCCGTATAGGGTCGAATGGTTCCAGAACTGATCTGCGCGGCGGCGGCTTCGATGAGTGCATCCTGAGTTGGTATATCGTTTCCCAACCCTTGGGCATTTGCTGCTGAAAGATTCACTAATAACGTTCTTCCAATAGTAGACGTAAGGTTGTCGCTCGTCGCTTCAGCTAAAAATGCATTAACGATATTAGTTGGCGGTGGTGTAGGTGCACTAACCCCAGCTTCTAACTGTATTTCTTGGAGTGTTTGTTCCCAGTCGGCATCGATAGGGCTTTTAGGAGCGCTTGCAAGTGAACTAGGGCCTGGTGTTTTAGATATATACTGTGCTCCAATAACTAATCCTATAGCAGCGAGAAGCGAGGCGGCCATCGTGATAAGGCGCGTGCTAGGAAGATACCGACCAATGTCCATCTTTCTAGTATACTGGAGATATGAATCGAGTACGTACTTTTATTCTTGGGGTTATGCTTTTTGTGCTACTTATCCCGTCTCCTGCTGCCGCACTCGGGGTCTCATTTGGAGGCCGTATCGTGGCAGTTACACCATGTATAGGTGGCCTGGGACCCTCGATTTGGGTAAAGATAATACCTGCTGGTATTTTCCCTGTCGCCTATGTGTGGACACCGCTCACACTCACCTACCTTGCAGGTCCCCCAAGAAATATCGGTCAGCAAGTACTCGGCGTGGCAGATACTCCCTATGTTTGCAAAGTAGGTACTGTTCCTCTGGTTGGCTTGCGTATGCAAATAGTAGGCACTAGTGCGATCTAATCAGCGGTTAGTGTAAGCCATTGTTCAGGTTGAATGTCCTCAGGTCGCAGGTCTTTGAGATCTTTCGCGTGGGCACCAAGCGTAGTGCCGAGTTTTTTCCTTTTCCCGCCAAATGCTTTCTTTACGAGTTCAAAAAACCGCTCCTCATGCTCTTTGTTCTTAAAATTCTTCCGCGATATGTCTGTAACGCTCACAATGGCCGAATCGACCTGGGGAGGAGGGCTAAATACCCCTCGGGGGACACTCTTTATATATAGAGGGGTTCCGTATGCCTTAACTGAGAGCGAAAGTATAGATTCTTTCTTGCTCCGTGCTATACGCTCCCCTACTTCTTTCTGTATCAAAAACACCAGAGTGGAGGGTTGGTGTGGGCCACTGAGGAACTTTTTAAACAATGCACCGGTGATGTAATACGGTACATTTCCCACTACTTTGTAGTTTTTAAATGTTGGTTCGTATTCAAGTGCATCCCCTTCGACTACCGTAAGTTTTTTTCCTTTAAACTTTTCTTTCAGTACTGGTATCAAACGAGAATCTTTTTCAATTACCGTTACTGCCGCTCCACGTGCAAGTAATATTTCAGTTAATGTTCCTTCTCCTGGACCAATTTCTAAAACCCTATCCCCTTTTGTAATGTGAGCGGCATCAGCAACAAGGCCGAGATAATACGGATTCTTTAAAAAATGTTGACCGAGTGATTTCTTTTTATACATATCAATCAAGATAAATAGTCTTGCTGATGCGCTCAGGACTTTCAGCCTCAAGCACCTCTTCCGGTAGTTCTTGTAAGAATGACGAATGATGACGCACTTCAACACTGCCGTACATGATGCGCATCATTGCATGAGAAAGATACAACTTTTTTTCTGCACGCGTAATAGCGACGTACATAAGTCGGCGTTCTTCTTCAGGATCTTCCCCTGCTTCGCGACTCATCGGAAAGAGTCCTTCTTCAAGTCCGACAATAAATACATAGGGAAACTCAAGTCCTTTAGAGGCGTGTATGGTCATAAGGCGTACTTGGTTTCTCTCTTCCTTTATTTCATCCTGCTCGCTTGCAAGGGAGACAGCGCCTAGAAAATCTTCCACATCACTGTATCGTGCAGAAAGTGTAACGAGCTCTTTGAGGTTACCGAGTCGCTCGGCTCCTTCAAATTTGTCCTCTTTATACATAGCCTCCATACCACTCTCGACGATGACAAACTTCAGCAACTCCGGTGGCGGCAGTTCCTTTTTCGATTCAATACGTTCAAGGAGTCTTTTAAATACTTCTACTTTTGGACCAGCTGGTTCA
Organism: Candidatus Nomurabacteria bacterium; assembly: GCA_020854065.1. GTDB lineage: Bacteria > Patescibacteriota > Minisyncoccia > Phycocordibacterales > SBAW01 > GWA1-54-10. The sequence goes on from JADZGF010000017.1 coordinate 2,668, forward strand.
TTGCGCAAGAGTTTCATTACGCTCACTTTGCCAATGCCGCGTCGTGGCGTTTCGCTCGCACGCCCTATATCAGCAGGTGTTTGATAGAGTGCTGCACGGACATATGAAAGAACATCTTTGATTTCTTTGCGCTCATAAAATCGGGTTCCCAACACTTGATACGGTATTCCTGTATCAAGAAGTTTTTCTTCCAGTAATCGAGATTGGAAGTTTGCGCGATAGAGCACCGCAATGTCATTTGGTTGTGCACCGTTTCGAATCAAGTCTTGTATTTTATGTGCAACAAAAAGCGCTTCGTCGCCACCATCACCTGCGGTGTATACCGATATGCGTTCGCCTGCGGGTTTATGAGTAAGGAGATTTTTCTCAGGTCGGTTGGTATTGTGTGCAATTAAATGATTTGCCGCATCTAAAATATTTTTTGTTGATCGGTAGTTATGCTCGAGCGTGATGACTTGCGCGTTTGGGTATCGGCGCTCAAACGAAAGAATGTTTGCAATTTGTGCACCACGCCAACTGTAAATAGTTTGGTCGACATCACCTACAGCACAAATATTGTGTGCGGGGCCGACAAGCAGATGGGTGAGATCGGCTTGAATGCGGTTGGTGTCTTGGTACTCATCTATATGTATATATCGCCATCGCTTAAGACACTGCTCTCGCACATGAGGGAATTTCTCTAACAACTCAACTGCATGCAAAAGCAGGTCGTCAAAGTCGACCGCTCCATCTTCTCGCAACGCACTCTCGTATTTACGCCATGCAGCAGCTACTGCCCGGTCGTATGGGTTGGAACCTCCATCGTATGCATCAACCCGAACCCCGTCCCCTTTTTGTCGTGAGATAGTTCCCAACACCATTCGAGGTTCAAATTCTTCAGCGAAACCCTCTTTCAGGGCTTTTTTTATAGTGCTCAGTGAATCGGAGCGGTCGTATATAGCGGGGGTACGCTTATATCCCAGTAATTTGTGGTGTTCTTTTAAGAGATAGAGTCCTAGGGAGTGGAATGTCGATACAAACGGGCCGGGGCCGATGCGCTGGCGCATTTCCCCTGCTGCTTTGTTGGTAAAAGTGATGGCAAGAACGGCTTCTGGCTCGGTCCCATTGCGGATAATTTCCTTGATGCGCTCCACAATGACTCTGGTCTTGCCTGCACCCGCCCCGGCGAGGACCAACACGGGTCCTTCTGTTGCCAAAACGGCACTTCTCTGGGCTGGATTTAAATCAGCGTGCCGATCCATTGAGCACACTATACCCTTTTGGGCCTTATTTTTCAATATTTTTTGGGTTTTTGAGCTTTATTTTTCCACAAACCTGAATATCGTGTGTTGACCGCGCACACGGGGGTAGCTATCATTGCTAAGTACAGTGACGGGAGCTTAAAAAAGGCTTAGTTAAGCCATTTTTTAGCAGAATCACGCAGAATTCAGGTAAAAAACCCTTTGGATTCCCCATATTCCAGTTCCTCCCCGACGGTTAAGCGGTTTTTGTCGGAGAGGCTTAAAAAAGCGTTAGTTTACAGTGCCCTTCTCGGCGCTGCTTCTTGGGCTGTAGCTACCCCCTTGCTTGCACAGGCGGGTTTCTTTGATTTCGTCGGAACGTTCATGCCTCAGTCGGCACAGAGTGCACAGATTGGACCAGTCTATAACTCTCAAACGATGCCGCTTCTCTCACCCGCTAAAAACATCACACCAAACCCATCGGTTGGCGGTGGCGACATTTTGATTGCTGATGGTGCGCTGATTGCACAAGAGAGTCCTTTGGGTACTCGCGGCGATGTGAGTGCTCGTCCACAAGCATCGCAAATTAGTATCCACGTGGTACGCGAAGGAGACACGCTCTCGCAAATTGCCGAGCTCTACAGTGTTTCAATAAATACAATTGTTTGGGCAAACGATATTAAAGGTCGTTACATTCAACCGGGACAAGAGCTTGTTATCTTGCCAATCACTGGTGTGCGCCACACGGTTGCGAAAGGTGAAACGTTTGCATCGATTGCAAAAAAATACGATGGCGATGCACAAGAGATCGCAAACTATAACGAACGTGCTTTGAGTGCAGTGCTTGCTGCAGGAGACATAGTCATCATTCCCGATGGTGTCATTGCAGCTTCTCCGGCCGCGAAATACAATCCAGGCAGTTCTGCAACACCAACACTTGGAAGCAGTGGAGGTCCTTCGATCAGTGGGTACTATGGATGGCCGGTTGATGGCGGTGTGCTCACACAAGGGTTGCACGGCTTTAACGGTATCGACATCGGTGCAGGATACGGCACAAATATTTATGCAGCGGCAGCGGGTACGGTGATCGTTGCGCGCGAAGGCGGTTACAACGGCGGGTACGGAAGCTATGTCGTTATCCAGCACAGCAATGGTACGCAGACACTCTATGCGCACTTAAGTTCGGTGACTATCGCGCAAGGCACTACCGTCAGCAAAGGTCAGGTGATTGGCAAAATGGGTTCGACGGGTAAATCAACCGGCAACCATCTCCACTTTGAAGTGCGCGGCGCATCCAATCCGTTCCGATAAAAATACCGACACCCTGTCGGTATTTTTTATTGCTGCGAAGGAGTTAAATTAGTTTTAGTGCCGTTGAGATAAATTTCAACACGCTCGATACTCGAGAACTGCAACGCAGTCTCTTCTATTTGTATCTGTGCGCGAGGATCGTCACACACCCCAGCAAGTCCCGAAAGTGATCCCATGAGATAGATATGTGCGGTACCTGCTTCAATGGTAGCGCGCTCAAACATGAGTGTTTCGTTTGTGCGGGCAATAAAATTAAATGCACCAGATAGTTCTTCGCGATCCTCTGCAAACAATTCACGCATCGAAGCATTAAGAACACTTGAGGTTGCAGCAATCTTTCGATCAATCATTACTACCCGATCACATCCACGTTCTTTGCCGTTTCCTAACGCGGCAGTATCCAAAAGTGCGAGTTTAATAGTAGTGGTGGTCGGTGAAGAGGTTTCAGGATTATTAAACGGATCCGGGTTTACCGGCAGTGGAGCAGAAACCCCACTTAGACCCCATACGGCGACAGCTACCACGAGAACGACTGACGTAACTCCAACGGTATAGGTGGTGGTATTCATGTGTATTGTTGACGGACGCCCTTCATGAAACTTACGTGTAAGCCTTCTGTCTATAGTGTAGAGCGGGAAACAACGGCAGTAACCTCGACTTGTGTATACCCCACCTCTAACGTGGGGTAGTGAAAATTCAGCCTTGTCGTGGTACGGTCAACATAGAAGTAGTAGGAGTATCAGTATGACAAAGACACGATTTGTCTTACAGCTTCTCATGATCTTTTCTTTTGTCTCTGTCTTCTATATCGTCTCGTCTCTGGCAGTACGTAATGAGCAGAGAAAAAGCGAAAAGCGCATGCAGTCACAACACTTTGAATTTTCGCGGAGACATGAACCGCGGAAATAAAGAGTCCCCCCGCTTGGTGGGACATTTACTTGACATGTGTGTAGTACAGGTCCGAGCTGCCGGGATTGCTTCAAGTCGTTCTCGTTCGATTTCTCCCCCATCAACTTCGCAGACACCATACGTACCTCGTTCTATTTTTTCCAGCGCGTGTTTTATTTCCTTCCACCGTGTTTCTAA